>NZ_WYEV01000003.1:0-1104688 GCF_015143645.1 Paenibacillus sp. P13VS | reverse complement strand
AAAAAAGCGTTCATCGAGAGTGTA
The DNA here is from genome assembly GCF_015143645.1 of Paenibacillus sp. P13VS. NCBI lineage: Bacteria > Bacillati > Bacillota > Bacilli > Caryophanales > Paenibacillaceae > Paenibacillus > Paenibacillus sp. P13VS. The sequence continues at coordinate 1,104,664 of NZ_WYEV01000003.1, read as the reverse complement.
CGCAAAGCATTGTTCGCAAGTAAAATCGTATCCTATGCACAAGGCTTTGCCCAAATGCGTGCGGCTTCCGACGAGTATGGCTGGGATCTGAAATACGGTAACATCGCCATGATCTTCCGCGGCGGCTGCATTATCCGTTCACAGTTCCTGCAAAACATCAAAGAAGCATATGACAAGGATGCAGAACTCAAAAACCTGCTTCTGGACCCATATTTCCAAAACATCGTTGAATCCTATCAGGATGCGTGGCGTGAAGTGGTAGCAGCTGCTGTAAAACAAGGTATTCCGGTACCTGGTTTCTCCAGCGCACTGTCCTACTACGACAGCTACCGTACAGAACGTTTGCCTGCAAACCTGCTGCAAGCGCAGCGTGATTACTTCGGTGCTCACACCTTCAAACGTGTGGACAAAGAAGGTTCATTCCACTTCCAATGGATGGATACAAACGAGTAAGATCTGCTGATTCAATGTACTGATTAGAACAAGCAAGCATGCTTGCATCGCTTAGAAGTGTTATATTCTAGGCGAATGCAGGCATGTTTTTTTATTTTAACTAAGTACCATACTACTCCATATTATTGAGTGCAAGTGGTTGGAATTTAAGTATCCCCAAATTGTAATAAAATGTACGTATCTATGCTGGTGAAGGTGATGCCTCGACCCTGCATACTGCGTTATACTGGTTCAGACAGACTACTAGCTATCGTTTGTTAGCTGTAAATTCAGCAATCAACTTACTGACGTGGAGGTTAACCGGAGCATGTTTGTATTGGCAGGCATTTTGTTTTTGGTGGTATACGGTTTATTGGTGTTCTACATAGGCTGGAGCGGCTGGAGCTGGATGAAGCCCGTCGTGTCAGCCAGATTTCGATGGTTCTATATTGTGGCCCTTGTATTTCTTGCAGTTTCATTCATTCTGGCCCGGCTGTTTGGAAGTATATCCTTCTTAAGTGTGATTGGTTCTTACTGGCTTGCGATTTTTTCGCTGCTGCTGCTGATCTTGCCAGTGATTCATTTAACATTGTGGTTGCTCCGATTAACGCGGATTCCCAGACATCACACGCAGAAGTGGGCGGGTGTAGTTACTTTGGTGTTACTTCTCTCTACGATGGCATACGGGATCTACAATGCGTACAGTCCGGTCGTGAGAGAGTACAGCATTCAGATTGATAAAAAGGTGGAAGGGATCGACAGTCTCAACATTGTTATGGCTGCAGACATGCATTTTGGTCTTCTATCAGGCCCGGCACATGCCAAGCGCATGGTGGAGGAAATTAACGCTTTGAAGCCTGATCTGGTTCTCTATCCTGGTGATATTATCGATGACAATCTGGACATGTACCTGAGCAGTGGCATCGCAGATATTATCAGTGGTATTCAGGCTCATTACGGAGTCTACGCTTCATTAGGTAATCATGACAAGTTCGACGGCCCGATTGAAGATCTGATTGCTGCGCTGGAGAAGAGCAAAATGCAGGTTCTTTATGATGATAAGATCATATTGGACGACAAAATCACCTTGATTGGACGGAAAGACGGAACGGAAGATGATCGTGCCGAAGTAGCAACGTTCATGCAGGATACCGACCTCAGCAAGCCTGTGCTGATGATGGATCATCAGCCATATGATCTGGATATTGCGGAGCAGAATCAGGTGGATCTGGTAGTGTCCGGTCACACCCACCGTGGTCAGATTGCACCAGCTCAATTTATCACACAGGCGATCTACGAGAACGATTGGGGGTACTTGCAAAAAGGTTCAATGCATTCCATTGTGACCTCAGGTTATGGCTTCTGGGGACCGCCAATTCGCACGAGCAGTCGCTCTGAAATTGTTCAGATTCATGTGACCTTCCAACAATAATAGTAAAAGGCCCTTCAAATGAAGGGTCTTTTTATATGGAAGTGTTTTTGCTTTAAGCCAACCAAAACCATTTAACCCGAATGAATTAGAATAACCAGTATACATTAATATGGTTTCACACCACTGTTCGATGGCAATACTTTATAGGGGTAAACATGTGAAATACCTGTTAGAAAGTACATTGCTAAGATTAAAGCCCTAATAAAAAGGATTTTTCTATGTAATAAACCGATGTAAATAAGACAGTGGTAGCATTTTTGGTTGACACCGTTTTCAGGTTGTGATAAATTATACCCGAGGCTTGTTACCGGTAATGCGGGCAAAACCACTATGGAAATGATTTATTATTTCTATTTTGGTTTTGCCCTTTTTTAATCCTCAAAAAAAACGGGTGGTCCAAAATGATTATTAAACAGATATTTAATAACAATATTGTCAGTACCGTGGATGACAAAAATCAGGAACTGCTGATCCTCGGCCGGGGTATCGGGTTTAAGTTCAAAGTCGGTGATGAGATTGATGAGGAACGGATAGAGAAAGTGTTCCGTCTTCAGGATGCATCGATCTATGAGAAATTCAAGTCCATCGTCACTGAAGTGCCGATTGAAATTCTGCAGGCAACGGATGATATCGTAACGCTGGCTCGTACTCAACTGAATAAAACGATCAGTGACGGGATCTATGTCTCGTTGTCGGATCACATTCATTTTGCTGTCCAGCGTATGGAAAAGGGCATGATTACAAGGAATCCGCTTTCCTGGGAAGTGCAGCACTTTTATAAGGCGGAGTACGATGTTGCCCGAGAAGCGCTCACGCTATTAAAGGAAAGACTGGATATTGATTTTCCCAAGGATGAGGTTTGCAATATTGCACTGCATTTCATTAATGCGGAAGTCAATGATTCCATGAATGATGTGACTCATCTCATGCAGCTGCTTCAGGAAATCATGAACATTATCAAATATCACTTCAATGTCGAACTGGATGAAGATAGCGTTAACTATTTCCGTTTCATTACACATTTGAAGTACTTCTGCCAGAGAGTCATCACGCATTCAACGCATGATGATGCAGAGGAGTATTTATACGAGGTGGTTCGGAAAAACTATCCGGAAACCTTCAAGTGTATCGGCAAGATCGAAACGTTTATCCATAAGAACTATCAATACGACATGACACACTCGGAACAGTTATATCTCACGCTCCATCTGGAGCGGTTAATGAAAACCAAGCGAGAGAATTAGATTTAAATTAAATATCCCATGGGCTTGTTACTGTTCAATCAGGCAATACCCGAATGAAATGACACGCACATGACGTGTCGTATTCGTTCGGGTATTTTTTATTGCAAATAGGAGGAGGAAAACATCATGAATCATCAGGAAACGGCACAGGAAATTATCAAAGCCGTTGGGGGAACAAACAACATCAATTCGGTGTACCACTGTATTACACGTCTTCGCTTTGAATTGAAAGACAATGATAAAGTCGATAACGGTACACTCAAGAAGCTGGACAAGGTCATGGGGACCAACATCTCCGGTGACCAGTTCCAGGTCATTATTGGTAATGATGTACCTAAAGTGTTTGATGCGATGGTCAAAGAACATCCGGCACTGCAGCAGAGCTCGGAAAAGAAAGAGACCAAATCGGACAACAAGAAAAATGTAATTCTTAAAATATTTGAAACGATTGCAGGTGTATTTGCACCCATGCTGCCAGCAATCACCGCTGCAGGTATGCTCAAAGGTTTGCTTGCCCTGTTTGTATCTCTCGGCTGGATGTCGGCGGGTACGGACACCTATCGCATTCTCTCAGCCATCGGGGATGGCGTCTTCCATTACCTGCCACTGCTGATTGCAGTCAGTGCGGCCCGCAAGTTCGGCAGTAATCCGTTTGTTGCGATTGCATTAGGTACGGCGTTAATGTATCCGGATATGAGCACACTGCTCTCCAGCGGTGAATCCGTTGCTTTTATCGGCATTCCGGTAACGGCAGTAAGCTATGCATCATCGGTTATACCAATCTTGCTGGCTGTATGGCTCATGTCCTATGTGGAGAAATGGGTTGATCGCGTAATTCCCGCCGCTTTGAAGCTGCTGCTTGTTCCGTTGATTACTTTGCTTGTTATGGTTCCGGTTACGCTGATCGCGATCGGTCCATTGGGTACATTTGTAGGTAATGGATTGTCTGGCGGGATTAACTGGCTGCTGAATGAAGGCGGATTGATTGCAGGTATCGTGCTTGGCGGTGCAATGGCGCTGATAATTATGACAGGTATGCACTATGCACTTGTTCCGATTATCCTGAGCAACATTGCTACACTTGGCTTTGATAAATTCTTGCCTCTGACGTATATCTCAAATATGGGTCAAGCCGGAGCAACGCTCGGTGTATTTTTCCGGGCAAAAGACAAAAAGCTCAAAACCGTTGCATTATCGACCAGCTTTACAGCCCTCATGGGTGTAACTGAACCGGCAATGTACGGGGTAAACATGAAATACAAAAAGCCATTTGCTGCCGCCATGATCGGTAGTGCTGTAGGTGGCGGATTCGCACTGGCCTTCGGAGCCAAAGCTTATGTACTTGCGGGTAATGGCGGACTTCCTGGACTGCCTTCCCTGATTGGACAAACGTTCTGGTATTCCCTGATTGGTATGATTCTTGCTTTCGTGGTAGGTGCGATTATGTCCACAGTATTCGGAATTAAGGAAGAAGAAGGAGACGCAGAAGCGCTCGCTCAATTTTCCCCTGGTGCTTCTTCTGCGCCAGCAGCAGCGCCTTCCAATGAGGCAGCACCGGTGAATGTGGATGATATGGGTGCACCAACGCCAACTAGTGATGCGACAGCTGTAGCTCCGATGACAGGAAAAGCAATTCCGCTGAAAGAAGTCAATGATCCAACGTTTGGCGATGAATTAATGGGTAAAGGTGTTGCGTTTGTTCCAAGCGTGGGCGAGCTCATATCTCCTGTAACAGGAACGGTTATGAATGTGTTCAAAACAAAACATGCGATCGTTGTCCGCAGTGATGACGGCATGGAACTCCTGATCCACGTGGGAATCAATACAGTCAAATTGCGCGGACAATATTTTGAATCCCATGTTGAAGCCGGAACTCGCATACAGGCCGGAGACAAGCTGCTTTCCTTCGAACTCGATCAAATTGCGAAAGAATATGACATTACAACAGCAATGGTGGTTACTAACACGGCGGATTATAAAGACATTCAGCCAGTGAACTTGGGTGAAATCACGATAGGACAAGAGGTATTGAAAGCCCAAATTTAATCTTAATCAACGAGAAGAGGAGAGAGACGCATGATTAATCGTCAAGGATTTCCCGAAGGTTTTCTGTGGGGCGGCGCCATTGCCGCCAATCAGGCTGAAGGTGGATTCGATGCAGGTGGCAAAGGCTGGTCCACAGCGGACATGGTTCCTTATTTTGAGAAAAAAGACTACACCAATCTAAGAGAGCTCATGCATGTGACGACTGCAACCGTTGAGAAAGCAATGTCCCACCATAGTGCGGAGGGTTATCCGAAACGCTATGGCATTGATTTTTATCATCGATTCAAAGAGGATATCGCGCTATTCGCGGAGCTTGGCTTCAAAACATTTCGTCTATCGATCAACTGGCCTCGTATTTTCCCAAATGGTTATGATGCAGAACCTAATGAAGAAGGACTGCGGTTCTATGACGAAGTATTCGATGAACTGCGCAAGCACAACATTGAGCCACTCGTAACACTTTCTCATTATGAAATGCCAATGGCACTGGTACTGAAGTATAACGGCTGGGCTGGCCGGGAAGTCATTGGTCATTTTCTGAGATATGCCGAAACGGTAATGACCCGTTATAAAGACAAGGTTAAATATTGGCTGACGTTTAACGAAATCAACACCACCATCATTGAGCCGTTCACAGGTGGAGGCATTATCGAAGACCGTGTGGACAACGTGATGCAGGCTTCGTATCAGGCGCTTCATCATCAATTCGTGGCCAGCAGTCTGGTTACGGAAAAAGCCCGTCAGATTAATCCGGAGTTCCGGATTGGCTGCATGCTTGCTCGCATGATTCACTATCCGGCTACTTCGAAACCGGAAGATGTGCTGCAGGCACAGATTGATAACCAACTGAATCTGCTGCATACCGATGTGCAGGTTCGCGGAAGTTACCCAACCTTCATGGCACGTTACTGGGCTGAGCATGGAATCTCCATTGTCATGGAACCAGGCGATGAAGAACTGTTGAAAAAGCACACGGTCGATTTCATCTCGTTCAGCTACTACACATCCTTGGTGTCTGCTGTAAATCCGGAGGAGTATGGGGTAACTGGAGGCAATCTGTACAGCACCATTAAAAACCCGAATCTGGAACGTACAGAATGGGGCTGGCAGCTTGACCCGATCGGTCTTCGCGTAGTGCTCAAAGAGCTGTATGATCGTTATCAATTACCGCTATTCGTCGTGGAGAACGGACTAGGTGCCAAGGATACAGTTGAGGCTGACGGTTCCATTAACGATGATTACCGGATTGATTACCTAAGAAAACATATTACGCAAATGAAGGAAGCCGTTATGGATGGTGTGGACCTCATGGGTTACACCAACTGGGGAGCGATTGACATCATCAGTGCCTCCACCTCCGAGATGTCCAAGCGTTATGGCGTAATCTACGTCGATCAGGACGATAACGGACAAGGTACATTGAACCGTTATAAGAAAAAAAGCTTTGGCTGGTATCAAAAAGTCATTGCTTCCAACGGTGAAGATTTGGCTTAATTCAAAATGGCAGCCCCAGGCGCAGCAGATGAGCGGCGCAGGGGCGCCTTTTTTTGTCCAAAGGGAGCTGGTAAAAAGAATAGCTTCATGACACCCGGGGTGATATACTGTGTTCGTACTGGGGAGGGATAAAATGAAAAAACCAATCATTGCGGTAGACATGGATGATACAATCTGTCATCTGGTCCGGCGAGCCATTTATCACAACAACATCAATTTCCCGACCCATCCGCTGCGTTATGAGGATATGACTCATTGGGATACGTCTCACTTGCGTCATCCGGAGAGCACTCATGAAGTTTTTTATGGTCGGCCCGGACTATTTGAGGAATTGGAGCTGTACGACGAGTACGTTGTAGATGAAATGAAGAAGCTAAATGAAGCTTATGACGTTATTATTGTGACGGCAGCAGATCCGAAGACCGTGGTGGAAAAGTGGAACTGGCTTCAGCGCCATATGCCCTTTATCACGGCGGAGCAGTTTATCACATGCAAACGAAAAAATTTGATTAACTTTGACTTGTTAATTGATGACGGAGCACATAATTTGATTCCGGCTTGGAACGCGGGAAAGAAAGTCATTTGTATCCCTCATCCGTGGAATGGGAGTGAGCGGGAACAGTATCCGTTTCCCTTGATGTCCAGTTGGAAAGGTGCTAAGGCGTACATAGATGACTTGTTTGAGACTGCAAGTGGCTAGTCAAAGTAGCAAAAGGAAGGTCCAGGACGTCAGGTTCTGGATTTTTTGCGATATGTCAGCGGCGTTTCCCCGGTAATTCGTTTGAAAACGTTGTAGAATGTGTCTACATCCCGGTAGCCAACAAGCTCGGCGATGAGGCTAACTTTATGCTGTGAGCTCTTCAGGAGTTCACGGCTTTTTTGTATGCGCAGGTGCTGGAGGTAAGAGCTGAACGTCTGTCCCGTATATGTCAGGAACATGCGGCCAATTTGCTTTTCGCTCCAACCTGATTGTTGAGATAGATCACTCATGCGAATGCGCATGCCGAGATGCTGATCCAGATATTGAAGGATGTATTCAAAATCGGAAGAGGGCCCTTGTTCACCGTGCTTTTTCTGATGCAGCTGTCTGTAGGTCATTACGATAAGCTGGCAAACGAGTGTGAACAACATACTGGAAGAACCGATTCCCGCAATGGAGGTTTCATGGTAGAGCTTCACCATCAATTCTTCAATCTGACGATTCCGATCACCAATGGATATATAAGAGACCTCATTGTTGGCCAAATCGATCAGGTGACTTCGAATGTCCTCTTCCTGAATGGTGAGGGACAGTTTATGTATCAGCTCTGTATGGAACAAACAGTTATATATGATAAGCGGATGCTCAGAGACATTGGAGGATGATGGACGAAATACATGGGGAACGCCGACCGGGATGACAAACAGCATGCCTTTTTGAACCGGGACAATGTCCTGATCAATGTGATGGAAACCCGCGCCTTCCGCAACATAACTGTATTCCAAGAAATCATGGGCATGGAAAGGCAGGTTGAAGTCTTCGGTACATCTATTCACAAATAGCTGCAGTTCGGAGTTGAAGAAGAGTTCACTTTTTAACAGGTGCACAGATGAGTTCATGTCTTCACCTCCTTAAGGTTATGGCCGAATTACCGGGTTAAACAGTCCTCATTACCGGGTATTTCCTTGATTGGGATTAGTATAATTATAGCGTAAGCCTGTGTTGGAAACCACGATGGAAAGGAATGTTTATCCTATGTTGACCATCAATCATCTTCGTTGCGAGTATAAAGTAAATCCGATTGGTCTGGATGTCGAATCACCCAGATTAAGCTGGCAATTGCAGTCGGACCAGCGAAACTGCGTTCAATCTGCCTATCAAATTCAATTATCTCTAACGGATGGCCATGAACAGACCGTGTGGGATTCCGGAAAAGTCATCTCCGATCAGTCCATCCATGTGGAACTGGCTGGTTGGGAGCCTCAGGCACGAACCCGGTATTATTATCGTATACGTGTCTGGGACGCTGATGAAGAGCAATCTGCCTGGTCAGCAGCAGCATTCTTCGAAATGGGAATGATGGACAGCAAGAATGCTTGGCAGGCTGATTGGATTACGTCCAGACCCGAAGATGAACATGATACGGCATGTCCTCGCCTACGTACGACGTTTGAACTGAAACAAGAGGTAACACGTGCAAGAATTTATGTAACAGCTCTTGGACTCTATGAATTGCACCTGAATAACAAGAGAGTGGGTCAGGATTATTTCACGCCTGGATGGACCAGTTATGGTAAGCGGTTGCAATACCAGGTGTATGATATCACTGATCTTCTGCAAGCAGGTGGGAATATTCTGGGTGCATACCTTGGTGACGGTTGGTATAAAGGTCATTTGGGATGGAATAAAGAAAAGAGGATATTCGGAGATCAAGCAGCTTTACTGCTGGAACTCCATATTCACTACGTGGATGGAACGGTAGAAAGCATTCTGTCTAATGGAGACTGGAAGACGGCGAGCAGTGCCATCCGTATGTCGGATATCTACATGGGGGAGACATATGATGCACGCTTGGAGACAGATTGGACAGATAACGCTTCCACCCGTTGGTCACCTGTGGATGTACTGGAATATACCAAGGAGATTATCGTTGCTCAGGAGAATGTACCTGTTACCAAGGTGCAGGAGCTTGAGCCTATCGCCTTAATCACAACCCCACAGGGAGATCGCGTGCTGGACATGGGGCAAAATATGGTGGGATGGGTGAAATTCAACATCGAAGGTAAACAAGGGCATACCGTTGAGTTAAGACACGCTGAGATTTTGGATCATGAGGGTAACTTTTATACCGAGAATCTGCGCGGAGCAGCGCAGTCTGTTCAATATATCTTAAAAGGTGAGGGGGTTGAGTCATATGAACCCCATTTCACATTTCAGGGATTCCGTTATGTTAAGCTCATCGGCTTCGCGGAATCCATAAATCTAGATGACTTTAGGGGAGTCGTGCTGCACTCCGATATGGAGCGAACAAGTGATTTCCAATGCTCCAGCCCGCTTGTAAACCAGCTTCATCACAACATACTCTGGGGACAAAAGGGGAATTTTCTTGACGTACCGACAGACTGTCCACAGCGGGATGAACGTCTTGGTTGGACCGGCGACGCCCAGATGTTTATTCGGACAGCTTCATATCTAATGAACACGGGCCCCTTCTTCACGAAATGGCTGCGGGATCTTCAGGCAGATCAGGGCGAGGACGGCGGTATTCCCTTTTTCGTTCCGGATCTAAGAAGTTCAACTTCAGAGGGCTGGGGAGACACCAGTCATTCCTCGGCTGCTTGGGGCGATGCAGCGGTTATCTGTCCCTGGACCATTTACGAGATGTATGGGGACATCAGACTGCTTGCCGAGCAATATGACAGCATGAAACGTTGGGTTCGTTATATTTATCAGCAAGGTAACAATCCATACTTATGGAACACGGGATTTCACTTTGGGGATTGGCTCGGACTTGATTCCAAGCCGGACAGCTACATTGGTGCGACGGACAAGGATTTTGTGGCAACGGCGTTCTATGCCTATTCGGTCTCACTCGTGAGAAAGACGGCCGCAGTTCTTGGGCAGGGCGAGGATGAAGCATACTATGCAAAATTGCATGAACATATTGTAACGGCATTCCGTGAGGAATTTGTTACGCCAGCGGGGAAATTGGCGGTTCCTACACAAACAGCCCATGTTCTTGCCCTGCATTTTGAATTACTGGATGCTAAGGCAAGACAGCGGGCTATAGACCAACTGGGGAAACTGATTGCAGATGCAGGGAATCATCTGACAACCGGTTTTGTGGGTACCCCATACCTGAATCCGGTACTTAGCGAAACGGGTCATCATGATCTGGCTTATACGCTGCTCTTTCAGGAAGACTACCCGTCCTGGCTGTATCAGGTGACGAAAGGGGCGACGACTGTCTGGGAACATTGGGACGGGATAAAAGAAGATGGAAGCCTATGGAGTGCAGATATGAATTCATTCAACCATTATGCGTACGGTGCCATTGGAGAGTGGCTATACCGCTATGTTGCAGGCATCCGTTCCGATGAGAAATCTCCGGGCTTCCGTGTTGTGCATATTGAGCCGCAGCCTGGTCCGGGTCTGGATTGGGTGGAAGCAAGTCTTGATACGATGTATGGACGTGTGGGTTCAAGCTGGCATCGCCGGGAACAGAATGAGATGGAAGTGCACGTAACCATTCCCGCAAATGTAACGGGTACCGTTGTTTTGCCGGGTGCAAGCCTGCAGACAGTTATGGAGGATGGTCTTCCTTTGCACAAGGTGCCGCATCTTCAGGGTGTTCAAACGAAAGAATCTCACGTGAAGATTGATTTGGGATCGGGAAGTTACCATTTCACATACAAGTGTGTGGAGGAATCGGTGCCCGTAATCATAAAGTAATATAGATAGAGGAATATAAGCACATTGAAAAAAGGATCTGCATTAACGCAGGTCCTTCTTCATTTTTATATAATGTAGTTGTAGTATTAGGGAAAGGAGAGTGTACTTCGTATGACAAAAGAACAAGTCAGACTCGTTAAACCATCAATTGTTTATCAAGAAGCATACATGGCATTTTATCAGGATTGGCTCCAAAGTGGAGAATTGATGGTACCTTGGGTTATTGCAAAAGATCCAAGTGATTTTGAAGGAATGGTAGCCTCTCTTCATCGGAATGAACAAGGAATCGACATTCCGGAAGGGTGGGTCAAGGATAGTACATACTGGCTTGTAACAGAGACCGGAAAGATGGTTGGGGCCGTAAATATCAGGCATGAGCTTACAGAAAAATTGTTGAACAGTGGTGGACATATCGGCTATGGAATTCGTCCAGATGAGCGTCAGAACCATTATGGTTCACAGATCCTTGAGCTGAGCCTCGTTAAGGCACGGGAGCTTGGAATTACCAAAGTGCTGGTTGTGTGTGACGCCCACAATATCGCTTCCAAAAAAGTTATTCTTCGTAATGGGGGAGTGCAGGATCAACATTATGTTGAGCCAGATGGTAACGTAGTGGAGCGATTCTGGATTAATAATGTCGAATAATGTTGAATACGGGTGTGAATTGACGAAAATAATATGGATATCGATTGTATAACCCTCTAAGGCTGATTACAATGAAGTGTAGAATCTGGATTGCGGCCGGAAACTATCATCCCATATCAGTCATAAGTGAGGTTTTATCATGAATCAACCGGTTAATCGGCCCCGGCGAATTGAATATCTGGATCTGTTTCGGGCTATGGCCATCATGGCGGTGGTTGCGATCCATGCAACATCCACAGCAGTTACACATTATCCCACTCATTCAGAGGGCTATGATTTTTATTTTTTCTGGAACAGTATACTGCAATTTGCGGTGCCTGCGTTTCTGTTTTTGTCCTCGCTTGTTTTATTCTACAATTATAGTGCCAGGGTGAAGGAAACGGGTTGGATGTTCGGATTTTATAAAAAGCGTCTGCTCTATGTGTTTGTGCCTTATGTGATGTGGTCATTCATTTATTTTGGGGTCAAACAGCTGCTGGCACGTCATGATCCAATGTCTCATTTTACGATTTTTCTTAAACAATTGCTCACAGGAACGGCCCATACGCACTTATACTTTTTTCTTATTATTCTTCAGTTTTATGTAGTATTTCCGTTACTATTATCACTAACCCGGTTTCGTTTATTTAAGCGTTATCTGCCGTTGTTCTTCATTGCAGCTCAGGCTGTCTTTTATGTGATGCATCTTCAGTTTCACTTCGAACGAATGGGAAGTCTACTGCCGAGTTACCTGATCGTTATTGGGTTTGGCGCGTGGATTGGCCTGAACTATAACGTTTCTCTGGAGAAACTGCGTTCATACCGCTATGTTTTAATTTTGGCCTTTTTAAGCGGAGCTTTTATATTTATATATGGCAGTGTCTACATAAAAACATCCTTAACTGCAATCCCAATCATGCAGTATACCTTGCTGTTTTTGTTCCGGAATTTGTTTACACTTTCTGCATGTTTGTTATTGCTGATGGGATGTGAACGAATAGCGGCAAGAAAGCGGGATCGAGCACATCGGATTCATCGTCTCTTCGACTCACTGGGTACAGTCGCCTTCGGCGTATTCTTGATGCACCCATTAGTATTGTTATTCTGGAGACGGGAGTTCTCGGTGGAACTGGCCCGGCATTTTAGTCTTGGCATACTATTGTCATACGTCGTTGCCCTGCTGCTCTCTTGGGTAGTAGCGATTGGATTACGGCGAATGAAATGGGGCTGGGCGTTGATTGGGCGCTAAATTTGAATATTATATTTATGAATATGAATTAAGAGATTCTAATGCTCCTGATGAAAAAAAGGGGAACTCGAATCTCTTTTTTATTTGCTTTTAAAGAGGTATTATGGATGAATGCCCAGAAAATTCAAGTAATTTATATCCAAAGGAGGAGTCCACAAGCGGTCGGGAAGATGACCGTCGGCCAGGAACTGGAGAAGATCACGGATCTGAAGTTGTTTCATAATCACATGACCATTGAATTGGTATCTCCCTATTTCAGTTATGGTACACCTCAAGGGAAACGACTGGTGAGCCTGTTTCGTCAGGAAATTTTTGAAGAAGTGGCGAAGAGTAATCTTCCCGGCTTGATCTTTACATATGTGTGGGCGTTTGATTCCCAAGAGGATGCAGAATATATCCGTAAAATCAGTGAACTGTTCACTGCTCATGGCGGACAGGTGTGTTATGTCGAATTGGAGGCAGATCTGCCGGAGCGATTGAAACGTAACCGGAGTCCTCACCGGCTGCTGCATAAGGCAACGAAGCGAAACGTAGAATGGTCTGAACAGGATTTGCTAGATAGCATGAACAAGCACCAACTGAATTCAGTCCCGGGAGAATTTACACATGAGCACTATATACGAATTAATAACACCCATAAAAGTCCTGAAGAGGTGGCAGAAGCCATCAAGAAAAGATTTGAACTATAATCAGCGATCCGCAAGCCTTTAAACTCGCACACATGGGAACCTGAGAACTGGCTTGCCAAGGAAAAATCATCCTAAACAGCACGTATTATCGCTGCGCATGCTAGCAAATTAGGTGTTACGGAGGACGATGTCGTCCGTTTTTTGCAAGAATTGTATGAGAAGCGATTGTACTAATATTTGCAAAGTCTAAGGAGTTGAATCATATTGTTTGTACTCATCTTGATGATTGCAGGAGCCATTGTAAGTCTTTTGGTTCCGTACGGCACTGTCATCGTCATTGGTGTTATTCTCGGACTTGTGGTGGATAATTATCGAAATACGTTATATATTCGTGAAGATATCCGTACGATCAAGAAGCATCTGGGGCTCATGAACAACAAGGAAGCAGAAGAATACGAATTCGAGAAAGAGTTGAGTCAACAGGATCAACTTACTTCTGATGAGATTCGTGTGATCAACAAGAGGATTGTAGCTGAGCTGGAGAAGGAAAATAGAAATAAGAAAAACTAGGATTGCAAGTTTGCTTCGTCCTGCAATTTAATGCAAAAAAGTGATCGTTTCTCCTCGGGTCGGTAATTCATTCAACTTTCTCTCATTAACCATGAATGGTATGGAATACTGGCGATCTAAGAGCGGAAAATGGATGAGTATTGCTCTTCATATGTTGGGCGTATATTATTCATTCGAGAGGAATTAATGCAAATGCTTCAAGAACATAAGGGAGAGACTGAATAAAATAAAACAGATGGAACCAGATTAAATTTATTGTTGCACATTGTAGAAAATTGTAATACCATGAACGCACATATCGTAGATATTGAAGTTGAAAAGGGCAGGACCTATGACCTCGTTGAAGGTATGGCTTGTCTTTTTCTGTATATTGGGGTGGATAAAGTGAAAATCGAGAAGGTGCTGAATAATAATGCTGTAGTTGCCATTCAGGATGGGCGCGAAGTCATCGTCATTGGCCGAGGTATAGCTTTTCAGAAGCGGGCAGGTGATCAGGTCTCCGAGGAGCAAATTGACAAGATCTTTACTTTGCAGAACGAAGATATCCAGGAAAACTTCAAAACATTAATCGCCAGCATACCGCTGGAATACATGAAAGTTTCCGAAGAGATCATCGCGTATGCCAAACTGAAATTGGGCAAAAAATTGAATGACAGCATCTATCTCCATCTTACAGATCATATCCATTTCGCCATTGAGCGATATCGCAAGAACCTGCCTATACGAAATGGACTACTGTGGGAAACGAAACAGTTGTACAAGGATGAGTACGAAGTGGGACTTGAGGCACTCAACATGATTTGTGATCAATTTGGTGTCCTGTTACCGGAAGATGAAGCCGGATTTATGGCATTACATTTTGTAAATGCAGCACTTAACGAAGAAATGCCAAATATTCGAAGCATGACACAGGTGATGCAAGAGGTGCTGACGATCATCAAGTACCATTTCAAAATGGATTTTGACGAGAACTCGCTGAACTATTACCGATTTGTGACACATCTGAAATTTTTCGCCCAACGTCTGGTCAAAGGGAAGCACTATAAAAATAACAATGATGATGAATTGTTTGAATTGATCCAGAAGAAGTACCCTGAAGCGCACAAGTGCTCGGAAAAAATCAAAAAATTTATTGAAAATAACTACACGTATCAACTTACTAACGAGGAAATGATGTACCTGTCAATTCATATTGAACGCGTGGTGCACGCCACTTCAGAGTAGTTTGATTATCCAAAATATTCCACTAAAAAAGCGCTTGCAAAAGTCCAGAAGTTATATTATTATGAATCCATAAAGTAAGCGCATACAAAATCGGATTGTAACTGTTCAATCAGGCAATGCCGATCACTCCAGGTCAGTAGACTGGTTGCAACTTACTTTAAGATGAAGTTGTTGAAGTAACAACTGAATATCGCTGTGTACAGCCTTACAGGGTTGCAACCAATTAAGGGCAAAACCTGAATTGCTGAATAACACGACTTGTTTCCGGATCATCCGGCACGTTGTGTATGTTCAGTAGTTCAGGTTTTCTTTGTTTCACAAGCATGGGGAGTCTACTTAGAGAGGGAGAATAACTATGAATTACGATCAACTGGCCAAAGACATCCTATCCCGTGTAGGTGGTTCTGGTAACGTGAACAGCGTTTTCCACTGTGTAACCAGATTACGTTTTAAACTGAAAAATGAAAGCGTCACTAAAACAGAAGAGATTAAAAATCTGCCCGGCGTTATTACGGTTATGCAGAGTGGTGGACAATATCAGGTAGTCATCGGCAATGAAGTGCCGGATGTATATAAAGCGATTGTGAAGGTGGGCAACTTGCCGACAGAAGGTCAGGTTGAAGAGACGAAGGAAGAATCGGGGAAAAAAGTAGGATTGTTCAGCCGATTTATCGATATGATCTCGGGAGTTTTCACTCCACTTCTCGGCTTGCTTGCTGCAACAGGGATGATCAAAGGGTTTACAGCCATGTTTCTATCCTTCGGCTGGTTGACGGACACATCCGGAACGTACCATTTGCTGAATGCAACGGGTGACTGTCTGTTCTACTTCTTCCCGGTATTCCTTGGTTATACAGCTATCAAGAAATTTGGCGGCTCACCGTTTCTGGGTATGGCCATCGGTGCTACACTGGTTTATCCTACGCTGTCCGGTTTGACTGCAGGAGATCCATTGTACACATTGTTCGCAGGTACGTTGTTTGAATCACCGATCCATATTACATTTCTAGGTATTCCTGTGATCCTGATGAACTATTCATCTTCGGTTATTCCAATTATCATTGCTACATTCTTTGCCGTGAAAATCGAAAGATTCTTCAAAAATGTTATTCCTAAAGTGGTTAGCACATTCCTTGTTCCATTCTTCACGCTGCTTGTTATCGTTCCGGCAACGTTCCTTGTGATTGGTCCAGTATCCACTTGGGCTGGACAGTTGATCGGTGCAGGAGCAACCGGGATATATGATCTGAGCCCACTTCTTACAGGACTTATCATTGGCGGTCTGTGGCAGGTGTTTGTACTGTTCGGTCTTCACTGGGGTCTGGTTCCAGTCATGCTTCTGAACCTCAGTACGTCCGGAGCGGATCCGGTGGTTGCCATGTCGTTCGCTGCATCCTTTGCTCAGATTGGTGCGGTACTTGCCGTAATGTTGAGAACTAAAAATGCCAAACTGAAATCTTTGAGTATTCCGGCCTTCATCTCTGGCATCTTCGGTGTTACCGAGCCGGCAATCTATGGTGTGACCCTTCCACTGAAAAAACCGTTTATCATGAGCTGTATTGCAGGTGGTATTGGCGGCGCCATACTGGGATTCTTCGGCTCGAAAATGTACATGTTTGGCGGACTTGGCGTATTCGGTTATCCGACCTTCATTAACCCGGCCACAGGTGTTGATTCAACATTCTACATGGCACTTGTTGCAACAGCCGTTGCGTTCATACTTGGTTTTGTTCTTACGTATGTAGTTGGTTTCAAGGAAGCTGCTGCACCTGTACCAGCTCCGGCAGCTGCACCAGTACCTGCACTCGATCCCAACCCGAACAGCAAATACGAAATCTTCAGCCCAATGGCTGGCGAAGTTATTCAATTGAAGGAAATTAACGACATTACGTTTGCTGGTGAGCATATGGGTAAAGGTATTGCGATTCGACCAACAAGTGGCCGAGTGGTATCTCCAATCACAGGTGTTGTACAAACGGTTTACCGCACAAAGCATGCGATTGGACTTGTGACGGATGATGGTGTAGAGATGTTGATCCACATTGGACAAGATACGGTCCAACTGAAAGGTCAACATTTCAACGCTCATGTAAAAGATGGTGACCGGGTCAACGTTGGAGATTTGATTATGGAGTTTGATCTGCAGGCCATCAAGGATGCCGGTTATGAGACGGTTACTCCCATTATTATTACGAATACTTCAAATTACCTGGATGTTGTGGGCACAGAGAATGCATCGGTGAACGAAAAAGACAAATTGCTGACGGTGCTTGGTTAATTCCAGTTACGATGAAGAGGAGGAGTGTACTATGTTTGAAAAGCCAACTTCCTTCCCGGAGAATTTTCTCTGGGGAGGAGCTACAGCAGCGAATCAGCTGGAAGGTGCCTATCTGGAAGGAGGGAAAGGATTGACTACGGTCGATCTAATCCCTACCGGGTCTAGGCGGTTCCCCATTGCGATGGGGAACCTGGACTCGTTCGAACCCAAGGAAGGCGAGTTCTACCCTTCTCATGAAGCCATTGATTTCTATCATCGGTACAAGGAAGACATTGCTTTATTTGCTGAAATGGGGTTCAAATGTTTAAGACTTTCGATCGCCTGGTCTCGGATATTCCCGAACGGGGATGACGCCGAGCCCAATGAGGCAGGCCTGCAATTCTATGATGATGTCTTCGATGAATTGTTGAAATATAACATCGAACCGGTCGTTACCATTTGTCATTTTGATGTACCTGTACACCTCGTGCAAACATATGGCGGCTGGAAGAACCGCAAGATGATTGGATTTTTTGAGACCTATGCGAAGACGTTATTCCATCGATATCAGGATAAAGTGAAATACTGGATGACGTTTAACGAAATCAATATGCTTCTGCATCTACCTTATATTGGTGCAGGTATCGTCCTGCAAGAGGGAGAGGACAAGCAGCAGATCTTGTATCAGGCGGCCCATCATGAACTGGTAGCCAGTGCACTTGCCGTCAAGGCGTGTCACGAGATGATTCCCGGCGCACAGATCGGATGTATGCTGGCGGCAGGTATGGTGTATCCCTACACATCCAATCCGGAGGACGTATGGAAGGCGATGGAGCAGGATCGCGAGTCATTTTTCTTCATTGATGTTCAGTCCAAGGGGGCATACCCGGGCTACACAAAGCGTTTCTTCAGAGAAAACGGAATTCATATTGAGATGCAGCCAGAAGATGCCGAGCTTCTTAAGCAAAATACGGTGGACTATATTGGCTTCAGCTATTATGCCAGCCGCTGCACAAGCACCGATCCGGAGATTTTGAAGGATTCAACCGAGGGCAATGTATTTGGTTCAGTGAAAAATCCTTATCTTGATGCATCGGAATGGGGATGGACCATTGATCCGAAAGGTCTGCGAATTACCTGCAATCAGCTGCACGATCGCTACGGCAAGCCATTATTCATTGTGGAAAATGGTCTTGGTGCTACAGATGTATTGCTGGATAATGATACGGTGGAGGATGATTATCGCATTGACTATCTGGACCGTCATTTTGCCGAGATGGCAGAGGCCATTCAGGACGGAGTCGAGATCATTGGATATACGAGCTGGGGCCCGATTGATTTGGTCAGTGCAGGTACAGGAGAAATGAAGAAACGTTATGGTTACATCTATGTAGACCGAAACAACGACGGAACGGGTTCGCTGAGAAGGGTGAAAAAGAAAAGCTTCCACTGGTACAAAGACGTCATTGCTACTCGAGGTGCACAATACTTCTAAGTGCTGTCCAGTAAGTGAAATTCAGAAAAAGGGAGGAGCAGTCCTGTGTTATACACGGTTCTGCTCCTGTTTTGTTCAATTGAACAGAACTTAGGGAAATTCACTTTTATAGGTTCATCGAGGAGAAAAACCAATTATGGGACTTGCAGACTCCGTTGTGCATTTAGCCTGCCATACTGCCAATAGACACCGGACCCGGATACAGGATCGGAGGCAAAGCACAACGCATCACGGATCTGGGCATTGGTTTTGCCTTGGGCAGCAAGCAAGGCAGCTACACCTGCTACTTGTGGTGCAGCCATTGATGTTCCGCTCATATATGCGTACGAGCTGCCGAGATAAGTCGACAGTATGCTGTCACCCGGAGCAGCCATATCAACCCATGCACCATAGTTGGAAAAATTGGATTTCAGATCGGAAGGATTGGTGGAAGCGACAGCAATCACATTGGGGTAGGAAGCGGGCACGATTGGATACGAAGTATTGTCATTGCCGGCAGCAGCAATAATGACTGCCCCGCGGTCCCAAGCATACTGTACCGCAGCCTGCAAGAAGGCATCGCCGACAGGTCCGCCCAGACTCAAATTCACCACTTGTATACCGTTATTGGCAGCATAGACCAGCCCGTTGCCGACATTGCCCATGGTTCCCATTCCGCTATCATCCAGCACACGAATAGGTACGATGGATGCAAGCGGAGCAACGCCAGCGATGCCAGCTCCATTATTCGTGACCGAAGCCGCAATACCGGCCACATGTGTTCCATGTCCGTTTCCGTCCTCAGGGATGGTGTCATAGCTAACATAGTCATAACCAGGAAGGAGCTTGCTTGCAAGCTCGGGGTGGTTTAGCTGCACTCCGGTATCAATAATGGCTATTTTGATGGAGCTGTTGCTTTGGCTAATATCCCAAGCCGCAGGCGCGTTAATTTTTTGCAGGTTATTCTGATAAGGGAAGTAGGGGTCATTCGGGGTATAGGATGCCTGAGCGAGGTAATTGGGTTCTACATGTTCAATGAGTTCATGATCCTTATAATACTTTAGCATGCGATGCATGATTCTGTTTGATTCGACCCGATACCAGCCGAGATCCTCATAAGTTTCGGCAACTTTGCATCTTCCTTTTTTATGCAGAGTGTGCATTTGATCTGCTGTGGTGCCGTCTTTAAACTTGACCATAAGCTGCTTGGGAGCATGGGGATGAAATTTTCGCGTTTCTAGGATGTCTTCTACGTAACGATATACAAGTCCCAGCATGAGCAGAAATGCAGCAGAGATACCCAGCCATAGCCACATCGCTTTTTCCCCCTTGTGAGTTTGATTTGGTAACACGTCTTATCGTATGCAGAGTCTCTCAAATCGCGCGGGCTTTCTATCATTTTGGATAGGAGTACAGCTAGATTGATAGAAGAAAATTAATTAGGTAAGATGATGGGAGAGAGCGAACTCACTAAGAAAGCGGGTTCGGGGTAACTGCAATAAGCAGGCTCTAATTTACAGGATAGGAATGAAAATATGGTAAAACAGCTCCAAACAGTGCCCAAGGTAATGAAGGTTCAGCTCCATCAGATTGAGCAAGCTGTTGATTTTGCCATGCGTGTCCGCAGAGAAGTATTTCCAATGATGAATCATGAACAGATACCTGCGGATCTGATGCAATTTAGAGAACATTATATGGAGACAGCAGGTGCGGTCTTTCTGGTAGCCGTAACGGAGGAAGCGGACATTGTAGGCTCCATCGGCATTGTGCCATATGATGGTCGGATTCAGGTGATCGAAGGCCGGTACCCGTACCAATCCGCAGCTGAAATTGTAAAATGTTATGTCGATCCTGCCTATCGCAGATACGGTATTGGTTCACTTTTGGTGAAAGAGCTGGAGCGTGTGGTAAGAGAAATGCCGTACACCACGTTGTACCTACACACCCACCGTTTCTTGCCTGGGGCTGTGGATTTCTGGCAGCGTCAAGGATTTACAATCGTGACCGAAGAGCATAATGAGTGGCAAATTGTGCATATGGATAAGCCTGCGGAGAAGTAATTCGTAATGTATACGTGTTTTGCATGAATGGATGGTTACAACATGGCATGAGACATAATGGGGGCAGATGCAGATGAACACACGGACACAGAAAATAGTCTTTATCGATATTGACGGAACACTGGTGGATGATGATGGGAACATACCTGTTTCAGCTCAGCAAGCTTGTATACAGGCACGTGCGAATGGACATCTGCTTTATTTGTGCACAGGGCGTTCGAAGGCGGAAATTTATGATTCCATCTGGGACGTCGGATTCGACGGTCTGATTGGTGCAGGTGGCGGATACGTGGAGTTTGGAGATGAAGTTCTCTATCATAAAAAGGTAACGGCTGAAGATGTTCGGCATATGGTCGATTTTTTCAATGAACATCAGATTGATTTCTATCTGGAATCCAATTCGGCCCTCTATGCTAGCAGCAATCTTCAAACCCATCTCGAACGTCGCATATACGGTGATGTGGAGAATGATCCGGCAGCCAGAGCGAAAAAGGAACAGAAGCCACATCCCTTTATTGCGGGTCTGACCTACGGTGAAGCCGACTTATATAAGGATGATGTCAATAAGGTTTGTTTTCTGGAAAGTGCTGTGGTTCCGTTCGAACGGATCAAGCAGGAATTTCAGGGCAAATTCGAGGTAATCCAATGTACCGTACCTATCTTTGGAGAGGGAAGCGGGGAGCTCATGATTCCTGGCATTCACAAGGCAATTGCGATTGCGGATCTGCTGGAACACCTGGGCATGTCTAGGGAGGACACACTGGCCATCGGAGACGGCATGAATGATGCGGAGATGCTGGAATTTTGCAATATAGGCATTGCCATGGGCAATGCGAAGCCCGGTCTGAAAGCCATCGCCGATGACATTACCGAAACCATTGACGAAGATGGGTTGTATCACAGTTTTGTGAAGTATGGCTTGATTTAGTCCTATGTTCTTGAGATTTCTCCCTCCTGAATAGAATCATAGCGTGCGTTAGATTACACAATTCCTGTGCACTGTCCGATATATATTAAGTACCCTCATTTACTAGATACATAAAGGAGTGCAGAACATGGATATTGCAGCATTATCAATGGCCATGAGTCAAACGTCGCTGGCGCAGTCGGCGAGTTTGCAGGTGATGTCATTGTCGAAAAACATGGCAGAACAACAAGGTCAACAGCTTACGGAAATGTTAAAATCTGTTCCAGCCCCACATCCGAATCTCGGAAGTAGTCTGGATATTTCAGTGTAGACGTTTTCGAAGAAATGCATGTTCAAAAACAATTGCAGCAAGCGAACCCAAACGGTTTCAATTCATGGAATTGAAGCAGTTTGGGTTGTTTTTTTACGACTAGGAATGATGGAGGATCATACTTCCAAAAAGCTGACGAGCCTTGTCCCAATCCACGCCGAGTTTACCTTGCCATCCAGCCCACGGCATCTCCATGTCGGAGCGGCCTTTCGTATTGCTGAGCAGTAATTCGGCATTCAGCAGCTCTTCGATATTGGTCCAATGATCAGGATGAAGGGGGAGAATCTGGTTCGGCAGAACACCCACGCGGGATAAAGATTTCAATATGCCTCGGCGGATGCCAGCCTGTCCTTTGATCAATTTCTCGGCTGTGAGCCGTTTCTCATATTTTCCCGGAGATTCATCGCTCTCTGCCTGATCCAAACTATGAAGCAGTTGATTGAAGGCGTATATGTCCTTTTCACTCGGTGTAATGGATTGATGTTCAAGCAGGGAAACTAGCTCTGTCAAATCAGCATATGCCCCTAAACTAGTTGAACTGTAATCGTGTCCCAAATGAACGGCATAGCGAATATAGGACAAATTATCCCATGCGTCATTCCTGTTACGGCTTAAACCGCAGTATTTACAACAATGGAATTGTTTCGCTTCTTCATAAGCATGGTGCTGCATGTGAACCATCATATAGTAGCTTCCAAGTGTAGTTATGCCTCGGGGATAACTTCCGCCAACACCCGCCACAAATGCATTGGTGATCGTGGTCCAGGATAGATGTTCATTTTGCTGCAAATCAATTAATTGTTGAATAATTTCGTCATGCGAAATTAGCTCCAGATTATTAGGAACCCAGCCGTGCGTATGTAATATGTCTTGTTCGTCAGCAGTTAGTGTATCCGTTTGATACACCATCACTTGGCGCTCCCTGTCATACTTGCCGTTGGTATGAAGGTACAGCTTTTTAAGCACTCTCATGCATTGTTTGTCCATGAGCATCTCCTCAAAAGTTAGTTGCTTACCCTAAGACTTCGTATAGGCTTCATTGCTTCCTTTCATTATAAATGAGATGATGGCTATATTACAGATGAGAAGCGGTGAAGCATGCGGATTAATAAATACATAAGTGAAACGGGATTCTGCTCAAGGAGAGAGACAGACCGCTTAATTGCAGCCGGGCGGATTACGATCAATGGTGAGGTCTGTGTAAAAGGGGCAGAGGTTGAAGCAGAGGATCTCGTCCTGATCGATGGCAAGGAAATCCCGCAGGTTGATCGTAAGCCTGTATACCTGGCTCTCAACAAACCAATAGGTATCGTCTGTACGGCAGCACAACAAGTCGAGGGGAATATTATACAGTATGTGAATTATCCATCACGTATCTTTGCCGTTGGCAGGCTGGATAAAGCCTCGGAAGGTTTGATTTTGCTTACGAACGATGGAGAGATTGTTAACAAAATGATGCGCTCAGAGCACAATCATGAGAAAGAATACGTGGTGACCGTGGATAAACCGATTACAGATGATTTCCTAAGAATGATGTCCCAAGGAGTCGAGATTCTGGACGTAATAACCAAGCCATGCGAAGTATATCGCCACAGAGAGGATGTTTTTCGGATTATACTGACACAGGGGCTTAATCTGCAAATTCGCAGAATGTGCAAAGCCTTGGGGTATAGAGTGCTGAAACTGGAGCGCATCCGTATTATGAATATAACACTGGATCAGCTGGAACGAGGACAATGGAGGCATCTGGAGAAGCATGAGCTGAGTACGCTGCTTGCCAGACTGAATTAGCTGACTACTCCTAGCCTGGATAATAACATTTGTGCAAAAGGTAAGTCATCGCACGCAAACATTAAGAAGGCACTAATCCTGAAAGGATGCATAGTGCCTTCTTTTGCGTTCCAAACGACCAGAGCCTAATGGATCTCGGACAACTTCGATCCGGGGGCATGCTTCCGAACTTTTCGTTCTGAGATGATGGAACCCAGGAGTGTTAACACCGCACCAAGCATGGTAACCCAAGTAATAGGTTCATCCAGCAGCAGTGCAGAGGCTACCAATGTAATTACAGGCACCAAATAAATGTAAACACTGGTTTTCACTGCTCCCAGAAGGCTTACCGCCCTATTCCAGGTTACAAAGCACAACGCAGAAGCGCCTACCCCGAGAAAAAGAAGATTGGAAAGGTTGGACAGATCGGCTAACCGCTTCATGTCAAAATGGAATTCGAACAGGAATAAGGCAGGGAGCATGAACAAAAGCCCGTAAAAGAACACTTTGCGTGTTGCGCCAATGGTGTGATAGCGAAGATCGCCTATTTTACGCATAAGGACGGAATAGATTGCCCAGACCGCAGGAGCCACAAAAGCAAGCAGATCGCCCAGCGGATTCAGCTGCAGGCTGTAACGCCCATTGAACGCAATGATCACAATGCCTGTCAAAGCAATAGCAAAACCGACGACAAAATGTCGAGATAACGGCTCATCCTTCAGGAAGAAATGCGCAAGCACAGCGGTGAAGAAGGGTGCAATGGACACAATGACACCTGCGTTGGAAGCCAGTGTGAAAACAAGCGCGATATTTTCGATCAAAAAATACAATGTGACCCCGCACAGTCCGGCCGCCATAAAAAGCATCTCATCCCGAATCGTTGATATTCGCATCACGCGTGGGTAGATCAGGAACAACACCACATATCCAATCAGAAAACGAAACATCAGGATTTCCACAGGTGTAAAGTCGATGAGCAGAATTTTTGTGGAGATAAAAGTGGTCCCCCAGATCAAAATCGTTAGCAAGGCGAGCAGGTGACCAGCCGTATGTTTATTTTCACTCATCGTGAAACACGGTCCTGCAGCCGTTGGGAATGGTATTCATGGTTAAAGATTCGGTGATATTGTTTGGGCGTCAAGCCGATTAGTTTTTTGAAAAAGTTCGTAAAATGGCTCTGATCGCTGAATCCCGTCTGGGCGGATACCTCAAGCGGCAGCGTTCCTTGTTCCAATAAGCGTTTGGCCTGATTAATACGAATCGTTTCCAGATACCGATATGGTGAGATGCCTTTTTGGCGAGTAAATAGACGTACCAGATGATACTTGCTCATTCCACTTCGCTCAGCTAACTCACCCAGCGATATACTTTCCATGTAATGAGACTCTATGTATTCGCAGATACACTTGACTTCGATCGTGACATCTTGAGTAGAGACGGAGGATTCAGCATCTGCATAATCCCGAAGCAGCTGTTCCAGCAGCAGAAGCAGCAGCTCTTCTTTGCCAAAATCGGACTGCTCCTCCAAAATCATCAAATGCAGATCATGCAAAGAGCCGACCAATTCGTGTTGATAGAGTACGGGTGCTGTGAAGTGCGGCAGATAATCTTGTCCGGTAATTTCGCGGGTGTATTCTCTCATGACCTCTGGCTGGATATTAATACAGCGATAATCGAGTGTTCTTCCGTCAATCCCTTCACAGGCGTGGGGGTCATGAGGGTTAAATATAATCATGTCGCCCGTATTTAGCACATACTCCTGATTATTGCAGACCAGATGTCGCTTGCCCTGCTCAATAAAACCAATGACATAATAGTCATGAAAGTGATTGGGGAATTTCTGCATGATGCCCTGGAATTGATAAGCTTCAAGCTGCAGATCGGTGTCAAATACAACGGTTCGTACTTCGCGATTCATGCTGCACCTTCTTTCTCGTAAGTTCTTGTCAGTATAAACTGAAAAGAAGGCAATTTCTTGGACGATATTGCGCTCGCGCATGTATAAATAGCAGGGAAGCAGCAGAAAAAGAGCAGATTTCCTGCTCTTTTTCTTTTTTTCATCTATATCGTACTACTTATATAACCTCATGGGAAGGCTTGTCAGAGATTGTCCTGCTGCAGACGGAGTCAGGTGGTCTTCCAGAATGAACCCGCTGACGGGTTCAATATTTGAAAAGGTTCTCAAAAATGTCGTCAGAACAATTTTGGCTTCCAGCCTAGCGAGAGGTGCACCCAGGCAGAAGTGTGTGCCGAAGCCAAAAGCGAGCTGTTTGTTATTGTTCGGACGATGAATATTCAATGTGAAAGGATCCTCGAACATGTCCTCATCCATGTTGGCTGCACTCATCCAGGCTACGATGGCATCTCCTTTTTTGAGCTCAACTCCAAGCAGGTTATTATCCGCTTTGACCATGCGGTCCATTTTACTGATATGGAAACGGTACCGCAGCATTTCTTCCACTGCATTTCCGACAAGCTCTGGATTATCTCTCAGCTCCGTGTACAGTCCAGGCTTATCATAGAGCAGCGCATAGAAGGAATTGGCCAACAGGTTGCTTGTCGTTTCTATTCCTGCACCCAGAATGAACATGGTGGTGCGTACAATTTCCTCATCCGTAAAATGTTCACCATCCACTTCGACCTGGATCAGGTCCGAGATAATGTCCTCGGCAAGATTTGTGCGTTTGGACACGACAAAAGGGTAAAGGTATTCGAAATATTGCTGACCCGCTATTTTCTTCATTTCATTGATCCGGCTAAAGGTTGCATCTGTTGTTGGCATGAAGAGAATATCTACCCATTCCTTAAATAGGAGCCTGTCTTTGGAAGGAATGCCAAGCAGATCAGACATGATGATTACTGGAAACATACTTGTGTAGGCTTGTACAATATCCACCTCGGGAAGCTGTGAAAATTCCGCGACTAACTCGTCTGCTGCGGCCTGAATACGCGGTTCCCACAGTTTGAGACTTCTTGGGGTAAATGCACTTGCTAATAATGATCTTCGCTTGCGGTGTTCCGGAGGATCGACGTTGTGAATATCCAGCTTGTCCGGAATATGATGCTCGCTGTCCGCACCTTCTCCTTCATTTGAATACCCCACGTTCACAATCGATCTTTCTCTTACACTGGAGAAATGTTCATGATCATTCAATACGGTTTTGACCAAGTCATACTTGAACACATGCCAGGAATCCGTTTCTTCATTGTAAACGACGGGTTCCTGTTTGAGCATGTGGCGATACCAACGATAAGGGCTAAACTCTTCTTCTTTCGATTGGAATTTCGTGATTTCAGACAGAGAAATAATCGTGCTCTTCTTCATTCATCTTACCTCCTTAGTTGGGGTCATTGACAAATATAACAAACAAGAGTACTTTAATTCAAGTAGTTTAAATTATAATAATAAGGTGGAGTAGAGAGTGAAGAGCATGCTGAAGCATAAAGGAGTCAAAGCGGGTATATTCATGATTGTGTTCTATCAGATTGTGATGCTGACCGTTTTCATGTCCGGATATAGCGCGATCCCCAAAAATGTAACGAATCTTACCGTGGCCATCGTTAATGAGGACCAACAATCCGGTACTGAATTTGTTCAGAAGCTGCAAGAGCAGCTCCCGTTCAATATCGTAACCGATGAATCGCTGGAACAGGCGAAGACGGGTCTGGAGGACCGCGATATTCATATGGTGATACGTATACCTGGTGATTTTACGGAGAAACTGTCTGAACAGAGCGGCAAAGCGCAGCTGGAATATTTGATTAATGAATCTAACCCAACGACCATTACCAGTTCGATGAAAAGTGTAGCAGCAGAAATTACCGCTCAGATCAGCGCACAGGTTCAGGCTCAAAGCTTCGAAGCGGTATTGAACGGAATGCAGGTTCCTGCGGATCAATCCAAACAGATTGTGGAATCAACTACCGGCAAGGTCTCATCCAATATCGTCATGAGCAACCCGCAGCCTGCCGGTATGCAAAATCAGATGGCACCGATGTTCATCACGATGGCGCTCTACGTTGGAGCCATGATCTATGCCATGCAGAGCGTGGGCGGAATGCAGCAGCTGCGTGCACAAATGGGAAAATGGAAAGCCTTTTTTGCCCTGCGGGGGGCGAACCTGCTGATATCCCTGATTGCTCCTCTGGTTGGAGTAGGCATCTATTTCATGGTTCAAGGATATGGAGTTGAAGTCTTTCTGAAAATGTGGCTGGTGCACAGTCTGCAATTATTCGTGTCGATTGAATTTACAAGTATCTTCATCATGCTTCTCGGTCAAGGAGGTATGCTGATCAACATGATATTCGTGCTTAGCCAGTCCATTGCCAACGGCACGTCCATGTCACTCGAAATGATGCCTGGATATTTCAAATTCGTCAGTCAGATCACGCCGATGTTCTATTCCACGCATCTGGATTACAATATTCTCTTCGGTGGTGGCAGAACGGCCCATTACGCCATTGGATTAGCGCTGGTTGGGCTGGTCGCTTTCGTGCTCAATGCAGCGATTCAACATTTCAAACAGGCCAAGCAAACCAATCCGCTGCAAGAGTCTTCACAACAGCCCGCTATAGTATAAAATAAGAAATAAAAGGGCTCGGGCGATTTTGTAAAAAGCTGTGCCCTTGGTAAGAGCAGAATGGGGGCAGTCACATGTCAATTCAAATATTTATTCTTGGTGCATTAAGTGAAGGGAATTGTTATCCCTATGATATTAAAAAGCAAATAGGCAAACATTTGGATCAGACCGAGGCCAAAATCACGGAAGGTACGATCTATTACAATTTTGAAGTGCTGCATAAGAAGGGTCTAATCGAGAAGATTGAAACGATCCAGAGTGAGAATAGACCAGACAAAACGATGTATGGGATCACCGATCAAGGGCGGCTAGCACTTGAAGAGAGCATCTATAAAGTATTTCAGAAATTCACGACCATTCAGTCCCTTTATGCAGCGCTGGTTAATCTGGATAAGGTGGATAATCAGAAGATCGCATACCTTATTGAAGATATAATCGTGAAACAAAGAAAAAAACTCGATTATATTGACGAGCAGAAACCAGAGGAGATTGAGGTAAGTGAGGATTTGATGGATGCTCTGTGGCTGATGAGGGATCATGCTTATCACACGATTGAGAGCAACATTGCCTGGTTGGAGAAGCTCCTTCATCATGTTCAGAGCAGAGCCTTAAGGCATTAAGCGCGTTACGCGTCACCGTGCCTGCGAAGAGGTGCGTCAGGTCAGCGACAGTCTGGCTTTGAACGCGCCTTTTTTTGTCTAAAGTGCGAAGCAGAATCAGGAGCCTGGATTGAAAGATATGGAAAAAACCTATAGAATCTGAACTATGTCGTAAATGAACATTGTATAACGAAGGAGAGGAAATTTCATGTTCGAACATCTGGTGGTATTCAAATTCAACGATAAAATTACGCCGGCAAAACAGCAGGAATTTGTCACACAATTGCTCGCCTTGCAGGACGAGATTCCTGGGATCATCGATCTGACTGCCGGAATCAATGTAACGGAAGAGACGGATCATATTCAGGGATTCACGCTTGGATTAAGAGTGACGTTTGAAGACCAAGAAGCCTTGCGTGCATATGGTCCACATCCTGCGCATCAGGCTTTTGTAGCTTCCCTTAACGGATGGGTAGAGAATGTTATTGTAACGGACTTTCCGATTCCTTCGAAATAAGACAGGTCATGTAGGAGAAAACTAATATGAGTTTAAATACCAGCACATATCGGTTGGAAGATTTAAGCGAGCTGGAGTACGAAGTTCGTATCGGGAGTGTGTCAGAGAATACCTATAGGAAGATCATGATTTTGAAATTTAGTGGTGTCTACGGGTTTGGCAGTAGAGGCAACTCGGATGCCCGTTATATGAGTGCAATCGGCAAAGCTGTGCTGGAAGCCTGGAGGCCGGACGGACTTGTTATTGATCTGTCGGACATGCAGTATGATTGGGGAGATGAGTTGGATCTTGTTTTTGACGTAGGTAGTGAGATCTCACGGTACCGTCCATTTCCGCTTGCGCTTACCGTTGGACCCAAATCAGAAGAAGCGGTCAGAACACTTCTGCTTGGGGTTGGCAGTGAAGATGGAATCGAATCTGCCGGATGGGTGTTCCGGAGTGTGGAGGAGGGATGGGCCTACATCGCTTCCCAATTTGCCACCTAGAAGTCCAGATACCTTCAATGAAAAATTCCGATCATGATTAAATCGATTGAACAGCAGGCTGGCACATGTGGTGCTGGCTTTTTTCTTTTCTCCTGATATTCCGTAAAAAATGTAGTGAGATGTTAAATTATATTACACTAGAAATCGGGTGTTTTGTTTCGTTTGCCCAAAAAGATACGATCTCTTTATATCCTGTAACAATTCTCGTTCATGTATCATGGAAGTTTTCGAAATAGTTTATATAATGTGAATCAACATAACATGATTATTCAGTGCGATGGGTTGATTCTAATTTCGGGGGCGAGCGCGGATGAACGAAACAAAAAAGATGAGAATTTTTTCACTGGGGATTCAACATGTATTGGCGATGTATGCCGGGGCAATTCTGGTACCTTTACTCGTGGGAAGAGCCTTGAATCTGACGGCAGAGCAGCTGGCATATCTGGTATCCATTGACCTGCTCACATGCGGTGTTGCAACGTGGCTGCAGGCTCGAAAGGGAAAGTATCTGGGTATTGGTTTGCCGGCAGTACTCGGTAGTTCATTTGTAGCTGTAACGCCCATGATCGCCATCGGATCTCAGTATGGAATTCCAGCCATTTATGGGTCCATCATAGTTGCCGGTTTATTTATCGTCATCTGTGCCGTATTTTTCAGCAAAATCGTCAAGCTGTTTCCTCCCGTTGTCATTGGTACCGTGGTAACCATTATCGGTCTAGCACTTATTCCTACCGGTATTAAGAATATGGCTGGCGGGGCAAATAGTGAGAACTTCGGAAGCCTGGACAATCTGGCACTATCTTTCGGAGTACTGCTCTTTATTTTGATCCTGAACCGGTATGCTCGGGGTTTCGTTAAATCTCTAGCTGTCCTGATTGGCATCATCGCAGGAACGCTCATTGCGGCTCTTATGGGAAAAGTGAATTTCTCTCCTGTACAGGAAGCGTCATGGTTCCACTTGCCACAACCCTTTTATTTCGGAATGCCAACCTTTGAGCTTGGCCCGATTATTACAATGATCATCGTAGGTACTGTCGTGATTATTGAGTCAACGGGTGTGTTTATGGCTTTGAGCAAAATTTGTGATCAGCCCATCAATGAGAAGGATCTGGCTCGCGGTTATCGTGCAGAGGGCTTGGCTTTTGTACTTGGCGGGATATTCAATGCCTTCCCATACAATACATTTGCACAGAATGTCGGGCTCGTTCAATTGTCCAAGGTGAAAACGACAAATGTTGTGGTTGCAGCCGGAGGCATTCTCGTCTTCCTTGGACTCATTCCGAAGGTAGCAGCATTTGCAACCATTATCCCAAGTGCAGTATTAGGCGGTGCGACAGTGGTTCTGTTCGGTATGGTCGTATCCTCTGGAATCAAAATGCTGCAAACCGTCGATTTCGGCAGGCAGTCCAATCTGTTGATCGTTGCTTGTTCGGTATCGCTCGGGCTTGGTGTCACAGCCGTACCAGATCTGTTTGCCCAGCTGCCACAGAGCATTCGGATCATTGTGAGCGATGGTATTATCACAGGAAGTCTGTCAGCGATTCTGCTCAATATCTTTTTCAACCTTGGTTTCAAAAAGGAAAGTCTGCCTGTCCAGCCTGTAGCCGGAACACAGGAAGCACATACCTGATTTCATCTTAACTGAATAATAGCGAATTAAACGAGTAAGCCCACATCGAATTCATTCCTGGAAAGATTGAATAACATCATTCTTCCTAATGAATACCTTGTGGGTTTATTTGGCTGCCCTACACGATGAAACATGCAAACACCCTACAAATATGCTAAAGTTTCCTTATGAGCATATGATATGTTCATCATTTCGAAATTCCATGCGACTACATAAATGAGCATTGGTTCACACAGGCTACATGAATACAAACAGAGGAGTTCCTTTGTTGAGGAGAAGGAGTGGAGTGCACATGGTAAAGGATAAGCTAGGCGCAGGCTGGAATTTGGACAATAGTTATGCCCGGCTGCCGCAGACCTTTTATACAAGTCAGGGTGCAGTACCGGTACAGTCGCCTGAGCTTGTCATCTTAAATGAAACCCTTGCCGCCAGCCTCGGGCTGAATGCTGAAGCGCTGAGCAGCAAGGAAGGGGCATCAATTTTTGCAGGCAATGAACTTCCGCCTGGAGCCGAGCCTCTGGCTCAAGCTTACGCAGGGCATCAATTTGGCAATTTCAACATGCTTGGTGATGGACGGGCATTGCTGCTGGGTGAACAGATTACGCCACAGGGCGAGAGGGTGGATATTCAGCTCAAAGGTTCAGGCAGAACACCATACTCACGTGGAGGAGATGGTCGGGCGGCGATCGGACCGATGCTGCGTGAATATATTATTAGTGAAGCGATGGAAGCCCTGGGTATCCCTACAACGAGAAGTTTGGCAGTAGTGACGACTGGAGAAAGCATTTTTCGTGAAACGGAACGGCCGGGTGCCATATTAACCCGAGTGGCCTCCAGTCACATCCGCGTGGCCACCTTTCAGTTTGCAGCTAGATGGGGAACTGTAGACGAACTGAGAGCACTGGCCGACTATACGCTGGAGCGTCATTTCCCCGACATTCCTTTGGTTCATAACCGATACTTGAACTTCCTCCGTGCAGTCATCAAACGACAGGCATCACTGATAGCCAAGTGGCAGAATGTTGGATTTATCCATGGTGTCATGAATACGGACAATATGGCCATCAGTGGAGAAACGATTGACTACGGGCCTTGTGCTTTTATGGATGCTTATAATCCGGCTACAGTCTTTAGTTCAATCGATACACAAGGTCGCTATGCCTACGGCAATCAACCCTATATTGCGGGCTGGAATCTGGCTCGTCTTGCGGAGACTTTACTGCCGCTGCTGCATGAAAATGAAGATGTGGCCATTCAGATTGCACAGGATGCCATCTCCCAATTCTCGGAGCAGTATCATCAAGAATGGGTATCCGGCATGCGTGCCAAGCTGGGATTATTGACAGAAGAGGACGAAGATGAAACGCTTATAAAAGACCTTCTGGAACTGATGGAAAAGCAATCGGCGGACTTCACGAATACGTTCTTAGCTTTAACCTTTGATAAGTGGGAGAACTCCAATCTGAACGAAGCGGCGGAATTTGAGGAATGGAATGAACGCTGGAAAGCCAGACTGGGCCGGCAGTCTGAATCCAAAGAGGCTGTAGAGCAATTGATGATGAGCAGCAATCCTGCAATCATCCCACGGAATCATAGAGTGGAAGAGGCGCTTGAACGGGCAGAAAACGATGGGGATTATCGCGTAATGAACCAGCTGCTAGCCGTTCTCCGGAAACCTTATGCACATACACCGGAACAGGAAGAATACGCCACATTGCCGACGACCTGTGATCCATCTTATCGGACATTTTGCGGAACCTGATGGGAAGTGCAGATTCAGCATTCAGATTGAAAAGACAATCATAAGTTGCAATAGGTACCTTGTGAGTACAAGCCACACGGTGATCACGAAGAAGCTGCCACCGGCAGCTTTTTCATGATCATGTCATGGGGAGTGCAATTTTAAATGAATTACAGGTGGTGAGCTGCCATGTCAGAGGTTTTAACCAAACAGGAATTAGCAGTCAAGCTGCTTGAACTGTTATCCCAAACAGACTTTGACCATGAACAGAGCAATACATATGTTAACCGTCTAT
The DNA here is from genome assembly GCF_015143645.1 of Paenibacillus sp. P13VS. NCBI lineage: Bacteria > Bacillati > Bacillota > Bacilli > Caryophanales > Paenibacillaceae > Paenibacillus > Paenibacillus sp. P13VS. Next base: position 1,070,642 of record NZ_WYEV01000003.1, on the reverse strand, counting down.
TCGAGCCTTTCAAATGGGAAGGCGTGCCTTATGTTGAAATTGAAAATGGAACCTATATCGTCACCATATATGAACGTGGAATGCCCATGTTGAAGAAAAAGTTGAAGCAGACCGAGATGGTGATCTACTGGCTGCTGGAGGATATTATTTTTACCACGGTGCATGTGGAGATGTTGAAAAAATACGATGTAGATAATATCAACACTCATCTAAAATACACGAGCGAAGTGATACAGGAAATGGACCACAACGTAACGAACGCTTTTCAGCAGTTGGGAGAACCCTATTTACACTGGCATCAAACCGGTAAACGCCATGAACTGGAGAGCATGCAGCCTAGCGGAAGGGATGAAGGGCATGACTAATCAAGATATTCATGATGTATGGTATGATTATGCGTTGAAGTTTGTAGACAAAAAGAACAAACAGGAACAGGGATGGTCGGGATTAACATCCGAGGAGCAGGAAATTGCAGCCCTATGGCTGTTGGAAGTAGACGTATTTAACGGTGGGTTTATTCAATTTTTCTGCAATTGGGGAGAAGAAGCATATCTTCATGTTTTGCGGGCATTACATACGATTGGTGCGAACCAAGTACTGGGTAATATTCAAGAGCAGTATCGCTTGATCGAGCATTTGGCGGATGATGAACGGCTGACAGCATTATGGGACATTCCCCGTTTACTCACGACAGAAGAGGAACTAAGGTTAGATGCTCTGGATCAGCAATTGTGGGATAACGAGGATCAGATTGCGGAGAAGGCATACACGTATTATCATAGGAAGCTGAATATGGAGGCATAGTATAAAAGGTCAGAGGTATCTTTTGCTGTACGGCGAGCAGATTAAATACAGGCTCTTGCAATGGATTGAACGTTCGGCTATACTGGCTATAATCTAATACATGAATTACGTTGATGGAGCGCAGTAGCGGCTTTGTCCCTGTTACAGAAAGTCAGGGGTTGATGGAACCTGATACATACAAGGGCTGCGAATTACACTCTGGAGTACTTGGGTAATGCCAAGCGGAATGGGCAAACGATATATTGCCGAAAGCGGTATGGATGGTGCGTAAGCATCTGTTCATGCAAGTTGGGTGGTACCACGGTTATGATAATCGTCCCTATGTCTAATGAAGACAAGGAGGCGATTTTTTTGTGTCCAAAAAAGCTGCTTTCATCTGTATTTTTGACCATTAACGTAGTCCATGACTGAAAAACGATTAGAAGAGAAAGGGGTTGTTTGGGTTGAATATTATTGATGAACTTGAATGGCGTGACGCCATAAACCAACAGACGGATGCGGAGGGGCTGCGTGAGCTAACGGAAACCAAGTCGATATCCTTGTACTGTGGAGTTGACCCTACTGGAGACAGTATGCACATCGGTCACCTGATTCCGTTCATGATGCTGAAACGTTTTCAACTTGCGGGACATCGTCCAGTGATCCTGATTGGGGGAGCAACGGGTACAATTGGTGACCCAAGTGGACGTCAATCCGAGCGTTCGCTGCAAACCCTGGAACAGGTCCAAGAGAACGTCAATAAGCTGACAGCACAGATGAAAAAATTGTTCGTAACCGAAGGCGACAATCAGGTTCGTATGGTGAACAACTACGACTGGACCCATCAAATTAACGTCATCGAGTTTTTGCGTGATTACGGGAAAAACTTCAATCTTAACACGATGCTGGCAAAAGATGTGGTAGCGAGCAGACTGGAAGGCGGAATCTCGTTCACCGAGTTTTCCTACCAGATCCTGCAGTCTCTGGATTATCATCACCTGTTCCAAAACGAGGATGTACAGCTGCAGATCGGTGGCTCCGATCAATGGGGGAATATCACGAGTGGTCTGGACCTCATCCGCAAGAAGGAAGGATCTGAAGCAAGAGCTTACGGGCTGACGATCCCTCTGATGCTCAAAGCCGATGGTACGAAATTCGGTAAAACCGCGGGCGGTGCGATCTGGTTGGATCCGGACAAAACGACACCATTCGAATTCTACCAGTTCTGGGCGAATACGGATGATCGCGATGTCATCAAATACCTGAAATACTTCACCTTCCTGAGCAAAGAGGAAATTGAAGCTTTGGCTGAAAAGGTGGAGACTGAGCCGCACAAACGTGAAGCACAGAAGGCACTCGCCGAAGAAATGACAAAATTCGTTCACGGCGATGAGATGCTGGAGCAAGCTAAACGGATTACCGCTGCGCTCTTCAGTGGAGATATTCGCTCCCTAACAGCAGATGAGATCGAGCAGGGCTTCAAGGAAATGCCTATGTTTGAAACAGACGGCGAAGCCAAAAACATCGTGGACTGGCTGTTGGATCTGGGCCTTGAGCCATCCAAACGCCAAGCGCGTGAGGATGTCACGAAAGGTGCGATCTCTATGAACGGAGAGAAGATTACAGAGCTGGAATTCACAGTGTCTGCAGAGCATGCGATTGGTGGCAAGTTCATCATTATTCGTAAAGGCAAGAAGAACTACAGCCTTGTGAAATTGAAGTAGGAACGTACCGTATCATGAATATCTTGGGAAGAACAACGTAAGTTTACATTCCCAGGATATTCATCATTCCCAAGGTAAACAATAGGGCCGTCTCCACTAATGTCAATGACATTAGGGAGACGGCCCTTTAACAATTCATCCGCAAATAAATTAATTGATTTGATTATTGATTCACAATGGCTGTAATTTCTTCGTCCAGATCAAGTCGAACGTTTTCACGGTAAGCCCGGATGTTGTATTCGCTGTGCAGGTAGCGCAGGATCGCTTCTATCATGTTGGATTCAACCAAGTATTGACTACGGCCTTGAATCCAGACTTCTGCGGAGTATCCCGTATCTTCTTCCCAGCTCAGTTCAACATTGACATCGGTCGGGCGCACACCTTTGCGTTCAGCCATGTGAAGACAGATTGCATTAACAATCTCATCCATGCTTAGAACCATAATGATTAGTACCGTCCGTTTCTGTTGCGGTCATCATCATCACGATCGTTGCGACGGTCATAACGACCATCTGCAGCCGGTTTACGGCGATTCGCAATGGCTCTGAAGAGTGCCATTGCCAGCATAACGATCAGCATGATCGCAGCCACGTTTACAAGCAATCCAAGGATGTTACCAAGAGCTCCCATACCACCGAACAATCCGCCGAACATCATACCGGCCAGACCACCCAGCATCATGCCTTTCATGAATCCGCCGCCACCGCCGAAGAATCCGCCACGGTTAGTTGCAGCTGCACCTGTACCCGAGTTGTTGTTCGAGTTGGACTGACTCACATTGTTGTCGGATTTCTTAGGTGTATTGGTATAACTCTTTGTGCCTGATTTGAAACCGCCACCACGTCTTGCGTCAGCAGAATCCGGATTTGCTACGCCAACTGTTGCGAACAACAGAGTGAAAGCCATAAAAACCATCATCAGATGTTTAATTCCAAATTTTTTCTTCATTGTAAAGATCGTAACCCCCCGATTAAATTGTGTGATCAACCCTAAAAATGGGCCTTACTCATGTAATACGGTCTAAAAGCAGGAACGTTTCAAATTTTTATTAATTTTCCGAAATAATCGGACAAGGGTCCTGAATGGCTGCCTGACCATCCAACAGCTGGGTCACCCAGTTGCACCATTCCAGGCCGGTCTGGGCATTCATTAATCCCTTTTGAACCAGAATGTAGCTCCCGAATTCCCGGCTGCCTACGCGGAGGTTATCCTGAGGGATGCGGGACTTCAGATCCTCGAAATATCGGATGCGCTCCATAAACCAGTTTTTGCGCTCATTCAGAATACGTCTCATGCTTCCATCTTCGGCTATGCCGACACATAAAATACGCAAATTGAACTCGTCACGTGTTACCGGAGCGGTAACAGGAGTAATCATCCAGCCGAGCAGTTTCTCGATACCTTTTTCCGTGACTGCATACATTTTTTTGTCCGGTTTGTCAGACTGTTGCACCCAGCGGGAAGATAATAGTTCATCATTTTCCATCTTGGACAGGAGTGGATAGATCTGACTGTGTTTGGCTTGCCAATGAGGCTGAATCTTCAGCATCAGATCGTAACCAGACGACTCCTCGCGGGTAAGCAGCCCGAGCAATCCGTAGGAAAGTATGTTCATGCACATGTCTCCTTAATATTAGGGCTGGGCCAGTGAAAACAATGGATATTGCCATCAATGACCGCTTTCATAAAAAGTGTACACTGAAACTGTATGGTTTGACAACCTGACAGCATAACTGCCTCAATTTAGACAAAAAAAGAGTGCGGACCCTGAGGTCCGCACCCAAAACCATTTAGAGAGATGCCTGTTGCTCGTACCCTTCAACTACAAGCTCAAGCTGGCCTGTAGAGGAATCAATAATCATGCCGTGAACGGGTACTCCCTGTGGAAACAGGGGATGATTTTTGATGACTCCTACAGTGTGTTTTACCCCTTCATCAACACTGTTAAACCCTCGAAGCCAATTTTGCAAATTGATTCCGGAGTTGTCTAGAGCATTTATGACTTCTTTGGATACACCGCGGTCAACCATGTGGCCAATCATGGTGTCTGCTTGCAAGGATGCCATACCGCACTCGGTGTGACCGACAACAACAACTTCGTCTGCCCCGAGTTCATAAATAGCTACAAGCACGCTTCGCATAACAGAACCGAAAGGTTGAGAGATAATGGCACCCGCCGTTTTAAGGATTTTAACCTCACCGTTCTTCAGGTTCATCGCTTTAGGCAGCAGTTCTACCAGACGGGTGTCCATGCATGTGATAATTGCCATTTTTTTGGTTGGAAACTTTCCGGCCGTATACTTTTCGTATTCTTTTGTCTCGACAAATGATTTGTTGTACGCCAAAATCTCTTGAATGTTGTTCATGTCCATTGCCTCCTGTTATCCAATACGATGAGCACGACAGCTTGCATCGGTATGCAGCTTGTCCTACGCCCTGCTCTCAATTATACCACGCTCAGCAAAGGGCATGATATCTTATAAATAAGAATCATGCCCTTTACCTCTGTTAAAAGTTGATTATACGCATTGCAAAAAGTATCATCAATAGGGAGTCTAAACTTTTTTTGGAGAGGTGAACGATAACAATGGAAGAACAAACCCTGAACCAACTAGAATCATTCCTTAATTTGGCCAGCAAAATCAAAAGTTATCACGAAGCCATTGGTTTGCTTCATTGGGATCTGCGCACGGGTGCGCCGAAGAAAGGCGTTCCGACTCGTTCGGAAACGATCGGCATGTTATCTACCGAAGCGTTCAAGCTTCAAACTTCGGATGAGATGAAAACCTATTTGGACACGTTGACCAAACCAGAGGTGTTGAATCAACTGGATGATATAAATCGCCGCCTGGTATTGGAATGCAAAAAGGAATATGATCGGAGCCAATCCGTCCCGCCTGAGAAGGTTCAAGCATATACGGTGCTCACGGCCAAATCGGAAACGGCATGGGAAGATGCCAAGCATAATAGCGATTTTGAAGGCTTTTCCCCGTATTTGACAGAGATCGTGAAACTCAAACAGGAGTTCATCGACTACTGGGGTGTGAAAGACACACGCTATGATACGCTGCTTGATATGTACGAGCCGGATCTGACCGTAGAGAAGGTAGATGCGGTATTTGCCCGGTTGAAAGCACGCTTGGTGCCGCTGCAGGAAAAGATCAATGCTTCCGAAAACAAGCCGAATACGGAGTTCTTAAACCAGCTGTTTGATACGGAGCAACAGGAAAAATTCAGTTTGTTCATTTTGGGACAGATGGGTTATGACTTTGATGCCGGAAGACTGGATGAGAGTGTTCATCCGTTTGCGACAGGACTTAATCCGGGAGATGTGCGAATCACGACGAATTATTTGCAGGATGATGTGACGAGCGCGGTATTCAGTTCTTTGCACGAAGGTGGACATGCTCTATATGAGCAAAATATTGACGAAAGTCTGGCAGGTACCCTTCTGGCTGAAGGAACATCAATGGGTATTCATGAATCCCAGTCCCGCCTCTGGGAAAATATGATTGGCCGCAGTCGTCCGTTCTGGACTCGCTATTATCAAGACTTGCAGCAGCATTTTCCGCAATTGAGCGAAGTGGCTCTGGAAGATTTCTACCGTGCGATCAACCGCGTCGAAAGTTCGCTGATCCGAATTGAAGCAGACGAGCTGACGTATAATCTGCACATTATCATTCGTTATGAGATTGAGAAAATGCTGTTCAATGAGGGACTGGAAGTCAAGGATTTGCCGGAAACCTGGAACGCCAAGTACAAAGAATATCTCGGGATTGTTCCTCCAAACGATGGTGTAGGCGTGCTTCAGGATGTTCACTGGTCCGGTGGCGATTTTGGTTATTTTGCATCGTATTCACTCGGCAATATGTATGCCGCTCAGATTCTACATACGCTGCGCCAGGAACTGCCGGAGTTTGACGCTTATATTGCAGAAGGCAATCTGATACCGATCAAGGAATGGTTAACGGACAAGATTTATCGTTACGGCAAGAGCCGTACACCTTCCGAATTGATTCTCGCTGTGACAGGTGAGGAGCTGAACCCGGATTATCTGGCTGATTATCTGGAAGCCAAATATACCGAGATTTACAAACTGTAGTTGTAAATCTTATATTACGAAGCAGGTACTAGAGAGAGCCGGGCATATGCCCGGCTCTTTTTTGGTGTGCAAGTTCTTAACCTTTTGATGGGCAGCGGCATATTCATAGTAGAGAGAAACTGCTGAAACCAGCGAAGGAGGGAAACAGCATGAAATACACACCCTGGTTCATTCGTGCCATCGTTATATTGCTGATTATCATTGTCGCGCTCACGAGCTGCAACCAAGAGAAAAACGAAGCGAAAATTACGATTGGCGAGGTGACGCGTTCGGTATTTTACGCACCGGAATATGTAGCCGTAGCCCAAGGCTTTTTTGAAGAAGAGGGGCTGGAGGTTGAGATCCAGACAACGGCTGGTGGTGACAAAACGATGGCTGCCTTGCTCGCGGGCTCCGTGGATATCGCCCTGGTCGGAGCAGAGACATCCATCTACGTCTATCAGCAGGGAGCGGAAGATCCGGTCATTAACTTTGCCCAGCTAACCCAGACAGACGGAACATTTTTGTTTGCACGGAACGCAAAAGGAAGCTTTGACTGGGATCAGCTTAACCAAAGCGTTTTCCTCGGACAACGCAAAGGCGGGATGCCGCAAATGGCTGGAGAATTCACGTTGAACAAACACGGCATTGATCCGCAGAAGGATCTGGAATTGATCCAAAATGTCGATTTTGCCAACATTGCTTCTGCATTTGCGTCGGGTACAGGAGATTATGTACAGCTGTTTGAACCACAGGCGTCCATCTTTGAACAGGAAGGCCGCGGAAAGGTCGTTGCATCGTTTGGAACGGAGAGCGGACATTTGCCTTATACGGTGTTCATGACGAAACAAAGCTACATCAACGACAACAAGGAAATGGTCCAGAAATTTACGAACGGGCTGCACAAAGCGCAGGTCTGGGTAGATTCCCATTCGGCTGAAGAGATTGCCGAGGTCATCCTCCCTTACTTTAAAGACATCGATCAATCCATTCTCGTAAGTAGTATTCATCGCTATAAGGAACAGGGGACGTATGCAACCGATCCGATCATTGACGATGAAGAATGGAACAATCTGCTGGACGTCATGAGTGCGGCTGGAGAACTCGAACAACGGGTGGATTCCAAAGCGATTGTCGATAACACCTATGCGGAACAAGCAGCATCTGTGAAGTAACAGGCTTTCAGGAAAGGAAGTGATCGCCATGCCTGAATCCGATACGGTGATTAAACTGGAAGGAATTTCGCAAGTGTATGTCAATGAGCGTGAAGCCTCATTGGTCATCGAAGACCTGAGCCTTCAGGTTAACCAAGGGGAATTTGTCAGTCTCGTTGGTCCGAGCGGGTGTGGCAAAACGACATTGTTGTCCATTATCGCCGGGCTGCTCACGCCGACCGCGGGAGAGGTGAAAGTAAAAGGGAAACTGGTTGAAGGTCCTTCTGCCCAGATTGGCTACATGCTGCAGCAGGACTATCTGTTTCCATGGCGTACCATTTTGGACAATGCACTGATCGGACTTGAATTGACGGGCAGGCTGGATGAACGGAGTCGTAAACGAACAAGCGAGCTGCTTGCAGAGATGGGCCTCGGTGGAACTGAGAATTTATATCCTTCCGAACTATCCGGGGGCATGAGGCAGCGTGTCGCGCTCGTGCGGACGCTAGCAACTGATCCATCCTTGCTGCTTCTGGATGAGCCGTTCTCTGCGCTGGACTATCAGACCAAGCTGCAGCTGGAGGATCTGGTGTCAGATACGCTCAAGGAAACGGGAAAAACCTCGGTGCTGGTCACACATGACCTGTCTGAAGCGATTGCCGTGAGTGACCGCGTCATTGTGCTGGATCGCAATCCTGGACGAATTCGGAAAGAGTTTATCATTCCTGAAGCCATTCGGAAATCCCAGCCCTTCTACGCAAGGGAACAGGAAGGTTTTAATGAGCTTTTTCAGGCGTTATGGAGCGAACTGGAACAGACCGGAGGAGGTGAGAAGAACGGGTGAATCAGACGAGAGAGAAGCAGGAAATGCGCCGTGATGAATGGATGCAGAAGCTGCATCGGGGCCACATGAAGCAGGTTGCTGAGTGGCGCCGCAAGGTACTTGCGGTTCAGCTTTCCCTGCTGGTCTGCATGTTTTTGTTATGGGAGCTGGCGGGCAGACTGCGCTGGATTGATGTGCTGCTGTTCAGTTATCCAAGCAAAGTTTTTGCCCAGATTGGCAAGGACATCGCCAGTGGTGAACTTTGGATCCATGTCGCAGTCACCATTGGGGAGACGGCAGTTGGCTTTTTGCTGGGGACGCTTGTCGGAACGCTGCTTGCGGTCCTGATCTGGTGGTCTCCTTTTTTGTCCAAAGTGCTTGATCCTTATATGGTCGTATTCAACAGCATGCCAAAAGTGGCACTCGGCCCCATCTTCATCGTCATGTTCGGTGCAGGCTTCACGGCTATTGTCATGACTACGTTGTCCATTACGGTGATCATTACGACCCTGGTGGTGTACAACAGTTTCAATGAAGTGGACAGCAATTATATCAAGGTCATTCGTACGTTCGGTGGCGATCGGTCCGAGATTTTCACCAAAGTTGTCCTGCCGGCTTCGTTTCCCGCGATTGTTTCTACACTGAAAGTCAATGTGGGCATGGCCTGGGTCGGTGTAATTGTGGGTGAGTTTCTGGTTGCCAAACAGGGGCTCGGGTATTTGATTATCTACGGATTTCAGGTCTTCAATTTTACCCTGGTCTTATCGAGCCTGCTAATTATTGCGGCCGTAGCTACTGCGATGTATCAGCTTGTGGTGTATGTGGAGCGAAAACTGCTGGCAGGGCGCAGGTAGTGCCACGAAAAAGGTTAGTAGAGCTTGCTAGATCGTGTTATGTATACAATTTCACAAGGAGTGTCACGTTGCCCGCTAACCAAAAATCAAGTACCATACTAATACAAATATTCCGTGCAGTCCTTCATGTATGCGGAGATTGGAGAGTAGGGCCTGATATGGCCTCCGCCTGCATGAAATCAAAATTGCCAGCGTCCCACATCCGGGACGCGATGTTGTGACCGGCATGCATGGCATGTCGGTTGATGCTGTTTATTGATATTGAAGAGACTGCATATGTCTATGCATCCTTTCAATAGCTCTTTTTTTGTGAAACGGGAAATGGTTTGCCTCAGGGTGTGTAATACTACGTATTGCATAACCAGGCTAACGCAGATTTGTTAGAGGTATGAAGCAGGACATGCATTCATTCCGGATGGGACGAAAAGCTGGCTTGGTTATATAAGCAGCTTAGAGGAGAGGTAATGAGAAATGGGTTTTAGAGTAATTAAAACCGCAATTGCTGCACTGATGGCTGTGCTGATTGCGGACTGGTGCGGCTTGCCCGGGCCAACATCGTCAGGCTTGCTAGCCATTCTGGGTGTCGATGTTACGAGAAAAAGAAGCATTCGCACGATTTCGGCGCGATTCTTTGCTTCCGTGGTAGGTCTTTTGTTCGCAAGTGTACTTTTTCACTTTCTAGGCTTCCATTATTGGGTTCTAGCCGTGTACATACTGATTGCGTTTCCGGTAATTGTTCGGGCCGGATTCAAGGAGGGCATTGTGACGGGGTCTGTCGTGGTCTTTCGTGTCTTCAGTGGCGGGGAGATGGACGTTCAAGTCATTTTGGTGCAAATCGGGTTGCTGCTGATTGGTCTGGGATCTGCGATGGTTGTTAATCTGGCATATATGCCAGCAGCGGACCCGCAGATGCTTCAGATTCGCAAAAGGATTGACGAACTATTCTCCGTGATCTTCAAGGAGTTTGCTGCGACTCTTCGTAATCCGAATGAGGTTTGGGCAGGGAAGGAACTGATCGAAGCGGATAAGGCTGTTCTTGGAGGCATTGAAGCAGCCAAGCGTTCACTTGAGAATCAGGTCATTCATCCGAACGAAGAATGGAGCGTATACTTTTACATGCGAAAAACGCAGCTGGACTCCATTCAGCATATGATGCATCTGATTTCTCAAATTTATCAGAAGATGCCACACGCCGAAATGGTGTCGGAGCTGTTTGACCAACTCAGTCAGGATGTGCTCACAGAGTCTTACACAGGACGAACCGAAAAACTTCTCGCAAATGTGCAGGAAGAATTCAGGCGAATGGAGCTGCCAGATACAAGGGAAGAATTCGAGATTCGTTCTGCGATTCTCCAGCTGTGCCGGGAACTCGCGCTGTATCTGAAAATTGCGAAAAAGGACAAAGCGCCGTCCCCGATTACGGACCGGTCCCAATCTACAAACGAATAATAGAAAATAGTTGTCACCCTAGACGGATGCCCTGCATACACTTGTAGTGAATGATTGTATGGAGGAGGTTTAAAGATGTCATTGAGTCATAAACATCAATGTAGAGAGATCATCACGAAGGCGATCTGCGGCAAAGGTCGTAAGTTCTCTACCGTAACACATACCGTGACTCCGCCTAATGGTCCGACCAGTATTTTGGGGGCTTGGATTATCAACCACCAATATGAAGCCGTATCAGCGGGGGACGGAATTGAAGTTATTGGTACTTACGATATCAACATTTGGTATTCCTATGACAAAAATTCGCAGACAGATGTTGCCAAAGAAACGGTGTCGTATGTAGAACATGTGCCTTTGTCTTACCTGGATCCGAAACATCGGGCTTCCACAGTAGAGGTATCTGCGGATGCAACGCAGGAACCAAGCTGTGTGGAAGCCACTGTATCCGCAGGCGGAGGCAGCGTAATTATCCGGGTAGAACGGGAATTCGCTGTTGAACTGGTAGCCGAAACCAAAGTATGCGTGAAGGTATGCACAGATGGTTGCGGAGACTACGAAGACAAGGATTATGACTTTGGCAGTGCGGATGAAGATTATGATGATCTTGATCCGGACCTGCTTGACGAGGAACTGTAATTTCTTCGTCTCTTGTATCCTTAGCTAAGGTATTATATGCGCCGCAAGCGGCAGTGAAGAGGGCGCAAGCCCTCTTTTTTCTTTTTGGGCGATGGAAAGGAGGGGCCGAATGAATGTAATGGAAGAGGCAGAGCAAGCGGTTAGACGTTACGAACGCATGTCGGCGAGAGAACGGGCAGGACGATTGGATCGAGCCGGCATTGAAGTGCTTGCTTCACGTGACAGGCAAAAAAGGGAGCCTGGACTAAGAGTACGTTACGATGTAGAGATATGCTGCTTGTACGCGCTTCGGATTAAACGGCGGGATACAAGCGGCATGGGCGGTGCACAGGATAGCATACTGGACCGGGAAGCGGCGTCAACGCTGTTCAAACGAATCGAGCGGCTTGCGGTTAAAACCTTATATACCCTTGGACTCGATCACGGCGCTGTACGGCTGGAAGCTTCGGGGAAAAACGGCTGCACTGTTGTTTCGATTGACCCACGTCCGTGGAAGGGCATGACAGATCTATCCGTCATGTACCGGGAAGGCTGGAAGCAGCTGCAGTCTCAACTGGATGAGGAAAGTCAGAATAAAGTAACGCCCGTGCTTGGAATGGACCCGGAGTTTCTACTCGTGCAGATGCCGGAGTCCAAAATTATACCTGCCTCAAGGTTTCTCGGACGCACGGGAATGGTAGGCTGCGATTCCGTGACCATTGGGGGGAGGCGGATCTATCCGGTTGCTGAACTTCGTCCTGCCCCGAGTTCGGAACCGCGGGAGCTGCTAACTCATTTACTGAGAGCTTTTGACCTGGCATCCCGCAGCATAACCGACCATTCGCTCATTTGGCAGGCTGGGGGAATGCCGCAGCGTGGATTGCCGCTCGGGGGACATGTTCATTTCAGCGGAGTGACACTTAACGGGGACTTGCTGCGTGTGCTTGACAATTATCTCGCCCTGCCGCTTGCGTTTCTGCAGGACCCGCGTGGTTCGGGCAGGCGTCCAAGGTACGGTGCACTGGGGGATTTTCGACTGAAGCACTATGGTGGATTCGAATATCGAACACTGCCCAGCTTCCTGATCTCTCCACTCGTAGCCAAAGGAGTGGTCGCTCTTGCAGGTCTTATTGCCGCCTCCTACACCAGTCTTCCTCGTCGTCCTTTGATGAACACAACAGTGCATACTGCCTTTTATGAAGGAGACCGGGAACGAATGAAGGAATCCATTCCAGCGCTTCTGGACGATCTGGTTGGCTTGGAGGACTACGCAAGATATGAAAAGTATGCTGCTCCGCTCATACGTCACCTGAGAGAAGGGAAGACGTGGGATGAGAGCCGGGACATTCGCAAAGTCTGGAATATTCGTACAGGTTCATGAAGAGTAGATGTTTTTTTGTTATAATAGAAAGCAAGTCAATTTTGGATCTGATTACAGCTATGGAAGACATGCAGACACTGGTCTGTGAAGGAAGCGGCAGATGGCCGAAACATGAGGCGGAGGCACGAAGATGTGCCTGACCGCCTTATTGTTCCTTCTAGGGCAGGGACTCTTCCTGACAACATAGGAACGGATGGAGGATATTCATGGCTCAGTATACGCCAATGATTCAACAATATTTGCAAGTGAAGGCCGAAGCGCAAGACGCTTTTCTTTTTTTTAGATTAGGTGATTTCTATGAGATGTTCTTCGATGATGCTGTCAATGCAGCACGTGAGCTCGAAATTACGCTGACTGCACGCGCAGGCGGTGGGGAAGAGAAAATTCCGATGTGCGGTGTGCCTTATCATTCGGCGGACAATTACATACAGCGTCTGATTGAAAAAGGATACAAGGTTGCCATCTGTGAGCAGATGGAAGATCCAACTGTAACAAAAGGCATGGTACGACGGGAGATTGTACGTGTTATCACGCCTGGAACGGTGATGGAAGGCAAGACTCTTGGCGACAAATCCAACAACTATATGGTCTGCCTGACAGGAAACCAAAATACACTGGCGCTGGCAGCGTGTGATCTGTCAACGGGTGAATTGTACGTGACGTCCGTGCCATATTCCAAGGAATGGCTGAAGGACGAGATCGGCATCTACGAACCCTCCGAAGTAGTCGGTGATGCGACTCTTCTTGATACCGTGGCTGCGCAATCATTACCAATCGGTAGACCTGTTGTATACACGCCCTGGACCAAAAGCAAGGAAGATCTCGTTCGGCAGCAATTCGGTGAAGCTGCATGGGCAAGACTGGAACCGGAACGTCAAGTCTGTGTTGCGCGACTGTTCTCTTATCTGAGTGAAACGCAGAAACGTTCTCTGGGGCAATTGACACAAATCTCGACTTACGAGCCGGATCACTTCATGATTCTGGATCCATTCACCAGACGTAATCTGGAACTTGTGGAAACGGTTCGCGAGCGTTCCAAAAAAGGCTCGTTGCTCTGGCTGCTGGACAGAACGGAAACATCCATGGGTGCGCGGATGCTGCGGCGGTGGGTGGATAAACCCCTGCTGCAAAAAGGGAAAATTAATGAGCGACTTGAAGCAGTGGACACGCTATATAATCAGTTTATTTTGCGTGAGGATTTGCGTGCTGAACTGAAGGACATTTACGATCTGGAACGGCTGGTGGGGCGAATTGCCTTCGGGAATGCCAACGGGCGCGATTTGAACGCACTCAAGCTGTCGCTGGATAAAATACCGGGACTTCGCCAATATTGTGCAGAGTCTTCTTCGACCACGCTGCAGAATATTGCGGAGATGATGGATGACTGTAGTGACTTGAGGGATGCCATCGGTCGTGCCATTGTGGACGAGCCTCCGGTATCCGTAAGAGATGGAGGATTAATCCGTGAGGGTTACCATGAACGACTGGACGAACTAAGGGAAGCATCGGTGAATGGCAAACAGTGGATCGCTGAATTGGAAGCAAAAGAACGTGAAGCTACAGGCATCCGCTCCCTGAAAATTGGCTACAACAAGGTGTTTGGCTATTATATCGAAATTACAAAGTCCAATCTGTCTTCCTTGCCGGAAGGCCGTTATGAGCGAAAACAGACGTTGGCCAATGCAGAACGTTACATTACGCCGGAGCTTAAGGAAAAGGAAACATTGATTCTCGAAGCACAGGACAAAATGGTCGATATTGAATACGGATTGTTTGCTGAGCTGAGGGATCGGTTGAATCAGGAAATTGCAAGACTGCAAAAACTGGCTGAACAGGTTGCAGAGATCGATGTGTATCAATCCTTCGCGGTAATTAGTGCTGAGCGGAATTTTGTTAGACCAACACTGACAGATGGTTATGACTTTGTGGTGGAACAAGGACGTCATCCTGTGGTGGAGGCTGTGATGCGCGATGGCGCCTTTATCGCCAACCACACGGCAATGAAAAAGGAAGAAGCACGGATTCTTCTGATTACTGGTCCGAATATGGCCGGGAAAAGTACGTATATGCGACAAGTTGCCCTGATCTCAATCATGGCGCAGATCGGTTGTTTTGTACCTGCAGGTCAGGCAGAGGTACCCATCATGGATCGCATCTTCACACGAATTGGGGCAGCAGACGATCTGATTGGCGGTCAAAGTACGTTTATGGTCGAGATGGCGGATATTCAGGTAATGACTGACAAAGCCACGCCGAGAAGCCTGATCATCATCGATGAATTGGGCCGGGGTACCTCAACAAGCGAGGGAATGGCCATTGCCCAATCCGTCATTGAGTATGTGCACGATATTATAGGCTGTAAAGCACTCGTATCGACGCATTTTCATGAACTGGCTCACTTGGAAGAAAGTCTGGATAAGCTGGCTAACTACTCCATGGCCGTACAAGAAAGTGGGGACAAAGTAAACTTCTTGCGCAAATTGATTCCGGGCGCTGCCAGCAGCAGTTACGGTATATACTGCGCACGACTTGCCGGTCTGCCGGATAGTATCATCGAACGAGCGAATGGGTTACTGCACGGCTTCGAACATGCGGCTGCACAGGTGGCGGTCGGCAGTGAGTTTGCTGGAAAAGGAAGCCGTATTCCGGGATCGGACTACAATATTACACCTGGATTGGAACATGCCGAAAGTGCCCCAGTGATACGAGAGGAAGCTGTGGTTTCAGTATCCGATACGGTGACATACGTGGAAAGTGAGTCGTCCAAGGAGCGAGGCAATAAGAACAGATCGGGTTCCAAACCACAGGACGTGGTCCAGCTGTCGATATTCGGTGACGATGAGCCGGGCGTGGGAAGCAAGCCCGATACTGTGGTCGCTGTGGACAAACCCGCGCGAGATTTTATACGCAACATGAAAGACATTGATGTTATGAATATGACGCCTCTGCAGGCGATGCAATTACTGAACGAGCTTAAGTTAAAGGCACAGCAATTATCCTGATATGATGGGAGGGGAAACCTGTGGCGAAAATACATGTCCTTGACGAACATATTGCCAACCAGATTGCAGCAGGTGAAGTGGTTGAACGGCCTGCTTCGGTTGTTAAGGAATTACTGGAGAACTCCGTGGATGCAGGGGCTACCAAAATTGAAGTTTCCGTTGAAGAGGGCGGATTGCTCAGCATTCGTGTGAAAGACAACGGTTCAGGCATTGAACCCGACGATCTGGAAACAGCATTCTATCGTCATGCAACGAGCAAAATTACGCACGGACGTGATCTCTTCCAGATCACAAGTCTTGGTTTTCGGGGAGAGGCGCTGCCGAGTATCGCGGCTGTCTCCAAGGTCGAAGTGCTAACGGCTAGCGGTGACGACGGCCGGGGGCGCCGGATTGTGATTGAGGGTGGCAAACTGTGTACACATGAGGATGCTGCTTCACCGCAAGGGACAGAGTTTGTCGTCAAAGAATTATTTTATAATACTCCTGCCCGCCTGAAATATATGAAAACGATCCAAACCGAGCTGGGACATATCTCTGATGTGCTGTACCGGATGGCCATGTCTCATCCGCATATTTCCTTTACGCTGCGGCATAATGCCAATGTGCTGCTGCAAACGCTCGGAAACGGTGATCTGCTTCAGGTGGTGGCAGCAATCTACGGTACAAGTGCAGCCAAAGCCATGCTGCCCATCCAGGGCGAGAATCTGGATTATCGGGTAAGTGGATTAATCAGTCTTCCGGAATGGACACGGGCCAATCGGGGCGGCATGTCAACGATTGTGAATGGTCGATTTATTCGCAATTATGGTCTTAATCAAGCCATTCTTAAAGCGTATCACACGTTACTGCCAATCAATCGATTCCCGCTTGTTGTGGTGCAGCTTGAGATGCATCCATCCCTGGTGGATGTAAACGTTCATCCGGCAAAACTGGAAGTGCGATTCAGCAAGGAAGCCGAGTTGTATGAATTTATTGAAACGACAGTGCGGGGAATTCTGCGGCAGGAAGTGCTTATACCTCAAGTGACCAAACAGCAGATCCGACGTGGAGACGATAGTTCATTTATACAGGAACAGTTTCTGTTTCCGAGAGGACCATACAAGGATGAGCCAGCGATAGAGGATGGGAGTGCACATTCCAAAAAGAATAACACCCATGTGCCAGGAAACACGGCCATGGAAGAGGACGATCTGGATGCTCCCGCTGATATTCAACCAGGACAGGCTGCGGAACTCTTCTCAGAGGTAGTTCCCTTGCCGGACGCTCCTCCGCCAGATCAGCTCAACCCGATAAATCCGTTTCAAGCTATTGTTGTTGATGAACGGGTTCAGACAGATGAACGCGCGGTGCCACCTCAGGACACAGCGCCGACATATCGACCAACCAACGTGAATGCTCCAGTTAGAGAAAACCGGCCGTCATATCAAGCTTCAAATCGTTCCAATATGGAGCGCAGCTGGAAGGGTTCAGGTTTACCTGATACTGCGAAGCTGGCAGCAGCAGTGAAGTCGGATGCGACGCTGCCAGCATTCCCTGAGCTCAGCTTGATCGGTCAGCATCATGGTACGTATCTAATTGCCCAGAATGAAGATGGCCTCTATTTGATTGATCAGCATGCCGCTCATGAACGGGTGAATTATGAGTATTATTATGAAAAGTTTGGCAATCCTGCTCAAGCTTCACAGGAGCTTTTGCTGCCGATCACTCTGGAGTTTACACCGTCCGAAACGGAAAAACTCAAGTCCAGGCTGGCCTGGTTTGAACAGGCTGGGGTCTATCTGGAGCATTTCGGTGGACAGACATTTCGTGTGCGCTCCCATCCGTACTGGTTTCCCAAAGGGGACGAGAAGGATATTATTGAGGAAATGTCTGAATGGGTGCTCAGCGAGCGCAGCATTGATGTGGGTAAAATGCGGGAAGCTGCTTCCATCATGTGCTCCTGCAAAGCCTCGATTAAAGCCAATCAGAAGCTGACAGAACAGGAAGCGGAGACACTCATTCAGCGACTCGGTTCCTGCAGGCAGCCCTATACTTGCCCACACGGGCGACCAATAGTCGTTTCATTTTCAACCTATGATCTGGAGAAATTATTCAAACGGGTCATGTAGCTGTTTAGGAGGAAGTTATGTATATTACAACCGGTGATACAGAGGCGCCATCGCTTGTGGAACGCGCGCGTAAGCTCGCGGAAACGACGGGTGGCATCTATGTGCCGCGCAATAAAAAGTCTTTGCCCAAGCTGATTGAAAAATATGGAGTTAACGAAATTCTTGTCGTGCTTCAGGGCAAGGCGCGCTTGTATCGCAAGAATGCGCCTCAGCTTGAATTCCATCCAAGCATGGGATTCGTACGCGCGAAGCGTGTATTGCGGGGAGAGCCCGATCCTATGCTGGAAGCGGGAGCTGTACTTGAAGGAGATACCATCATTGATTGTACAGCCGGGTTAGGTACGGATGCACTGGTATTTTCCGTCGCAGCAGGTAAACAGGGTCGGGTTATTGCTTGTGAGAGCTCTCTGCAGCTCTATACACTGTTGGTTGAGGGAATGTCCTATTACGAGAGTAATCAGCCCGAAGTCGATGAAGCCTTTCGCAGAATTGAGTTAAGACACGCCAATCATCTGGATCTTCTTCGTTCTATGCCGGATCGAAGCTGCGACACAGTCTACTTCGACCCCATGTTCCGCGAGCCGATGATGGATTCAAGTGCGATTCAGCCCTTGCGGGATTATGCAAACTCCCATGCACTGGATATTCAAAGTATCTTGGAGGCCAAACGGGTAGCCCGCAAGCGGGTTGTGATGAAAGAAAAGCGCGGCAGCGCGGAGTTTACGAGGCTCGGATTCGAGGTGCTGGATCGCGCCAATGCAAAAACACTGTACGGAGTGATAAATGTTGAAAGCGGAAGCTAAACCTAAACTGCTTGTACTGGTTGGACCGACAGCAGTAGGCAAAACAAGGATGAGTATCGAGCTCGCACAAGCGTTTGATTGCGAAATTATTTCGGGAGATTCGATGCAGGTCTATCGTGAAATGGACATCGGGACGGCCAAGATTACCCGTGAAGAGATGAAGGGAGTGCCCCACCATCTTATTGATATCCATGAACCGGAATATCCATATTCGGTTGCAGAATTTCAGGAGAGCTGTACCCGGCTGATCAGTGAAATACAGGATCGTGGTAAACTTCCCTTTATTGTTGGCGGAACGGGTCTGTATGTAGAGTCGGTCTGTTACGGATTTCAATTCTCGGAAAGCGGGTCAGATGAGGCTTTTCGGGAGGAACAGTTCCGCTATGCCGAGTTACACGGTGCTCAGGCGCTGCATGACAAGCTGAGGGAAATAGATCCAATTAGTGCGGATCGGCTGCATGTGAACGACCAGCGGCGAATTGTTCGGGCTCTTGAGATTTACCACCTGACAGGGGAAAAGTTATCTGAACAACTGGCGTCGCAGAAGAAAGAATCCCCGTACGATCTGAGTATTATTGGTTTAACAATGGATCGTCAAAAGCTCTACGCAAGGGTTGAAGAACGTATTGACCTGATGATTGAGCAAGGTTTGGTAGAAGAAGTGAAGTCACTGCTGGAACGCGGTGTGGCCAGAGGACATATCTCCATGCAGGGACTGGGTTACAAGGAAATTGCGGCCTATCTTCAAGGCGAAGTCAGCTGGGATGCTGCGGTCGAATGGCTGAAGAGGGATACCCGCCGATTTGCCAAACGCCAGCTTTCCTGGTTCCGGCATATGAAGGACATTGAATGGGTGGATATGACAGATACCGAAGATTTCGCAGGGAACTATGAGCGGGTATGTGCATTAATTCATCAAAAGTTTAAATGATTGCGAAATGTGTGAAATACGTCCCTTATGGGACGTTTGAACCTCTATCTCTTGATTTTAAAAAAGAGTAGAGGTTTTTTGTTTTGAGTACAAAACATAGAAAATAAAGGGATCTAGTTCATAAAATGATTGTAAAAAAATAACAATATCATTAAGATGAAAACACATAACAACATGAGACATTGACAATGTGTTCAAATGAGAAAGGAGGAATCTGAATGGACTCAAGTGTGAGTGGAGGAACAAGCTTATATCTATTTTTTTCAGGATTATTTGGAGTTGCCGTTGCCATTCTGGGTCTTATTGCCCTAATTTGGGTGATTATCGTTCTGTCCAATACCAATACATACCTGAAAATGCTGATTCATGATCGAAAAGAACGGCAGAAAATTCCGTTAACAAAAGCATTGGCTAACCCGTTGGTTGACCAGGAGGGGCAGGAATAAAGCGCTCTAAAACGATGATTTTGTCCCTCTTTTGCATTTTAGACAAGCGGTGTATAATGGATAAGTCTTCTAACTGCACGTCAGGCTGATTCCGAGATGCAATTTAGTAGACAAGGGGTTTTTGTGGATTATATGAAACTGTTCATGATATAATAGCACGAAAGCTACTCAGCGATATTGAATACTATCTTAAACACGAATTCAAATGAACCAATGGGGGTACGGCTAATGAACAAGTCCATCAACATCCAAGATACGTTCTTGAACCAACTGCGGAAAGAAAACATTCCTGCTACGGTCTATCTGACCAACGGCTTTCAAATCCGTGGAACGATCAAGGCATTTGACAATTTTACGATCGTCATTGACAGCGACGGACGCCAGCAAATGGTCTATAAGCACGCCATCTCCACGTTCACGCCGCAACGCAGCGTATCGCTGATGCAGCAGGATAACAGCGGCGAAGCTTAAAAAATTACGAAACCTTTTCTACAACCATTTCGTCTACAAGTATAGGAATTGAAGCAGAGCAACCTTAACAAGGGTTGTTCTTTTCATTCCGGGCAAAAAAGGGTTATGATAAGCATTAGCCTTTACAGGCAAATAGAAATTGAGCAACCGAAAGGGAGTCAGGAGGTAACATGCCAAACGATCCGTTGTCGAGGTCTAACAATCGCAACAACAATAACAAGTCACCCAAGAAAGCGAAGCCTAAGACCTCTAAAAAGAAAAAAATTACGGGTAAACGCGTTGGGTGGACACTGTTTTTCACTATGGCAATCGCCATCTTTTGTGCACTTGGCGGGTATCTGTTCATCATGGTCAGTGGTGAGCGGCTGCTTACAGCCAATATGGACAAAACAACAATTAATGAGACATCGAAAGTATATGATCGCAATGGCCAATTAATGGGGGAGCTGTCGATTCAGAAGCTGGAACCAGTGGATGAAGATGAGATTCCTGAATTGGTAAAGGAAGCTTTTGTGGCAACAGAGGACAGACGATTCTATGAGCATCAGGGTGTGGATATCTGGTCCATCGGACGTGCAGCTGTAAAAGACATCATGGCCCGTTCCATGGTTGAGGGCGGCAGTACGCTAACCCAGCAGCTTGCGAAAAACATGTTCCTGTCCCGTGACAAAACATTCTTCCGGAAGGCGACGGAAGTATCCATTGCAATGGCTTTGGAGCGCAAGTACACAAAAGACGAGATTTTGACCATGTATCTGAACCGAATCTTCTTCGGTCATCAGCGTTATGGTATAAAGGCTGCATCGGAATTTTATTTTGGCAAGGATAAGCTTGAGGACCTTGATCTGTGGGAAATTGCCACGCTGGCAGCGATGCCTAAAGGGCCATCCGCTTACAACCCGCTGAGCAATCCGAACGATTCCAAAGCACGCCGCGGTGTGGTGCTGCAGCTGATGTACGAACAAGGCTACATTACGAAGGCAGAAATGGATGAAGCGAAAGCGGTGGATTACGATTATACACCACCGGAAAAAGAGCAAAAATATCAAGCCTTTATTGATTATGTTCTTCGTGAAGCAGAACGTGTAACAGGCAAAACAGAAGATGATCTGAACATCGGTGGATACAAGATCTATACAACCATGGATGCTCAGGCCCAGACGGCGATGGAAAGTGCCTTCTCGGATGACAGTTTATTTGAGGAAAGCAAAGACGACCAGAAGGTTCAAGGATCCATGGTTATCATGAACCATGAAAATGGTAGTTTGGTTGCTCTCTTGGGTGGACGTGACTATCAAACGAAAGGGTACAGCCGGGTAACACAGAGCCGCAGACAACCAGGATCGGCATTCAAGCCCATCGTATCGTATGCGCCTGCACTGGAGTCTGGCGACTATAACGCCAATTCGCCGCTGAGTAATCAGAAGCAGTGCTTTGGCAATTATTGCCCGGGAAACTTGCATGGATACTCTTCAACAATAAGTATGACCGAGGCTATCACGAAGTCGGAGAACATTCCTGCCGTGTGGCTGCTTGATAAAATAGGTGTTAATACAGGCGTACAGTTTGCCAAGAGTGTAGGCATTCAGCTTACCGATGAGGATAAAAACCTCGCGATCGCTCTGGGGGGTCTGAGCAAAGGCACAAATACCCTTGAAATGGCACAAGCTTATAGTGCATTTGCCAACCTCGGTGAATATCAAGAGGCCTACTCGATCAAGGAGATCAAGGACAGCTCTGATAAGTCCGTTTACAAGCATGACAAGTCAGACACGACACGTGTCATGAGTGAACAAAATGCTTACGCATTGACACAGATGCTCCAAAACGTAGTCAATGATGGTACAGGACGATCCGCAAGACTGGATCGCCCGGTAGCAGGTAAAACGGGTACGGTGCAGAGCGGCATCGCTGGCAACAGTGCAAACCGTGATGTATGGTTTGTCGGGTATACACCTGAATGGACTGCTGCAGTCTGGATGGGATATGATAATCCGGACGCAACGCATATGCTCAAAAACAGCAGTAAGCTGTCTGCTGCTTTCTTCGCCAAAGTCATGACTGATGCACTGAAGGGTGTACCTGTGAAGGACTTTGAAGCACCTAAAGGTCAACAGGCACCACCACCGGAAGAAACGCAGCCGGAGCAGCCGCAATTATCGGTTAGTGGATTAAGCGGAGCGTATGATCCGAATTCTCAGACGGTTTCGCTTAACTGGACAGGAACAGGAGATGCGAATACTCAATATCGTATCTATCGGAAAGAGACGTCCGAAGCACAATTCACCCATCTGATTGATTCAGTGGGATCGACGAGTGCACAGGATCTAAGTGCACTTCCAGGCTTGACATATGAGTATTATGTTACTGCCTTTGATCTGGCCTCTGGACTTGAAACGGATCCTTCCAATACAATCTCACTTATGATTGAGGCGCAGGAAATCGACCCAGTGGATCCAGAACCGGGTACAGACCCAGGAACGGATCCGGGAACGGAACAGCCTGGTACCGAGAATCCGGATAACGGTTCACCGGATAATGGGAATTCAGGTGAAAACAATGGGAATAACGGAAACAACGGAAATGGTAATGGAAATAATGGCAACAACGGAAATGGTAATGGAAACAACGGCAATAACGGTAACGGGAATGGCAACGGTAATGGTAATAATGGAGGGCCGGGGCAAGGAAACGGCCAGTCTGGTGATGGAAATACATCCCCTGGAACGGGAAATACCAACCCTGGTGGGAACAATGATGGATCAGGCGATGGTTCGGTTAACACTCCTGGTGAAGTTGTTCCGCCGGATGCCGGAACAGAAAGCAACACAGGTGAAAATGATGGCTCTGTTGAAACGCAGACCGGAAACGATGGTTAACTTCAACTGAATATCATTAACGCAGCTCTTAACCTGCTTCCCGAATGATCGGTGAAGCAGGTTTTTTGTTTTAGACAGCGATATTTTAACTCCATTCATAACGATTAATTGTTGAGGCAAAGCTTAATTTTGAGTGTATAACTTAAATATGGTAAGCTGTAGCTATCGTAATACGTTGTGCAAAACTGATTCGTAAGTCATGGAATCGGCTGTGCGGACGTTATTCAGTGTTCACCAATATGAGAACAGGTCAAGGACCTGTAGTCGGCAAAGAGGGGTTCGTATGAAACGGAAATTCGGGGACCGCGCGAACTGGCGCCGGATTACGAACCGACAATTTACATGCCGGTTCGTACAATCCAAAGTTTTTACAGGTTACATTACGTTGTATACCATACAGGATTTGAAAGAACCCTTGTGGAAAACCTATGGGGGGAGTACGTTTTGCATCGCAGATAAAGGGTACTCATGGCTGCAGTATTATCCGAAGGGAGAGCATTTCGTGGTGACGGCCATGTTTGACGATCAGCAACGAATCGTTGAATGGTACATTGATACCTGTCGAAGCCAGGGCATAACGGATCAGGGGGTTCCCTGGTTTGATGATCTCTATCTCGATGTAGTTGTCCTGAAAGATGGAGAGGTATTTTTGCTGGATGAAGATGAGCTTGAAGATGCTCTTTCGCGCAAGCATATAACCACCGGCGATTATGATCTGGCTAACCGAACGGCCAAGGAATTGCTGCATGCTATTGATGCTCATGTGTTTCCTTATTTTCAACTATCATTGAAGCATCGGCAGACCTTGTTTGAAAACGGGGAGTTTCGCAAAAACGTTCAAATCTGAGTTTTGACAAGCAGAGAATTACTTCGTCATCCTTCTAATATTGGAGCATCTGATAGAATACATTAATAATCAGGAGAGATCAGCCCGATAAAATAGAGGTGATGGCGAATGAACGGACGGGTCATGGCTGCAGGAGGGCAACCGGGAGGCAGACCATCCAGACAAATTAATGTTGTATTGCGTAACCAAGAGCCTCAGATGTTGGCAAAGGAAGAGGAGACACCACTTCAGGCAGTAAAGGGATTAGCCAAGCACAGCCATTTTCAGGAGATTCAAGGTGAGCTCGAGCAGTTGGTTGGGCTGGAAAATATCAAGGATCTTGTATTTGAAATCTATGCGTTTTTACAAATAGCCCAGATGCGTTCTGAGGCAGGCCTGATCAGTGGAGCACATGTGTATCATATGATTTTCAAAGGAAATCCAGGGACCGGGAAAACCACGGTTGCGCGGATTGTAGCAAAGCTGTTCCAAAAGATGGGCGTGCTCAGCAAAGGGCACCTTATTGAGGTGGAGCGGGCCGATCTGGTCGGAGAGTATATTGGACATACGGCCCAGAAAACGCGCGATCTGGTGAAGAAGGCACTTGGAGGCATCTTGTTTATCGACGAGGCATACAGCTTGGCTCGCGGTGGCGAGAAGGATTTTGGCAAGGAAGCTATTGATACACTTGTAAAATCCATGGAAGATCATAAAAATCAATTCATTTTGATTTTGGCAGGGTATTCTGAAGAAATTGATTTCTTTCTACAGACTAATCCGGGATTACCATCCCGTTTTCCTATTCAGGTTGAATTTCCGGATTACAGTATAGATCAGTTGATACAGATTTCAGAGATTATGGCAAAAGAGCGAGATTATATTTTAATGCCACAGACCATCCTGAAGCTGAAGCAGCATTTGCTGCAGGAGAAGAATGAATCTCTACATGCCTTCAGCAATGCTAGGTACGTTCGAAATGCAATTGAGCGGTCCATACGCCATCAGGCGGTTCGATTGCTGGAACAGTATACTCAAGGCAGTCCGGGAAAATTGGAACTGATGTCGATTCGAACAGAGGATTTGAAGTTTGAGCGAAAGTAAGCGATAATGGTTTTTTTGGAGCAGCCGGCCGGGTTAACCGGTTCGGCTTAAAGTACGCTATGAGGGAACAATAACCGTAATAGATGAAGCTGAGTTTGAGAAGGAGGACACATTGAATATGACAGTTACCCATGATACAGATCAAGTCAAGAAAGACCGCGCTGTTTTAGTGAGTTTGATTACAGATGAAGTAAAGCGTTCAGGCATTAATCCGGAGTACTCTTTGGAGGAATTGGTGAAGCTTGCAGAGACTGCAGGTGTTGAGGTGCTGAGTGTATTGTCTCAAAACCGTGAAACGCGAGATACGAAGTGGTTTATCGGAAAAGGTAAAGTCGAGGAGCTACGTGCGATCGCAGAGGAATTGGGCGCAACCACTGCGATATTTGATCAAGAGCTGTCTGGAGCTCAGGTTCGTAACCTGGAAGAGGCACTGGATCTCAAAATTATCGACCGTACCCAGTTGATTCTGGATATTTTCGCCCAACGTGCAAATACAAGAGAAGGTATCATTCAGGTTGAATTGGCCCAACTTAGCTATCTGCTTCCACGATTATCGGGTCATGGCAAAAACCTATCACGGCTTGGAGGGGGAATCGGGACACGTGGACCGGGGGAAAGCAAGCTGGAGACGGATCGCCGTCATATCCGGGGTCGCATTGATGATCTGAAACGGCACCTGGAAGAGGTTACACGCCACCGCAAACTTCATCGCGAGCGTCGTAAAAAGACAGGCATTGTACAGGTTGCACTTGTAGGGTATACGAATGCAGGTAAATCCACATTGCTTAAACAATTAACTGCTGCTGATGTATATATTCAGGATCAGCTGTTTGCTACGTTGGATCCAACTTCACGTACGATGGAGCTTCCAAGCGGTAAAGAAATTGTACTTACGGATACCGTAGGATTTATTCAAAACCTTCCACATGATCTGATTGCTGCTTTCCGTGCAACATTGGAGGAAGTGAATGAAGCCGATCTGATTTTGCATGTTGTAGATGCATCATCTGCAATGCGGGAAGATCAGATGAGAACTGTGCATGAAATTCTGCAGCAGCTTGGATCTGGCGATAAGCCTCAGTTGGTGCTCTATAACAAAAAAGATGCATGTACACCGGAGCAGCTGGAAATGCTTCCTTTGGATAAAGACCATATGAAGGTAAGTGCACTGGATGAAGCTGACCTGCTGAAGATTCGGGAGCGGATTCAGGAAGAACTGACGGGTGATACGAAGCGGTTCCGTATTCCTGCAGAGCGGGGAGATCTTACATCTGTTCTTTATAAGGTTGGAGATGTTGTTGAAACCACTTTTGAAGAAAATGATGTGATCTATCAAGTGGAGCTGCAAAAAGGGGAATATGAAAAATTCGGTTATTTACTTGAAGATTTCATTGAATTGTAATATACATGACATATTGGTATGGTAAGTTGACACGATAATCGATATTATGCGTTAGATTAGTGCAATGAAGGGGAATGAAGTAAGATGGCAAGTTTGGATACAAAGATTGTGGAGCTGCAACAACAAGTTGAGGCCCAGATTGAACAACAGATGAAAATGATTGACGGTATTACGGATTACAACCAGTGGAAGGTCATTGATGCGTTTCAACGAAAACAAGTCAGTGATTATCATTTCGCTGGTTCAACGGGATATGCATATAACGATCGTGGCCGGGAAGTGCTGGATGAAGTATATGCGGACGTATTTGGCGCAGAAGCCGCGTTGGTTCGTCCCCATTTTGCCTCAGGTACACATACGATAGCTACCGCGCTCTTTGGCGTTCTGCGCCCAGGTGACGAGTTGTTATACATCACAGGTAAACCCTATGATACATTGCACAAAGTCATTGGAAGTCCGGAAGATGGAACTGGATCTCTTCGGGACTTTGGCATAGGATACCGTGAAACCGCTTTGCTGGCAGATGGCAGTGTCGATTGGGACGCAGTTCAAGGAAATATTACTGCCACAACCAAAGTGATAGGGATCCAACGTTCACGCGGATATGACTGGCGTTCTTCCTTCTGTATTGATGAGATCGCAGATATGGTAAAACGGGTCAAGGCAATCAAAGAAGATGTGATCGTATTCGTGGATAACTGTTATGGCGAATTTACGGAGAAACGCGAACCGACAGAGGTCGGGGTAGATCTGATGGCAGGTTCACTAATCAAAAACCCTGGCGGAGGCCTTGCTGAAACCGGGGGTTACATATGCGGGAAGGAAAAATATGTACAATTGGCAGCGTATCGTTTGACTGCACCTGGCATAGGTAGTGAGGTTGGTGCCATGTTGGGAACGACCCGTGGGATCTACCAGGGACTTTACATGGCGCCGACAATTGTGGGACAAGCCATCAAGGGCAGTACCTTTGCCGCTGCAATGTTTGCTGCTTCGGGATTTGTAACCAAACCTGCTTGGAATGAGACACGCACGGATTTGATCCAAGCTGTGCAGTTCTCCTCCGCGGAGCATCTGATCGCTTTTGTACAGGGGATTCAGCGGGCTGCTGCAGTGGATAGTCATGTCGTTCCAGAGCCATGGGACATGCCTGGTTATGAACATCCTGTCATTATGGCGGCAGGTACGTTTATACAGGGCGGAAGCCTGGAGTTGTCAGCGGATGCGCCTATTCGAGAGCCATATATCGGCTACATGCAGGGGGGATTAACCTACTCTCATGTTAAATATGGCGTTTTGATGGCGCTCCAGACAATGAAAGATCGTAAATTATTGTGAGTTTATCTAACACGTCATTGACACTTAGTAATAACTAAATGTACAATAGGGTGAAGAATAGATGACTGGAAGGTTGATGAACATGGGTGACGAAATTCGCAGAAATATGGCCTTATTCCCGATAGGTATTGTTATGAAACTTACGGATCTGTCCGCTCGTCAGATTCGATATTATGAACAGCACAGCTTGATTGTACCGGCAAGAACGTCAGGTAACCAACGTTTGTTTTCCTTTAATGACGTAGAACGATTGCTGGAGATCAAGGCTTTGATCGAAAAAGGTGTTAATATTGCCGGCATCAAGCAGGTTATGAATCCGGTATCCAAGGAATCCGAAGAAGCGACAGTCATCACCGCAGATACAGAAGTGAAGCGCAGAGAACTGTCGGATACACAGCTGCACCGTTTATTGAAGCAACAGCTGGTTTCGGGTAAGAGACCTGGACAAGTATCTCTCATTCAGGGAGAGCTTTCCCGATTTTTTAATAAAAAGTAAGTTCGCATAACTTGGCGAGTGAGGGGAAATCATGCAGTTGTGATGGCAGACTCCTTGACCCGTGGAACTTTCTAATGTACAAATATAACATGCAAGCCAAATAAGCAGAAAAGAAAGGGAGAGGTATCGTGAGTTATACAAAAGAAGACATTCTCCGCATCTCTAAAGAAGAAAACGTACGGTTCGTTCGATTGCAATTTACCGACTTGCTTGGAGCTATCAAAAACGTTGAAATTCCTGTAAGCCAATTGAATAAGGCTTTGGATAACAAAATGATGTTTGATGGTTCTTCCATTGAAGGTTATGTGCGTATTGAAGAATCCGACATGTACCTCTATCCGGATCTCGATTCTTGGCTGATTTTCCCTTGGGTAGCTGAGAACCGTGTTGCTCGCCTAATCTGTGATGTTTATTTGCCGGATGGCAACCCATTCCCTGGAGATCCACGCGGCATCTTGAAACGTAACCTGAAGGAAGCCGAAGAAATGGGATTCACTTCTTTCAATGTCGGTCCTGAACCAGAGTTCTTCTTGTTCAAAACAGACGAAAAAGGAAACCCGACTAATGAACTGAATGACCAAGGTGGATATTTCGACCTGGCGCCTACAGATCTTGGTGAAAACTGTCGTCGTGACATCGTTATCACACTTGAAGAAATGGGCTTTGAGATCGAAGCTTCCCACCATGAGGTAGCTCCAGGTCAGCATGAGATCGACTTTAAATATGCTGATGCGCTTAAAGCTGCTGACCAGATCCAAACGTTCAAACTCGTTGTTAAAACGATTGCACGTCAGCATGGTCTACATGCGACCTTTATGCCAAAACCATTGTTTGGTATGAACGGTTCCGGTATGCACTGCAACCAATCGTTGTTCCAAGGCAGTGCAAACGCATTTGTTGACGAGTCGGACGAGCTGGGTCTCAGCAAAACTGCACGTCACTTCATGGCTGGAACGCTGAAGCATGCGCGTGCGTTTGCAGCAATTACTAACCCAACTGTGAACTCATACAAACGTCTTGTACCAGGTTATGAAGCCCCTTGTTATGTAGCATGGTCCGCCAGTAACCGTAGCCCAATGATCCGTATTCCAGCTTCCCGTGGTTTGAGTACACGTGTAGAGGTTCGTAACCCGGATCCGGCTGCTAACCCTTACTTGGCTTTGGCTGTTTTATTGAAAGCAGGTCTGGACGGAATCAAACGTGAGCTTTCCTTACCAGCTCCGATTGACCGTAACATCTACATTATGTCAGAAGAAGAGCGTGTGGAAGAAGGCATTCCAAGCTTGCCAGCTGACCTGAAAGAAGCTTTGAACGAATTGATCCGCAGCGAAGTCATCTGTGATGCACTTGGCGATCACGCCCTGGCTCACTTCTACGAGTTGAAAGAAATTGAGTGGGATATGTACCGTACACAAGTCCACCAATGGGAACGCGATCAATACATTACGTTGTACTAATATGGAAAGCCCTTGGCGCAATAGTGCCAAGGGCTTTTTTTGATGAATTACATAATGGGACAGAGGTGATTGGTTTCTAAGAAAATAGCAGTATTTAATAGTATATATAAATTACGCAAGAGAGTAGATACATATTTTCCATAGAACAACTATTTTAATATGTTGATAATTTCATATAAACAAGGTATAATTCAATTATATTTTTAGCAATTTAATTTTAAATCATTAATTGGAGATGTTAATATGGAACAAGCGAAACAACTCGTTGCAAGTCAGCGGGCCTTCTTTTATACAGGAAAAACTAAAAATATTGAAAATCGGATTCATGCTCTTCAGCAATTAAGACAAGGCATAGAGAAATATCAGCAACGAATATTGGACGCACTGCATACTGATCTAAATAAATCGGAAACAGAGGCCTATAACTCTGAGATTCGCATCGTTTTGGGTGAACTGGATTTTGCACTAGAACACCTTAAGGAATGGGCGGCTCCTAGAGCAGTGCCAACAAGTGCTGTTATCCCTGATGGTACAAGCACGATCTATCCAGAACCTTATGGAGTTGCTCTCATTATTGCGCCATGGAACTACCCGTTCCAACTGGCATTTGGTCCTTTGATTGGTGCAATTGCAGCCGGTAACTGTGCTGTTATTAAGCCTTCTGAACTAACGCCGGCAGTGTCACGTCTAACATATGACCTGATCACGGATATTTTTCCTGAGGAATATGTAGCTGTGATGGAAGGTGAAGTCGAAACGAGCACAGCCTTGTTGAAAGAGAAGTTTGACTATATTTTCTTCACAGGCAGCACGGGTGTAGGTCGCATTGTTATGAAAGCAGCGGCAGAGCATCTTACGCCTGTAACGCTTGAATTGGGTGGGAAAAGCCCTGTAATTGTTCACAAAGACGCCGATTTGAAGCTGACAGCTCAGCGGATCGTTCGTGGCAAGTTCTTGAATGCCGGTCAGACCTGTGTTGCTCCAGATTACTTGCTTGTACATCAAGACGTACACGATAAACTCATTGAAGAGATTCGTGAGGAGATTCAAGATAAATTCGGTAAGGATGTCATGGGGAATCCTGATTTTCCGCATATCGTCAACACACGTAACTTTGATCGACTGTCTGTATTCCTAGAAGATGGTCAAGCTCTGATTGGTGGTCGCTCTGATCGGGATCAGCTGCTGATTGAACCTACCTTGGTAGGAAATGTGGACTGGGGTTCACCTGTGATGCAAGAGGAGATATTCGGTCCCATTTTGCCGGTAATGACTTACGAGGATCTTAATCCTCTGCTCGCTGAGATTGTGCACCGTCCCAAACCGCTGGCGCTATACCTGTTCACGGAGCAAGAGGAGCTGCAGAATCAGGTTTTGGATCAAGTGTCCTTCGGTGGAGGATGCATTAATGATACGTTGTCTCATATGACTTCACATTTTTTACCGTTTGGCGGTGTAGGAGAGAGTGGTATGGGGTCATATCATGGTAAGCAAAGCTTTGAAGTGTTCTCCCATCACAAAAGCATTCTCAAACGATAACAAATGGAAGTAACGAAATAGAAATTTAGCATATAAAAAGAGGTTGTCCCGTTCAATAGGGCAACCTCTTTTTATCATTACATTACATCTCAATTGCTGTTTGGAAGAAAGACTAGTGAATATCACGGAAAAGGCCAATCACTTTACCCAAAATGCTAACATGTTTTAAACGAAGTGGTTCAAATGTTGCATTCTCAGGCTGAAGACGAATGTGGTCTTTCTCTTTGTAGAATGTTTTAACTGTAGCTTCGTCATCTTCAGTCATGGCAACGACAATATCACCGTTATCTGCCGTTTGCTGCTGGCGTACGATAACGTAATCTCCATTGACAATTCCTGCTTCGATCATACTGTCACCCACAACAGAGAGCATAAATACTTTCTGTTCTCCAACATAATGTGTCGGTAGTGGGAAATAATCCTCAATGTTCTCTGTTGCGGTAATCGGAACCCCTGCAGTGACTTTACCTACGACAGGAATGCGAGCAACACTGTGTGCAAACTGATGGGAGTGTTCTGATTCCTCTTGGCTTAATAACTCAATGGCTCTCGGTTTAGTAGGGTCACGTCTAATGAGACCTTTCTTCTCCAAGCGGTCCAGATGCCCATGAACCGTAGAACTGGAAGCCAGTCCAACCGCTTCACCAATTTCACGTACGGAAGGAGGATATCCCTTCAACCGGACTTCATTGCGTATAAACTCCAGAATAGCTTGCTGCCTGCTGGATATCTTCGACATACCGTATCAACCCCATTTTAGTAACGTTTGGGAAAATTATAACATAGAACCTCCGTTCGTACAAACATAAGTTCTAAATAAAATCCGATAAAATCAATGTTTTTGAGTCTTATATTCGTATAATCCTTCAAATCTAACAATAGTAAATAAACGAGTTGGATTCACCTAGAGATTTGCGGGGAATTTGGAGTTTGAAATAAAGCGAACAATTGTTCTAAAAATCTGTTGTACAAAACAAGTGTTCGTGTTATATTGATTTTAACAGATAGGAACAAACGTTTGGAGGACGATTAATATGAGATATTCCACTTATCAAAGTATTTACGAACCGGTGAATTCGGAAGCGGTCAAGTCTAACATAGGTAACGTTACACAATGGTTTGCAGAAGCCAAGATGCCAACATGGATATTGAAATTGATTATGGCATCGTTAATCATATTTATTGGCTGCAGCACTGTATTAACTGTGTTTGCAGGAGACGAGAACAATGTTCTTCCTGGCAGCAAAATAGCTGTTTCCCAGGGAGAGACCTTATGGAGCTTATCTTTGGAGCATAAACCGGAAAATATGGATACGCGTGTATATATAGAAGCAATAAAGAAAGTAAACCAGCTTCAAACAACTTCAATTCAAGCTGGACAGGTTCTAATTTTGCCTCAGTTTACCCCTTAAAATCACGATTCAGTGGAGCGAGTAAGTAGCAACCTTGACAAGCAGCCTCGATCATGTCAAAGTTAGTATGACTTTGTATTTTTGGAGGGGACAAGCTTGGATATAGATAGCCTGGTAGCACGCATCAATGAATTGGCTCGTAAACAAAAGTCCACTGGACTTTCAGAGGAAGAACTTGCCGAACGTGCTAAACTTAGAGAAATTTACTTAAACAACATCCGCAGTAACTTCAGACAGCAACTGGAGTCCATTGAAATTGTAGATGATGAGAACGATCAAGGCCACCAAGGCAAACTCAAACACTAAGGAAACCTAAAGATATCGTAATGATATTTAGGTTTCTTCCTT
This sequence comes from Paenibacillus sp. P13VS, assembly GCF_015143645.1. NCBI lineage: Bacteria > Bacillati > Bacillota > Bacilli > Caryophanales > Paenibacillaceae > Paenibacillus > Paenibacillus sp. P13VS. Next base: position 1,037,219 of record NZ_WYEV01000003.1, on the reverse strand, counting down.
TTATTTTGAGAATGCAAATTTATAGGGGGAATGTCGGTTTGCGAATTTTGTAAGCCGATACAAAGATGACATAAGGGGGATTCTCATGGCTCGTTCGTTCGAGAGAACGGTTCGGAAAAATTCAAAGCAGTTGAATCAGCAGCGCAAAAAAAATGGTCAACCGATTTCGGGTACGCCCGGTGAGGACATTTTCAAAGGACGCAGTCTTCTGTTTCCTATTTTCCTCATTGGACTTGCGTTTTTGTATCTGTTTATGAGCACATTTCTTGTTAAAGCTCCAATGACAACATGGGACTGGGTTACGATGCTGTTGTATGTATTTTTGGCTGTAATTTTTATGCTTCGCCGTCCTTACATCAAAATCGGGAGCAACCGGATTATAACAACCAAAGGGAATCGGGAACGCTCCATTGGAGTAGATGACATCGTTAAGTTTAGATTCGAACAGGGAACGGTAGTTATCGAACATAACAGCCGTGGCAAAAGATGGGTGTTCACTAAACTGTTGAACCGCTATGACACAGATGCCATTACTGAACGACTTCTGAAATTTGCCAAAGCACATCAGATTACTGTAGAAACAGACGAGAAAAAGTAATTATTCACAAAGGGGAAGATGATCGGAATGGCATTAAAAGCGATTTTGTTCGACCTGGATGATACTTTATTGTGGGATGAACGCAGTGTGCGTGAAGCATTTCACGAAACTTGCCTGCTTGCTTCACAAGAAACCGGCGTTGATGCTGAGGCATTGGAAGAAGCTGTTCGTAATGAAGCTCGTAGTCTATATGAATCATATGAAACCTTTCCATTTACCAAAATGATTGGTATCAATCCGTTTGAAGGACTTTGGGCTAATTTTACTGGTGGTGACCAGCCGGAATTCCGTCAATTGGAGCAGCTTGCCCCTGTATATCGTAAGGAGTCCTGGCGTCGTGGCTTATTGAAGCTGGGAGTGGACCGTGAAGATTTGGCTGAACGTCTTGCCTCGCAATTTGGAGCAGAGCGAAGATCCAGACCTCATGTATATGAGGAAACAATGGACACTTTACGTCACTTACAGGGGAAATTCAAACTGCTGCTCTTGACGAATGGGTGTCCTGCTCTGCAGCAAGAGAAGTTGGATGGTGTGCCTGAACTGGCTCCTTTCTTCGATGAGATCATCATCTCGGGTACTTTTGGAAAAGGAAAACCGGATCCGTCTATCTTTGAACATGCACTCAGCAAACTTGGGGTAAAACCAGAAGAAGGTTTGATGGTTGGAGATAAACTCACGACGGATATCCGCGGAGCTTTGTCAGCAGGAATCCAGGCTGTCTGGATTAATCGGGAGAACAAAGTGAACTCGGAGTCGTATGTACCTGATCATGAGATTAAGCACTTATCAGAATTAGATCGTATTATTGCTAATTTCTGATTATTTCAGAATTGACAATGGTGCATTTTAAAACATTGATAGCCTGGGTGAATGATGCAAAATCATTCACGGGTATCAATGTTTTTTTGTTTGTTTGAAGCTTAATAACAGCAGTATAGTGAAGAAATATCAAAAATAAATAAAAAAAGTATTGAAATGTAGGAAGCACTGTTTTAGAATATAACTAACATACTAGTATGACTAGTATGGGAATCCTTAAAGCAGTTAACTTTTGACATATCCAGGTTATGGAGTCAGAAGATATCGCTTTATTATTTTCATGTATATTGTAAGCGCTTTACATAGTTTTGGGAAATATTAACTTTTGGAATACAACAGGTACCCGTGAGATTGAGCAATAAGATAACAATCTGAACCTAAGTGTATCCATTAACATTAGTTTAAATTGATATCGCTTACATTACCGAGTGTCTATTATGCAGTGGGGGTGAAATTTTCTGCAAGGTCTTCGATAGAAAGAAGTGAAGATGGGAGTTGTCATGAAGTACTTTTGATTTTATAAAGTTTATTTGATCGGAGTGAATCAGATATGAAGTCAGAAACTGCTAAAACCACGCTTACGATGACCTCATTACGCAAAGAAAGCAGGTTAAGAACGGCTGGAGCCTTACTCCGCAAAGATTGGCAGCTGTATTCACTATTAATACTTCCAGTGATCTATCTGATTATTTTTAAATACGGACCGATGATTGGTAATGTGATAGCCTTTAGAAGGTTTGTACCGGGAGGCAGCATTTTTGGTGAAACTTGGGTTGGGTTAAGGTATTTTCAGATGTTCGTTCAAGACCCAACGTTCTGGAAGGTATTTGGAAACACACTCATACTGGGCGGGCTTGCATTACTCTTCACATTCCCGGTTCCCATTATCTTTGCGCTGCTTTTGAATGAAGTAAAAAGTAAACGCTTCAAAAAGTTCGTTCAGACTGCATCCTATCTGCCACATTTCTTATCGATCGTTATCGTAGCCGGTATGATTTTGCAACTAACGGCAGTGAATGGATCCATTAATGGCTTGGTTGCATTCTTTACTGGAGACAATATTCCCTTTATGCAGCGCGCCGAATGGTTCAGAACGATCTATATAAGCTCTGAAATTTGGCAAGGCATGGGCTGGGGAGCCATTTTATATCTTGCCGCATTAACGACAATCGATGATTCTTTGTATGAAGCTGCACGGATTGACGGTGCGAATCGCTGGAAACAGACGATCCATGTAACCATACCAGGCATTTTGCCAACGATTGTTACTTTGTTAATTCTGAATATGGGTAATTTTCTTGCTGTTGGATTTGAGAAAATTCTCCTCCTTTACAATCCGCTTATCTATGATACATCGGACGTGATTTCCACTTATCTGTATCGTGTAGGTTTGCAATCCAGCAACTTCAGTTACGCGACTGCGATTGGATTATTCGAATCACTCATCGGACTGATCTTGGTATTCTCAGTAAATGCAATCTCACGCAGACTAACACAACGAAGCTTGTGGTAAAGGAGGGATAACATGCAGGAATCAAAATCATACAAAGTCTTCAAAGTATTTAACACCATCTTTTTGCTGCTTGTGGTGTTCATCACACTCTATCCATTCCTGAATGTTGTAGCACAGTCTTTCAGTAGCGAATCCTATATCAATTCAGGGAAAGTCAGCATCATCCCGCGCGGTTTTAATGTGGAAACCTACAAGACCATCTCGCGTGACAGCATGTTCTGGACCAATTATAAAAATACGGTTATCTACACTGTGGTAGGTACGTTGATCTCCATGTTTATGACAACCATATTCGCGTATGCGATTTCTAAAAGGAGATTAATGGGACGCAAGTTCTGGACAATGTTTGCCGTGTTCACCATGTTTTTCAGTGGCGGATTGATTCCAAACTATGTCCTGATTAATTCCCTTGGCATGAACAATACGATGTGGGCGTTAGTTGTACCTGGAGCCATCAGCATTTATAACATGTTAATTATGAAGTCATTTTTCGAAAACATGCCCGAGGAGCTGGAGGAAGCTGCAGCCATCGATGGTTTGAACACATATGGTATTTTACTTCGTATCATATTGCCGTTAAGTAAGGCTGTAATGGCTACAATGGTTCTGTTCTACGCAGTGGGACACTGGAACTCATGGTTCCCGGCATTCCTGTATCTCGACAAAAAGGAACTGTTCCCTGTGACCATTTATCTGCGGAACATGATTGCAGGTGCAACAGGAGGAGCTTCTGCTGGAGCGTCGGCTGATAATTTGACTCAAATCTCAGCCAATATCAAGTCGGTAACGATGGTACTTACGATTCTTCCAATCCTTACGATCTATCCGTTTGTGCAAAGATACTTTGTAACCGGTATCATGTTGGGATCTGTTAAGCAGTAATTCCAAGTGCATATAGTGAACATCTCTTAGACGCAAGGCCAATCTAAACCACATGCAGGGGGACAATGGAATGAAAAAGAGACCACGCAAGCTTGTAGGCAAGATGGTTTTGGCAACAATGATGAGTGTCGTTTTGGCAGCATGCAGCAGCGGAGCGGGAACCGAGAAGGCCGAACCTGAATCCAAAGGGGCTATGGAGTCCTACGGAGTGGGTGACACGTTTAAAGCCTCGGAGCCATTCAACTTATCCATACTTTATAGTGATCAGCCAGCTTATCCATACAAGAAAGATTGGTTGCTTTTCCAAAAAATCACCGAGCTGACGGGTGTGACCTTGGATCCTACCATTGTACCGATGTCTGACTATCCGCAAAAAAGATCTCTTTTGATTAGTTCGGGAGATGCACCTCTCGTAATCCCTAAAACCTATCCGGGTGAAGAATCTGCCTTCGTATCTTCTGGAGCCATATTACCCGTAAGTGACTATGTTGACTTGATGCCTAATTTCAAGGACAAGATAGAGAAATGGGGACTTGAGGATGAACTGGAGAGTCTCCGTCAGGAAGATGGGAAGTATTATGTTCTCCCTGGTTTGCATGAAGAAGTATGGCCAGACTATACACTGATTGTTAGAACGGATGTCTTCGAGGAAAACAACATTCCTATCCCAACGACATGGGATGAACTATATGATGCTGCCAAGAAGTTGAAAGAGATCTACCCAGATTCGATTCCGTTCTCGGACCGATTTGAATTTAACAGTACATTAAATATTGCGGCTGCTGGTTTTGGAACCAAGGGCGGTTGGGGTTTCGGCAATGGTCTTACGTATAAGGAAGACAAGGATGAATTCGTATATACATCCACTACTCCTGAGTACAAAGAAATGCTGACCTACTTCAACAAAATGGTGTCAGAAGGGTTGCTGGACAAGGAAAGTTTCACTCAAGATGATGATCAAGCGACACAAAAATTTGTCTCTGGCAAGTCGTTTATCATTAACGGTAACTCTCAAACGTTAGTGCTGCATCGCAATGATATGAATAAAACGTTGGGTGAAGGAAAATTCTCCATTGCTAAAATTACGGTTCCGGGTGGTCCGAAAGGACAATTAATGTCTGGATCGAGACTTGAAAACGGTGTCATGATTTCCGGTAAAATCAAAGATAGTGAAAATTTCAAAGCAACAATGCAATTTATTGACTGGTTATACTACAGTGATGAAGGACAGGAATTCGCCAAATGGGGAGTTGAAGGAGAGACCTACACGAAACAGGATGGGGTTCGCAAGCTTGCGGATGATGTGAACTATAATGGATTGAATCCTAAAGGCACAAAAGATCTGCGTATTGATTACGGTTTCTCTGGTGGCGTATTTGCTTATGGTGGAACAACAGATCTGCTGCACTCCATGTTTAGTGAAGAAGAATTGAAATTCCAGCAGGACATGAAGGATACCAAGGAAGTTATTCCTGCTGAACCTCCAATCCCGTACTCAGATCTTGACCGTGAACAGGTGACATTGCTTAGTACTCCACTTAAGGACTACTCGGACCAAAATACCCTTAAATTTATTCTGGGTGAACGCAGTCTTGACGAGTTCGATGCATTTGTACAGGAATTGGAAGGACAAGGGTTGTCTCAGTACTTGCAGATTTCCAACGATACGTACAAAAAGTATAAAGAGAACAAACAGCAGTAACATGATAGACAAAGTTTAAACGATTGCCGTTTCGCTGAGCTCATTTTAGTGAAACGGCAATTTATGCTAAGATGAATGAATACGGCTGAGAGGAAGAGGTTAAGGAATGTCACTTAATCAAAAGATTAGAGGTTCGACTCGGGCTTATTCATACGAGCTGATAAAGGAAAGAATTTTGCACCTTGAGCTTGAGCCTGGTACGAAGATTTCAGAGAAAGAAATAGCGGACGAACTTGAGGTCAGCAGAACTCCAGTTCGCGAAGCTTTCATGAAGCTTGCTGAAGAGGAACTTTTGGATATTATTCCGCAGAGTGGAACAATCGTCTCGCATATTAATCTGGAGCATGTGGAAGAAGGCAGATTTATGCGAGAAAAAATAGAAAAGGAAATTGTAGCGCTGGCATGTGCCTCATTTGCAGAAGAATTCAAATTCAGATTGGAAACCAATATCGCTATGCAGGAAGTGTGCATGGATAAGAATAACTTCTATCGACTGTTTGAGCTGGATGAGGAGTTTCATCAGATCCTGTTTCAGGGAACTGGAAAGATGAGAACGTGGAAAATGCTTCAGCAGCTTAACATTCCGTTTAATCGTCTGCGTATCCTTCGCTTGTCCGAAGACATTAATTCCGAAATTATTATCTCCCAACACAAGGAAATCTACCAGCTCATCAAGGAGCGCCAAACAGAACAAGCGATGAAGGTGATGGAAGCTCACCTTAGACTTGTCGTCGTTGAACAGGAGACGGTCAAAGCAAAGTATCCACATTATTTTATATAATCAATCTATTGTTGTATAATGATCCAAACCGCAACAAACCCCTGTTCAAATGGACAGGGGTTTGTTGAATGAATGATATGCGTAATATAACGATTAGGCCTGCTTAATAAAAGTAGGATCCGGGTACGGGTCAGCAACCCAGCCGTCTTTTTCGATAAAGAGACGGACAGCAATAATCTGTTTGTTCTCCATCAAAGTGAAGAAGTGCGGCGTGTTTTCGGGTACGGAAATGACGTCTCCAGGAGACAATTCTACATTAAAGTAACCGACATCATCTGTTCCTTTGATAACAAAGATCCCTTTACCGGCAACAATAGCACGGATTTCATCTTCGGCATGGGTGTGGATTTCCTCGAACTTGGCCAATTTTTCTTCGATATCTGGCGTTTGTTCGGAGAGGGTGATGACATCCCAGATTTGATATCCGCGACGTGCAGCAAGGTCTTTGATTTCATAATCAAAGGTTTCCAAAACCTGGTTTTTCTGATCATCAGTCAATCCAAAGTTATTTTGCAATTCAGCACTTAATTTGGATGCATCCCATTTTTCATAGAGTACTTCATATTTGTCCAAGAAATTTCGAACATTTTCGTCTCCAGTGATACGTTCGTTCGTATTTCTGATCACAATTTCAGCCATGTTCTTTCCCTCTTTTCCACTTGGTTTAATAGATATTATATCGGATGTCTACCCTTTTGTCGATTCGCAAATTCGACCTTAATCGTCTGAAACCCGCCATACAGCTGAATAAAACCGATCTTTCACAATAAGTAAGTTTCTGTTAAACTAAGATTTAACGTTTTGCGGGGGTGAAGTTATTGGATAAGCTTAGTCTACATGATGCATTAAAACAACGAATATTAATCCTCGACGGTGCGATGGGGACCATGATTCAACAAGTTGATCTCACTGGTGCAGATTTTGGCGGAGAGGATCTGGATGGCTGTAATGAAATGTTGGTACTTACACGTCCAGAACTCATCCAGCGCATTCATGAAGAATATCTGGAAGCTGGTGCAGATTTAATCGAAACCAATACATTTGGAGCTACTTCGGTTGTATTGGCCGAATATGATATCCAGGATCGTGCCCGCGAGATTAACCTCGAAGCTGCTCGAATTGCGAGAGCTGCGGCAGATCGGTTTTCGACTCCAGATTCCCCACGGTATGTGGTAGGTGCGATGGGACCAACAACGAAGACGCTCTCAGTTACGGGCGGCGTAACGTTTCAGGAGCTCATCGACAGTTATTCCGAGCAAGCGCTCGCTTTAATTGAGGGAGGCGTTGATGCGCTACTGCTTGAAACTTCGCAGGATACCCTTAATGTCAAAGCAGGCAGCATAGGTATCCAGCAAGCATTTGAGCAGAGCGGAATGAAGCTCCCTTTGATGATCTCAGGGACAATTGAACCGATGGGCACAACCCTTGCGGGTCAAAACATCGAATCCTTTTATATATCCCTAGAACACCTTAACCCAATTTCAGTGGGACTAAACTGTGCTACAGGCCCGGAATTTATGCGTGACCACATTCGTTCTCTTTCCGGAATGGCTTCAGTAGCAGTCAGCTGTTATCCGAATGCAGGTCTGCCTGATGAAAATGGTAATTATCATGAATCACCTGATTCACTCGCTCAGAAAATTGGAGCATTTGCCGAACAGGGATGGTTAAACATCGCCGGAGGTTGCTGCGGTACAACTCCAGCACATATTCGGGCGATGCGTGATACGCTTGCCAAGTACCCCCCAAGAGAAATGAACGGAACACATCCGCCAGCATTATCCGGTATTGATCCCGTATATATAGAGCAGGATAATCGTCCATATATGGTTGGTGAACGGACCAACGTGCTTGGATCTCGGAAATTCAAGCGCCTGATCGTGGAAGGGAAATATGAGGAAGCTTCGGAAATTGCACGCGCTCAGGTGAAAAATGGTGCACATGTTGTCGACGTTTGTGTGCAGGACCCGGACCGCGAAGAAGCTGAGGATATGGAAAAATTCCTCGAACTGGTCGTCAAAAAAGTAAAAGTTCCGCTGATGATTGATACAACCGACGCAAAGGTTATCGATCTAGCTCTTCAGTACTCTCAAGGTAAAGCGATAATTAACTCCATTAACCTTGAGGATGGGGAAGAGAAATTCGAGCTTGTAACTCCTCTTATCCACAAATATGGCGGAGCCGTTGTAGTGGGTACCATCGATGAACGTGGACAAGCCATTAGTCGTGAAGATAAATTGGAAGTTGCCAAGCGTTCATATGATCTGCTGGTGAACAAGTATGGATTGAAGGCAGAGGACCTGATTTTTGATACGTTGGTATTCCCTGTTGGTACGGGAGATGAGCAGTATATTGGTTCTGCCAAGGAAACCATTGAGGGGATTCGGGTTATAAAGGAAGCCATGCCTGAGTGTCATACGATTCTTGGTATCAGTAACATCTCATTTGGTTTGCCTGAGGCCGGTCGGGAAGTCCTGAACTCTGTCTTTTTGTATGAATGTACGAAGGCAGGACTCGATTACGCGATTGTAAATACGGAGAAGCTGGAACGTTATGCTTCCATCCCCGAGGAAGAACGCAGATTGTCGGAAGAGCTGCTCTATAATACGAATGACGAAACACTCGCTGCATTCGTAGCGGCATTCCGGAACAAAAAGGTTGAGAAGAAAGAAAAGATTTCGAATCTTTCATTAGAAGAGCGTCTCGCCTCTTATGTTGTCGAAGGCAGCAAAGAGGGATTGTTGCCAGATTTGGAACAGGCTCTTGGCAAATACTCAGCGCTTGAAGTCATCAATGGGCCACTCATGCAGGGGATGGAAGAAGTAGGCCGACTGTTTAACAACAACGAGCTGATCGTTGCCGAAGTTCTGCAGAGTGCGGAAGTAATGAAGGCTTCAGTTGCTTATCTGGAACAATTCATGGAGAAAAATGAAACATCTGTGAAGGGCAAAATCATTCTGGCAACGGTTAAGGGTGATGTGCACGACATTGGGAAGAACCTGGTGGAAATCATCCTGTCCAATAACGGTTACCGAATCATTAATTTGGGTATAAAAGTACCACCAGAACGAATCATAGAAGCATATAGAGAAGAAAAAGTGGATGCAATCGGCTTATCCGGTTTGCTTGTCAAATCGGCACAGCAGATGATTGTCACCGCACAGGATTTGAGAACAGCGGGTATCGATGTTCCTATCATGGTGGGCGGAGCAGCACTTACACGCAAATTCACCAAGAACCGGATTCGTCCTGAATATGACGGAATGGTTGTATATGCAAAAGACGCCATGGACGGTCTGGATTTGGCAAACAAACTGATGAACCCGGCTTCCCGTGAAGTCATGCAGCTGGAGATGGAGGCTGAAAAAGAAGCCGATGCGTCCAGTGCAGAAACGGTTAAACCGCTGCCGGAGCTAACGCGAGTCGAACGGTCGGATATCGCAATAGATAATCCTGTTCTCGTTCCTCCGGATCTTGAGCGGCACACGCTGCGTAACTATCCATTGTCGCACATTTTGCCGTATGTAAACATGCAGATGCTGCTAGGTCATCATCTTGGCCTTCGCGGTTCTGTGGAGCAGCTTCTCGCTTCGGGTGATCCCAAAGCAACGGATCTCAAAGCGGTTGTCGACGGGATTATGCAAGAAGCAGTCCGGGATGGAATTATTCAGGCACACGCGATGTATCGCTTCTTCCCGGCACAATCCAGCGGCAATAGCATCATCATTTACGATCCGGAAGATACAAGCAATATTCTGCATACCTTCACATTCCCGCGGCAAAAGGTTGAACCGTTCCTGTGCCTGTCTGATTTCCTGAAGCCAGTGGAATCTGGAGAAATGGATTACGTTGGATTCATGGTTGTAACAGCCGGTCATGGTGTGCGTGAGCTATCTACGGCATGGAAGGAGCAAGGGGATTACCTTCGATCACATGCTCTGCAATCTGTTGCGCTTGAAGTGGCTGAGGGATTAGCTGAACGAGTGCATCATATGATGAGAGATATATGGGGCTTCCCGGATCCGGCAAACATGACCATGAAACAGCGTCATGGCGCACGTTACCAAGGGATACGGGTGTCATTTGGATATCCGGCTTGTCCGGATTTGGAAGATCAGGGGCCACTCTTCAAGCTGATGCAGCCTGAGGACATTGGGGTGGAACTGACGGAAGGCTTCATGATGGAGCCGGAAGCTTCCGTATCCGCGATGGTGTTCAGTCATCCGCAAGCCAAATATTTTAATGTCGAAAAAGCATAGTCAATAAGAGGTCAGGCAGAGCCCTCCGCATCGTCGGAGGCTTTTTGCTGGCAACAGAAAGAGGTGCAATCCGGATGGAACTATATTTCCTGGGAACTAACGCTGGTGTACCTACACTGCAGCGGAATGTAACTTCCATTGGGCTCCGCATGTTGGATGAGCGAAGAGCTTTGTGGTTGTTTGACTGTGGGGAAGGAACCCAGCACCAAATTTTGAGTTCACCGCTAAAACTGAGTAAATTGGAGAAAATCTTCATTACCCATCTTCATGGGGATCATGTATTCGGGCTTCCCGGCCTGCTTTCGAGCAGAGCATACCAGGGAGGGACAACGCCCCTAACGGTTTATGGACCGCCTGGGATGGAACGTATGATTACAACCGTAATGGAGTTAAGTCAGTCTCGGATTAACTATGAGTTGAAGATTGTTGAGCATACAGGTGGTTTGCTGTTTGAAGACGAGAGCTTCATTGTAGAGTCTGCATTGCTGGAACATCGAATCGACAGCTACGGCTACCGAATTACGGAGAAGGATCGTCCAGGTAGTCTCGATCAAGCCAAGCTGGCAGAGTATGGTTTGAAGCCGGGTCCTCTGTTTGGTCGCCTTAAACGTGGAGAGACGATTACCCTGGATGACGGCAAAGCTGTTCGTCCGGAGGATGTATTAGGAGCTCCCAAACGCGGCAAAGTGATAACCATTTTGGGAGATACACGACCGTGTGCAAATGTATTGCCTCTTGCTAAGCATGCAGATGTACTTGTACATGAAGCAACATTTATGGATGATTTGGCAGATACCGCTCATGAGTACTATCATAGCACTGCTAAGCAAGCAGCCGAGGCGGCCAGAGCGGCCGATGTTGGAGAATTGATTATGACTCATTTTAGCTCTCGTTATAAAGATGATGAACAGCTGCAGCCTCTTTTGGACGAGGCAAAGGCCGTTTTTCCTAACTCCAGATTGGCGAATGAGCATCAGTTAATTCCTGTCGTTCATCATCAGAATGGACCTCAATTATAATTAAGGCAGTAGGGCTTCAAAAAAGTTTGTCTTAAAGACGGCAATTCAGGCGGGACTGAAGGGGAGAGACCCTGAGGTCCCTTTTGCAATCTGATCGGAAAGCGTGTAGGATGGGCAATATGAGCAGGGAAATGAATTAAATTATTTTCCGGGAAAGCGCAGGAAATGACAAGCTTGTACAGAAGGCGCGCGAGTTAAAACGTCTGCGTTCGATTTGGTTCGACGTGTTGCGTGCTCATACGAGCAAGCCCGTATTATTTTTTTTGAAATACATAGCTATGGATCAAAAAAACATCAAAATGTAATTAAGGACATGAATTGTTAATGGTCTAAAAGAAAGGAAGTGCTCTGTATGATTAAGGCCTATCTGATCGATCTGGATGGAACACTCTATCATGGCAGACATCGGATTGATGGGGCAGACAAGCTTATTCAGACGCTGAATGAACAGGCTGTACCTTATTTATTTGTTACAAATAATTCTTCACGTACTCCGCAAGGAGTAGCAGATCACTTGAACGAAATGGGAATTCCAGCGGAAGCATCTCAAGTTTGCACCTCTGCAGTTTCTGCTGCTGAATATGTAGCTGAGGAATCTCCTGGCGCAAAGGTTGCCTGCATTGGAGAAGCTGGTTTACTTCAGGCTATCGATGAAGCAGGATTGCAAAGGACGGAAGAAAAGCCGGAATACGTCATTCAAGGCATTGACCGAGAATTTTCCTACCAAAAACTAACCAAGGCACTGCGCTGGATTAATGATGGAGCCAAATCGATACTGACCAACCCGGATCTGCAGCTTCCCTCTGATGATGGCTTGACTCCAGGAGCAGGTACCATTGGTGCTGCGATCGAAGCGGCTACAGGTGTTTCACCAACTGTAATCGGCAAGCCTTCCAGCATTATTATGAAATCAGCGATTGATCGTTTAAATCTAAGGGCTGATGAAGTGGCTGTGATCGGGGACAATATGCGTACGGATATTGCAGCAGGAGCAGCAGCAGGATGCGAGACATTGCTCGTATTGACCGGAGTCACAACGAAAGAAAATATGGACACTCATATCAGCGCGACCAAGATACGTCCTGATCATGTGTTTGATGATTTGCATAAACTGATTGAGTGGCTGTCGCAACAAGCGAGCCAAGCATCCAAGAAGGGATAGATACAGATGCCGGAACTACCGGAAATGGAAAACTACCGGACATTATTGTCCGCAGAAATACTTGATTTACTTATTACTGGTGTTGTCGTTAACCGGGAAAAATCCATCAATAAGGAGCCTGAGGAGTTTACGCGCGAACTTACAGGCAATCGTATTATTTTTGTCGAGCGCCGGGCTAAGCATCTTATTTTTCATTTGGCAAACGGTAAACGGCTGGTACTCCATCTCATGCTGGGAGGCATGATTTATTGGGGGACTGAGGCAGATCGTCCCGATCGTTCGACACAAGTTGAGATTCAATTTGGTGATCGGATCTTGTTCTTTATTGGACTTCGATTGGGTTATTTGCACCTGCTAACATCCAAGGAAACGGAAGAAGCCATGTCGGATCTTGGACCTGAGCCACTGGATCGACGCATGAATCCTGAGCGTTTTGCTTCATTGCTGAAAGGACGCCGCGGAACGCTCAAAACGACCCTGGTTAATCAGCACATTATTGCGGGTATCGGCAATTGTTACTCGGATGAAATTGCTTTTGCTGCAGGTTTGAGACCTAGCTCCAAAACACAGAACATCGCTAGTTCTCCAGAACTCACAGAGCGTTTGTTCCGATCTATGCAATCGGTGCTCCGTGAAGCAGCATCCGAGGGTGGTTATATGGAAATGCCGCTGATGCAAGGGGACACGAAAACAGGAAGTTTTGATGAGCAATGCAGGGTATATGATCGCGAAGGGGAAAGCTGTCCACGTTGTGGAGGCACGATTGAACGAGTTGAAATTACGGGGAAGAAGGCTTTCTTCTGTCCGAATTGTCAGCATGAGGCCTAATTACGGAATCGGCGCACACGTCAGCACGAGAGGTGGATTTTTACAAGCAGCCAAGAGGGCATATGAGATGGGGGCTACAGCATTTCAATATTTTCCGAAGAACCCCCGAAGCCTTGGTTTGAAAGATCCTGACCTTAAAAATGCTGAATTGTGCCGGGCTTGGTGTGAGGAGAATGGCATTGCGTCCATTGCGCACTCACCCTATCCAACGAATCCGGCTTTGGGCATGACCCGTGGAGAGGCGGGCTTTCATGCTACCGTAGCTTCCATAAGGAATGATCTGCATATTGCAGACGCGTGCGGTTCAGTAGGAACGGTAGTTCATTTTGGTCATCTTAAGAGTGATCAGCCGCTTGAAGGGTATCAGAATCTCATCCATTGTCTGGATACGGTTTTGGAAGACTGGAATGGACAGGCAAAGATTTTGCTCGAAAATCAGGCAGGCGATCACGGTCCAATGGGCACGACCATGGAAGAAATGATTCAGATTCGCAAGCTGAGCCAATATCCGGAGCATATTGCTTTTTGTTTTGACACATGTCATGCTTTTGCTTCAGGGATGTGGCACAGCAATAGTGAACAGGATATGCTTCAAAAAGGCAGACAGCTTGGGTACTGGAATGCACTTGCTGCTGTGCATTTTAATGACTCCAAATATGCTTCCGGCTCGTGCAAGGATCGACATGCGCGAATCGGTCAGGGATGTATAGGAAGCAAAGCGATGCAAGAATTGTTGAGTTCGACCGAGTTCCAACAGGCTGTCGTTGTGTTGGAAACCGAGACAGGTGAGGATGGGACGCACAAAGATGATATTGAAGTCATGCGTTCCTGGTTGTAAACGGGGAGAGGAGTGGTTGTATGCATGTTTACTTGGATGATTACCGGTCATGTCCCAAGGGATTTGTCTTGGCTACCAACGCTGAAGAATGTCTGATGCTGCTCAGGGAAGGTGACGTGGATATTCTGTCCCTGGATTATGAATTGGGGCCGGATTCGCCAAATGGTGGAGAAGTTGCAGCTGCCATTGTACGGGAAGGGCTGTTTCCACGCGAAATTTATTTACACACCTCCAGCATGTACGGCAAACGTCAGATGTACGAATTGTTATATACCAATAAACCTGACACTGTAAAGGTACACAACGGTCCGATGACAGGTGAGGTTATGCTTCGGGTTGCTGCGGGAGAGCTCAGCTGATGAAGCCCATTCATTCGAAGCTTTTGATGCGCGGTGTGTGGGAAGGTATTCCTCAAGCTGTATTTATCTACACCCCTTTATGCGGAACTTGTGCTGCAGCGAGAAAAATGCTGGAAATCGCTGAGCATTTGCTGCCTGAGAACACCTTATTTGAAATGAACATTCATGATATTCCGGAACTTGTGCAGCAGTTTAAAATTTCAAGCGTACCTGCAGTGATGCTGTTTGATGGTGAGCAGGATGTACCTAAAATGATTTATCGAATGTCCTCGGTGGAGCACCTGCTAAATGAAATTCGAAAGGCGGTCCTAAAATGAGGATTATTTCGATGGAGCATGTTTCTCTTCGCCGGGAGGATAATCAAATCCTGGATGAAGTTCATCTGCATATTGAGCAGGGCGAGCATTGGGTCATTCTGGGACGTAACGGTTCAGGCAAAACAACGCTGCTGGAAATGATGAATGGATATATGTTCCCCAGTCAAGGGCGTATTGAGGTGCTGGGGAACTTATATGGGCAATGTGACGTTCGTGAAGTCAGAAAAGAGATTGGTTATATCAGTCAAACGCTAATTGAAAAACTGACATTGCGAGATCCGGTCTGGGAGGTCGTTGCGACAGGTGCATTTGCCTTTTTGCGTTTTTATCAGACCATTCCCGATGAAGTGAAGACCAGAGCCTTGAATCTCCTGGATGACATGGGCTTTGCTAAACTGGCTAACCACCCGCTGGGTACACTTTCCCAGGGCGAGCGAAAAAAAGTCATGCTGGCACGTTCATTGATGGCGAATCCTAAGTTATTAATTATGGACGAGCCGTGCGCTGGACTCGATCTATATGAACGGGAAAAAATGTTGGCTGAAATCGACCGACTTCGTCAGCGCAATATAACAGTAGTATATGTAACGCATCATGTAGAAGAGATCATGCCCTTATTTACACATGTAGCATTGATTCGCGAAGGACGTATTGCTGCAGCAGGAAACAAACATGATGTTTTGACACAGGATACAATTAAGCATACGTACGACATTCCGGTCGACATTCAGTGGGATCACGATCGACCATGGATTCGCGTACGTTCTGGAGGGTAACACAAGTTGAGTACACAGTCGTCTAGCGGAGAAGGGAATTTCTCCCGTTTTATCTGCACAGCCAATCATGGCTTTGCACCTTATGCTCAGGAAGAATTGCGCCGTACATTCGGTGCTGTGAAGAGTACGGTACTTGTACCGGGTGAAGTGCTTCTTGCCGGCTTACCGGTAACAGAAGAAGAGGTATCGATTAAACTCCTTGAGGAAAATCCAACATTTTTACGTCACATTCAGCCTGTTCAGTTTCAGGAGAATACGGAAGATTCTGATCAGGCGATGGAGAAACTGATTGCCTTTATTACAAACCATACGGAGTTGAACGGAACCAAAGTGGCACTACAGGTCCGTAAAACGGAAGGTTCATTTTGGCTGGAGAACGCCGCTTCATTGAAGCAATGGTTGACCGAAAAGCTCGATACACTAGGCTGTGAGTGGGTTGTTCGCGATGCGGACTCTGTTATTTCTGTGTTCGCAGCAGATCATGCCCTGTATGCTGGGATATCACGACCTGAACAGAACCTTTCCGACTGGAGCGGGGGAGCTGTACGCTTTCAAAAAGAGGAAGGCCAGATCTCGCGAGCCAAATTCAAGCTGCTTGAGGCAGAGCAGACGTTTGGCATTGATTTTGCATCGTTTCACAAGGCGCTTGATATTGGTGCTGCCCCTGGTGGTTGGACTTCCTTTTTGCTAGAACGAGGACTAGAAGTCACAGCAGTGGACCCGGCCAAAATGGATGCCACACTTCTGGAATCGCCCAAACTTACGTTTTTGAAAAAGAATGCAGGTGATGTACGGTTCCGTGAAGGTGAATTTGACCTGCTTGTCTGTGACATGAGCTGGAGTCCGAAATTGATGAGCCGTCTCGTTTCGGACTTGTTGTACAGTCTTCAATCTGGTGGAACAGCAGTTGTTACGGTAAAACTGCTGCATAAGAAACCACTCGCGCTGATCAAGGAAGTCATTGATACGTTTGAGCGTTCACGGATGCAGATTCAACGATCCAAACAATTGTTCCACAATCGCGAGGAAATAACACTTTATATGATTAAATATTAAGCACGTAAAGATTTTAAATTTACTACTTTACAATATCTTGTGGCGTATACTATAATGATACCAATATTAACCATAATGATTCCAAGGGAAAGCATCCCGAGGTGGACAAGTCCGGATAACCGGACTGTTGCACTTCGGTAAGCTTTCCCTTTTTTGTTATGCAGAAAGGAGGATTATACATGAGACATCCGGCGAGGCTGGAACACGGAAGCCTGCTGGGAGGACGGTATCGAATCGAGTCCGTGCTGGGTACAGGTGGGATGAGCCACGTATATAAGGCAGAAGATATGAAGTTGCCAGGGAAGACCTGGGCGATAAAAGAAAGTGTCGCTACGGTACCTTACGAATCCAGTATGGAGAAGGAAGCTGCTCTATTGACCTCACTCAGGCACCCCAGATTACCGTTGATTGTTGATTTTTTTGTGCCTGATGAAGAGGGCTATACTTACCTGGTAATGGAATACATTGAAGGTCAGACACTGAGTGATTATCACAAGCAATGTCGTGGAAAAGTCCCCCTCGAACATATGACAGATTTTGTGCTCCAATTACTTGACGTGCTCAGTTATTTGCATGGTCTGAATCCAGCAGTGATCTATCGAGATCTGAAGCCATCCAACATCATGATAACCCCGGATTATGAAGTCAGGTTGATTGATTTTGGCATTGCTCGCAGCTTCAAAGCTCAGCATACAGAAGATACGGTGAAACTGGGTACGGCAGGGTTTGCTGCTCCTGAACAATACGGTACCGGACAGACGGATGCAAGATCGGATTTGTATGGGCTCGGAGCACTGCTGCTCTATCTCATGACGGGTGGTACATATACAGAATGGATACAAGGTGTCGAAAGTTCCATACGCAGTGATGTACCTCGCACTTACATTCCGGTTGTACGAAGATTGTTGAGACAGAACCCCGAGGAACGTTTCCAATCTGCCGATGAAGTCCGCAAAGAACTGCTTCGAAGACCTGGAATAACGGAAAGTAATGAATCAACAACATGGACCATTAACGGTGGAACTAGAGTTATTGCTCTGACAGGTGCATCTTCCGGTGTTGGGGTTACGCATACCGCCATAGCCATTAGCCATTACCTGGAGAGACAACAGTTTAAGGTGGCAGTCATCGAGATGTCGCCGCGCTCCCAATCGTTTGCAAGGATTCAGCAAGTTGCCCAAGCCGGGAAGCCTTTATCTGCGGGCAGACAGTTTGCAGTCGACGGAGTGCACTATTGGAAACAGTCCGGACGAGCAGATATTTTGTCTCTGCTGGGTGGCAGCTACCAGTTTATCGTAATGGATCTGGGTAGTGGTCAGGATCAGAATCGACTGGAGGAGTTTCTGCGAGCAGACCTGCCTATTGTTGTAGGCTCAGGTGCTGAGTGGAAGCAGGCAGAGATTAATGCATTTGTTCGTTCGCATCATCGTTATCCGAGAGACAAATGGATTTATTGTCTGCCGCTTGCTGCCACAGATGCTGTTCAGCGTGTACGTAGAACTTTGAATACATCAAGTGTGTACGGACTTCCATTACACATTGATCCTTTTGACAGGGATCCTCAGACAGACAAGGTATTAGCCCATATTTTGAATCATTTGATCGGGCAGCAGCCCAAGAAGCGTTCGTTTTTTGCAAGAAGAATAAAATCATGATTAGAGGAGCTTGTGAAAGGAGAGCCTTTTTTGTCCAAATTAAGAAAACAAAGCCGACAAATGATCTATGCCGGACTAACGGGTGCGGGAGCAGTAGGATTGTTATTCGGGGGATATGTCATCTACAACGTAATTACAATGAATGACACCAAATCTGAACTGGAGTCCCAGTATGCTTCAGCTTACGAACAAAAAGAGGCGGAGCTGCTGCAGCAATGGAACACAGGAGCACAAGGCTGGGTAACGGTACGCGACGTTGAGGCAGGAGAACCGATCTTACCCGAGGATATTAAGCTTATCGCAGTGCCTGATGCTCAAGCGCCACGTAATTTATGGTCCAGCACCAAACAGATGGATGGGCAAGTAGCCAAAATAGAACTGAAAAAAGGAACAGCCATAACCACCGAAATGGTTTATGAAGACACGCCAGCACCGCCAGATCTAAGAAATCGTGAATTGCAGGTCGTTTTATTACCCACTTCACTTGCGCAAGGCGACAATATAGACATTCGTATCCAATTTCCAACAGGTCAGGACTATATCCTTCTGTCCAAGAAGAAAGTAGAGCGCCTGAATGAAGCGACGTTGTGGATTACCATGACCGAGGAAGAGATTCTGTCGCTGTCCAGCGCAATCGTAGATGCCTATTTACATAAAGCTTCAATTTATGCACTAACGTATGTTGAGCCTCAGTTCCAGACAGCTGCAATTCCAACGTACCCTGCCAATAGTGAAGTGCTGAAACTGCTTGAAAGTGACCCGAACATTGTTCGGAGGGCAGAACAGGAGTTGTCGAGACAGGTACGGAGTTCCCTTGAGAGCTCTCTGGCTGCTTCCATGACAGCGCCCTCCCAAAGTGTTGAGCAAGATGTTGCACAATCATCCGTTTCCCATAACAGCAGACCTCGCTCTAACAATACTTCGGACGAAGTCATATGGAATGACGGATCAGGAAGCAATCAGCTAACGACAAATGGAAACAATCAATCCACGGAGTCTTCCGCATATACGGATGAACAGAAAAGCCTGTTGACCGGAGGAGAGTAGCAGACATTCAAAATGTAAAAATTTAATGCTGATAACAACGGATTAATGCTTAAGAGGAAGGAGTTGAGTGTCACGTGCAAACTTGGATTTTCGCTGGATTATGTGAAAAAAATGATCTTATGTTATATCTGTGCAAAATTTTAGCCACTTCAGGCAAGCGGGTGTTGCTGGTTGATGGAACCTTACAACAAAAGTATGGGTATGGGGTTGGAGAAGGACACCATTCTCTGGGCATCACTGAATTTGAGGGTTTTGATATTGCCTGTCACTTTGTAACTTCGGCCGCGGTTGAGAGTCATCTGGAGGCTAGTGGAGAAGGTATGGACGCTTATGATTATGTCCTGTATGACATGGAAACCTCCCATTTTGCCTCTAGAGAATTATGGCTAACGGCTGATATTCGAGTCTGGGTGAGTGATTATGAACGTTATAATCTGGAACGAGGAAAAGGCTGGTTGAGGCGGCTTCTTGAAGAGCAATCATTACCAACAGAGCTTTCTTTTCAGCGTATTCTGATTAATGCAGTTGACTGCAAATTGGAAGAACGTTACCTATGGGCCTATCTTGAAGGAAGTCCTTTTGTTTGGACAGGCGAATCTTTGATACTTCCATGGGATGAACTGACTGCTGCGGTGAAATTGGAAAATGAGCATCACCGTAGGGTGCGGTTAGGGCCTTTGTCACGGAGCTACAAAAAATCACTATGTCGTTTATTCGAACAATTGACTGGTTGGGAAAGTGTTCGAAGTCGAAGAGCGATCAAGGAAGCGGAAAGGATGAGAGCATGAGCAACATTTTGTTTTGGAGTCCTTTTGCTGGCTCGGGTAGTACGTCCAGTGCAGTAATAAGCGCCTACGCCATGGCACTTCAATACAGGACCCGAGTTTTATTAGTGAACACAGGCCCAGTCGGCAGTGGTATTGAAGCACCTCTTCCATCTATGGAATTAGGGCAGGCTGACAGTCTGTTCAGATTTGAAGAGGGTGGTTGGGATGCAGTAGAACGATTACATATAAGCGGAAGCCTCAATAAGCATAATTTGAAGGATTATGCGAAGCCGCTATTACGGGATAGATTAGATTTATTGACCGGAAGAATTAACCAGATGGAACGTACGCCAACAGAACATATGGAAACGTTGAAATCACTGCTGGAAGTGGCGAATGAGTACTACGATATGGTTTTGCTGGATGTGGACCGTGATGGAATGGATGCGACCGATCTACTGGCTCAAGCTGATTATGTTGTGGTGAATTTGACACAAAATATGCGGGATCTGGAATTGTTTTTTGAACACATCAAACCTGTTCACTTAAGTAACCAAAACATGCATGTTGTCATCAGCAAGTATGATCCGCAAGCAAGGGCAACTCTTAACAACATCCGCCGACGTTTCCGTTACAAAGGCTCCATATCCATTGTGCCTTATACGACTGCATTTCTGGATGCTGTGAATCGGAGGGATACGGCTACGTATCTGCAGCTTGAAGGATTGTGTGACAGTAGAGATCTTCGAAAAGGGAGCATGGCCGCCAGTATGGCTGAACTTGCTCGCCTGATTATGGATGGTGCAGGTATGCGTACTGTTCTGAAAAGGCTGGAAAGGGGAGCCTGAACCTCCAATGCTCTGGAATACGATAGGGATCAGTTTTATAGTAATAGCTGTTTTGACATACATCTGGATCAAAACGAAATCATTCCATCGGCAAAAAAATGCAGGAACTCCTGAACGCGAGGCATTTACGATTGAAATGCTAACTGAACAGGTGAAGAACTCGCTGCATGAATTAAGTCATAGTCAGCTTGCGGATATCGGTCTTCATGAAGAAGAATATCGCAGGAGAATCAATCAGCGTGCCGAGATGAGAAAAGCGCTGAAAGGCTGCGTCTCTGGCAGCATAAGTGACAAAACCTATGTAAAGAACCTGATCGCTGACTTACTTACTCGAAACATAGGTCTAAATAAAACCAATGTGGATGAAGTCATCCTTTTTGCAGAACCTGAGCTGTTATCCGTTCAAGACCAGTTTGAAATTGTCTTTTACCTGTACCGACAGCAGTTCGGCGTCGATGCCTTGTCACGCTTGATTGACACTTACGATCTGGGCAGACTCCGATTGGAGGATGGTGCTGAGGATGGCGGTGGATATTATGTTTCCGAGGAAGATATCCGGTATGTATTTGAGTGCGAATACCGTGAACTCGGATTTAGAGAAAAAACGGATATTATCGTTCAGCGGATATACCAGCATTACAAAGGCTTCTCGGTTGTAGATGAAATCAGAGACCAGCGAATTGACGGGGTTAGTGGTGGGGTTAGCGGTATGCTGGATGCCATGCAGGATATCGGAATTAAGCACCCGGCTTCCTGGAATGATCTGTTGGAAGATGGCTTGGAGGATACGCCTGTTGAAGTTCCGTTAAGTGGTATGGAAAGTGTTTGGATTTTTTACAAAGGAAAGTCGATCCATCTTTCATTTCTATCGTTTGGCAGTACACGGGAGCTGAAGAGGGTTTGCCAGAATATTTATAAATTTAATTATCCTGGTCAGTTATCTGAAGCGAATGGATATAAGGTTAACGAAATGAAGGATGGCTCTCGTGTAGTTGTGGTACGGCCTCCTTTTGCAGAATCCTGGGCATTTTTTGTCCGGAAATTCGATATTCCCAATGCGTCGCTTGAGCAGTTAATAACCGGCAGCAATGCCGAACTGCCAATCACATTGCTGCAGTATCTCATGAAAGGAAGTCGTATTACAGCTGTGACTGGTGCTCAGGGCTCTGGTAAAACGACGCTGCTAATGGCGATGGTCAAGCATATCTATGCCTCATACACCCTGCGTGTACAAGAGATGGCATTTGAGCTGCAGCTGCGTCGAATATACAGTCGTCGTAATATTTTGAGCTTTCGGGAGACGGAACATATTTCAGGTCAACAAGGACTGGATCTGCAGAAAAAAACAGATGGAACAGTCAACATTCTGGGAGAGGTTGCGAGTGATGAGGTTGCTGCCTGGATGATTCAAATGTCGCAGGTGGCGAGTTTGTTCACTCTGTTTACCCACCATGCCAAGACGTTCCGGGATCTGGTATTCTCGCTCCGCAACTCTTTGCTCAAAACAGGCATGTTTCAACATGAGCACATTGCTGAGGAACAGGTCGTCAGTGTCATCAATTTTGATGTGCACATGAAAAAGGATCCTGAGGGACGCAGATACATAGAGCGAATTACAGAGTGCTTGCCTCGTGCTGATCAGGTGGACAGTGTGGAAGAACGGGCAGGGTTTGCTTTTCGGAATGTGATTGAATACAAAGACGGCGAATATGTGGTAACCGCTCCCCTGTCACCTAGCTGCATCATGGATATGCGGGACCAAATGACATTGCACGATGCTGCACAGTTTGAACAGTTTATTGAGCGGCATTGGGGTGATATGCATGACAACTAAATCGTGGCTTATCCTTTTGCTGGGCATATGTATCTCCGGGTTTGTGATTACACTCCTGACTCTCCAATTCTTTCAAAAGCGAGGGAAGGGCTTAAGCGGTAGAGTTTCTGGAACAACAACTCCTGCTGCCAATCGAACGGTCCGGTTAAGGTCATTTCTGCTTCAGTCCTATCGCTGGGGTACGAGGGTGCCGATTTTGGCATCTTACATCTATTTAATTCAGAAGCGGATCTCATTCAGACATGTTGGAGACGAAGCATCTTTACGACGTATGACCATGAGTGTTGTTCTGATTGTTGCGGGAGGATATGGAAGTATTAGTATTGTGCTGTTCTTCATGCAACCAGGGATTGCTTTCGTCATTTTGTCTGTACTTTGCGCTGTCGTAATCCATAGTCTTGTCGTGGACTTGTGGCTGAATCGCACAGAGAAACGGCTGCTGGTCCAAATGTTGGATCTGTTTGCGGACGTGCGACATCGATACCACCAGCACGGGATGATCGAAGAAGCACTCTATGAAGCTGGAGAAGCTGGTATGGGTGAAGCAGCCGATCAGGTACTGCTAATCTATGAGGCACTGACTTCACCAGATCCCAATGAAGCGTTGGAAAGGTATTACGAGATAGCCCCCAACCGATTTCTGAAGGCTTTTGCTGGTATATCCTATATGGTGATGGAGTTTGGGGACAAGGACAGGGCTCAAGGTTCAATATACCTGAAAGGTCTGGGAAACCTGACTCAGGAAATTCATTTGGAAATTTTACGGCGGGACAAGTTGGATTACCTTTTAAAAGGATTAAACATGATTGCGCTGGCTCCGGTATTATTTACGGCTCCCATTGAACGCTGGGCGAGAGGAAGTTTCCCGACCATGGATGAGTTTTACCGCAGCAAGCTTGGATTTATAACCAAAATATCAATCTATATCATCATTATTTTGGCCTACTTGCTGTTGCAGAGACTTCAGCATTACGATGAAACGCGATTCAGATCAGGGCACAAACCTTCCTTCATGGACCGTTTTTTGTACAACCAAAAATTCATTCGTAAACTGGCCATGTTGTTTGCTGCCAAACCAGGAAGTACAAATTATACCCAGACCGTAAGGTTGATGAGGGAGAGCAGCGCTGAAATAAAATACGAGTGGCTGGCGATCCGCAGATTGATGTTATTTGTGTGTTCCTTTGCACTGGCTATCAGTTGTATATTACTGCTTCATCATATCGAACGAAATCATGTTCTATACGATCCGGTAAGAGATGACCGCATGTTTGGAGCGATGGCCGAAGCGGAACTGAAGCAGGCTGCCGAAAAAACAGCTTTGGACCGAGAGGTAATGGAGCGGTTAGGCATGAAACGTGGAACTAGTTATGATGACGTGTTTAACATGTTACAACAGGTTTCCTCCATCCCATTAGACTCTGATAAACAAACTGAAACGAGTCTGCGCATCATTCAAAAGCTCGAAATATACAACAAGCAGTACTTGCACTGGTGGGAGCTGCTGATTGCCATCATTATCGGCGCAGCCGGATATTACATGCCCATATGGCTAATGATGTTCCAGCGTAAAATGCGAAGCATGGACATGAAGCATGAAATTTACCAATATCAGACGGTGATCTCCATTTTGCGTGAGATGGACCGGATGTCCGTTGAAGAGATTTTGGAATGGCTTAATCGCTTTGCCGTCATTTTCAAACGACCACTGCAAAAATGTCTGCTGCATTTTGAACATGGACCCGAAAATGCACTTGAGCAGCTGAAAGAGGATGCAGGATTGCCTGAGTTTCAGCGTTTGGTAGACAAACTGCAGCTTGCGCTGGGTAAAATTTCGATCCGGGAAGCGTTTGATGATCTGGACAGCATGATGGCTTTTTATTTTGATCAACGGAAGCAGGAGTATACCAGAATGATCGATGTAAAAGCCTCATGGGGCAGAATGATTGGCTTTGCACCTATGTATGCCCTTATTTTTCTCTATCTGGTGATCCCGCTTGTTGGTATGAGCTTCCTGCAAATGAACATTTATTATGAACAAATTCAGAAACTGTAGCGGTTCAGGTTGAACCCGTTCAGGCTGATATACATTTATTGATCAAAACATAGGAGGATTTAACATGAACAATGCTTCAAGTGCTTTAAAGGTAGCCGCAGGGATCTTTTTGACGATTGCTCTTATTACGATTGTGGTACTTCTGTTTATTTCTGCTCAGGAGGCGACCAAAACAGCGCAAAACAATTTTGCGGATATTCAGACAGAATTATCTCAGGCAGCATTTACGGTGTATGACGGGACAACGATCAGTGGCTCCCAGGTTACTAACGCACTGCGTAAGTATGCGGACAAGGATCAATTTGGTATCCAGGTCATTACAGGAAAAAACAAGGGTGGTCAGTGGTATGGCAATGAGTTGAACATTTCTCAGGATGTTAATAATGCCGATTACGGTTCAGTCATTGCTCCAGATAACAAAGTGGGCAGTATTAATCAGACGATGAGTGAAAAGGACAATCAATACGTTAACCCAAGTGGAAAGTTCAAGGCTGTAATCGTAAAAGACAAATCAAATGTGGTCAGAGGACTAATCTTCCAGCAATCCTGACAGGAGTTGGTTTCCATTGTCCCAGAATACACAGCAACTCATGTTGTTTTGTACCGCCATTGTCCTGTTTGTAACAGCCTGTCTGTATGGACAGCAAAGTGTTAGCGTATTGGCCAGTGCTTTGAGTTCCAGCGTACACACGAATGAAGACATGGAAGGAAGAATAAATACAACATTAAGAATAAGCAAACCAATTCGTTACAGTGGAGCTGAGGTGTTACATACGGTTAGACAAATGACGGGTACAGCGGTCGAAGTGCAGGTTGACGGGAAAACGTATACGATAGACCCGCTTATCAATCGAAGTGCGATTATACCTGTTTACCTGTCCGCTTCCTATAAACCGGAGTTTATGAGAGATGATAGCGGGGAATTGCTTCGAATTGCATTTTGGAGGGAGGCCAGTATCAATTGATAAATGCTGTATCCAAGCTGCTAGCAGTTATGCTGGCAGTACTTCTGCTATATGTATATCCGACTGCGGAAACAGCAGATCGACAAGACGATATAGCGCGAATGGTCACATATCAGACGGTTACCCGTTTTGTGGATTCGGTCAGAACGAAAGGTTATATCTCTCCTGGGATGTATGCCGAATTTGAAGAACAGCTGGCGCGAACAGGCAATGTTTACGAGATTACCATGGAGCATCTGCACAAAAAATATGTTCCTCACTACACGGATCCGATGGATCAAGATACATTTACAGGAACGTATGAGACGGTACAGGATGCATATTACTCAGCTCAAATCTTAGAAAAATTGTTCCCTGTCTCGGGCACGTATGCAGCCGATGATCCGCTTCGTAGATACACTCTGACCATGGGTGACTTCTTCACGGTTACACTCAAAAATACCAATCGGACATCAGCCATGCTGATTCGCGAGTGGCTGAATGGTACGGCTCCTGCGGCAGCAGTGTTTACCACTTATGGAGGCATGGTTCTCAATGAAGATTACTGATTTGTCCATTGTGTTTGTTCTAATATTTCTACCCTTTTTTTGGTTGGTTTCTCAGAATACTCATGATGCGGATGAAGCTCAGCTTCTTAATCAAAGATATAGATCGGCCCTCCAAACAGCTGTATTGGACGCGGGAAACGTAATGCACCAGAATGAGAAGCAAAACAGTGAGGCAGGTTATGATTCCACCAAATTCGTAAAGGCCGATAAGGAACTGGCACTTCAGACATTCAGTCAGACGATGGCCTTGAATATGGGCATACATGATGATCCAAAGGCGATTCAAGCACTGTTTGATTACATACCGGCCATAGTTGTACTGGATTACGATGGTTATTATATCTTAGCAAAGGAAGCGGAGTTGACTGGTGAGACTAATGATTCGTACCACCAGGTATGGAGTCCTAAAATGCCCTATACATATTCAGATTCAGACGGAAGCAGCATTAATTTTACACTTGACGGTTATGTATATGCCTATGATGCCGTTCAGGGTAAATGGATTGAAGGTTTTCAAAGAGAACTTGCTTCGACTAGTGGAATTCCATTGCTTAAAAATTCAGATTCGTTTGAGCAGGTCAGACAAACTCGCATCGTCATGAGCGTGCAGGAGAATCTCGCCGAAGTCATTAATCGGCATAATGAGTTTGCAAGAAGAAACGGGATATCCTATACGTTTACCCTGCCTCTTATTTCCCAGGAGGATTGGTACAATACGATTAATGATACGGGGATCATGGCCTTTATTCAGGGCTTGCCTGTAGGGAGCCAGAAGGTAAACACCTATGCCATCGGTGGTGGAAGGTTGGTTAAAAGAACTGCAGTCATTGGAGGGCTAGAACCTTCTACCGGCATAAAGTATTATTATCCAGCAACTTGTAAGAATAACTTCCGAGCTGAAGAAGTTTTTACCGATGCGAAGCAGGCCGCGGCGGCGGGGTATTTTGAGGGGAATTGCTACATTAACAAGGTTGTTCACTAAGTAAGGCTGCTGCGCCTACTACATTGCTTTCAGAAAAGGCAGGTCCTGTGCTAAAATAGGGTTTCAGTTCAGAACTTGACCGGTATCAACTATACCGAATAAAAAGTAATGTTAAATAGATAGGAGCAACCTCATCTCATGAGTTTATTGTCAGTGGAAAACGTCAGTCACAATTTTGGTGACCGCACGTTATTTAAAAATGTATCTTTTCGTTTACTTGCAGGAGAGCGTGTAGGCCTGGTTGGAGCTAATGGTGTAGGAAAGTCCACTTTAATGAACATTTTGACCGGAAAATTGCTGAAAGACAGCGGGAAAGTAGAGTGGACACCAAAGGTCCGGTACGGATATTTGGACCAGCATACCAAGCTGACTCCTGGCAAAACAATCCGTGACGTTTTAAAAGATGCCTTCCTTCCCCTGCTTGAGCTGGAAAAGGAAATGATGGCCATTACAGACCAGATGGCTGATGCAGATCCAGACCAGCTTGAAAAATTGCTGGAAGAAATGGGTGAAATCCAGGAGCAGCTTGAGCAGGGCGATTTTTATTTGATTGATGTAAAAGTGGAAGAAATGGCAAATGGCCTCGGATTATCCGCTATTGGGCTTGATCGTGACGTCGCTGCACTAAGCGGGGGACAACGGACGAAAGTATTGCTCGCCAAGTTGCTGCTCGAGAAACCGACGGCTCTTTTGCTGGACGAGCCAACCAACTACCTGGACGTAGAGCACATCGAATGGTTAACACGATATTTAAAAGATTATCCTTATGCATTCATCCTGATTTCGCATGATACGGAGTTCATGAATGAAGTCGTTAACGTCATTTACCATCTGGAATTTGCTAAATTGACGCGTTATGCTGCCAACTACAATAAGTTTCTCGAAATGGCCGATATGCAAAAAGCTCAACATATCGATGCTTATGAGAAACAGCAGGAATATATTAAGAAACAGGAAGATTTCATTCAGCGTAACAAGGCAAGAGCCTCCACATCCGGACGTGCCAAAAGCCGCGAGAAGCAGCTGGGCAAGATTGAACGAATCGATCGCCCGGATGAAGCGGCAAAACCGACATTTAAATTCAAAGATGCCCGTGCCAGCAGCAAAACAGTATTCGAGGGAATTGATTTTGAGATTGGTTATTCCTACCCTTTGCTGCCTAAAATGACAATGACAATCGAACGTGGTGAGAAGATAGCCATTGTTGGATGTAATGGTGTAGGTAAGTCGACGCTGCTTAAAACCATCTTGGGGAAAATACCTCCGATTAGCGGTAAAACGTTTCTGGGGGATTATCTGGAGACGGCTTATTTTGAACAGGAAGTCCGTGCTGGCAATATTACACCGATTGAAGATGTGTGGAACGAATTCTCCCATCTGACACAGAATGAAGTACGAGGACATTTGGCACGCTGCGGTTTGAAAAACGAGCACATCACTCGTCCGCTGAGTGCGCTTAGCGGGGGAGAACAAGCGAAAGTGCGCTTGTGCAAGCTTCTGATGCGTGAAAGCAATTGGATCCTGTTTGATGAACCAACAAACCACCTGGATGTAACAGCAAAAGCGGAACTAAAACGAGCTCTGCAAGAGTTTAAAGGTACAGTACTGCTCGTTTCGCATGAACCTGAATTTTATCAGGATTGGGTCACCAAAACATGGGACGTCGAAGCCTGGTCTGAGAAAAACTAATTGTTCCGCAGCAATGAAGTGCTCTAGAATCAAAATATTCATCGACAAGAGTTTGAAAAATCAACGGTGACAAAAAAAGGTGTCTATGGTAACATAGGCTACAACTTCATACGATCACTAGGGGGGCCGCTCGTTGCGGCTGAGATGGAATAATGCGATTCCGGACCCTTTGCACCTGATCTGGATTATACCAGCGTAGGGAAGTGGCGCGTTTTAGTTAATGATATGGGCAAATTAATATTCGATTTTGAAGCGAATGTGAATGCTCAGAAGTGGAACATGAAGGTGTCTCGTATATGGTTTAATAGCTTGTATACCTGACAACTGGCATGTAAAGCTCATTTAACTAACTTGACATGTTATCGCGGCCACTCCCTACGGGAGTGGCTTTTTTGTGCTTACATATTGTGACGGCAGGGAAGGTGAAACCAAACGGATATCTCTAGGAAACTTGTGAATTCATTATCGTTTGAGCTGCATGCTGTTTCGCCGGGCATAGGGGATGAAAAACGTTTTGTAAAGATTGCAACGAATTTATGGCCCTTGCTTGACTATATTCACATCCGGGAGAAACATTTAACCAATGAACAAAAAATCCAATGGGCGTACAGTTTACTGTACGCAGGAATTCCAGCTGATAGGATCGTGATCAATGGTCTATGTGAGTTGAATGAGTTGGAGAAACATGTAGCATTTCAGAGGGTTCATTGGGGCCAGTCCAATTTGGCGACTATCCAAGGCAGCAGCCTGAACAAAAGCGATCGACTTCGTCTCGGCATTTCTGTTCACTCTCTTCACGAAGCTAGAGTAGCTGAAGAACGGGGAGCAGATTACCTCTTTTATGGTCATGTATTTTCCTCCAGCAGTAAACCTGGGAGCAAGCCGAGAGGGCTATCTGCACTGTCTGAAATATGCTCAGCTGTTTCCGTTCCCGTAATTGCCATTGGCGGTATTGGACCGGCAAACATATCTGCTGTACGTGCAGCCGGAGCAAGTGGTGCGGCAGTAATATCATCTATCTGGACCAGTGATAATCCGCAACGCGCAGCAGCAGCCTTGAGGCAGGCTATTGAACGGTAGAAAATAAGACGGAACGCGGGGGTGAATGAATGAGCGGAGAAGCCAGAGGGCGAAGACGAAGTGGCAGACTTTACCGAAATGCAGCAGCTTTTACGGCCCAATTACGTGGAGAACTTCGTGGCAAGCTTCATGCCGAAACGATTGTTGTGGGAGGCGGCATTATAGGTTGTGCCATCGCGTATGAGCTAGCTTCACGAGGTAAAGAAGTGATTTTAATCGAGCGTGCACGTATTGCAGGTGAGACATCTTCTGCCGCAGCGGGCATGTTAGCTGCAGACAGCGAGACGTTTCATACTACTCTGATGTCAAAGCTAGCATATGAAAGTAGAAAACGACTGCATCAGCAAAGAGAACAGCTTCAACGACTAAGCGGCATTGAAATTGGCCTGCAGCAGAATGGATTCATTACACCATTTCGAAATGAAGACGAGATGAAAAAGTATTGCGATAACAGAAGAAGTACAGATTTGCTTACAGAGCAAATGTGGTGGGATCATTCCAATCTTCAACGTGAAGCCCCGTGGATAAGCAAGGAAACTTTCGGGGCTCTGTATAGAGCTTCAGAAAGTGAACTTCTTCCTGTCAATTTGGCACATGCCTATGCGGGCGCAGCTCAAACAATGGGCGCCAAAGTAATCGAAGGTGTACAGAATGTAAGTCTATCTGCCGATTCGAGCGGAATCCAGGCTGTGGAAACGTCGATTGGAAGATTAACGTGTAAGCATGTTGTTGTCTCAGCTGGATTACAAGGTGGAGAGATATTGAAGCAGGTGGGTCTTCACCTGCCCACTCTTCCAGTGAAAGGTGAAATTGCAGCAATTCAATATGCGAAACATGATGCAGATTACAGACCTGACAAGACGGTTTATGCAGATAATGTATACATTGTCCCCAAAGCAAACGGAGAAGTTTGGATCGGAGCAACCAGTCTACCAGGACACTCGGATCGGGATGTAACTGTTGAAGGTATTCAAAAGCTGCTTACATCCGCAGCTGGCTGGGTCCCTGGAATTCAGCAAGCCCAGTTTATCCGTGCTTGGGCAGGGGTTCGACCAGCGACTCCTGACGGTTTGCCTTATCTGGGAGCTTATAAAAGCATACCTGGGCTATATGCCGCATTTGGACATTACAGAAATGGCATCTTACTGAGCGCAATAACCGGCAGTCTGATGGCTGATTTGATTGCTGGCCATTCTTCGGAGGAACTTGGCATTGATGAATTGAGTCCGGAGCGTTTGAGCAGAAAGGAGATTATGCAGTGAACATCATCGTAAACGGGCAGAGCATGAACATTGATGAAGATTTGAATCATGTGGATCAGCTGCTGCAATCTTTTAATTTGCAGGTGAAAACTGTGGTGGTTGAGTTAAATCGCCAAATTCTGATGAGGGAGCACCATGCATCGACTGTTTTAAGAGACGGAGACCGAATTGAGATCGTACATTTTGTGGGAGGCGGTTAAAACATGCTGAAGATAGGACATCATTCATTTCTTTCCAGATTGTTGTTGGGTACGGGCAAATTTGAGGATTTGGATATACAGAGTCAAGCGGTAGAAGCGTCAGGAACCGAAGTGCTGACTTTTGCTGTTCGACGCCTGAACTTGGAAGATCGGGATAAACGCCACTTCCTTGATACACTTGATTTGAAGCGATTCACGTTACTTCCTAATACCGCAGGTGCTTCCACTGCAGAAGAGGCCGTCCGAATCGCTGAACTTGCCCGTGCCTCAGGACTTTGTGATATGATAAAAGTAGAAGTGATCGGAGATGGAGTCACGCTGCTGCCAGATCCGATCGAAACGTACAAGGCCTGCGAGATCTTGCTGGGAAAAGGCTTCATCGTACTGCCTTATATCTCGGATGATGTGATTTTAGCCAAACGGCTGCAGCAGCTTGGGGTTCATGCAGTCATGCCAGGTGCTTCACCGATCGGAGCTGGGAGAGGCATTATCAACCCGTACAACCTGGAAATCATAATCGAGCAAGCGGTAGTTCCTGTAATTGTGGATGCGGGATTGCGGTCCCCCAAAGATGCTGCTTATGCCATGGAGCTTGGGGCGGATGGTGTGCTGCTGAATACGGCGGTGTCCGGTTCGGGAAACCCGGTTAAAATGGCAAAAGCAATGCGAATGGGAGTTGAAGCGGGAAGACTTGCTTATGAAGCAGGTATGATACCCGTTAAGCGTTATGCAGCAGCCAGCAGTCCGGCGGAAGGAATGGTTCATACATGATAGAAGAAACAAATTCAACGGAGCAAAGTGATCGATATTCGAGACAGGAACGATACGCTCCGCTTGGCAAAGAAGGTCAGCGAAGACTAAACAACAGCAGGGTTGTTATCGTGGGGGCCGGTGCACTGGGAACCGGCATTGCAGAGACGCTCGCCAGATCAGGTATTGGACACATTACCATTGCGGACCGGGACTATGTGGAATGGAGCAACCTGCAGCGACAGCAGCTCTATGTTGAGCAGGATGCAGCTCAGCGAATGCCAAAAGCGATGGCAGCCCAAAAACGCCTGCGTGATATCAACTCCTCGGTTGTCATTGAAGGCAAGGTGATGGATGTCCGTGCAGACGAGCTGGAGGATCTCATTCAAAATGCAGATCTCATCATGGATGCCACGGATAATTTTGATACAAGGCTGCTGCTTAATGACATGTCCCAGAAATACCGCATTCCCTGGATTTATGGGGGGTGTGTGGGGAGTTATGGTATCACCTATACATTCCTGCCTGGGGATACCCCTTGTCTGAACTGTTTACTTGGCGAGGTACCGCTCGGTGGAGATACTTGCGATACATCGGGGATTATACCCCAGGCTGTGCAGATGGTAACGGCGAACCAGACAGCGGAAGCGATGAAGCTTCTTAGCGGTAATGAAGGTGCGCTGCGGCGTAAGCTGTTGTCGTTTGATGTATGGCGGAATGAGTACATATCCATAAATGTGGATGGGGCCAAAAAAGCAGATTGCCCTTCCTGCGGAAATACCGCTTCTTATCCTTACCTTTCCGCTGCCAATCTGGAGAAAACCGATGTGTTATGCGGTAGGGATACGGTACAGATTCGTCCTTCTCGCTCCATGAAGCTGAATCTTCAAGATACGGCTGAGCGTCTGAGAAGGCTTGATGAAGGACCAGTTGAAGTCAATCCGTTCCTGATCTCTTTTAAGACAGGGGTGCATCGATTGGTTATTTTTCAGGATGGACGTGTTTTGGTTCATGGTACAAAAGATACTGCAGAAGCTCGTACACTCGTACATCGATACTTTGGCTAAATGATTAATTTCTCGAGTCTGTTCCCTATAGGGGAATGGACTTTTTCGTTTTACGGCATGCTAAACAAACAAAGGTTGCTGTACTTCAGGTGAAAATGATTAGCAAATTGGTCATGTTACACCTTGTCAGCGGTATGAGACAGGCCGGGTGAAAACGAAATGAAAACGTCCATTTTACTTATTGGTGCCGAAGACCGAACGAACTCGATTAAGGAAGTGTTGTGTACCGAAAGTTACTCCGTTTTTGATATTAAGTGGGAAGAACTGTATCAGGAACAGGATGCTGGGCTGGAAACCTGCAGCATGATTATTGGCGTAGTGGATGAGGAGCATGACAATTCCATTGTGGAGGAACTGCAATGGCTAATGGAGTACAAGGAAGGCGTCGTACCAATTGTCGTGATTACACCACAGGCAACCCCGGAACAGATCGTCGCTTGGCTTGATCAAGGCGCGAATGATGTCATTGTTGAACCGTTTCAGTGGAAAATCGTGATGGCGAGAATTCGAAATTTACTCCGTGTCTTCTCGAATGCAGCCCGAACGGATGAGGAGGTCATCGTCGTGCATGATCTTAAAGTGAATCTGCGTTCACGCAGGGTAAGTCGTGCAGGGGAATATCTCATGTTGACACCTAAAGAATATGAACTGCTGGAATTTTTGGCCAGACACGTGAATGAGGCGTGTACGCGGAGTGCAATTCTTAGGGAAGTGTGGGGGTATGATTTTGCGATGGATACCAACGTAGTGGACGTATACATTAAACATCTGCGGGTTAAGGTGGATAAAGGGAGAGATACTAAATTGATCCATACCGTACGCGGCATTGGCTACATGCTTCATACAACTTAATGAATGACTCCGAGCATTTATATGACGTTAAGTTACCAAAATACACCTGTTTGTAATCCTCAGAAATCCGGGTAAATATAAAAGGACCGGATACAAGATCCGGTCCCAACTGCCTGTCTATAGTAGTATAACTACAGTACGCGGCGAGCTTTAATATATGTTCTTTTCCAAGTACCGGAATCCAGATCCGAAATGGTTACACCAGGAGCGCCGTAAGTGTGCAGAATTTTGCCGTTGCCTGCGTATACACCTACGTGAGTGATGTTTGAACCTGTGGAACGGCTACCGCTTGAGAAGAATACGAGGTCTCCTACACGCAGGTTAGCCTTCGATACAGCTTTACCTTCTTTGGATTGTTTTACAGACGTACGTGGCAAATCTACACCATACTTCTTAAAGATATATTTCATAAAAGAAGAGCAGTCAAAATATTTCGTAGTGGACGTTGACGCGCCAAATTTATATGGTGTTCCTGTAAATTTCTTGCCGTAGTTTACAATTTGTTGTCCAGTAGATACGGATGCAGTTGCTGCTTGTGCAACAGGTGCATTTGTCATTAATACAGCTCCAAAACCTAATGTAGCGCACAACCCGACGGTTACGGCCTTTTGGACTAAGATGTTTGTTTTCATGTTGTTTGTTACCTCCAAAATTCGTTTTCGTTAAGTTGCTAAAGCGAGTATAACAGGTTTGTAACAGCCTAGAAATTGGATACACTGCTATAATCCCTTGTACAGCCTAGGTTTGGGTTTCTTTATTAAAAAACAATTAAAAATGTCAAAAAATTAATCGTTGACTTGTTTGTTTGGACAGGAAATTAGAAAAGACCCTTGATTATCAAGGGTCTTTTCTAATTTTAATCTTAAATTTCGTACATTTCATAGGTTACAAAAACGTAATAACTATCGAGGATATAGGTTTAATCTTTGCTCTGTATGATAAGTAATAATCCACTGTCTATGGATACAGTTCCTGATGCTCCAATCAGTTTATTGCTTATTCCCAAAGATTGTCCCATACGTATGGTAGCTTGATCAAGAGGATACAGGAAGCCATCTAATGTAATACCCGTAACTTCCGGCGTGAGGGGCAGTAAGGAAATGTATTCATATCCCCGGTCCTCAACCTCTAATTTTGATGTAGTCAGCATCATATAGTTGTGTTCGTCCTGGATGGTACAGAAGATATGATGCTGCATAGCACGAACCATAATATGTACATTGGCCAAGGTGTGGTCCAGTCTAGTCCCCGTAGCTCCAAACATCAGGATGTGGGTAGGTTCGTGGTCTAGGGCCGTCTCAAAGGCCATTTCAGTGTCTGTCCAATCTTTTGCGATAGGATCAACTGTAATCATGCGCTCGCTGTTTTCACGCACCATTTGCCATTGCTGCTCTGTAATGGAGTCGAAATCTCCAACTGCTATATGAGGCTTTACGCCATGTTCGATTAAATACAGTGCTCCGCGATCTGCTGCGATAATCATATCATCCTGTCTAATTTCTTTGAGAAATTGAGGAGAGAGAGCCCCGCCTGTAAAAATCACAATGCGTTTCGTAGTCATTCCATTCATCCTTTCTATTAATGTAGAACGTATAACATCATTTCACAGTATTCACGAATGCTCTCAGTATAAAACACAAAATGTGGTTGCACAATTTCAGTCCTCGCGGATACAATGGGTAGAGCGACATGGAGATGACTTGAAAAGTGAGGTTTGAACAGGTTGGACTTGCACATTTTTGAAGTGTTCAGCATTATAGGCACCGTTGCTTTTGCAATGTCTGGTGCTTTCGTAGCGATGGAAGAGGAATATGACATCCTGGGCGTGCTCGTATTGGGGCTGGTAACCGCCTTCGGTGGCGGGGTTGTTCGTAATGTACTGATTGGAGTCCCTGTCACTACGCTCTGGAGTCAGGGTGGACTAATTATGCTAGCCCTGGTATCAGTTGCTGTAGCGTTCTTGCTTCCTCTGAAGTGGATCGGTCACTGGAAGAGAACAGAAGCACTATTTGACGCAATCGGACTGGCGGCGTTTGCCATCCAGGGTGGATTGTATGCTGCTAATATGGGACATCCCATCAGCGCAGTAATCGTTGCTGCAGTATTGACGGGGATCGGCGGGGGAATTATTCGTGATTTGCTTGCAGGCCGCAAGCCGCTAGTCCTCCGCGACGAGATTTATGCGGTGTGGGCTATGACAGCCGGATTTGTTATAGGTATGGGATGGTTTACCTCAAATGCGGGACTGTTGATATGTTTTGCAGCAGTTGTATTTTTCCGGATGTGCTCTGTACATTATAAATGGAAGCTTCCTCGCCGTTCCTTGGTAAGCGCAGAAGCAGTTCCGTCACAATCTTCACAGTCAGCGCTTAAGCATACGTTAAGCAAGGGGGAGTAATCATGGTTCGTGTTTTGTTTGTTTGTCTAGGTAACATTTGTCGATCACCTATGGCAGAGGCGGTATTGCGTCACAAGATAGAGGAAAGAGGACTTCAACAGCAGATTCAGGTGGATTCGGCTGGAACAGGAGATTGGCATATTGGCAAGCCTCCACATGAAGGAACACGCAAGCTGCTGGATTCGTACCAAATTTCCTATGCCAACATGGCTGCTAGACAATTCGGAAGTGCTGACTTTGACCAATTTGACTATATTGTCTGCATGGATGATTCCAATGTTGCCAATGTGCGTAAGATAACTGGCGGAGCAGAGGCCGATATTATGAAATTCATGGACCTTCTGCCGAATGAATCCCTTCGGGAAGTACCCGATCCATACTTTACAGGTAACTTTGAAGAAGTGTACAAGTTGGTAGAAGCGGGTTGCAATGTCCTTTTGGAGCAAATTCAAAAAGATCATTCTCTTGCCTAATCCTAAGAGGTACAGGACTGTTTCGAAATGAGGTTAAGAACAGCAGGAGATTCCTGCTTTTTTTAAGCAGATTTTTGTAAGCGTTATCAAATTAAATGAAAAAAGTAGCGGCCAATACAGCCGCTTGTAATATGAAGCACACTAGTTCTCTTGCAAGAAATATAACAAGGCTTCAGGCAGTTCCTTTTGCCAAAATCCCCATTGATGATGACCATCCTTTTCCCGATAAGAGACGTGAGCACCGCGCTTTTCCAGCAAATCACGTGTGTCTCTGTTTAGCTGAACAAAATCATAAGTGCCGGTATCCGCCTCAAAGGCAGTTTCCTGTAACCCAACGATCATCCAGATGGATAGCCAGGACAAGTCTTCTTCAGCAGCATAGATTTCCTGGGAGGCAGAATAGAAGGCTCCTGACATGCTGATTACCCGTGTGAACAGGTCCGGATAGAGCAGGGCCAGATGCAATGATACACTGCCTCCAAGGGAATCACCAGCGAGCACGCGTTCCTGTGGAGAGCGTCTTACCGGATATTTCTCTTCAATAAAGGGAATAATCTCTTCAGCAAAGCATGAGGTATATGCTTTGAATCGATTTCCGAATGGAGCATATTCCTGGGTACGAACGGAAACATCAACCTGAACACCTACAATAATGAAAGGTTCAGCACCCTCATCCAGAATAATACGGTTGGCAGTCGTAGCGATACGACCAAAGTTGAAGAATTCTTCGCCGTCCTGACAATAAACGACAGGGTAGCTGAGTAATTCGTTATAGCCTGGTGGAAGATAAACTCGCAGTGTTCGCTTCTCTCCAAGATAGCGGCTATCGATTTCTTCCTTTACAATCGTACGTTTCAAATAGCGGGAATCCGTCATAAAACGTCACCTTTCTCGGTTTATTTTTGCATTCGTCCGCGCAATACGGTAAGATTAACCTGGTGCGGGGATAGGTCAAACACGCAATCATGTATTATGCTGTTATACCAATATTAAGCCCCTGTTATACATACAATCCGGAAGGAAACATAAAAAAATTACGGATATCTTTGACGTATGCAGTGAAACAGGTGTATAATAATATTATAACAGCGGAACTTGATATTCAAATTTTTTGTTGAGGTGAAGAAAAAAATGAGCAAGGTTCCTTATGAAGTGTATACGGAGGATGTAGAAGCTCTGTCCGTGCTGTCTCCTGACGGCGAAATTGTAAACAAAGACATGATGCCTAAACTTTCCGACGATCAATTAAAAGAAATTATGTACCGCATGGTATTTACCCGTACTTGGGATGACCGTGCAGTAAACCTGGGCCGTCAAGGTCGTCTTGGTTTCTATGCTCCAGTATCTGGACAAGAAGCAACAATGGTTGGTAGTGAGTTTGCACTTGAGAAAGAAGACTTTATTGCTCCAGGCTATCGCGATATTCCGCAACTCGTGTGGCACGGACTTCCTCTTTATCAAGCATTCTTGTACTCCCGTGGACACCAACATGGTGGACAAATTCCTGATGGCGTTAACGTATTGATGCCACAAATCATCATTGGTGCACAAATTCTGCACGCAATGGGTATTGCTATGGGTTATAAATTGAAGAAACAAAAGCAAGTTGTTATTACGTACACAGGTGATGGCGGTTCTTCTGAAGGTGACTTCTATGAAGGTCTGAACTACGCTGGTGTATACAAACTGCCAGTTATCTTCTTCGTACAAAACAATGGTTATGCCATCACAACTCCTTTTGCTAAACAAACAGCAGCTCTGTCCATCGCTCACAAAGCGGTAGCAGCAGGTATCAAAGGCGTTAAAGTTGACGGTATGGACATCTTCGCTGTTATCAAAGCGGTTCAGGAAGCTGCTGAACGTGGACGTAACGGAGAAGGCGCTACATTGATCGAAGCGGTAACTTACCGTTTCCGTCCTCACTCCCTTTCTGACGATGCTTCCAAATATCGTACAAAAGAAGAAGAGGCTGAGTGGAGCGAAAAAGATCCAATCGCACGTTTCGCTAAGTATCTGGAGAAAAAAGGTCTTTGGACTGAAGAAGATACAGCTCGTGTGAAAGAAGAAGCAAAAGCTAAAGTAAATGAAGAGATCAAAAAAGCGGAAAAAACCGAGAAAATGACGATTTCAGGCTTGATCGACAGCATGTTCGAACAAACGCCTAAGCACTTGGAAGAGCAAAAAGCTGATTTCCAATAAGTTTTTTCCGATAAAGCATAAACATCCGGCGCCGGCTCTGGTGTCTCGGTATACATGTATGAATTCAAATGTGAACTGTCAATGTTTAAGGAGGAAATGAAGCAAATGGCACAATTGAACATGAAAGAAGCAATCCGTGATGCGCTTCGCGTTGAGTTGAAACGTGATCCTAACGTTCTGCTTTTCGGTGAAGACGTAGGTAATGTAGGCGGCGTTTTCCGTGTAACGGAAGGTCTGCAAAAAGAGTTTGGCGAAGAGCGTGTATTTGATACTCCGCTGGCTGAGTCCGCTATTGGTGGTTTGGCTGTAGGTTTGGGTATTCAAGGCTTCCGTCCGGTAGCTGAAATCCAATTCGTAGGGTTCATCTTCGAAGCACTTGACCAAATGGTAGTTCAAGCTGCTCGTATGCGTTTCCGCTCCGGTGGAAAATACAATTCTCCAATCGTATTCCGTACACCATTTGGTGGCGGTGTAAAAGCGGCAGAATTGCATACAGATTCTCTGGAAGGTTTGCTCACGCAAACTCCGGGTATTAAAGTAGTAGTTCCTTCTAACCCTTACGATGCAAAAGGTCTGATGATCGCTTCCATCCGCGACAACGATCCTGTATTCTTCATGGAGCACTTGAACCTGTACCACGCTTTCCGTGCAGAAGTGCCTGAAGAAGACTACGTGGTTGAACTGGGTAAAGCAAACGTTGTTCGTGAAGGTTCTGACGTTACGATTGTCACTTACGGAATGATGGTTCATACTTCCGTTAAAGCAGCGGAAGAGCTTGAAAAACAAGGAATCAAAGTTGAAGTAATCGACCTTCGTACGATCAGCCCGATCGACATCGATACCGTTGTTGCTTCCATTAAGAAAACAAATCGTGCAATTGTTGTACAAGAAGCTCAAAAGAGCGCAGGTGTTGCAGCTGAAGTCATTGCCCAAATCAATGAAAAAGCGATTCTTCACCTGGAAGCTCCGGTTCTGCGTGTAGCTGGTCCGGACACTGTATATCCATTCGCACAAATTGAAGATACATGGCTGCCTAACCCAGCACGTATTGTTGCTGCGGTTAACAAAGTCGTAAATTTCTAATCTGATCATCTGACATGCCGCAAGGCGCAGTATGGTGATTCACATCGCAGCACAGGCTGCACTGTAAACAGCCATTAGCCCCTTGATTGACAGTTATTTGCATTAGCAGTAACAGTTAGTTCTTGGAGCTAAGGGTTGTTTTCAGGATTGAGCACATAATCAAGGAGGTTTTTCAGTTGGCTAAATTTGAATACAAATTCCCTGAACTAGGCGAAGGCCTTCACGAAGGCGAAATCATCAAGATGCACATCAAAGTCGGGGACAAAGTAACTGACGACGATATCATCATGGAAGTACAAAACGATAAAGCGGTAGTAGAAGTACCTTGTCCGGTTAACGGAACAGTTACTGAAGTATTCGCTAAAGACGGTCAAATCTGTCACGTTGGTGAAGTAGTTGCTGTGATCGATGCAGAAGGCGAACTGCCTGAGCAAGACGACGCTCCTGCTGGCGACCAAGGTGCACAAGAGAAAGACGCAGCTCAAGGCGGAGCTGACACTAGCGGTTCTTCTGCAGCAGCTTCCAGCTCGGATGCAGCTCAAGAAGGCGGCAGCAACAGCGTACCGGCAGTACCTGCCAAAGACGTTTTGGCAACTCCAAGCGTACGCAAATTTGCTCGTGAGCAAGGTGTAGACATCGCTCAGGTTAACGGCACTGGCAACAACGGTAAAGTAACCAAAGAAGATGTTGAATCCTTCAAAAATGGTGGAGGCCAATCCGCAGCATCTTCGGCAGCTCCTGCTCAAGAAGAGAAAAAATCCGCAGCGGCAGCAGCTGACCAACGCCTTGAAGAAGAGCGCGTACCATTCAAAGGTATCCGTAAAGCAATCTCCAATGCTATGGTTAAATCGGCTTACACTGCACCTCACGTTACAATCATGGACGAAGTGGACGTAACTGAGTTGGTTGCTTTCCGTACTCGCATGAAACCAATCGCAGAGAAAAAAGGAACCAAAGTTACTTATCTGCCGTTTATCGTTAAAGCCTTGGTTGCAGCTTCCCGTCAATTCCCTGCTCTGAACGCAATGATTGATGAAGAAGCTAACGAAATTGTTTACAAAAAATACTACAACATCGGTATCGCAACAGATACAGACAACGGCTTGATCGTTCCTGTTATCAAAGATGCTGATCGCAAATCCATCTGGATGATCGCTGATACCATTCGTGATCTGGCAGCTCGTGGCCGTGATGGCAAATTGAGCGCTAACGAAATGAAAGGAAGCACAATCTCCATCAGTAACATCGGTTCTGCTGGCGGTATGTTCTTCACTCCGATCATCAACTTCCCTGAAGTTGCAATCCTCGGAACTGGTCGTATCAGCGAAAAAGCGGTTATCAAAGACGGCGAAGTTGTTGCAGCTCCTGTAATGGCTCTTTCCTTGAGCTTTGACCACCGTATCATCGATGGCGCAACAGCACAAAACTTTATGAACTACATTAAACAGCTGCTCGCTAACCCTGAGCTGCTCGTTATGGAGGTGTAAGATATGGTAGTAGGCGACGCTTCTCTCAATATCGACACATTAGTAATTGGTGCGGGTCCTGGCGGCTATGTAGCTGCCATCCGCGCTGCTCAACTGGGCCAAAGCGTATTGATTGTTGACAAATCCGAGCTTGGTG
Organism: Paenibacillus sp. P13VS; assembly: GCF_015143645.1. Classification (NCBI taxonomy): domain Bacteria; kingdom Bacillati; phylum Bacillota; class Bacilli; order Caryophanales; family Paenibacillaceae; genus Paenibacillus; species Paenibacillus sp. P13VS. Next base: position 994,932 of record NZ_WYEV01000003.1, on the reverse strand, counting down.
GCGTTTGTTTGAACCGTGGATGTATCCCATCCAAAGCTCTGATCTCTGCTGCACACCAATATGAAAATGCACTTCACGGTGAAGCATTCGGTATCTCTGCTGAAAACGTAAAAGTGGACTTCGGCAAAACTCAAGAGTTCAAAAACGGCGTTGTTAAGAAAATGACTGGCGGCGTAGCTGGTTTGCTTAAAGGCAACAAAGTTGAAGTTTTCAACGGTGAGTGCATGTTCATCAACGAAAACGAAGCGCGTGTATTCAACGATCACGAATCTCCGCGTTACAAATTCAAAAATGCAATCATTGCAACAGGTTCCCGTCCAATCGAACTGAAACCTTTCCCATTTGGCGGACGCATTCTGTCTTCGACAGAAGCATTGAACCTGCCTGAAGTACCGAAAAGCCTGATCGTTATCGGTGGCGGTTATATCGGTGCTGAGCTTGGTCAAATGTACTCCAAATTCGGTGCTAAAGTAACGATCATCGAAGGTTTGGATACTGTACTGCCAGGATTCGATAAAGACATGACTAGCCTTGTGGCTAAAAACATGAAGAAAACAGGCATCGAAATCGTAACAGGTGCAAAAGCTGAAAGTGCTGAGCAAACGGACAAAGATGTAACTGTTAAATATTCCGTAAATGGTGAATCCAAAGAAGTAACTGCAGACTACCTGCTCGTTACTGTTGGACGTCGTCCAAACACGGATGGTGAGCTTGGTTTGGACCTGATCGGTGTTGACGTTGACGAGCGTGGATTCGTTAAAGTTGACCACCAAGGCCGCACTAGCATTCCTCACATCTTCGCAATCGGTGATATCGTATCCGGTTTGGCACTTGCCCACAAAGCTTCTTATGAAGGTAAAGTTGCTGCTGAAGCAATCGCAGGACAACCATCTGTAGTTGACTACAAATGTATGCCAGCTGTTGTATTTACAGATCCAGAGTGCTCAAGTGTAGGATACACTGAAAAAGAAGCCAAAGAAAAAGGCTACAAAGTTAAAGCAGGTAAATTCCCTTATGCGGGTAACGGCCGTGCAGTATCTTTGAACCATGCTGAAGGCTTCGTGAAAATCGTAGCTGACGAAGAAAGCGGCCTTGTACTGGGTTGCCAAATCGTTGGTCTGGAAGCTTCCAACCTGATTGCTGAGCTTGGTCTTGCAATCGAAATGGGTGCTACTCTGGAAGATCTGGCTCTGACTATTCACGCTCACCCAACGTTGGGCGAAATCGTGATGGAAGCTGCGGAACTGGTTATGGGTCACCCGATCCACATCATTTCCCGCTAATATCGTCTAAGCTTCGGACTCGTCCGGCATCATACGTAAATGAAGAGGTGAATAGCGCTAACGCGTTATTTGCCTCTTTTTTTGTGAGTGTAGAAGGCTTCCGTAGAGTTGTATCATGTACATCGTGTTGTAAACATGGACAAAATTGAATGTGTTTTCAACTCTTTTTCCGTCGTGCACAGTGTGATAAACTGTTAAGATGATCAAACATGGTGTAACTCGGACCAATCTGGAACTGAGTGGCAACATATATAGAGATGCGAGGGGAAATCAATTTGAAAAACTATCTCGATTTATTACAAGATATATTGGATAACGGTGTTCATAAAGGGGATCGTACCGGAACAGGTACACAATCCGTGTTTGGCAGACAGCTTCGTTATAACCTGTCTGAAGGTTTTCCGCTTGTAACCACGAAGCGAATCCATCTTAAATCCGTCATTCATGAACTATTATGGTTCCTGAGTGGGGATACGAATATTGCCTATCTGAAAGAAAACGGAGTGAAGATCTGGGACGATTGGGCAGACGAGAATGGTGATCTAGGCCCGGTTTACGGTTCACAGTGGAGAACATGGGAAGCGCCAAACGGGGAGAAAATCGACCAGATTTCAGCTGTTATCGATTCAATTAAAAATAACCCGGATTCACGCCGGCATCTGGTAAGTGCATGGAACGTCGCAGAGATTAACAACATGAAGCTACCGCCTTGTCATTTTGCGTTTCAATTTTATGTGGCGGAGGGTAAACTATCCTGTATGCTTACGATGCGCTCCGTGGATACGTTCCTGGGGCTGCCATTTAATATTGCCAGCTACGCGTTACTGACACATATGATTGCCCAGCAGTGTGACCTTGAAGTGGGAGATTTCATCTGGTCGGGTGGCGATGTACACATCTATTCCAATCATGTGGAGCAAGTGAAAACACAGCTTGAGCGTGAACCGTTCGCTCTGCCTAAGTTAATTATTAAGCGTAAACCGGATTCGATTTTTGATTATAAGTTTGAGGATTTTGAGTTTGAAAACTATCAGCATCATCCGGTGATCAAAGCTCCAATTGCGGTATAAGCAGACTCTAAGAAGGAGTGTAGCATTTTGAGTATTGAACTTGTGTGGGCTATGGGTGAAAATGGCGTTATTGGCTTGAACAACACCATTCCATGGCGATTGCCCAAAGATATGGCTTTTTTTAAGCGTCGTACGTTAAACAAAACGATTATTATGGGTCGCAATACGTGGGAATCCTTCGGTGGTAAGCCCCTCCCGCAGCGCCGGAATATTGTGGTCACCAGAGATCTGAACTACAAGGTAGAGCAGGCAGAAGTGGTGCATTCCATTGAGGAAGGTTTGGAGGCTACCAAAGGAGAGGAGCTATGTGTAATCGGTGGCTCACAGGTATACCGTGAGTTCCTCCCGCTGGCGGACCGGTTGGTGGTTACCAGGATCCATGAGGAATTTGAGGGAGACACCTTTTTCCCGGATGTGGATTGGTCTGAATGGGAGCTGAAGGAGCAGATTGAGGGCGAGCAGGATGAGAAAAATGTGTACGCCTATACGTTTGAGTTTTACGAGCGCAAACGCTGAAGTTAACCTGTAAGATGATCATTCATTAGAAATTTGATTGTGTGAAATGAAAAATAGAAAAGGCGCTGATTGACGAAATATTCGTGAACAGCGTCTTTTTTTATTTATTTTTAAAAATGTAGGTTGATCTCTGCCATGATTTGTTGTTTACACGAATATAACATTTGTAACCAAGAGGAATTGGGGCTCAAGAATAAGCTTTTCAACATAATTAGTAAAATAGTATAAAAGTTATGGGCATTTACCGTTGTAAAGCCCTAAATTCGAGTGAATATTCGGAATTAGGAGGTGTATAGGACTGACTTGCTTGATTTTAATGGCAAATTAGCTCACATTTACATGACGTTCATTTTGTTTTTCGACATAATAAACGTTAGATCAGACTTTTGATCATCAATTTCAGCTCCAAAATAAGGGTATTGACCACAGCTAAAGCTGACGATATGATGTATAAAATACAAATAATTATGCGGATAATCCATTTAATATTCAGTTGTCGAAATGCTACTATAATTGAAATATCTTTGAGAAGTTTTTGTGATACAATAGACAAAAAACTCAGCATGAGTAATCCATTTCATATAGAACCATGCCAATGAAAGGATTAAGACGAGAACGGATGGGGGAAAACGTAAGATGTCTACACCTACTGGATTTATGGAATACAAACGGCAGCTGCCTGCGGACAGGGAGCCGGCTGAGCGGATTAAGGATTGGGAAGAGTTTCATAAACATATGGCTGAAGAAGAGCTCAGAACACAAGGTGCACGATGCATGGATTGTGGTACCCCGTATTGCCATACAGGTATAGATATGATTGGCGGAACGTCGGGCTGTCCTGTGCATAACCTGATTCCGGAATGGAATAATCTTGTATATCGTGGATTGTGGAGAGAAGCGCTTGATCGTCTGCACAAAACAAATAATTTTCCGGAGTTTACAGGTCGTGTCTGTCCAGCTCCATGTGAAGGATCTTGTACTGTTGGTCTGATCGGCCAGCCGGTTACCATCAAAACGATTGAAGAAGCTATTATCGAAAAAGGATTCGAAGAAGGCTGGGTGGTTCCCCAACCTCCGGAGAAACGTACAGGTAAACGCGTTGCGGTCGTTGGTTCTGGCCCTGCAGGTCTTGCGACAGCGGCTCAGTTGAACAAAGCAGGCCATACGGTAACTGTATATGAGCGTTCGGACCGTGTCGGCGGTTTGCTGATGTATGGTATTCCAACAATGAAACTGGACAAAAAAGTGGTGCAGCGTCGTGTGGATCTGCTTGAAGCGGAAGGCGTTCAGTTCGTCACAAACACCGAGATTGGCAAGGATATTCCTGCTCAGCAATTGGTGGACGAGTATGATGCTGTCGTGCTGTGTGGTGGAGCTACGAAGCCGCGGGAGTTCAATATTGAAGGAAGCGACTTGAAAGGCGTACATTACGCGATGGACTTCCTGAATGGCAGTATCAAAAGTTACCTGGATTCCAACCTGGAAGACGGAAACTACATTTCTGCAAAAGATAAAGACGTTATCGTTATTGGTGGCGGAGATACCGGTTCGGACTGTGTGGCTACATCGCTCCGTCACGGTTGTCGTACCGTAACTCAATTTGGTACGCATACCCAAGCCCCAATGGAACGTGATCGCATTAACAACCCTTGGCCGCAATTCCCTAACGTTTACACCTTGGACTATGCACAAGAGGAAGCGAAAGCATTATTCGGGCAAGATCCGCGTGAATTCTCCATCATGACAACCAAATTTGTTGGAGATGAAGAGGGCAACCTCAAAGAGCTGCACACGATTCAAATCGAGCGTATTGTCGATGAAACAGGTCGTAAGATCTATCAGCCAATCCCTGGAACAGAACGCGTTTTCCCTGCACAAATGGCAATGATCGCGATCGGGTTTGATGGTCCAGAGCAAACGCTGGTTGAACAGCTGGGACTTGCAACAGATCGTCGTACCAATGTTAAAGCTCGCTACGGCAAATACAATACCAATGTGGATAAAGTATTCGCTGCAGGTGACATGCGTCGCGGACAAAGTCTGGTTGTATGGGCAATCAATGAAGGACGCGAAGCTGCTCGTGAAGTAGACAAATACCTGATGGGTGCCACCGTTCTTGCTTAATTTGAACTAAGCAATAATTGCATAAATTATATCGAAACAAAAATAGTGAAGTAAAAAAACAACTCTCGCTTTTAGTGGGAGTTGTTTTTTTACTTCACTATTCCACCTGCGTAACAAATAATTTGAGCTAGTGTGCGGTATAGCATTGCATTTTAAGTAATAAAGACTTATTATTAGATTATAATAATTATAAATAAGATGACAAATGACCTTGTTAAATAGAGAATTAAATCCGGAGGTGCGACCAGTTATGGCAAGAAACCGGGAGAAGTCCATTACAGAACAAATATTTGACATTAAAAAGCAATTGGTAGACAAAGGATATAAATTGACACAACAACGTGAAGTGACTGTACGTGTGCTGCTTGAACATGAAAAGGATCATTTCAGTGCGGAGGAAGTGTTTCTGCTGGTGAAGGAGCAGTTTCCTGAGATCGGCCTGGCAACCGTATATCGGACATTAGAGCTGCTAAGTGATCTTCAGGTTGTAGAGAAGATTAATTTTGGAGATGGTGCTGCACGCTTCGATCTGCGGAGTACAGATGGCTCCCATCATCACCATCATTTGATCTGTACAGAGTGCGGAAAAGTGGAAGAAATTATGGAAGATGGGTTGCTTCGTCTGGAGCAGCAGATTGAACGTCAATACGGATTCGCCGTGACGGATCATCGTCTTGACTTTCAGGGCGTATGCAGGGAATGCAGGGAAAAGCAGGCCGTAAATGAACAAGCAGCAGGTTAATTGTTCCACGGAGGATGCTCCCGGAATCAAAATCTGATATAATAGGATTCAGAAGCAAGGGGCTTCCGTGGGCGGAAGGCCCCTTTTTGCCGTCATGCGGACGGTGAAGGAGGAGAGATGGACGGATGAAGACATTGGTTATAGCGGAAAAGCCTGATATGGGTCGAACCATTGCCGCCGTCATAGAACCAAGAGCCAAGAACAATCGCAGTTATCTTGAAGGTGAGCATTACATTATCACTTGGGCGATTGGTCATCTGCTCGGGCTTGCTGAACCGGATGCATATGATACGAAATACAAACGATGGAATATGGCGGATCTGCCCATTATTCCGGATCAGTTCAAAATCGTGCCGAATCCCAGAACAAAAGATCAACTGAAGATCATTGGAGAGCTTGCCAAACGAGCATCATCGATCGTAAATGCATGTGATGCCGGGCGTGAAGGCCAGTATATTTTTGCATTGATTCAACAGCAGTTGAAGCTGCGTCAGCCAGTTAAACGACTATGGATTTCGGACCTGACTGCAGAGAGCATTAAGCGTGGCTTTGATGGGCTTAAGGATGCATCAGAGTTCGAAAATCTGACTCATGCTGCTCGCGCCCGAAGTGAGGCCGATTGGCTGATTGGCATGAACGCATCACGTGCCTTTACGACTCGGCATAACGCGCTGTTATCTGTGGGACGTGTACAGACACCGGTTCTTGCGTTGATCTATGATCGGGAAATGGAGATTGAGGCATTTCAATCACAGACATTTTATGAAGTCGCCGCCTGGTTCCGTCAGGAGGGTGTAGAGTACAGAGGCTTACGCCAAGGGGACAAGCTCACAGACGCGGAGGCTGCTGAAGCGATAGCGAGCAGCGTGAAGGGCAAGACCGGACATATTACCAAGTATGAGGCGAAGCAAACGAAGGAGTATCCGTACAGACTATATGATCTGACTCTGCTGCAGCGTGAAGCCAATGCCAAGTATGGGTATGGAGCGAAGAAGACACTGGACATTGCACAGGCCTTGTACGAGAAACACAAGGTTATTTCCTATCCGCGGACGAATTCCAACTATGTTACGGAACAGAATATTGAGGGTATGCACAAAACATTAAACCTGCTGAAGAACGGCCCCTATAGTGAATTGGCCATTGGTGCAAAGCCAGAATTGGTTCATAAAAATAACAAGGGAGTCTGCAATCCTTCCAAGGTTGAGGATCACCATGCCATTTTACCTACGTTAAAAAGGCCAGGTACCTTATCGAAGGATGAACAGAACATCTACGATCTGATCGTCAGACGGTTTTTGTCTCATTTCTATCCACCAGCAGAGTATAAACAGCATACTGTACTTACTGAAGTAGAGCAGCATCAGTTCAAAACTTCTGTGAAGGAACTGCTGTCACTCGGGTGGAAAGTCGTTCTGCCTTCTACGGATCAAGAGCAGAATGGCTCGGGAAAGAAAAAAACGAAGAAGAACAATAATGAGGAAGAAGAATCCGAAGAATGGACGGATAAGTCGTTCTCTGTGCAGCCAGATCTTCCAGTGCAGTGCAGCAAGAGCGAGTTCAAGGAAAAAGCAACCCAACCTCCCAAAAGTTATACGGAGGGAACTTTGCTGAAAGCGATGGAAAGTGCGGGGAAGCAGATCGAAAACGAGGAACTGCGAGATGCCATGAAGGACAGCGGTCTGGGCACGCCAGCAACACGAGCTGCAACCATCGAGAGGCTCAAAAATGTTGGTTATATCACGATGCAGGGCAAAAAGATGCAGCTGACGTTAAAAGGCCGAACAGCGATCGAATTGATTCGGCGAGCCGGAGTTGATTTGTTAACCTCTCCGGAGATGACTGGACAATGGGAGAGAAGATTGTATCAGATCTCCAAAGGGGAAGCCGGTCAGGACAAGTTTATGGAGAACGTGAAGAAATTTACGATGTCCATCATTGATAAGGTGCGTGTACAAGCTCCTGCACCTGCATACGCCTTCGGGGAAGATTCACGCGGGGGACGTGGCAAAGGCAAGGGAGCAAAATCCTCAAAATCAGGAACGAAAACAACAGCGAGAACAGCAGCATCAGCTGCCAAATCAACACGGCAGTCTTCAGGATCAGTCTCCAAATCGAGTAACACAGCAGTGTCAGTAGCAAAGACTGCATCTGCGAGCTCGGCAAATGCCGGTGTTCGTGAGCCCTTGGCATCTTGTCCCTCGCCGGGATGCACCGGTCAGATTATTGAGGGAAAAAAAGGCTATGGGTGTACGCGATTTAAGGAAGGCTGCGGGTTTGTCATCTGGAAAGAGTACGTTGGCAAAAAAATAACCAGTACGATGTTAAAGTCCTTGATCGAGAAGGGAAGCACTCAGGTGCTGTCTTTCAAACGTAAGGACGGGAGTACGGTTAAGGCTAAAATCATCCTGCAGGATCTATCTTCGGGCAAGCTGTCAGCTGAAAGGCAGGAGTAGTAAGGTTGTTCAAAAAAATAAAGAAATCACAGATGTGATGTAAACAAAAAAAGGACCCTTAACCCAGGGTCCTTTTTTGCTGCTGCTGCTGAATATTCTCATGAATGACCTGAGGCACCTCTTCGAGAGCGGTGATGGTGTACATCGAAGTCTCCGGATTGGGCTGAAGTTCAACAATGTTATACTGCCATTCATTGGGTTGTTTAATATATATGCTATGGATTCCAGCCGTGACTGCTGGCAAAATATCCGTGCGTAATGAGTTTCCGATCATCCATGTTGTTTTGCGGTCGAAGGGGCCGGAAGATAAAATGCTTTCAAGTGCTTCGACGTTTTTATGCTGCCTTATATAGATACGGTCATCGAAATAAGCAGATAATTTCATCTGATCAATCTTCCGTTGTTGAATCACCGTTTCGCCTCCGGTATACAGATAGAGGGCATGTCCAGCTGATTGCAGGCTTTCCAGTGTCTCAACCATGTGAGGGTAAGGTTCAACCTCCCGATCATATACACTCATACCAAGCTTCGTGAGGAACGTTTCTTCTTCAGTGGAAGTGGCTCTTGCATATTTCTGAGAGAAATAGCGATACGTATCAATCAGAGACTGTGGAAAATGGTGACTGGCGAATCCGACCTGGTTCACACCGGTCACGTCAATCTCCAGTTGTTTGTCACGAATGTCCTGGACGGTTAATGCGTGATGGTCAAACCACTCCTGCATGTTCTCGAAGAACTCACCGAGGACTAAGTTGAAATATTTGTTGCAATAGACGAGTGTATCGTCCAGATCGAAAATGATGTGCTGTTTAATCGTGTTCATTTTAGAAAATCACTCCTTGCTGCCGGCAACTCCAGTTACATCCTTATTTATATGCGTATATAGGATTCTAGGAACATGTTCAATTCAGACACGCCATCCGGCCGGATACTGTATTTCTCTTTGCGGTTACTGCCGAGCAGATGGGTACGAAGCAAACCTGCGACACGCAGCGCCATAACCTGATCTTTCACCATGTCTTCGTCTTTGTTCAATTCTTCACACATCTCCGCAAGCGACTTCGGCTCATCGGATACATAACGAAGCAGGCGAAGTCGTTCGGGATCAGCCAAAGCATGAGTAAAACGAAGCAAACAGGTTGGCGGCTGATCTTCATTCTCTTCAGGAGTATCAACCGGGTATTGCATAATCATCATGCCTTCGTAGAAGCAGTAAATATTAATTGGACGGTTATGTACTGTGGGGAATAGAATCACTTCATCTAATCCGGGCATTGGCTCCACAATAACACCTGCTGTAGCATATTCGATAAGCAGTTCAGGTCCCATTTTCTCCAAAAGAATTCGCTTCTCCTGAGCGTCCTCTTCCAGCCAGGTACGATAATCGTCACTTATATTCTGGCAGTAATGCTGGTCCCAGAGACGTAGAAGCGGCACGTAACTGTCCCGAATACGACTTGTTTCTTCTATTGTAATACTCGGCAGAAGAGGAGATACTCGTGCAAACAATTCCTCTGCAGGCAGACTCGCAAGCATATTGAGAAAATCCTGATTCTCTGAAGAGCAGGTCCGGTAGGCGGCCCATGCGAACAAAACATCAAAATCATCAAAAGGCCAAGTCGACGCAGGTGCGAGAGCAGCACGTACGTTGGAACTTAGTTTGCCTTCCACTTCAAGAATCCATTCGGGTCCAACATCCAGATGTTGAATCCATTTTTTCGTGACATATACAAGAAAACTGTTCAGCATTTCATATATCGGTGAAACATCAATCTTGACATGATAAGTCATAACGATGCAGAATCCTCCCGTCACATCTAAATGTACGCAGCGACTTATGTACTATTATGGCTTGTTTTGCAGGGCGTTGTCCACTATAATGTTCAAGTCCGGGGCAAAAGCACCGGTGAAGCAGCGCTTTATCATATGAATATGAATAACATGCGAAAAGTCGTCAGCGATGGCGATTTTTCTTTTGGTTGTCCGCAGGAGGAATGAAATTCGTGTCATCCATTAATGTCGCAAAATCATCACATTCTACATCCAACTATCTGATCCTGATCATCGTTATAGTTGTAGCAGGGATTAGTCAGGGACTGTTGCTTCCTGTACTATCCATTTTTCTGGAGCAAAAAGGGGTATCACCAGGGTTAAATGGCCTCAATGCAGCAGCGCTGTATGTAGGTTCCTTTGCAATGACTCTGGTCGCTGAACGGCTGCTCGGAGCGGTTGGTTTCAAAAAGCTGATTGTCGGCGGCCTGTTATTTGTTATGTTTCCCCTGATTCTTTTTCCGTATTTACCGGATATTAAAATATGGTTTATTCTTCGTCTCGTCGTTGGTATAGGCGATAGTGCATTACATTATGCTGCTCAGCTCTGGGTCCTTCTCGTGACAGCACCCGAAAAGAGAGGTCGTTACATATCCCTATATGGAATGTCCTACGGACTTGGCTTCAGTATCGGCCCATTGGGCATCAAGCTGCTCGGATTTGGTGAGGCTGTGCCGTTCTGGGTTCTTTTCATTTGTATGGTGGCCGTGCTTCTGCTTGTATTAATGAGGCTTCCGGATACCAAACCGGAAAAAGCAGAGCATGGTCAGCTTCCGGAACGCCGCTTCCGCCGCAGCTGGGCCTGGGCATGGTATGCGTTAATACCAGCTCTACTTTATGGCTATATGGAAGCCGGGATGAACAGCAACTTTCCGGTATATGGCTTGCGGATCGGTTTAGACGCTAATGAGATCTCATCTTTACTGCCGTTTGTGGGAATAGGAGGTTTGTTTCTGCAGTTACCTCTGGGCATCCTCAGTGACCGCTTTGGACGTAAAAAAGTGTTAATGTCTGCTGGTATTGCAGGCGGGGTGATGTTCATGCTGGTACCTGTGGCCGGAACTCACTTTTGGTGGACGCTGGTACTCCTGACCGTAGCAGGTGGCTTGGTAGGGTCGTTTTTCTCGCTTGGACTTGCCTATGCAGCAGATATTTTACCAAAGGCACTTCTTCCTGCAGCAAACGTTGTGGCCTCATTCCATTTTACGATAGGCAGTATTCTGGGGCCGAATTTGGGTGGGCAGATGATCAATTGGATCTCACCCGGAAGCATGTTTATCCTGCTTGGTTGTTTTTATCTGCTTTTTGGTGCCGCAGGTGTCCTATTCCAACATAAACCAAGTTCTCATTCTGTGTTAAAATAGAAGCTGGTGTTCGCATGGAAATTGATGTCCATTTCCGAGTACACTATATAGTAGGGAAAAACATGGACAAGAGGAGACATCGCGATGATCAGAGTTGAGAATTTGAGTAAATCCGTTGGAGCGGACCGTGTTCCGGTTCTGCGGGATATACGATTTGATATGCAACAAGGTGAAATGATCGCAGTAGTCGGTTCAAGCGGCAGTGGAAAAAGCATGCTGCTCAAGTGCCTGGCCATGATGGAGAAATGGGATGGCGGCCGATTTACGGTTGACGGTGTCGAAATTTTGAAAGAAGGCTGGTCCGGCAAACGGAAAATTAAACGTGAATGGGCATACTTGGAACAGAATCCTCAGCTCTATCCTAGAAAGTCAGCACTCAAAAACGTATTGATCGGCCGGTCTGGTCAGACGCCTTGGTGGAGAATGGTGACTGGAATGGTCCGTTCCGATGATTACATGGGTGCCATGGATTATCTTGAAGGCCTTGGACTTTTGGATAAAGCTCATCAAACTGCAGAAAAGCTAAGCGGTGGTGAGAAGCAGCGCGTAGCGATTGCCCGTGCACTCGCCCATGGGGCGAAAGTCATTCTCGCGGATGAACCAGTAATTGGGCTTGACCCACATACTGCCGACACAGTACTCGAGACGCTGCGGAAACTGTGCGAAGAAGAACGGGCAACGGTTATTGCCGTGTTACCCATTGAGATGGCGGAGAAACATGCAGCTCGCATCTGGGGTCTTGCAGAAGGCAAGATTGCCTTTGATATACGTGGACGTAGACTGACACAGAAGGAAAAAAACATGATTTAAACTATTGAAATGAGTGATGAAATTGCTTAACTCAAGATGGGGGCGCCTGTTAGCGTGTGGAGCAGTGACAGTGGTGCTCGGCTCCGTTCTTAGCGGATGTACGGTCATAAGCGACCCCAAGGGCTTGATGAAGAAACCCATGCTGTCCACGGACAAAGAAAAATTGTTTTACGTTGTTCAGAAAGAGCAGCCGCCAGAGAGCAATCTGATTCGTCCCAAAGACATGAACAATACCAGCATGATTCGTGTTGAAGATCTCGACGGGGACGGCACGCGCGAAGCTATCGTATTTTACGAAACACCCAATGAGAATGTGCGTATCCATGGCATGCTCCTGGAGGAACAGGGAGATACGTGGGTTAAGAAGCTGACGTTTGACGTTCCGGGAAGTGAATTGCAATCCTTTAAAGTGTTGGATATCACAAACGATGGAAACCCGGATATCATCCTCGGTGTGAGTCTGCAAGACCAAAAAGCACTGACGGCGTATTCATATAATGGCGGTGCACTTGAGCAGGTATTGGGTGGAGTCCCTTATAACCAGTATATTATTGATGATCTGCAAGGTAACACACTGGACATGAATGGGGATGGAAAAAGCGATTTTGCCATTGTAGCCCTAAATAACAGTGGGTTTGCAAGTGTAGCGTTGTATCAGTATGACGAAGGCAGCTTTAAGGAAGTTGATCGGCTGCAAACCGATTATACCGTTAAAGAGATCTACAATGCGCTTGGAGGAGAAATCGCCAAGGATAAGATGGGTATTGTGCTGGACACAGAGCTGGATGACCGCAGTTCTTTTTCACAACTGATTTATGTGAAGGATAACAAACTGGTGAATGCCTTCAAATCCCCTGATCAAACCTATAGAGATGACAAAATTTTAAGCGGTGATTTCAACAATGATGGTATTATTGAATTTGGACTAAAGGAAACGCCAAAGGGCTGGGAACATTACGTGTTTGACTCCCGCATGTGGTTTTATACCTTTTATCAATGGGATGGCAAGGATGGAAAAGAATTTGTTTCGTTCCAGTATCGTGATGATGCCAATCTGTTTCATTTAAATCTAAAGCCGGAGTGGTACGGGAAGATTACCATTGATACCAAGTCGGAAAAAGAAAAATATATTCGATTTAAAATGATTGATACGGATGAAACCGTGGGTGAAATTAAATATTTCACGCTTTCTCAGTGGGAACAGGAAAAAGGAAAGAGATGGAAGGAAATTACCCGAACAAACGACCGGGTGATTGCTTCACGTAATGCGCAGGATAGTAATGATGGATTACTTGATAATATGTCTCAGCTGAACAGAAAGGGAGAACTAAATGAGTAAAGTACTTATACTTGAGGATGAAGAATCCATCCGCAGTTTTATCGTTATCAATTTGAAGAGAAACGGGTTCGAAGTGCTTGAAGCAGGAGATGGGCATGAAGCACTTCGCATCTTGCAAACTGTACCCGATATTGACCTGGCTCTTCTTGATGTCATGGTACCTGGAATTGACGGTTTCGAAGTGTGTCGTCGCATCCGTGAAACCAATGAACGATTGGGCATCATTTTCTTGACGGCCAAGGTTCAGGAACAGGACAAGGTATATGCTCTTTCTGTTGGAGCTGACGATCATGTAAGCAAACCATTCAGCCCGACTGAACTGATCGCACGAATCCAATCCTTGCTGCGCAGAGTGAATGTGCACCGGGAGACTGCAGCTAAAGTCACATTCCAATCGGGGCCGTTTTCTCTTGATTTAATCTCCAAACAATTTAAAAAACAAAATGAATTGATTGAATTGACTCCAACGGAATTTTCACTTATTCAATTCTTCCTGGAAAAAGAGAATACACCACTTAGCCGTGATTTGCTCCTGGATCATGTATGGGGCAAGGAATATATGGGAGATCCCAAAATTGTGGATGTGAACATTCGCCGCTTACGCCAGAAAATCGAGAATAATCCTTCCGAACCTGAATACCTGCAGACTGTATGGGGTCACGGTTATAAATGGAAGGGCCGGGAGCAATGATTAAAAAAGGCATCACCAGGCAGATCGTACTACATTATTTTTTCGTAGTTCTGCTTGCTCTGTTATTGGTGGAATTTATTTTTATGCTTGCGGTGCAGCGGTATTATTACGAGAGTATCTACAATACCATCAGCTCTCATATTTCCATGTCAAAAGACTTTTTGGAGCCCATTGCCCGCGAGGATAATGCGGATAACGGTAATCTGTCGAAGTTACTTTCTAACCTGGAATTATCCAGCACAGAGCTCGAAATTCTGGATCTCAATGGACGAGTTCTTGCCAGCTCTGCGGCCTTCGAGTCTGACCGGGCTGTGATGCAGACAAGTGATATTATGCAGGCCATAAATGGCAATACGGGACGGTGGGTAGGCAGACAACCGGGCACCGGTGAGCAAGTCATGGCCGTTTCGCACAAACTTGATCTGGGTGGCGAGAATACGTACATTGTAAGATATCTGACTTCACTGGAAAATGTAAACTCAAAGCTGCTAGTCATGGGATTGCTTGCCGTTGCCGTCGGGATTGCCGTTATGGCCATTGTCCTGATTATCAGCATTGGTATGGCGAACTCCATCGTGCGTCCCATTAACAATATTACCGCGGTATCTGCCCAGATGGCGAGAGGACGTCTGGATGTCAGAGTCAAAGGAAACTATAAGCACGAACTTGGTGAACTGGCATCTACACTGAATTTTATGGCTCATGAGATTGTTCGCAGTAACCAGATCAAGGATGATTTTATATCATCCATTTCCCATGAGCTCAGAACACCACTGACCAGTATCAAAGGCTGGAGTGAAACGCTGGATTCAGGCGGATATGATCCGGATGAAACACGTATTGGCATGAGCATTATCTCGAAAGAAACCGAACGCTTGATCGGGCTTGTCGAAGAGATGCTGGATTTCTCCAAACTGCAGCAAAATCAGATGAAGCTGGTCAAAGGTACGGTCAGCATTCGCGAGATTGTGCAGGAAACGATGTTAAACGTCTGGGCCAAAGCGGAACAAAAGCAAATACATTTGAAGCTGGAAACAGATGAGACCCGTGCTTTTAACGTGCATGGTGATGGAAATCGCCTAAAACAGGTATTCCTGAACATCGTGGATAATGCAATTAAATTCTCACACGAAAATTCGTGGATTTATCTGTCGGTAAAAGAAGAGGACGGGAAGATCATAGCTGCTGTGCAGGACACCGGGATCGGGATTAGCGAGGAGCATCTCATCAAGGTACGTGATCGGTTCTTCCAGGTCAATCACCAGAATGGTGGAACAGGATTGGGGCTTGCCATTACGCAAGAACTCGTGGAACTGCATGAAGGAACAATTACGATACAAAGTGAACTAGGATCGGGTACAACCGTCACGATAGAACTGCCCGCTTTGCCGGAAGAAGAGATCATAACCGAGCATCCGGTTGATGAACTCCCTTCAGAAACGCATCAAGAGAGCGGGGAACAACACATCAAACCGGGTTCAGATACAGGCAAAAGCGAATAGACATCCGATTGACAATCGACACCTTCTGAAAGCACCAAAAAAGGCGAGCCATTAACGGCTTGCCTTTTTTGGTATATTATGAAGAGAGTTCGCCAGCGCGCAAGCGACCGGTTTTCTCATATACTTCTTTCAGAATACGTGCAGGCTGAGTGCGGACTGCCGGTTTGGCAGATACAACCTCATTCGGGCCTACAACGACAATTTCATCAGCCGTGCCTTTGACAATGGCGCCGTCCTTGATAATGGCACCTTCACCAATAATGGCACGTTCGATGTGAACACCTCTACCGATACGGGCATTTGGCATAATTACACTGTCTTTGACTTCAGAAGCTTTTCCTACTTCAGCACCGCAGAAGATAACAGAGCGCTCTGCACGGCCTTCAATGGCGCATGACTCATGAACCATGGAGGACGCATGCTCAGCACGGGAATGACGAGCTTTGTGAGCACTTAATTTGGTTTTCCAGTCACGAGTGAACATCGGCCAATGTTCTTTGTGAAGGCTCCAGTTTTCTTCGTTATGCAGCAGATCCATGTGAGCATCCCACAAGCTTTTTACAGTACCAACATCTTTCCAGTAACCATCAAAGTTATACACGAAAAGAGAGTTGTTTTCATTAAGCATTTGAGGAATAACGTCTTTACCAAAGTCATGACTGGAATTCGGATTAGCCGCATCCAGCAGAAGATGGCGTTTCAGATACTCCCAATTAAACATGTAAATCCCCATGGAAGCCAGGTTGCTTTTTGGTTCAGCAGGCTTTTCTGCAAATTCGGTCACACGCATATTTTCATCCGCAGCCATAATTCCGAAGCGATGTGCTTCATCCCAAGGAACTTCCATGACTGAAATAGTCGCAACCGCTTTGTTCGCTTTGTGGGATTCCAGCATGTCGCGATAATTCATGTGGTAAATGTGGTCTCCCGACAAAATTAGAACATTTTCGGGGTTTTGCTGGTCAATATAGTCCATATTTTTATAAATGGCATCCGCCGTTCCCAAGTATTCGTCATTTCCTGTATGATAAGATGGAAGCAGGGAGATTCCTGCCTCTTCCGAATTCCCATGTCCCCATGGTTCTCCTCCACCAATGTGATCGTGTAAAGATTCAGCTTGGTACTGCGTCAATACTCCAACCGTATCGATTCCTGAGTTTACGCAGTTGCTGAGAGGAAAATCGATAATCCGGTAGTGCCCGCCAAACGGTACAGCGGGTTTAGCAATACTTGAGGTCAATGGGGCTAATCTTTTCCCCTCTCCTCCCGCCAGTAACATAGCGATGCAATCTTTATTAAACATAATCGTTTCCCTCCCAAGATATTTGTCCAGTGTAGTACTTACATAAACGCAAAGTGGAGCTGTTGAAACGATGTATACTGTAAAATTCCTGTAAAATTACAACATTTTTTTAAACACGTCATTTTTCTTTTCAACTTGGCTAGAATGGGGTAATGGTTAACGTTATATCTATTTTCTAGGGGAAGAAGGTGATCTCTTGGCCATTCAACCATTGGCAGATCCGGCCATTTCGCCGGAGGATATCTATTTGTTTCATGAAGGAAACCTTCATCACAGTTATCGAATATTAGGCGCACAGCCTGCGACTGAGGATCATCGTCAGGGGTATCGCTTCACTGTCTGGGCTCCAAATGCCAAAGAAGTAGGACTGGCTCTTGACCGCAATGATTGGAAAGGTGAACAGGCACCTTTATATAAGATACCCGATTCTGGATTTTGGACTCGTTTTTTTCCGGAAATCAGTGAAGGAACTTTATACAAATTCCGTATTTTAACGGAAAACGGAACAGAACTGCTAAAAGCAGACCCGTATGCATTCCACGCCGAAGTTCGGCCTCGGACTGCTTCCATTACAAGTTCCATCCAGGGATACAAATGGAACGATGGTGCATGGAGACGGAAACAAAGGGCTGTATATAACAAGCCTTTACATATTTATGAGATGCACATCGGAACATGGAAGCGCAAGGAAGACGGCTCTTTATACAGTTATAGAGAGATCGCGGATCTGCTCGTTCCTTACTTATTAGAAATGAAATACACACATGTGGAGATGATGCCGCTCAGTGAACACCCTTATGACCTTTCCTGGGGGTATCAGAGTACGGGCTTCTTCGCCCCGACAAGCCGCTTTGGAGGTCCTCAGGATCTAATGTATTTAGTGGATACACTACATCAGGCTGGAATAGGAGTACTGCTTGATTGGGTGCCTGCTCACTTTGCCAAGGACGCCCATGGTCTGCGTTTGTTTGATGGCACACCGCTGTTCGAATATGCAGATCCATTGCTGGCTGAGAGACCAGGGTGGGGCACCCTAAGTTTTGATTATTCGAAACCGGAAGTTCGTTCATTCCTTATCTCCAATGCGCTGTATTGGATGGAAATGTATCACTTTGATGGTCTGCGTGTAGACGCGGTTACCAGCATGTTAAGGCTTGACTTTGAAAAGCATTCTGGCCAATTTCGTCCCAATGCAGACGGGGGCCTGGAAAATAAAGAAGCTGTTGCCTTCTTGCAGCAACTCAATGAAACGATTTTCAAGTATTATCCTTATGCGCTGATGATGGCTGAAGAGTCCAGTGCATGGCCGATGGTCACGTCTCCTGTTGACGTAGGCGGACTGGGATTCAATTATAAATGGAACATGGGTTGGATGAACGATACGCTGGACTATATGAAAACCGATTTCCACGATCGTCCGTCGAAGCATCATTTGCTGACATTTCCAGTGGTGTACTCCTTCTCTGAGAATTATGTGCTGCCTCTGTCGCATGACGAAGTCGTACATGGCAAAAAGTCCTTGCTGGACAAGATGCCTGGATCGTACGAACAAAAATTTGATGGCATGCGAGCTTTCTTGGGTTACTTCATGACTTTCCCAGGCAAAAAGCTGCTCTTTATGGGCGGAGAATTTGGCCAGTTTATTGAATGGAAAGATGAGGATGAGCTGGATTGGTTTTTGCTGGATTATGACAGTCACCGCAAACTCCACAAGTTTGAACGTGACCTGTCTGAGCTGTACCTGAGCGAAAAAGCTTTGTGGGAGCTTGATCATTCCCTGGACGGATATGAATGGATCACTCCGGATGACCATAGCCAAAGTGTCATTTCATATGTACGCAAAGGAAAAAAACCTGCGGATACACTCCTTGTGCTTGTTAACTTCCAGCCGGTCAAGCGGGAGCGTTACCGGATTGGTGTCATGCGTCCCGGTATGTATGCCGAAGTTCTGAACAGTGATCATCCCGATTACGGGGGATCAGGTATATTGAATGATATGCAGATAGCTACCGAAAAGATTCCTTTTCATGGCCATCCCCACAGTCTGGAGATTGTTTTGCCTCCGCTAAGCGTGGTTATTCTAAAAAAGAATACACGTCGGAAAACGGGTGAGACAGCAAATGAAGTCGCATCGGTCAGACCAAAAGCACTCAAAAATACAAATAAGACCACTGCCAAAACAAAAAGGGGGAAGAAGGCGTGAAACTTTTATTCGCTGCTGCTGAGGGCCATCCATTTATCAAAACGGGTGGACTCGCTGACGTTATTGGAGCTTTGCCTCAAGCCTTGAAAAAGGCTGGGGCAGATGTTCGTGTCATTTTACCCAAATATAAAGGGATCCCTGACGAATATAAGGAGGCCATGAAGCCGGTTATCGTGACGGATGTTCCACTGGGCTGGCGCAGACAATACTGCGGCATTGAGATGCTCGTCCATGACGGAATCCCGATTTATTTTGTCGATAACGAATATTACTTTGGCCGTGACGGAGTCTACGGGTATATGGATGATGGGGAGAGATTTGCTTTCTTCAATCGCGCGGTACTTGAGGTATTGCCGCTGCTGGACTTCAAGCCGGATGTGCTTCATAGTCATGACTGGCATGCGGGAATGATTCCGCTGCTGCTGAAGGCACATTACGCACATGAGCCATTCTATAGTGAGATCCGTACCGTATTCACCATACATAATCTGTTGTATCAAGGTGTATTCCCGCATTCGTTATTCAGCGATTTGCTTGAACTGGACGACCGATATTTCACCATGGATGGCGCAGAATATTATGGTAATGTCAATTTTCTAAAATCTGGTATTGTCTATTCAGACCATGTAACAACAGTAAGCCCCACCTATGCACAGGAAGTGAAAACTTCCTATTACGGCTACGGCTTGGACGGTCTGCTTAGCTCGCTTGGCGAACGTTTTACCGGAATTGTGAATGGTATTGATACCAAGAGTTACAACCCGGCGACGGATAACAAAATCCCGGTGAAGTACAGAACAAGCCTTTCCAAGAAAACGGAGAATAAGATTGAGCTGCAGAAAGAGCTCGGGCTGCCTGTCCGTCCAGACGCACCTTTGATGGTCATGGTTACCCGTCTTGTTGACTCTAAAGGACTTGATCTCGTTTGTCGCATATTGGATGAGCTGTTGTATTATGATGACATCCAGTTCGCCGTATTGGGAACAGGAGATCCTGCCTACGAGCATTGGTTCCGGGAGGCGTCCTATCGTTATCCACTGAAAATGTCAGCCCAAATCAAGTTCAACGATGGATTATCCCGTCGTTTCTATGCAGGAAGTGATATATTTCTCATGCCTTCCAAGTTTGAACCGTGCGGTATAAGTCAGCTGTTAGCACTCCGGTATGGCAGTGTGCCGCTTGTCCGTGAAACGGGTGGTCTTAACGATACTGTGCAGGCATACAATGAGTTCAGCGGTGAAGGGAACGGCTTCTCGTTTACCAGCTTTAACGCACATGACATGATGAATACGATCCGTCGTGCAGAGAAGTTGTATCGCGAGCCCGACCACTGGAAGAAGATTGTGAAAAATGGCATGAACGGGGATTACAGCTGGGATGTTTCGGCTGATGAATACATGGACATTTATCGCAGCATTACTGTTGAGAATACAAAATAATGACCAAACCACGGAGCCGCAGTATATATCGTACTGTGGCTTTTTTTGCAGAATAAATCCGGAGCCATGTTGGAATGCCCTGTAGAGGTCGAATGAAGTGAATGAGGTTGAAAAATGGATGAAAGAGAGTTGGTAAAATGGCCAATCATATTAATTTCACCTCCACTTATAATCCGAATCTGGAGGCATGGGGTGGGAATGAAACATTTGATCCTCTCAAGATGAACGCAATGTTTAGTCAGATTTTGGGAAATATTGCTGCGGTTGAATCTTCTATCCCTGGAAATATCATTGACGTTAGAAACTTCGCTCCGGGTGATGGAACTGACCAATCCGCACAGATCAAAGCGTTTTTTGACTCAGCAAAAGAAGGTGATATCTTACTATTCACTCCAGGACACTACAAAGTCATAAAATCGGGATGGTTTTATACGTTTAATGGAAAAGCGGTAACCATCAGAGCTCATCCGGGAGCCGTATTGGAAGTTTCAGATCAGGGTTTACGCTTCGAGAACAGCAACCACATTGAAGTAAGTGGTCTAACGTTAAGGCGTACAACTCAGGCTGGATGGGCCAAGGGGAGAACAGGCATTTACGTAGAGAATTCCAGCAACGTCATATTGCAGAATAATGATATTAGCAAATTTACGGACGGCATTGGCGTGAATGGTTCAACCAGTCAGGAGAATCCTTCAAGAAATGTTATCATTAGAAACAACAAGCTTCACCATTTGGGTGAAGAGCCCATTGCGGTGAGGACCAATCTGGCCTTTGTCATCATTAGCCAAAATGACTGCTACCGATATTTGGGTGATGGAATCCTCATTAAAGCAACCTGGAACGTATTTGTAACGACAAACTTTCTTCATACACCCGTATTGTCAACCGATGCAGACTATACTACGTTTACAGCGGGCCAGCAAGGGTCCAATGTGCCTAAAGTAGGTGGAGGCATTACATGTAACAATGAAGGTGGCGAGACAGGGGCACGAAGCCTCCATATCCATGATAACAGTGTGATCGGAACAGCTTTTGGCGTAGGGCTTATCGGTTTTAGAGGCGCATTTGTCACTTCAAACTTCTTCAGTAATATTCGAAACAGCTCTGTAGTTTCTGTCTCCTTTCTCCCTTCGCAATTCAACCCAAATGATGAGAGCAACCATATTTTTGTGATTCAGGGCAATTATATTGATAGCATTTTAAGGTCGAATCCTACAGCAGCCATTGAGGCCAGAACCAATAACGGGATTGAAGGCATGGATATCGGCGTTATCTCCGATAATATCGTGATTCCTAATGGCAATCATTGGGGAATTATTGCAGACGGAAACATCATCATCAAAGGCAATTATATTGCCAAAGCAGGCATTGCTATGGACTTGAGTAATGGGGTAGTCGCCACCGGCAATATCATTCAGCCTGGTTTTGTCACGACCAATCCTGACCGGATGGTCAGCATTAATGATCATGTGACATTCACAAGCAATTCCATTTCGGGTAAAGGCACATCACTAAAAATTCGTGGATCAAATAGCGTCATAACGGGCAATCGCATGAACTATGATGGGAATTGGTGGGCAGTCCATTTTGATAATGCTAATCGGGTTGTGGAAAATAACATTATCAAAGATAATGTGCTGCTGGTATCGTCTAGTGCTACTGGTCGATATTTATTCGGGTCCAGCGCTTTTTCGAATGGAAAAAACGTCGTGATCGATGTGGTTAAGGACAACAACGGTTCTGTCTATCAACTGGTGAACGACCTTGTACTGACAGGACCCAACTCCACCCGCTGGAGAGTCACTGTTGATGCCAATGGTAATATCAAGGGGACCAAGGTTTAGCAATTATCATAAAAAAACCTCCTAAACACCAGATCGAGGAAAAGGTGCATGGATCTGATGAATTAGGAGATTCCTTTATGAAGGATCTAACTGTCTGTATAGAATTCGATAACCGTAAGGATCGAGTTTAATGTTCATGATGCCCTCTGTGGGAATAACGGGGTCTTCGGTTAGCGCATCTCTCCAGTCCCTGGTCTCCATAGGGTGAGAGAGGGTGCGTACATCAGGCGTATTATTCATCCAGACGGTAAAGTGAAGCTGATCATCCATTCGCTCGTATACGATACAGGGGTCGTTGTGATCCGCTTTCAGGAAGCGGAAGCGCCCTTTGCGAAGAGCCTCATTGCTTTTGCGCAGATCAATCATCAGCCGGTAGAAGTCATAGAGCTCCCGATCTTGCTTGGCAGGGTCCCATTCCATACATTTGCGGCAATCGGGATCTCCTTCACCGCTGATGCCTACTTCATCTCCATAGAAGATACACGGCGTACCGATGTAGGTAAACAGGAATACAACGGACAGTTTTAATCGGCGTTTGTCTTCACCGCATCGAGAGAGCAGGCGAGGTGTATCATGACTGCATAACATATTGAAGATCACTTCATTGGTTTGCTGGGGATACCGCATTATAAGGGAGCCCATTTCATTCGCAAAGTTGTAGCCATCCATGGATCCGCAGAAAAATTCCAGGACTTTGTCGGCAAAAGGGTAGTTCATGACGGAATCAAACTGGTCACCCATTAGCCATGTCAGGGAATCACTCCAAACCTCGCCCACAATATAGGCTTCCGGGTTTGCCGTTTTAACGACCTTACGGAAATCCCGCCAGAAGTGGTTATCCACTTCGTTCGCTACATCCAATCTCCAGCCGTCGAGCTTGATCTCCTTAATCCAGTATTCCGCGACATCAAGCAGATACGCTTTCACTTCCGGATTGGCCGTGTTAAATTTCGGCATATTTCCATAAAAACCGAAGGTATCATAGGTAGGTATACCGTTCTTAATACCAACAGGAAATTCATTGATATGAAACCAGTCTGCATACTTTGATTGTTTTCCATTTTGCAGCACATCCTGAAAAGGCGGGAAATCTTCACTGCAATGATTAAAAACAGCGTCAAGCATGACGCGGATACCACGCCGGTGGCATTCCTCGGTGACTTTTTTGAGTAAATCATTATCTCCAAAATGCGGATCTACTTTTTTATAATCAATGGTGTCATATTTATGGTAGGAGTTGGCTTGAAAGAGGGGAGTGAAATATATAGCATTTACGCCAAGCTTGGTTAGATCATCCAGATGATCGAGGACGCCTTGCAGGTCTCCGCCAAAGTAGTTATCCAGCTCGGGTGTACCTCCCCAGGCATGAGTTCCTTCGGGATTAAGGTCTGGATTGCCATTGGCGAACCGTTCGGTCATGATCTGGTAAAAAACCGCTTCTTTGGCCCATTCGGGAACCTTAAATACATCAATTTCATGAATGTACGAGAATTCGTAATATCCTCCAGTAGGGTAAGGTGGATCTCGGTGAATTCCATTGTCGGCCAGAAATACATTTTCATGACCCGCTGTGACTCGAAAAATATAGGTGAGTCGTTTGAATTTGGGTTTAACCGCAGCCTCCCAGTAGTCGAACATGCTATCCGAAGCAGCCTTTTCCAGTTGGATTTCCCTGTAGGTTCCGTCCCAATCATATTTATCACCGGTCAGTGCAGTCACATAGTCTACATCATCTCTCTTCGTACGTACACGCAGATGAATCGTAGACGTGTTGTAGGCGTAGGCCCACTTGTCACGGGGAACGTGATACATCGCTTCGAGCAGCATGACAGCACCTCCTGTATCAAGATGAGTATAGCATTACATAACCAAGCTAGACAGCAAATGAACCATAAAAGGTTTACATAATTAGTAAAATTTTCATTGTTTTCATCGTTTTCATTTCACAAGCATCTCCAGGTTAGGCTTGAATATACGTATGCAAAATAAAGAAAAGAGGTGTTTTCTGCAGACCGGGTGATATCCGTCCAATCTGTAGAGAACACCTCTTTGGTTGTGTCTGTAAACTTAAAACTTATATTATCGTAGGGCCTGTTCAAACTCTGTTCGAATCGTTTGCAGCAGCTCGGGCTTCGTTAGCACATCATAAGCTGTTGCGGCAATTGCTTTTGCACCCAAGATCATACCATCGAGTGCCCGCTCCTGTAATGCCAGATCGCGGAATTCGATGGAGTGCAGGGTGTGAACCTCATCAACGACACGAATGTAAGGATGAATTGCAGGACAGCGTAAGGATACGTTACCGATGTCCATGGAGCCATGATCATCTCCGCTAACGATCTCGTCTTGTGGAATACCGAGTTCCATGAGGTTTTCACTGAACGCTGCAGATAAAGATTCATTGGTTAACATCTCATCATACGACGTTTCGTAATTCGAAGTCACAAGACGACAGCCTGTTTGGAGTGCGGAACCTTCTGCAATCTGAATGACACGCTGCGTTAGTATGTTAAGCTCTTTTCTGGTTGCGGCACGTACGTAGAATTGGGCTGAAGCATAGTCGGGGATGATGTTGGCAGCCTGACCACCGCTATTAATAACACCATGGATACGGACAGTGCTTCTCACTTGCTGGCGGAATGCATTAATGCCGTTAAAGGTTTGAATAACGGCATCGAGAGCATTGATCCCTTCATGCGGACTGGCCGCGGCGTGAGAGGATTTGCCGTGGAATTCGAATTGCACAGCATCAATGGCCAGAGAGCTGCCCGATTTCTCATAAGCATAGTAAGGATGGGCCATCAGTGCGACATCACAATTATCAAACAGACCTGCTTCAGCCATTGGAACTTTGGCGCCACGAGTTTCCTCGGCAGGTGTGCCGAATACTTTCAACGTTCCTCCAACTTCATCCAGAATGGACTTTAGACCGACTGCAGCGCCCAGGCTCATCATACAGATCAGATGATGGCCGCAAGCGTGACCAATCTCGGGAAGTGCATCGTATTCGCATAACAGCGCTATGGTTGGACCTTTTTTGGCAGCAGCGTAGGTGCCGATAAAAGCCGTATCCAGTCCAAGTACGGGAGCTTCTACTTCGAAACCGTGAAATAACAGTTCTTCCTTTAGGCGGGCAGAAGCAAGGTATTCCTCGTTCCCGAGTTCGGGATTGGCACCAATGTATGATGAAATCTCCTTAAAACGGGAAGCATATTGATCAATAACCGACAAAATTTGTGATTTGGTATGTGTCATCGTGAACTCCTTCGTGCAAAATGAAAATAATTTAGTCATTATATCATGTTTGCTTGGTTTTTTCAGAAACAAGTCAAGATTTGTAAGTTGAAAACTCATTGCATAATCATGCATTGTACTTTATAATGACTCAGGCATCAACATGAGGAAGAACATAATGTATTGTAAGGGGAGAACAGGGTTGAAATTGATTAGTCGTTACACCATGATGCTGTTGACCTTTGTCGTTTTATTGACGGCTGCCGTTCCTTCGGCGCTGGCAAGTGGAACTACGGGCACTTCAGACAGTAAAAAATTGGTTCTTGGCACGAGTGCCGACTTTGCACCATATGAATTCCATAAAGTGATTAATGGCAAGGATGAAATTGTCGGATTTGATATTGCCATTGCCAAAGAGATTGCTGCCGATCTGGGCGTAGAACTTGTCATAGAAGATATGGGTTTTGACGGCCTGCTGCCTGCGTTGCAGAGTGGACGCGTGGATATCGTTATTTCAGGCATGACACCGACAGAGGACCGCAAAAAAAGTATCGACTTCTCGGATACCTACTATAAATCGAAACAAGTCATCATGGTTCGCAATGAGGATAAAGACAAATACCCAACCATGGCTGAACTGGAAAATGAAAAAATCGGAGCACAGAAAGGTTCGATTCAGGAAACGATCGGACAGAAGATTCCTGGAGTCAAGCTGACGTCTCTTGATAAAATCTCGGACATTGTGCTTCAACTTCAGACGAAACGGATCAACGCTGCAATCGTTGAAGATACGGTTGCCGCAGGCTACCTGGACGATATGATTGGACTTGCTCCTGCAGTTCCGGACGAAGAGCAGGTAGCAGCAGCGATCGGGATTCGCAAAGGCAATACGGAGTTGCTTAATGCCGTTAATGGTACGCTTGAACGATTGAAGAGTGAGAATAAAATTGATCAAATGGTAACGGAAGCCAGTCAATTGATGGCAGACCGTGAGGTCGAATCGCCAAATATTTTTGAAGTATTCTGGCAGTACAAAAGCTTCTATGCTACGGGCGTGGGTTATACCCTCTTATTGTCTGCACTTGGTGTAATCTTCGGGGTAATCATCGGTTTGATCATTTGCCTGTTCCGAATGCATGATACAGCAATTTTGCGGTGGATTGGTACGGCTTATGTAGAAGTCATTCGTGGTACGCCGATGCTGGTTCAATTGATGATTATTTATTATGGTCTTGCCTTGACATTTGGTATTACGTTCTCGCCTCTTCAGGCGGGTATCTTAACTCTTTCCATCAATAGTGGTGCTTACCTTGCAGAGATCTTCCGTGCAGGGATTCAAGGAGTTGACCGCGGTCAACTGGAAGCAGCCCGTTCGCTTGGGATGGGTAGAGCCGCGGCCATGAGATTTATTATTTTGCCACAGGCCTTCAAAGCTGTGCTGCCTGCTATCGGTAATGAATTCGTAACGATCATCAAGGAATCTTCCATTATCTCGGTCATTGGTATGGTTGATATCATGTATCAGGCAAGTGTAGTCAAAAACATTACGTACCAAGGAATGAATCCGTTCCTTATTGCAGCAGCCATATACTTTGTATTGACATTTATTTTGTCCAAGCTGCTGGGTCGACTGGAAAGGAAGTTGAGTGCAAGTGATAGACGTTAGACAATTACACAAATCCTACGACAAAAACGAAGTACTAAAAGGCATAGATGTCTCAATTGGCAAGGGCGAGGTCGTTGTTGTGATTGGTCCTTCAGGATCAGGCAAAAGTACCTTCCTGCGCTGTCTCAACCTGTTGGAGCAGCCTACTTCAGGTGAGATTAATTTCGAAGGCGTATCGATCACGGATCCCAAACACAACATTAATGCAACGCGGGAGAAAATGGGGATGGTGTTCCAGCACTTTAATCTGTTTCCGCATAAAACTGTGGAGCAAAACATTACCATTGCCCCGATTAAAGTCAAAAAGCAGTCTGCACAGGAAGCCAAGCAGATTGCCGCAGACTTGCTCAAAACCGTGGGGCTGTTGGATAAAAAAGATGCTTATCCGAGTCAGCTGTCTGGTGGACAGAAGCAGCGGATTGCTATTGCCAGAGCGCTTGCGATGCAGCCGCATGTGATGCTGTTTGACGAGCCGACATCTGCACTTGACCCTGAAATGGTTGGTGAAGTGCTCGACGTTATGAAACGCCTGGCTGAAGGCGGCATGACGATGGTTATCGTTACCCACGAGATGGGCTTCGCCCGTGAAGTCGGTGATCGCATCATCTTTATGGATGGCGGTGTCATTGTGGAAGAGGGGACACCAGATGAAGTATTTGGTCAGCCTAAGCATCCACGTACGCGTGACTTCCTCGGTAAAGTCTTGTCATAGCCTTTGAGCATGATCCAGTCAGTGAACCGCATTAATTAAAACGAACAAACAACGAAATCAAACAACCTTGCTCACGTCACGTTTGCAGGGTTGTTTTTTGTGCAGGATAAGTATCCAGTGTCGTAAAAGTAACGTTTCTGTCATCGTTCCATAGCTGCTTGATCGCTTTTTAATAAGAAAAATCCTTATTTCTAAGCAGCATTATGTGTTGTTTAAAACAGTTGGTAACATTTACTACGGTCCCTGGTTACAAAATTGTGATATATTGTTCCTGCCGAAACTTCCTGAGGAGGAAGTGTGGAGGATGTAACGATGCAGACCGTGGAGGGGAAGATTGATACGCACGCTGCTTGGGGTGAATTAGGGGTACATAACGCAAGACGAATGTAACAGAGACCTATAGGGTGGTTTCCTCCATCCGAATCCGACAACTAACTTCGCAGGCACAATGAGGGAGGAAGACCATGATTAAGAAGAGAACTATAGCCAAAACAGCAGCAGCCCTGCTGACAGCAGCAATGCTCATTCAGGCCGTTCCAGCTCACGCTGATTCTGTTCACGTGGCCAAAGAAGGGGATACCTTCTATACCTTATCGAAACAATATGGAGTTGGACTGAACACACTGGTAAAAGCAAACAGTGATATTTCGCCTTACAACATTTATGGTGGTTTGAAAATTACGATTCCTGGAAAAGCAAACACGGCCTCGGCTGCTCCAGCAGCGAAGAGCTCTACGGGTGCAAAGACGATTACGACCGCTAGCCTTGATGTGAATGCTGACGATAAAGTCGTTCAAGCCTGGGGCAAAACATTTGATTACAGTAAGTCCATTGATGTGAAAGCAACAGCGTACTCTGCAGCCGCTTCCGAAAATGGTGGATGGGGTGCTGTTGATTACTTCGGCAATCCACTTGAACTCGGCACGATTGCCGTAGATCCTAGTGTGATTCCACTGGGTACAAAGGTTCTTGTTACAGGTCACTCCCATCCGGGGCTGCCTAAGCAGGCATTTGTGGCTACTGCCCGGGATATCGGCGGGGCGATCAAAGGAAAACGAATTGATATTTTCATTCCTGGGAGCCAGAAGTCAGTGAGTACATTCGGTTTTCAGGACGTTGAACTTTATATTTTGAAATAAGTATCAGTGCCAACAAAAGGGTGCCTTTAGTCACGACTAACGTGAAATAAGGGTACCCTTTGTCTTTATTATAACGCGCAAAATGGTTAATTCATAAGGTGTGTGTTTCGTCTAACCAAGCCGAGTATTATTTGCTTTTTGGCAATTGCAGCATTTCGTCCAAAGTCACCAGATTGAACCCCCTGCATCGCAGTTCATCTATAATCTCCGGAAGTGCTCCAATGGTACCGGACAGATTGGAGCCCACGCCTCCGCCCGCATGCTGAAGAATGATGGAGCCTGGCTTGACTGCAGATAAAACATTCTGCTTCACTTGCTCTTTGCTGAGGCCTTTCCAATCCAGCGAATCCACATTCCAGTTGACGATGCTGTATTGCTGTCTTGCGGCCCATTGCAGCTGTTTCTCATTAATGTCCCCGTATGGAGGACGAATCATTTTAGGTGTATACCCGGTCAGTTTATGAATAATGTCACCGGTATGTAGAATTTGTTTGCGAAATGCATTCAAAGACAGCTTACTGAATTCAGGGTGGTTGTAACTGTGGTTTCCAACAATGTGACCTTCCCTAACGATCCGTCTGACGAGGTCGGGATGTTTCTCTGCCCGGTTGCCAACAATAAAAAAGGTCGCTTTTACATTATATTTCTTTAGAATATCCAATACCTGCGGAGTGAAGCGCGGATCAGGCACATCATCAAAAGTCAGTGCTACCTGTCTGGTTGAAGGCCCATTGGTCTTGAATGTATCGGCATATTTCTGCCTGAGCTGACCGAGTGTCAGCTGTTCATCCTCAGATAGATCCGGCTCTGCAGCAGGTATGCTCTCTGGAACGGGTTTTGCCAGCACTTGTCCAGGTAAATAGCTTCCACTCATAAATATAAGGATCAACATGGAGAATGCGATGAGGCGAATACGCATGATATAGCCTCCCTTGTCAGATTGCGTTCTCTTTGGTATGCCCGCGGTGACGGTCCGTTATGCATAAATGTGAGAAGTTTCATTGTCCAATTCAGTCGATAAGCTCATAATTCCACCATTACATATACACACAAAGGATGGGTGGATTAGGATGAGTACGTATGATTTGAAATCAGTTCGTTTGCAGGTCATTGAAGCTGGAGAAGATAAGATATTTTTGGTCACGGGTGGGAAAGCTCATATAGGGGCTGTGGCGACCTTTTATCCGGAAAGAGAACGCGTGGTGGGAACGGCAGTCCATATTCCAGGGCATAAGGAACAGGAATTGTGTGAGCGCCTTGCACGTAAGGCCGCAAATTCTCTTAAGGTGACCGTAACCGTCATTATGGGGATTCATTTTGACGCCATTACACGTGTACAGATCGATGAGATCGTACAGACGGCGGAGAAGCTGCTCGAAGACCATTTAACCCTGGCGAATGATATAAAATAGTAGATTTTGGGTAACCCGGAATCGTGTTTTATGATTTTTTTTGGTAAAATTGAAACGGGATGAAGGTTACCACGTATGTATGATTATATACAAGGATGTAATATCGACTAGGAGGAATACCATAATGTCCATTTTCAAACGTTTGCGTGATTTAACGATGTCTAACATTAATGCCATTATTGACAAGGCAGAAGATCCAATCAAAATGACGGATCAATATATCCGTGATATGCAGGAAGATCTGGAAGATGCAGAAAAGGCTGTTGCACAACAAATCGCGATTGAGAAAAAATTCAAGCAGCTGTTCGAGGAACAGGAAGCATTGGTGAAGAAACGTGAGGAGCAAGCTCATACTGCAGCACGTGCACAGAACATGGATCTGGCTCGCCGGGCTCTGGAAGAGAAAAAAGCTGCCGAAGTAAAAATGGCAGAATATAAAACAAGCTATGATCAGAATAAGGCTGCTGCAGACAATCTGCGCGGCAAGCTGGAAGAAATGCGCAAGCAATTGACACAAATGAAAAATAAGCGCGAAACGCTGGTAGCGCGTTATAACGCAGCAAAAGCACAAACCGAAATCAACAAAGCGCTGAACGGCTTCAGTTCCGATACAGCTAGTGCTGGCATGAAACGTATGGAAGAGAAAATGATGCAAATGGAGGCACAGGCTGAAGCGAGCAACGAAATGTCTTCCAAAGGAAAATCACTGGATGAAGAGTTCGAGAAACTCGGTAAGGATCAGGCCGTTGAGGATGAACTGGCGGCACTCATGAAGCAGTACGAAAATAAGAACTAAACCTTGCATCTCAGGCAGGGTTCACTGGCGGAGGAGAGACAGCGTTTCTCCTTCGCTTTTAAATGCGGTTCATGTTGATAAGTGGGGGCTGTGTAAATGGATTTGAACATTTTGGCGATGCTGGTCTGGACGTTATCTGGCTCGGTTTTGCTTTTTGTTTTGATGTATGTGGATTCATTGTTTACGAAGTATAAGGATTTTGCGGAAGTTAAGGCAGGGAACATGGCGGTTACGACACGGATGGTCATGAAGCTGTTTGCTCAAGGCTATGTGCTTGCCACTTCGATTTCGACTGCGGGTCATCTGGGTGAAGCGCTGCTTGTATCGGTTGTTTCATTTGTCATCCTGCTTATTCTGGAGAGCGTTGTACACTTTATGATTCGCACATGGGCCAATCTTGATCTGGACACAGGAATTCAGCAAGGGAAGACAGGATATGGCTTGTTCT
The DNA here is from genome assembly GCF_015143645.1 of Paenibacillus sp. P13VS. NCBI lineage: Bacteria > Bacillati > Bacillota > Bacilli > Caryophanales > Paenibacillaceae > Paenibacillus > Paenibacillus sp. P13VS. The sequence continues at coordinate 963,009 of NZ_WYEV01000003.1, read as the reverse complement.
CCGGTGCTTTGCACATTGTGGGCGCATTAATTATTGCAGCTTGTTTATAAGATAACGAACGGGAGTAATGGGTATGAGTGTATGGAAACGGATTAAAGGAATACTAGCCAAACCCGAACCACCACGAGCAGAGAAAACCATGCTGGACCTTGAGCCTGGAGATATCTGTGAGGTCTCGCTCGTTACGTATGAAGTTGTGGGGCGGGTGCAGCATCGTGCCCGAAAAGCGGTGGTACTCACACTGCAGGACGGTACAACGTTTAGACATTTACATGTAGAAGAAAGAGAATTGACGCGTTATTCCCTCTATACGCCAATTGATGGCCGTCTTGACGCACCAGACGAAGTCCCAACCTTACTTGATCTGGACGGACGCGCGTATCATCTGGAGGAAGAATATGGAGGAATGGTTACCACTGCCGGCAGGACACCTTATGGTCAGGCTGGAGAGCAATTGGTTTGGCAGTACCAGTCTGATGATAACATGCTTCTGCGTGTGGAATGGCAAGACAGAAGATTTACTCTGTATGAAGGTGAGTCCATTCTTCCTGCGGATATCAAAGTGATTCGTTCGAGCTAGGAGAGGTTCCAATGAAAAAGCGCATGGCACTTGGATTAAAATTAATGCTGGTCCTCAGCCTTGTCATGTCCCTGTTGTCCGCGTGCGGGATGCCTTCCGTTCAGGACACTTATCCGCTTGAGTCTGTAAGTGGCAGTGGCAATACGACTTCCTATGTGTATCGGGCTGCCGACCGTTCGGTTCCGGAAGTGGCTCAGGAGTTATCCGAACAGCGAAAACCTGATCAGATCTCGGCGGAAAATGAAGAGCGGATGTTCCTGGTGTATCAGGACCAGTATTATCATTTGCAGCAGGACCCGAACAAGAAGGAAGATACCCTAATTGAGGTGGATTCCAAGGAATACGTACGCCAGAATTATGATTCTTCCTTTTTACAGGGCTATTTGACCGCAACGCTCATTGGCAATTTGTTTGATTCCTTTGGCGGCAGCGGATACGGAAAGTACAGAGGGTACACCGATCGTGATACGTACAAACCGAATCAAGGTACTTATCGTGCACCAACAAGCAATGACAAAAAGGCAGCTCCACCCATTACGGTTGATCGAAAAGGATCCATTACCCGGCGGGGAGGAGACACTGATACTAGTGTAGGTTCAGGCGGTGGATTGTTTAGCCGTAAAAAGGAACCGAGCACCGGTACCGTCGAACGTAACAAGAGCGGTGGATTGTTCAATTCACCAAAGAGCTCTTATAAGAAACCCAAAACAAGGGTAGGCGGCGGACGAATCATGAGGCGAAGGTAAAGACGAGATTTGCCAGCCGTAAGAGTTTATAGAGAACAGCCACAAGGTAAGGCAGAATAAATGCTGCCATGCGCAAGCTCACCTTGTGGCTGTTCTTTTTGTTTTATATTAGGAAGTATCGTTTGAATTAGGATCTGCGAACGTGATTGGATTTGCGTGTCCGGGGAATGGTGGAAGGTGGCTGTTTGCGAATCCAGCGAACAAAAGGGGCCATTCGTTCATTCTCTCGTAGTGCCTGAAGTTCTGTTAAATGGAGACGGATGAGATCCTGGTTGGTAAACAGCGAATGGATTTGTTTATGACACGGGATACATAGAGCAGCAGTAGGCATGAAAGTACCGCCCATTTCCTTGGGCGTGAGATGATGAACTGTTGTTTCCACAGGCTCTCTACCGCATAATTCGCATCGGTTGCTCATATCTGCTCCTCCGTTCTTACCCCTATTATGGGCATAAGCTCTCAGTTTCATGTTACCCTTGAGGCGAGTACTTGTCACACCCCTGCTTTCACGCTACACTTTCTTAAACAAGTTCTGTCCCAAGGAGGTCCGTTTCATTTTGAGAATCAATACACATTCAGATGATATGACAAGTGCCAAATTCAACCGTACAGCCGTTCAGGTCGAAGCTGCTCAGGCCAGAATATCACCTCATGTTACTACAGCTTTAGTTGAAAAAGTAACCTTGGAATCTTCGCATGGACGAACGCTGGCAAAAACGATTCATGCTCCGCATCCATACCCTTTCTTCAGAAGGTCAGGTATGGATGGTTATGCGATTGTCAGCAGTGACACAACCCATGCGTCCAGCGATGAACAGGTATGGCTGCGTGTCGTTGATGAAATTCCATGTGGATATACATCGGATGTACCCATCACTCCAGGCACCACTGCGCGGATCATGACAGGTGCACAAGTGCCTGAAGGAGCAGATGCCGTTGTTATGCTGGAGATGACCGAAAGCAGGGAACAGGATGGAGAACAATGGATTGCATTGAAACGCCATATCCAGCCCAATGCCAATATAACGCCAATTGGACTGGAGGTTCAGGAAGGTCAACTGCTGCTTGAAGCCGGAACGATCATCCAGGCAGGAGAACAATCCGTATTGGCTACTTTTGGTGTGGCCGATGTACCGGTGTTTAGACGTCCGAAAGTCGCCATTTTTGCAACGGGAACGGAATTGCTGGAGGTGCATGAGCCTTTGCAGCCTGGACGCATTCGTAACAGCAACAGTTATATGCTCCGATCCTTGGTGGTGGAGGCAGGTGGCGAACCTGTGATGTATGGATCCATCGCCGATGATGTGGATACGGCTCGTGCTAAACTGGCAGAAGCAGTCGAGCATAACGATATTGTCGTCACCACAGGAGGCGTCTCGGTCGGGGATTATGACATTATGGGTGATCTGGTACGGGAAGGCAACATGGAGATGCTGTTTAATAAAGTGACGATGCGACCAGGAAGTGTTACGACAGCTGCGGTTGTTGGTGGGAAGTTACTATTTGCCTTATCCGGTAACCCGGGAGCTTGTTTTGTAGGATTCGGACTGTTCGTGCGGCCTACTATTCGCATGATGCAAAACGATGCCCAGCCTTATTTGGAAGAGTGGACAGCCACATTGGATCAAGAATATACAAAAGTGAACAATTTTACACGATTCGTACGGGGGCGCATAGAGATCCGGAATGGCAGGGTATTTGCGAAGCCCGCTGCGTCACGAGTGGATGAGTCCAGCGTCATGATTACCATCAAGGACAGTGATTGTCTGATCATCATTCCCCCTGACAAGAAAGGGATTGCTGCAGGTGAACAGGTACGCATACTCAAGCTGCCAAGTGGACAGGTGAGGTAGGGCTCATGGCCAACAAGAGGACACTTCCACACATTGTGCAGATCGTGGGATACAAAAATACGGGGAAAAGCACCTTAACTGCAGAACTCACGAGATATCTTTCTTCGAAAGGGTTACGGGTTGCCGTCATTAAGCATGATGGACACGATCATTTCCAGATGGATCATGAAGGAACCGATTCATATCGTTTCCATCAGGCGGGAGCCTCCGCCGTGGTAGTAATGTCGGAGAAGCGAACGGCTGTCATCGAGCAGCAGCCAACCAATCTGGAGACAATGCTGAGTCGTCTATCGGATTATGACTGGATTCTGATCGAAGGATACAAAGCAGCATCCTACCCCAAACTGGTAATGATTCGTGAGGAACAGCATGTGGCGATACTTCAGAAGCTAAAGGGAGTGATGGCGGTTGTTTCCTGGTTTCCGAGAGAAACCTTGCATTCTGCGGGGAGTGAACCTGATCTGATAAGCGAGGTGGTTTGGCACGCTGTGCAGGAACCGGGACTTATTGCCCGATGGTTGCTGGAACATGTGAATTTAGCGCAGTCATGAGCCGGAAAGTATTTGGTGTGATCGAAAGAATAATGCAGTTTCATTTCAGCAAACTCTACCATATTCGTTATCATAGATGTATTGAATAAGCGAAAAAACAGCGGATATTTTTACTGGTTATCAGTAAAAAGTATCCGCCGTTTAATTGGTATGGGCGTCTCCTATGAACCCGTACCTTCCGAACGACGCTCAATGGCTTCAGACATCGTTTTGTCCGTAAGATGTGCATAGATTTCGGTCGTTTCTGTCGAAGCATGCCCAAGCTGTTCCTTGGTTTTATAGATGTCGTTTTGCAGGTAATAGTCTGTCGCAAAGGAATGCCGCAGCTTATGCACCGTCAAATACGGTTTGCCAAAACATTTGGCATATTTCATAATCATGGCTTGAATCGCTCGTTTGGTCATACGGCTGCCTTCGGATTCACCGTTACGAAGCGCAATGAATAATCCTTTTTCCCGTTTGGGTGTGCGATACCTTGATTGCCGGAGCTGCATGTAGTTGGCTAGTTCATCCTTGGCCTGCTCCCTGAAATATACGGGTGTTTTGAACGTTTCATCATTGTTACCTTTGCGGTAAACATATAACAGCTTGTTGTTCAAATCCAGATCATCGACATTCAGGTTAACCACTTCGGATACACGTAGTCCGGAATTCAGAATAAGACTGGCGATGCAGGCATCCCGTTCTTTGTTGAGTTCATGGGAATAGAGGGCTTGTTTGTTTTTTTGCATGTCGACTGCATATCCCTCGAGGATATATCCGATAAACTCAAGCAGCTCCTCATCCTCTAACAGTTTTCCTTTGAGCTTCGCTGCGGTGTCCTTTGGTTTATGTGTACGTTTGATCTCAATCTTGGCCATAATATTTCGCTTCAGCAGCGGATAGAAATCTTCATCTTCGGCAATTTGGCTCAAATAATGAAAGAGGGAGCGCAGAGAGGACAGTTTGCGGGATACCGTAATTCTCGAATTGGCTCCTTCGCGTTTAGTTGCGAGGAACAATCGGAACGAGGTTACCGAATCCATTCGTAATACTTCGAGTTCAGTTAACGTCACTTCGCGGTTAGACTCAGCCTGGGACAAACCTTCAGCACGCAGCCAACTGAAAAAAGTATCATAATCCCTTAAGTACTCCAGCAGGGTAGAAGGTGATAAATCGGGAAGCTTATAGTCAATGAATTGCTGAACGAACCAAGGCATGGAAGGCAGTTTGTCATCCAGCTTGCGTCGATCAATCTCTTTTTGCACATTGGTCAAGTTCGGCACCTCCTGGTTAATTCTTCTTCGAATAGTCTATGTCCTATTGTACCATAATTTGCTTGGTCACAGCCTGTTCACGGAATAGGGCAAAGGAGAGCGGTATTCTTGCCCTTCGCGGTACAAACCTTTAAAGTAACTAGTATAAGTTAAGCAGAGGAGGTGAACCGGATGAATATGCAAATCGAGCTGGTTCCCCGGGAACGGAGTCAGGTAATTCGGCATTTAATGCAGTTTTATCTATATGATTTTACAAAATACCTGAATATCGATGTGGACAGCAATGGCATTTTTCCGGAGTATCCCGGTTTGGAAGCATTTTGGGAGGAGGAAGGGCGTAAATTTGCTTTTCTCATCACATGTGATGGAGCCCCGGCGGGTTTTGCACTGGTGGAACGCTTCGAGCCTGGCAGCAAGGATAACGATTATTATTTGACCGAGTTCTTTGTCATGCAAAAATATCGGCGGAGCGGGATAGGGACTCAAGCCGCACACGAGCTGTTTCATCGTTTTCCGGGAAGATGGAAAGTAACGCAGGTGCGCAACAATGTGATCGCTCAGGCGTTCTGGAGGAAAGTGATCGGAGCCTACACAGGAGGAAGATTTCGTGAGAAATTTCATCCGGAACTCGGTAATCCGAGCCAGTTTTTTGTAACGTAAAAGTGTGTGAGGACCTGATCGACTGTCACTATACATACTGTATTGAATTAGGAGCATGTGACACGATTAGATCCGATATTTCATGGACAAGAGAAGATGTCATTTTTCTTATACGGATTTTAAATGTTTATTGGATAAATAGATCTAAAGTGGGTGCGTTGTTCGTCTAACGGGTAATAACCCTTAGAGTTGTCAATCTTTCATAAGTTGTACCTATATTATCGAAGCTCGGAGGAATCAATCATGGAACTGCGCGAATATGGAAACACAGGCATGAAAGTAAGCACGCTCGGATTTGGCGGATCCGAAATCGGAAGCAACGTATCCAAACAAGACGTGGAAACACTTCTGAATACCGCTTTGGATGCCGGATTGAATGTCATTGATACCGCCGAATGTTATGGGGACAGTGAGGAACTGATCGGGGATGTACTTTCGCATCGGCGTGATGATTATTATTTGTTTACCAAATGCGGACATGCTGCCGGGGTGGATGGACCTGATTGGGACGCCAAGGTACTGGAGCAAACGATTGACCGCAGTCTGAGAAGACTCAAAACGGAGTATGTGGATGTCATTCATTTGCATAGCTGCTCTGAAGAAGTTCTTCGGCAAGGGGCGGTAATTGAAGTGCTGCAGCGCGCCAAGGAAGCCGGAAAGACCAGGTTTATCGGGTACAGTGGGGACACAACGGACGCGTTATACGCGATTGAAACCGGGGTGTTCGACAGTTTGGAAACTTCGCTAAATATTGCAGACCAGGAAGCGATTGATTTGACATTGCCGGAGGCGAGAAAAAGAAACATAGGCGTCATTGCCAAACGACCGATTGCCAATGCGGCATGGACGTTTGACACGCTCCCCGAAGATGCCTATCCATTCGTATATTGGAGACGGTTGCAGGAGCTGGGCTACGGTTTTATTGCAGGTAATGATGTACAAGCGGCGGTTGAAACGGCCCTTCGTTTCACGTTAAGTACGGAGGGCGTCGATACAGCGATTGTTGGAACAACGAAGCCCAACCGGTGGCAGCAAAATGCTGATCTGGTCGCAAAAGGTGCTCTTCCGCAGGAACTGTACGATGAAATCAGGACAAGATGGAAGGAAGTCGCCGGACCGGATTGGACCGGACGTACGTAATGGAAGAATGGAGCGAACGGTTCGACAGAGAACCGTCGATTTTGGAAAGCCGCCCTCGGGCGGCTTTTTTTAGTGGGATCGGAGCACCCAAGCTAAGGGAGGCATGCAAAAACAATGGAAGAAGATTTTGAAAATAAAATAATTATAATATTACAACATATGAAAAATTCACAACAACAAACACTCTTCGTGTATCCGCGCTGGATTTAGTTAAAGTGTATGCCTGTCACGAGAAAAAGGGCGAGGAATAGGCCTAAATGTAAAAGTCAAGTCTGTTTTCCAAATAAAATGTCCCTCTAATAAGTCCACGAGCCGTATAATAGAATTCATATGTTTATAAGAACATGTAAAATCAGGAGTGGTCAACAAGGGGGAACAGCATGGCTTCACAGTTAAAACAAATTCATCCACTGGCGTGGACGATTATCGTGGGTACCATCTTTGGACGTATGGCGACATCCATGAGCATTCCGTTTCTGTCCATCTATTTGACACAGCAGATGGGGGCGTCGCCAACTCAGACAGGCATAATCGTGGCCGTGAGCGCGCTTGTCGGTGTTTTTGCCAGCTTCTATGGTGGATACATCTCTGACCGGATTGGCCGTAAAAAAGTATTGTTCATGTCAGTATTTGGCTGGGCGCTCGTATTTATTGGGTTTGCCCTATCGGACCAGATCTGGCTGTTCTTTATCATGAATGCACTCAACGGCATTTGCCGGGCGTTATTTGAACCGACATCCAGAGCGTTATTATCGGATATCACACCACCATCAAGCAAGCTGCTTGTATTCAATCTGAGGTATGCAGCGATAAATCTGGGTGTAGTATTTGGACCGCTGCTGGGACTGTATTTGGGATTATCGGATTCCAATTTGTCCTTTCTGGTGGCTGGAGGAGTATACATAGCTTACGGTATTCTATTAATTGTTCAGTTTATTCTTCATCCTCTGAAGCGGGATGAGCAGAGTTTGGGGACGGCGGAGCCGATCCGTTTGAAACAAGCATTCCGGATAACAAGTGGAGATCCTGTCTTTATGTTTGTTTTGATTGGGACTATTTTTTGTGTGCTCGGGTACGGACACTTTAGCTCGACGCTACCTCAGTTCATGGCGATTAACCCGAATATAACTGATGGTGCGAAATGGTTTGGATACATGCTTTCCTTAAACGCAGTGGTTGTTATCGCCGTTCAATTTCCGGTGGTTCGTATCGCGAGTCGCTTTCCACCTGTAGTGCCGCTCATTACAGGCAATATTATGGTATCTGTCAGTCTGCTGCTGTTTGGGTTGGCGCAAAGCCCATGGATGCTGGTCGCGGCAGTTGTCATTTTTACGGTAGGAGAAGTACTCATGTTCACCTTGATGGATGTTCTGGTGGATCGGATTGCGAAGCCGGAACTGAAAGGCACATATTTCGGCATGATCGGATTCAACAATCTGGGCAATGTCAGTGCTCCAATCCTGGGCGGCTTTTTACTGGACAGCTTCGGGGCTAACGAGCCAATGCTTGTCTTTGCACCAATTGCAATAAGTGCTGTATGCGGAGTGCCTTTTTTGTGGATAGCACATCAACGTTTGCAGGCGAGAGAACAGCAACAAACGATGGAAAACGCACTGGGAAACTAGTCGGATGCGTATATGAAAAATTCAAGAACCTTCAAATCACTTTAATGTGATTCCGAAGGTTCTTTTTTAGCTCTATAATTATAATATTTCAACATATGAAAAATTCACAACAATAAAACCATTTTCCGTACCTAGTTTCGATCTGCAATCAAGCTGCGCTTGCACTCCCCAAATGTTAAAACGAACTTCATTATCCATGAATAAAAGTCAACAAAAAATATTCGAGAATCTAACGAAAGTAGAATGAAAGTAGATTGTATCCATATTTGGAAACTTCAATAACGACGTTGATGGGTGTCATGATAGTGCTGCATTCGCGGCTTTTTTTGTAGTTCATGTTCAGTTCATATGGATGACACGGGCAGTACATTTTCCTTCAGTACACTTATCTTGACGCCACCTGATGGTAGCCAACACAGAAAAAAACAGGAGATGATAATTTTGTCCATCAAGAAACGAACTTTAATTACAGCCGTAACGCTGGTGTTTACCACACTTGCTCCAATGTCTGCTATGGCTGTGCCGGTAAGTAACGTCAACGATGTTACGTACGAGATGACTACAAAAGCAGTGATGGAGAAAGCCCAAATTCTTACCGAAAACTATGGCACAACAAGCGTGCAGTATGCACTCATAGATGATGGTGAAATCGTAATTTCCGGGCAAGCCGGCAAGAATGACATGAATAACGCTGTACCTCTTACCGCAGATACGATCTATGGCATAGGTTCAACCAGCAAAATGGTAGTTACTACTGCTGTGATGAAGCTGGTCGATGAAGGGGAAATCGATCTGGATGTACCAGTCATACATTATGTCCCTGATTTCAAAATGGAGGATGAACGTTACAAAGAAATCACGGCGCGAATGCTGTTGAATCATTCCTCCGGACTTCCTGGAACTTCAAGCAGCAGTGCGATCCTGTTCGGGGATAAAGATACTTACGCACATGATACATTGTTGGATCAACTCGCAACGCAAAAGCTGAAGGCAGACCCCGGAGCATATTCGGTTTACAGTAACGACGGCTTTTCGTTAGCCGAGATTCTGGTTGAGCGAATTAGTGGAATGAGTTTTACTGCATACATGCACCGCTATATTACCGTGCCTTTGGGGATGAACAACACCAAAACGCCACAGGATCTGATTAGTGACAACAAAATGGCCGTGACGTATTCAGCCCTGCACAACGGACAACTTCCACAAGAAAATACAAATATGATTGCTTCGGGAGGCATTTATTCCACAGCCGAAGACTTGGTTCAATTTGCGCAAATTTTCACGGGAGAGGTCGAAGGTATTCTCTCGAGTGAATCGGCAGAAGCCATGGCAGAAGAAGAATACAAGAATGGCATGTGGCCGGAAGATGCAGATTCGTCAATTTCTTATGGTTTGGGCTGGGATAGTGTAAACCTTTTCCCTTTCAATGAATACGGCATCCAGGCCGTTGCCAAAGGCGGAAATACGATTTCGTATCATTCCTCTTTAATTGTGCTTCCGGAATACAACATGGCTGCAGCCGTCACCTCATCGGGAGGAACAAGCACAACGGATCAATTGATTGCAACGGAACTGCTGCTTGGTGCACTTGAGGAGAAGGATATCATTACGGAACGAAAGCCGGATAAGTCATTCGGGACGCCTGTAAGCGCAACGATGCCTAAGGGATTATCAGCGTATTCGGGCATCTATGGAGGTGGAGCCAGCTCGCTACTGAATATTGATGTGCAGGCTGATGGACAACTAACTTTGTCCGCGCCTTTAACACCGAATAGTGCTGAACAAAAGTACACATATACCACAGATGGAACTTTTACCAATGATGAAGGTACGGAAAAATTGATGTTCGTTGAAGAAGATAATGGGAATATCTATTTATGGTCACGCTCGTATCAGTCCATGCCTGGGCTTGGGCAGATCGCTTCTTCCGAATACAAGGCTGAGAAGCTGGAAACGACTGAACTGTCCCCGGATGTTGCGGCAGCCTGGCAGAAACGTGAAGGTAAGAATTACTTTCTTGTGAATGAGAAATACACTTCAACGGTATATGACAGTGCTACACCGATCATCCCGATTCACCTCTTTGACGAGATGCCAGGCTTGGTATACACCAATACAATCATAGACGCCAACCACGCTGAGAACCAGCTGCAAATCCCCGGTTTGGCCGGACGTGATACGATGGTATACGAATTCTTCAAGGAAAACGGAGTGGAATATGTCTCAGCAGGGGGCAAAGTTTATGCGAGCCAGGACGCAGTGAAGCCGCTCTATTCCGGAAATCAGTCGAAGACAACGATCCAGACGAATGGTTATGCCACTTGGTACTCGATCCCGGCGACAGCCGCAGGTAAGGTTATGACGGTCCAAATGCCTTCAAAAGGTGCTTTTACCGTGTATAATCCAGCGGGTATTTCCATTAATCACACCGTGGTCAGCGGTCAAAACGAGGTGGTTCTTCCTGATAATGGCATCATAGTTTTTGCTGGTGATATCGGTTCAGTATTTGAAATTACACTCGCCAGCAACGAGAATTAAACAACGGAAATAATCATTGAAACGGACAGAAAGTCACGTCAACCGTGGCTTTTTGTCTTCGAATAATCAAAAGCATTAGGAAACACAAAAAAACTTGGATAAATTCCCAGTAAAAAAATGATTGTCAAATAAAAAGAGATGTGATAATTTAATGTCTGTAACCGGTTACACATAAGGAGAACAAATTCATGACAACAATCAAAGACGTAGCGAATTGGGCTGGTGTATCAGTAGCCACCGTATCTCGGGTTATCAATGACAGGGGTTATGTACATGCGGATACTCGCAAGAAAGTAGAAGATGCCGTGAAGGCGCTTAACTTCTCCCCTAATGAAGTAGCTCGCTCATTATATAAACGTAAGTCCAAACTGATTGGTCTGCTGCTGCCGGATATTGCAAACCCTTACTTCCCACAGTTAGCTAGGGGTGTAGAGGATCGGATGCAGGAGCAGGATTTCAGGCTGATATTCGGAAATAGTGATGAGGATGAATCGAAGGAGCAGGATTACATCCAGACGTTTGTCCAAAATAACGTAGTCGGTGTGATTTCATCCACGAACTACCCTCATTCTCCAATATATGAAAAATTAAAAATACCTGTGGTGTTTCTTGACAGGACTGCATTCGATAGTCCTTCGGTCTATGCGGACGGAAGAGAGGGCGGACGATTGGCCGCGAGAGAGATCATCAAGCGCGGTAGTCGTCGGATAACCGTTATGCAGGGTCCCTCACATATCAAACCAGCACAGGACCGGTTCGAGGGAGCCATTGAAATCATCCGGGATGCCGGATTGGATTACCATGTGATTCAGACGACCTCGTTCTCTTTTAACGAAGCGGGATTGTGGGCAGAAGAGCTGTTCAGCAAATATGCTGACACGGATGGGGTCATTGCCAGCAATGACATTGCAGCTATGGCAGTACTGCATGAGGCTTCGCGAATCGGGAGAAAGGTTCCTGACGATGTGCAGGTAATCGGCTTCGACGACATTCCGATGAGCAGCCTGTTATCACCCGCATTGTCAACCATTCGCCAGCCTGCTTACGAGATGGGCAGGGAAGCGGCGGGATTACTTATCGGGCTTGTGGAACAAGCTCCAATCGAGAACAAAAACATACAGATGCCCGTAAGTTTTATCGAACGAGGCACAACGAGAAAGGTGAATTCAGATGGCTAAAATATGCGTAATTGGAAGCAGTTCCATGGATCTGGTCGTTACTTCTTCAAGACGTCCGGGGGCGGGTGAAACCGTCCTCGGGGAAAGTTTCAAAACGGTACCTGGCGGTAAGGGGGCCAATCAGGCGGTTGCTGCTGCAAGACTGGGTGGTGAGGTAACGATGATTGGCCGGGTAGGAGACGATGCTTTTGGTCAAGACATTTTGAATAATTTCAAAGCAAATGGTGTAAATACGCAAAATGTGAAACCGGTTACACATTCGGAAAGCGGAACGGCTCATATCATACTGGCGGAAGGCGATAATAGCATTGTTTTTGTTGAAGCTGCCAATCGTGAAGTCACTCCCGAGTATGTTGATCAAGCGGCGGAAGTGATCCGCAATGCCGATATCGTACTGATCCAGCAGGAAATTCCGGAAGAAACCGTTGTCCGTGTGAGCAGCCTGTGTGCTGAATACGGAACGCCACTGCTGCTTAATCCGGCTCCAGCGAGAACAGTGCCGCAGGAAGTCATTGACAATGCCGCCTACATCACGCCGAACGAGCATGAAGCCGAAATTCTCTTTCAAGGCATGAGCCCGGCTGAAGCATTGCGCAAATACCCTAACAAGCTGTTCATAACCGAAGGCAGCAAGGGTGTTCGTTACTTTGACGGAGCAGAAGAAATCCTTGTGCCAACATATAAGGTGGAGGCCGTGGATACCACCGGTGCAGGGGATACATTTAATGCTGCATTTGCGGTCGCCTTAGCGGAAGGCAAACCGCTGCAGGAGAGCATACGGTTCGCCAATCGTGCCGCATCGTTGTCCGTGACCAAATTTGGAGCACAGGGCGGCATGCCGACGAGAGACGAAGTGGAGGAGAGTTTATCATGAAAAGAAATGGCATACTAAATAGTCACATCTCTAAAATACTATCTGATTTAGGCCATACGGACATGATTGCCATTGCGGATGCGGGTCTCCCCGTTCCGGAAGGGGTGCTCAAGATTGATGTGGCTCTGAAACTCGGAACGCCAAGCTTTCAGGAAGTAGTTGAATTGATTGCTGACGACATGGTCATTGAGAGAGTAATCGTGGCAGAAGAGATCAAGGAAGGCAATCCGGAAGCTCTGAAGTTCGTTACAGATAAATTTGGCAACGATGCGATTGATGCTTCCATCAACCACGAACAATTCAAAGCACTAACCCGGCAGGTTAAGGCGGTTGTTCGCACAGGTGAAGCTACACCCTATGCCAATTGCATTTTACAAGCAGGAGTCCATTTTGGTTAAAAGGAGGTTGCATGATGCATATTCAGATGCACAACATTCATAAAGCATTTGGCACCAACCAGGTACTAAGCGGAGTGGATTTCGAACTGAGGGAAGGCGAAGTTCATGCCCTGATGGGTGAGAATGGAGCCGGCAAATCCACGCTGATGAACATTTTGATCGGACTTCACCAGCGTGACCAGGGAACGATCTCCATTGATGATAAGGAAACCTACTTTGGCAGTCCGAAGGAAGCAGAGAAGTTAGGTATCGCATTTATTCATCAGGAGCTTCACGTTTGGCCCGAAATGACGGTGCTTGATAATCTTTTCATTGGTAAGGAGATGACATCTTCCTTAGGGTTGCTCAATACAAAACAAATGAAAGCGCTCGCTTCAGAACAATTCGCCAAGCTGTCGGTACAAATCCCGCTCGAACGGCCTGCAGGAGAATGCTCCGTTGGACAGCAGCAGATGATAGAAATCGCCAAGGCGCTGATGACGGATGCGAAGGTCATTATTATGGATGAACCCACTGCAGCGTTAACGGAACGCGAAATTCAGAAGTTGTTTGATGTGATTACTGCACTGAAGAAAAACGGAGTATCCATCGTGTATATTTCTCACCGTATGGAGGAGATCTTCACCATCTGCGACCGGATCACGGTCATGCGGGATGGCAGGACGGTAGATACCCAGCCGATTCCTGAGACAAGCTTCGATGAAGTGGTGCGGAAAATGGTTGGACGGGAGCTGACCGAGCGATATCCGGCTCGTAATCCTTCGTATGGTGAAGTGGTTCTGGAAGTGCGGGACGCAAGCATTAAGGGATTGTTCCAACATGTCAGCTTCAACGTAAGAGCAGGTGAGATTGTTGGTTTCTCCGGACTCATGGGTTCGGGCGAACAGAGATCATGAGAGCGATCTTTGGTCTGGATACCCTGGACAGTGGAGAAGTCTTGGTCCGTGGCAAAAAAGCAAACATTCGTAAACCTTCGGATGCAGTGAAACACGGCATCGGTTTTATCACAGAAGATCGTAAGGATGAAGGGCTTGTACTGGACTTCTCGATTCGGGAAAACATGGCGCTGACCAATCTGTTCAGCTTCTCCAGTAAAGGGTTCATTTCAACTCCAAAAGAACAGGAATTCGTTGATACCCTGATCAAGCGTCTGCAGATCAAGACGCAATCTTCGGAGACAGCTGCGCGTAACCTATCAGGGGGCAACCAGCAGAAGGTTGTTATTGCCAAATGGGTGGGCATCGGACCAAGCGTGCTCATTCTGGATGAACCAACGAGAGGTGTGGATGTCGGAGCGAAGCGTGAAATCTATCAGTTGATGAATGAGCTGACAGAACGCGGCGTCGCCATCATCATGGTATCTTCGGAGCTTCCTGAAGTACTCGGTATGAGTGACCGAATTGTGGTTGTGCATGAAGGGCAGATCAGCGGAGAGCTGGCCAGGGAAGAAGCAACACAGGAAAACATTATGACATTGGCCACAGGGGGACAGTGAAATGACAACAATGCAGAACAGCAAAACAACTGGAACGGGATTCCGCTTATCCAACGTAACACAGAAATTAGGACCGCTGCTTGGTTTAATCATTCTTATTATTATCGTATCCGTACTGAATCCAAGCTTCTTGGAACCGCTTAATATCTTGAACCTGCTGCGTCAGGTATCGATTAATGCACTGATTGCCTTCGGTATGACCTTTGTCATTCTGACCGGCGGGATCGACTTGTCCGTTGGCTCCATACTGGCTCTATCCAGCGCATTTGTCGCAAACATGATGTTGTCTGGTCTGGATCCGATTTTGTCCATCATCATTGGGGTAGCACTTGGTGGTGTGATGGGTATGGTGAATGGACTCATGATTACGAAGGGTAAAATGGCTCCATTTATCGCAACATTGGCAACAATGACCATATTCCGCGGCTTAACGCTGGTATATACGAATGGTAATCCGATCACAGGACTCGGGGACAGTCTGCTGTTCCAACTGTTTGGACGCGGCTATCTGTTAGGCATTCCGGTACCTGCCATAACGATGCTGATTACCTTCGTGATTCTATGGACGATTCTGCATAAAACGGCTTTTGGCCGCAAAACGTATGCTATCGGTGGTAATGAGAAAGCGTCCATCATCTCGGGTATCAAAGTCACACGTGTGAAGATCATGATCTATTCCCTTGCAGGAATGCTGGCAGCTCTAGCAGGTGCAATTCTGACATCTCGTTTGAATTCCGCACAGCCAACAGCAGGTACTTCGTATGAACTGGATGCGATCGCAGCCGTTGTTCTGGGCGGAACAAGCCTGACGGGTGGACGCGGACGGATCGTGGGCACATTAATTGGTGTTCTGATTATCGGCGTGCTGAACAATGGTTTGAACCTACTCGGCGTGAACTCCTTCTATCAAATGGTGGTCAAAGGTGTCGTCATTGCGATTGCTGTCCTGCTGGACCGCAAGAAAACGGCTTAAGGGGAGAAACAACTATGAAAAAATGGACATTAACACTTGTAAGCATGATCATGATCATTGTTCTGGCCGGGTGCTCTCTGGAGCCCCCTGAATGGGCGAAGCCGGACGGTGCCGGAAATAAGGGACAGAAGAAAATAGGTCTCTCGATTTCAACACTGAACAATCCGTTCTTCGTTTCATTGAAAGACGGAGTCGTCGCAGAAGCTCAAAAGCAAGGCATTGAGGTTATCGTTGTCGATGCACAAAATGATTCGGCCAAGCAAACCAACGATGTGGATGACCTTATTCAGCAGGGCGTTGATGCACTCCTGATTAACCCGGCGGACTCCGCGGCAATCTCTACGGCAGTTCAATCTGCCAACAGCGTAGGCATTCCCGTAATTACACTGGATCGTTCCGCAGACAAAGGTGAGGTAGCGGCTCTGGTAGCATCCGATAATGTCAAAGGCGGACAGATGGCAGCCGAATATTTTGTTGAACAGCTCGGTGAAGGTGCTAAAGTCATTGAACTTGAAGGTGTGCCAGGAGCTTCCGCTACACGTGAACGGGGTAAAGGGTTCCACGAGGTGGCTGACCAGAAGCTTGACGTGGTTGCCAAACAATCGGCGGATTTCGACCGCTCCAAAGGTTTGAATGTGATGGAAAACCTGCTGCAGGGAAATCCGGATGTACAGGCTGTATTTGCCCATAACGATGAGATGGCACTTGGTGCGATTGAAGCGATTCAAAGCTCGGGCAAAGACATTCCAGTGATCGGGTTTGACGGCAACGACGATGCAATCAAATCCATCCAGGATGGAAAGCTAACAGCGACCGTTGCTCAGCAGCCGGTACTGATTGGCCAGCTGGCCGTACAAGCTGCTCTCGATGTCCTGGACGGCAAACAGGTGGAGAAGTCCATCCCGGCAGAATTGAAGCTGGTGACCAAGGAAAATGCAAACAACTAGTATCCATAACATCCCGTTTCGGCGAACCGCCGGGGCGGGTTTCTTTTTTTTCTGAACATGGATTGGATAAAAGAAAACGGCTCCTTCTTGACGAACTGCGCGGGAATTAACTGATTGGAAGCTTGATATCTATCAGAGTTCCACGGCCGGGTCTGCTCTTGATGCACAGCTCGCTTCGATGACCGTAGGCAAGCTGTATTCTTCTCTGTGTATTAATCAAACCGATGTGGTTCGCATCCGCTGTGTCACTAAACAGCCTTGTACGCAGCTCGACCATCCGCTCCTCCGGTATGCCATCGCCATTGTCGATGACGGCCAAACGCAGCAGGTTACCATGGCGCTGAATCTTGATCTTTACGGCCAGTTTCTGATCCGAACGACTTAAGCCATGCTGAAGGCTGTTTTCGATCAGCGGTTGAAAGATCAGTTTAAGCACCTGGTATTTCTCCAGCTCTTCTTCGTATTCCCACCAAATATCAAATCGTTCTCCGTATCTTGTTTTCTGAATCGCGATGTAGCTCTTCGTATTTGCAATCTCCACGTGAAGCGGCACAAGTCCATTTTGCCCATCCAGGGAATATCGCAAAATGTCGGACAAATGTTCTACTATGCTCGTTAGTTCATTCGGCCCGTCTGTGTATCCAGCTGCCTTCCAGTGTATTGTCTCCAGCGTATTGTAGAGAAAATGAGGGTTGAGCTGTGATTGCAGAGCAGCGAACTGGGCAGCTTGCGTTTTGTACTGGCTCTCGGAGAGTTGAACGCGCATGTAATTGTGCTCAATAAAATTCTGCAGCAGGCTGCGAATAATCTGACTGTAGACGTTATTCCCCTTGGAACGATGCAAGGGAAGCGGCTTGCCTTTCTCTGCTGCGTTTAGAATGGACATGATGATCTGAAGCTCCGAATAATTCTTCTTGGTGAGCTGGAAGGCGAGCAAAAGCGCAGCAACCAGCGCCATGACCATCAGTACAGCTCCAATGCGAAGCAGACGAGTAAGCGCGGTGTAAAGTGATTGCTTCGGCGTGACGGAAATGAATGTCCAGTCGTACGTCTCAGAGTAGATCATGTGAATCAAGGCTTCCTCATTCGAAGTTTGCGTCGTAACAGAGCTGTTCTTACTCGAAATGACCTGCTGCATTTCCTCGGAACTTAGCTCGTACTTGGCGTTATTGTGGAAGATAACAGAGCCTTGCTGATCCACAACGGCAAGCAGCTGTCCTTTTGCGGTAGCGAGATCATTCAGCCTGCGTTCAATATACTCACGTTTGATATTAAGGACGATAACACCGGTATTGTCATCCGACACCTTAAAATGGCGGTACATGGTAATGACGTCTGCGTATTCGATCTCGTCGTTCAAATTATAGCGTGGAATCTTCCGGCTTTCCGTCCAGATCTCTTCGTGATGTGCATGCTTTTGATAGCTATTAAACCAGAGGTGATCCGGATCTTCTCCGAGCTCGATAAAACCTCCAGTAACGGACGAAATGTAGCGCTGGTTATCGTTATTTAGATAGATATAGATGGAATCAATATAGGAGCTGGCGATGGAGGGTGAATCAATAAAGTTTTTCAGAACGGCCAGTTGTTGGTAATCCTCTGCCGATGGCAAGGGCTTGTTCAGCATATCCTTGAGGTTCATGAACTGGGTTGTGCTGGCGATGATATGCAGGTTCAGAGCGTTCTGTTCATTGAACAGAAGTTCTATGTTCTCTTTGGTTTGCTTCAGCATGTTCATGTTGTTGCTTTTGATACCATTTACGACGTACTGCTGGGTTAGGAACGCGGACAGAGCACTGAGAACAACGAGCGGGATCAGCATGGGCAAAAGAAAGGTCAGCAGGTTCTTGATGAAAAAACGGACAGTAGTTGTGACCATAAGTTAATCTTCGTTCCGGTATTCTCTGGGAGTCACCCCGAAGAAGCTCCGGAACATTCTGGTGAAATTTTTGGCGTTGCTATACCCGACAATTTCACTGATCTCGTACGTTTTGCAGTGGGTAGTCTTAAGCAGTTCCGCCGCACGATGCATACGAAGGTTCATGACATAATCGGAGAAGTTCTCACCGGTCTTGGTCTTGAAGAATTTGCTCAAATAGAAGGGATTAAGATAAACATGCTTTGCAGCGTTCTCCAGGGTGGCAGCAGACAAATTATCCTGCAAGTATGCCTTAACCTTCTCGATAGTGTGATCCGTCAAGCCGCTCTCCGCAGACGATGCAGAAGGGGAAGGGGCAGGCATTCTCTCATGATCCATTTCACTTCGGAGATGTCCAAACACTTCAGCGATTTCCACGTATTTAGTAGGTTTTGTCAAATAGCGTTTGACTCCATACTGTACGGCCAATTGTGCATATTCAAATTCCTTGAATCCGCTTAAAAGAATAACCTTGACCCCTGAGCCTTGTCGGTACAGCCGTTCTGCTACATCAATGCCTGATAGGGACGGCATCCGGATGTCACAGAGAAGCACGTCCACAGGTTTCTCCTCAATAAAGGCGAGTGCTTCCTCCCCATCGCAAGCTTGCCCGACAACTTGATATCCAAATTCATGCCAAGGGAAATAGTTACTTAGACCGTTGCGAATTTCGCTTTCATCATCCGTGATTAAGAGATTGTACACGGCCACACCCCGTTCTCTAGTATTCTTAAAATTTGATACCTTTCTGGTCTATGGAGGCAATGATGTCAAGAAATGATCCCAAAAGCTAATGAAAAGTGCCTTTAATTAATCGTCATATTGACGTTAAATAAGATTACAAGTTGAGATACATCACCGATATGTTAGGGGGATACCACTAGAAAGAAAATACGATAATTGAAATATATCATAAGTTTCCAGTGAAAAATATGTAGATTTCTCTAATGAAAAAGAGAAAAAAGTGTGGGTATCTACATCTTCTTCTTAAGAGGGCTACACAAACCGTAATTTTAAGTTAGATTATATAACATTTGATTGCAATAGAGAGCAACGATATAGACGAAGGAGGGATACGCATGCTGCTAGAGCTGAAGGACGTAAAGACCGTGTTTAAAACGGACAAAGGGGAAGTTACTTCGGTGGACCGGGTCAGCCTTAAGCTGGAGAAGGGGGAGACGATCGCCATCGTTGGCGAATCGGGCTGTGGTAAAAGTGTTACTTCGCTCTCCATCATGAGACTGCTCGGCAAGAATGGCAGTATCAAGGAGGGTGAGATTCGGTTCATGGAGAAGGATCTCGCGACCTTGCCTGAGCCCGAACTGCGTCTAATTCGCGGCGGAGACATTGCGATGATCTTTCAGGAACCGATGACATCACTCAATCCCGTGTTCACTATTGGGAACCAATTGATGGAAGCCATCCGGCTGCATACCGATTTAAGAGGAAGGGCAGCTGAAGGTTATGCCGTCGAAATGCTGGAAAAGGTCGGTATCCCCCGTCCTGAGGCAATCATGAAGAGCTACCCCCACTCTCTATCTGGAGGGATGAGGCAGCGCGTGATGATCGCAATGGCCCTTTCTTGCAAGCCGAAATTACTCATTGCCGATGAGCCAACAACCGCACTGGATGTGACGATCCAGGCACAGATTCTGAATCTGATGAAGGAGCTTCGCGAAGAAATGGATACCTCGATCATGCTTATAACACATGATCTTGGTGTTGTTGCCGAGATGGCCGATAAGGTCGTGGTTATGTATGCCGGCCAAGTCGTCGAGGAGACTGACGTGTATACCCTGTTTGAGCAGCCGCTTCATCCTTACACACAAGGGCTGATGAGATCCATTCCCCACATTGAATCCGATGCCGAGGAGGCGCTGACCTCCATCCCTGGTGCGGTGCCTCCCCTTACGAACATGCCGAAGGGCTGCCGATTCCACACTCGCTGCGAGTTTGCCGAAGGAAAATGTCTGTCCGAAGCACCGATGCTGCTGTCGGTTCAGGAAGGCCACCATGTGCGCTGCTGGATGGCACAGGATTCAGGTGCCTGGAAGATACGAGAGGAGAATGTCATATGACGCTTGTGGAACATAGGGTGGGCCTAGAACCGCTGCTTCGAATCGAAGGTTTGAAGACGTATTATCCAATTAAACGAGGACTGCTGTCCCGAACCGTTGGGAATGTAAAAGCAGTGGACGACATTTCGCTGGAGCTGTATCCAGGAGAAACACTGGGACTTGTTGGCGAGTCGGGCTGCGGCAAGTCGACCATCGGCCGCAGCATTATCCGACTTGAGAATCCAACGAGTGGAAAAATATGGTTCGAAGGACAGGATATTACGAAAAGAACAATGTTGGACCTCCGCAGGGAACGGACCAAAATGCAAATGATTTTTCAGGACCCATACTCCTCCCTTAATCCCCGGATGCGGGTTCAGGAGCTGCTTGCCGAGCCGATGCGGGTGCATGGTCTGGCCACCGGAGCGGAGCTGGAGACAAGGATAGACCACCTACTGGATACGGTCGGTATACCCCGAAGCTATAAGCAGAGATTTCCCCATGAATTTTCAGGGGGTCAGCGGCAGCGCATCGGGATCGCTCGAGCACTTTCCCTGAATCCGAAGCTCATCGTGTGTGACGAGCCGGTATCCGCGCTTGACGTTTCCATTCAGGCGCAGATCCTGAACTTGCTAAAGGAACTGCAGCGGGAGCTGGGACTCACCTATTTGTTTATCGCTCATGGCCTCGGGGCCGTCAAGTACATCAGTACTCGTATTGCGGTGATGTATCTTGGCAAAGTGGTGGAGATCGGAACAAAGGAGCAGATCTTTGCGAACCCGCGACATCCGTACACGCAAGCTTTGCTCAATGCTTATCCGGTCCCGGATCCCCGCAAGCGCGGACAAGAGCGGATCGTTCTTCAGGGAGATGTCCCCAGTCCCGCTAGTCCCCCGTCAGGCTGCCGGTTTCATACCCGGTGTGTGTACGCCCAAGCATTGTGCAAGGAGCAGGAGCCCCTTCTGCAAGGAGAAAAACACGCGGTGGCTTGTCATTATCCACTGACTGCCGGTTAAATCGCAAGAGAGGAGAGAGAGCATGTTTACTTACGTCATTCGCCGCATTCTGATTGCAGTTCCCGTTTTGTTTGGCATTACGATCATCAATTTTGTCATCATCAACCTTGCGCCTGGTAACCCCATTGACATGTACATGACACCGGATACACCTCCGGAATTGCTCGAGTTACGTAAGGAGCAGCTTGGATTAAACGATCCAATTATCGTTCAATATTTCAAATGGCTCGGTCAACTGCTGGTCGGCAATTTGGGTTATTCCTTCAGCACTAGTGAATCGGTTGTTTCACTCATCGGTGAGCGTCTGGGGCAGACTGTGCTGCTAGGCATCTGTGCTCTGATTATTGGCCTTTTGATCGCGCTGCCAATCGGAATCATGAGTGCAGTCCGGCAAAACTCGAAATTCGACTATCTGATGACTGGACTCTCCTTCGTTGGAACGTCCATTCCCCAGTTTTTCCTTGGTCTCTTGTGCATTTATATTTTCGCTGTTCAACTGGGCTGGCTTCCCGTCGGCGGAACAGAGGATCTTGGCGGCGGCGGAGGGTTAGCCGACCGAATCAGACATTTGGTGCTGCCTTCCATAGCACTCGCAGTCGGTATTGCCGGACGCAAAGTGCGTTATATACGGGCCAGTATGCTGGATGTATTGAAGCAGGATTACCTGCGTACTGCTCGAGCCAAGGGGCTCAAAGAGTTTTATGTCACCAACAAGCATGCCCTGCGCAATGCTCTGATTCCGATCATTACGGTTGTCGGAATGGAAATTCCGATGCTCTTTGGTGGAGCCGTCATTGTGGAACAATTGTTTCAGTGGCCTGGCATCGGACAGTTGACTATTCAATCAATCATGTCCAGAGACTATTCGACCATCATGGGTCTAAACCTGGTCGCTGCCATGATTGTACTGGCTGCCAATCTACTTACAGATATTTTTTATTCGGTAGCTGATCCTCGTATCCAATATCAGTAACTGAAGGCATATATTCCACGAAACAAACCACGAATGAGAGGAGGCGGATTCGATGTCTGCTGTACAAACCCCAGTCGCCGGAGGCGTTATCCTTCCGATTCAACAGGCAGAACCCGAGAGCGTCTTCCGGCAAATGGCCCGACGTTTCCTGAAGCATCGGCTGGCCGTCGCCGGACTTGTTGTTACCTTGCTGCTTATCCTCATAGCCATCTTTGCTCCTTGGCTAGCCCCGCATAGCCCTTATGCTGTAACCGCCGAATTTTCTGCTGCACCTTCCTCTTCCCATTGGCTTGGAACCGACCAGGTGGGAAGGGATGTGCTGTCCCGTCTGCTGTATGCGACGAGAGTTGCTGTAACGGTAGGATTTGGAACAGTCGCCTTGTATGTCGCGTTTGGAACGATCATCGGTCTTTGGTCTGCTTATGTTGGCGGCTGGATTGATATGTTGGTCATGAGAATTACGGATATGTTCATGGCATTCCCCTATATGATGGTTATTCTCGTGGTTGTCAGTGTGCTTGGACCAACACTTTGGACGCTGGTCCTTGTTCTTGCTCTATTCTCCTGGCCTTCCATTGCCCGACTGGTTCGGGGGAGTGTACTGACGCTGAAGCAAATGGATTACATCAAAGCCGGAGTGGCTTTGGGGCTGAGCACACCGCGCATCGTCTTCCGTCACATCCTGCCGAATGCGCTGGCTCCCATTATCGTGAACGCGACATTCGGTGTTGCTGCGGCAATCATGGCAGAGTCCGGGCTAAGCTTTTTGGGCATGGGCGTACAGCCACCAACGGCCAGTTGGGGCAATATGCTGACGGATGCTCAATCTATTAGCGTGATGACGGACCAGCCCTGGCTTTGGCTGCCTCCCGGTATCATGATCCTGGTGACGGTGCTCTCTATCAACTTCGTCGGTGACGGCTTACGTGACGCACTTGACCCGAAACAATAAGCTACATTGCATCTCTCAATGATGACATACAAAACGAGATATTAAGTGGAGGAGATCCGATGAAAAGGGTGCGTAAAGCTTGGATTTGCGGAGTATTGACATTATTAATGGTACTGGTCACGGCCTGCGGTACGAATTCTGACAGCAATACATCATCGTCTCCGGGATCGGGTGGCGAAAGTGCTTCTGCTTCCGGGGGGGCCGGTCAGCCTCTGTATATCGGCCTTGTAAATCCCGTGACGACATTCGATATCTTTAATTTGGATAATGCAGGTATCTTCGTTAACTCGTTGATGAGCGATACCCTTGTTGCCATGAACAGCGATTATGGATTCGATCCGAAGCTTGCCGAATCGATCGAAACGACGGACAATCTGAACTTCACCATCAAGCTAAACAAGAACGCGAAGTGGAGCGATGGGGAACCGTTTACGGCAGACGATATCGAGTTCACGTTCCGCATGTTCACGGATGTTAACGTAAAGACCCTTCTCAACATGACGTTCGTCGCCGGACTGAATGAAGCGGGTAAGAGAGGGGAGGGGCAAACGGAGCTGGGTTTCTTCAAAAAGGTGGATGATTATACGTTTGTCATTACGACGAAAAACCCGATGGAAACGAACCAATTCAAGAGTCAGTTCGGCACGTACTTCCGATATCTGCCAGAGCACATATTGAAGGATGTGGCCCCGGTGGATCTGAACAAAAACGAATTTATGATGAATCCTACGGTCACCAACGGAGCCTACAAATTTGTGAAATTCGCCAAGGACCAGTACGTGCAGCTCACCGCCAATGAGCAATATTACGAAGGTGCGCCGAATATTAAGGACATTTATATCAAAATGATGCCGGCGACGAACCTCGCAGCCCAGCTTCAGACGGGAGACATACAGTTGACTTCTCCTGGTGTAGGTCTCATTCCGGTACAGGATTTTGACAAGGTAGCGAATATGGCGAATGTGACCACAGGTTATGGAGATGCCAATAATCCAAACATCATGTTCATCAATACGAAGAAGTTCCCGGATCCGAAAGTGCGTCAAGCCATGGCTTATGCCATGAACCGCCAGCTCATTGTAGATCAATTGCTCAAAGGACAAGGTGAACTCGTGGATGGCATGCTCGGCCAAAATCACCCTTACTATAATAAAGATATCCCCCTTTACAGCTACGATCCGGAAAAAGCAAAAGCACTGCTGAACGAAGCGGGCTGGGACTTCAACCAGTCGATTGAATTCGTCGTTCCGACAGGCAACAAAATCCGCGAGCAAGCATCTGACATCATCGCCGAGAATCTGAAGGCAGCCGGTTTGAAAGTGCAAATCACAAAGCTTGATTTTCCGACAACCTATCAAAGAGCTCTCAAGCACGAATACGACTTGACGGTAATCAATCTTGGCTTCATTCTCGATCCGAACTCCGTGCTGGGTCTGTTCAAAACGGGGGTCAGTTTTAATCTTGCAGATTATTCGAACGCTGAAGTCGACGAGCTGTTGGCCCAAGGAGCAGAAGAGCTGGAGCCATCCAAGCGTTTCGAGATTTACCAGCAGGTTCAGCAAAAGCTGCACGACGATGTTCCGGCAATTGCCCTGTATGCGGATAAGCAAATGTATGCAGCGGCCAAAAACCTGGATATTGGCAAAAGTCTCGATACCAGCACGGTGGGCTTGACAAACAACGTTGCCAAGTGGAAATTTACCCCTTGATTGATTAACGACTAGCTTCGGTCCAGGGAGGGCTGCAGATGCGGGGTATGAGTAGCAAAAGGCCACCGCTGCTGAGTGTAGAAGGTCTCAAGGTATATTATCCCATCCGGCAGGGCATTTTCTCGCAAGTCACAGACCATGTTAAGGCGGTCGATGGGATCAGTTTCTCCATTCCCGAAGGAGAAACGCTTGGTCTTGTTGGAGAATCGGGGTGTGGGAAGTCGAGTGTCGGTCGCACCCTGCTTCAACTTGAAACTCCATATGACGGAAGGATCCTCTATGCGGGCCGGGAACTGGCAGAACTCGGCAAGAGGGAACTTCGCCGCACTCGGGCGAGCATGGGGATGATTTTTCAAGACCCTTATTCCTCTCTGAATCCCCGAATGAGAATCAGTGATATTCTGGCAGAGCCTCTGCTGGCGCATCGAATTGAAAGTCGTTCGTCTGTTGCGGAGCGAGTAGATCAATTAATGGAAACGGTCGGAATACCAAAAGAAGAAAAAGGCCGTTATCCTTATGAGTTTTCCGGAGGACAGCGACAACGTATTGGCATTGCGAGAGCATTATCTCTAAACCCAAGGCTAATCGTTTGCGACGAACCCGTTTCTGCTCTGGACGTCTCGATTCAGGCCCAGATTTTGAATCTCCTGAAGAAGCTTCAGAAGGAGAAAGGCCTCGCTTACCTGTTCATTGGACATGGCCTCGGCGCAGTTCGCTATATCAGTGATCGAATCGCTGTGATGTATCTAGGCAAAATTGTGGAGATCGCAAGCCGGGAGAAACTGTTCAGGGTGCCGAAGCATCCCTACACGAACGCTTTGTTGAGTGCTAATCCGGTAATCGATCCAAAGCTCCGTTCACGGAAACGGATCATAATTCAAGGGGATGTACCGAATCCGGTCCGCCCGCCAGGGGGATGTCGTTTCCACACACGCTGTCCAATCGCCAAAGCAATCTGTCGCGAATTCGAACCGGAGCTTAAAGGTCACGAGCATGCCGTTGCCTGCTTTGCATTTAATTGACGATTAGCCTGTATTTAGCTTACTAGCAGCATTCGCATCCCAATGATGAGTAGCCAAAACTATGGAGAGAGGTGTTTGGTATGAACAAAGACATTATTGAAGAGGTTACCGCCTATATCGAAGGTACGCGAGATTTATTTATTGATGTAAGTGATTCAATCTGGGACTTCGCTGAGACACGATTCGAAGAGGTCGAATCAGCAGATCTGCTCTGCAAGACCCTGGAACAGGAGGGATTTGCAGTAGAGAAGGGTGTTGCCGGACTTGCTACCGGATTTGTAGGCAGTTTCGGGAACGGTTCGCCAGTGATTGCTGTTCTTGGAGAGTTTGACGCTCTGGCCAGCCTTAGCCAGCAGGCGGGAACGGCAGCTTTTGATCCTGTAGTACCGGGTGCGAACGGACACGGCTGCGGGCATAATTTGCTCGGAGCAGGCTCTCTTGCGGCTGCTTTTGCAATAAAGAATTATCTGCAGCAGCATGGTCTCTCCGGCACGGTTCGTTACTATGGCTGTCCGGCTGAAGAGAGTGGTTCCGGCAAAGCCTACATGGCTAGAGCAGGATTATTCCAGGATGTCGACGTTGCATTCTGCTGGCATCCTGCAACGATGAACGTGGTTATGCACATGTCCTCGCTTGCCAATCTGCATGTGCACTTCAAATTCACGGGCCGAAGCGCCCACGCTGCGGCCGCTCCCCATCTGGGGCGAAGCGCGCTGGATGCGGTTGAGCTGATGAACGTGGGAGTAAACTACTTGCGTGAGCATATGATTTCCGATGCCCGAATTCATTATGCCGTGACGAATACAGGCGGCTTTGCCCCTAATGTTGTACAGGCGGAAGCAGAAGTGAACTATCTGGTTAGGGCGCCCAAGTCTGCCCAGGTTGCTGAACTGTTTGAAAGGGTTCTCGATGTTGCTCGCGGGGCGGCATTGATGACGGGGACAAAAATGTCATATCACTATGAGGGCGGGGCTTCCAATCTCATCCCGAATGCGGCTCTGGAAGGCAAAATGCATGAGTTCCTCAGTGAACTTGAGCTTCCTGTGTATACTGAGGATGAAATGGCCTTTGCCCAAGAGATCTTTGCGATGATCCCTGAAGAGGATAAGACAAGTGCATCGAGACAGAGTGGAAAGACGGTCCATGACATGCTCTCGGCCCGTCCTCTTGCGGGCTTCGTCGCTCCACTTATGGATACCATGCGCGTTATGCCAGCGTCAACGGACGTAGGGGATGTCAGCTGGAACGTGCCGACTGCACAATGCGGTACCGCGACCTGGGCTTATGCAACGCCGATCCATGCCTGGCAGACTGTTGCGCAAGGCAAGAGCAGCTATGCACACAAAGGCATGCTGCTCGCAGGCAAAGCGATGGCGTGTACGGCCATTGCAGCGCTGCTTGATCCCGCTCTCATTGAGCAGGCGAAGGCAGAGCTGGCTGAACGACTGGAAGGAGAATCGTACGTTTGCCCGTTCCCGGATGACGTGATGCCTCCGAAGCTTTCCTTCTCTTCAAAAGCGGCCGCAGCAGCATCTGAACAAACACCGGTAAAGGTGTAATTCCAATCAACTGGATGTAGTAAATGATAATGGCCAGAAGAGATCCTCAAACCGCAATGAAGCTTCGCTGCACTGAAGGAGAAGATCGGCGGCTAGCCAGCCGCTGATCCAACTTTCTTGTAGACGTATTCATCCGACTGAACTCTGTAGAGAGCAAACAAGCCACCATAGGGAACTACCCTGATGCTGAACTGGAATATTTCTTGTTATAGTCGCTGTTATTTGCGGCTTTTTTATTTTGAACATATTTGTTCAATCCGTTAAACCTGAAACTTTATGTAATTCATTAACCGGAGCTACAGTGGAAAATGTCTAGTTTAGTTGAGCGGCATAACAACGTATTTAATTCAGTTTATCCCCCACATAATAAAAAGATTGAATATGCGTTTTGGTGAGTTCAATTACGTTATGGATAAACGCGTCCCTTGACTCACGAAATCCGCTTAAAATCCAATTGTTCAATAGTCCAAAAAATCCGTATGCAGTATAGTACTTGAAATACTCCATGTTGACAGGGGAGTTATTGATCGTTTCGAATACAAATTGCTCTTCATAAATTTTGAGCATGGTTTGTGGAAAGCCTGTATGCAGACCGGGTAATGTATCATCGTATTGGATTAATTCGAAGAAGTCACGATGTTCATATATATAATCCACAATTTGAAAAGATTCCACGTTAAGCTTATTTGTAAAGACTTTATGACCGTGCCAGTAGGGTTTGCCTGTGGCTTCTTTTAAGCCTTCCAACTTCGTGATCAAAAGCTCTTCGGCAAGGACATATTTATCCTGATAATGCAAATAAAACGTGCTTCGGTTGTAACCCGCTTGGTCGACGATGTCTTTGACAGACACTGCATGGAAGCCTTTTTTCTTAATAAGCTGAATCAGAGCCGTTTTGAGATGCTCCTTGGTACGATTACGATGTTGAGAAGTCACAATAAGTTCATCATTCATTCAAAAAATCTCCTATAAATTTAGACATTGTATAGAGAAGTGTCTAGAAGGTAGACACTTGGCTGTATCTTAATGATTGGATTGTTACAATTTTAAGCATACAATTAGTTTTGTAAACATCATATAGCACTATTGATATAGGCGCTATTCAAAATAGTATACTGGAGGATATAGTCATGGGCAAACTACAAGACAAAGTGGCAGTGATCACAGGAGGAGCATCCGGAATTGGTGCAGCGACAGCTCGTCTATTCGTTTCCGAAGGAGCTAAAGTCGTCCTGGTGGACTTGAATGAAGAGAAAGGCAAAGCGTTTGAGCAGGAGCTGAAAGCGCTTAACGCGGAGGCTCTATTCATCAAAGCCAACATCACAAGCGAACAAGAGGTTGCTGAGATTTTCAAACAAACCGTAGAAGCATTCGGCAAAGTGGACATTGTATTCAACAATGCAGGAATCGGACGTGTTCATCCGTCGCACGAGCTGGACTATGCCGAGTGGCGTAATACGGTTAATGTCGATCTGGACGGAGTATTCCTGGTTGCACGTGAATCCATTCGTGAAATGCTCAAAATCGGTGGAGGCACAATCGTTAACACGGCATCCATGTATGGATGGGTTGGTTCACCTGGTTCTGCAGCCTACAATGCAGCCAAAGGCGGCGTTGTGAATTTGACTCGTTCGCTGGCGCTGGAATATGCAGAGAAAAACATTCGCGTCAACGCACTATGCCCAGGTTTTATCGATACACCGATTATTCCTGAAGAGAGCAAACAGGCCCTCTCGGCAGCAACACCGATGAAACGTCTTGGTCAAGCGGAAGAAATGGCTAAAGCCGTTCTGTTCCTGGCCAGCGATGATTCATCTTACATGACAGGAAACAGCCTGATCGTGGATGGCGGATACACTGCTCAATAAGAGCTGGTAAATTCTGAATGCTGGATTATTGAGATGAAGCTGTACATGAATGAAAGTCAGTGATAATTCACATCATAGAAAAGTAGTATCACTCTAATTTCCTGAGGAGGAGATCTTTTATGGCTCGCCAGAAGAAAAGGCAGGAAGCTGCTTGGAAGTCACGAAAGCAAGAACAGCATCCTCATGGTAAAATCAGATCGCTTAAAGAATTATCAAGCGAATATGAAGAGAAGCAAACTACGAGTTAAGCGAATGACTGCCGGACAACCTGTCCGGCAGTCATTTTTTAATATAACATCAAACTGTAGAAGACTGATTCATGGTTTACTATGTCGATCTAGAATCGGATATAGAAGTACGTTTGAAGTTGAAGTCGTAAGTAGCGGCTTTTTTTACATAAATCATCAAACTTAAAGTGCTGGGAGCTTGGAACTTGGAGGAAAAATGGGTTGAGTGTAGATCACTATAAAGGGTAATAACATATTGTCTCAACATAAGGAACTATTGGATCGTGTGAAGATTGAGCACATCTTCATTCATATTTAAATTCTTAGGTTACGTTCGAAAGGAGCGATCCCATTGAAAACCCGTTATGCCCTGTGGCAAAACCTTCCGATGGTTATCCTGGTTCTGATGCTTTCAGCTTGTACAGATGAAGCGCAGCCTACTGCTAATCCGGATCCTATGACTCCAGAATCTGAATCGGTATCACCTCTTCCCTCCGAGCAGGAGCCTTCTTCTGAAACAACTCGTCCAGAATCAGAGAGTTTTGAGTTAATGACAGCAGATGGAAACCAGTCCATGGACGCGGATCTGAAGCAAGGCGAAGGATTTTCCTTGTATGTCTTTGAGAAATTTACCTTCGATGAATCAGCAGGCCGCTTGTCGTTAAGCAGTAATCCGGATTATTATGTGGACATTGAACCGCTGCCCTCCGATTACGATGTGACTCAGCTTGAAGCCGAAGGTAATAAGGAACTCAGCACATTTGGTGAGGTATCCGATTATAGTGGTGAATTGGTTGAACATCCTCTACGTTTCGCGGAACTCTATCTTCAAGCTTCCGGAGAGGAAGGAATAAGTGATTATATGGTATGGAAGTCTGATGCGGGAGATGCTTTTCTGTTCCGGCTTCATAATCCAAAAGGGGAAGAGGCATCCGATTTTGCAGGACCCGTTCTCGTTTCACTGTCGACTGTGCAAAGGGATATGTAGCCTGGGACTCCTTTAGGTCAAACGATGGTCGTAAGTGCCAGTATTTAAGACATGTCGAGTAGCAGATATAAGTAGTCTATATAAGTCGCTAATATAGCGGCTTTTTGTTTTGAGGCGATAAGAAGGTGTCAAGGTCCGAGGAAAAAAACACGTACCTAACGGCGTAAGGATGCTATTAGTTTACGAACGAGCCATATGATTAATAAAATGACTAGGAAGAGAATGATTAAGCCTGGGATACTAATACTTTGCAACATTGGAACCTCCTAGAATTACCCAAAATAGGTTTATGTTTTATTATAACACAGGAAAAAGATAGAACAATCAGAGGAAGTTTCATTGAATCAAATGGGTACTATAAAAGGTCGTGAAATCAAACCGATAGGGCTTGATTTCGACGACCTTAACTTGATTATGGATCCAGCTTGTTTCGAAAAAACTGACACTCATCAAGGGAACGAAAAACTGTCAGACCAACGAGGAATCCTGCGTTAGAGGTAGTCGTGGTTTCCAGGCCGTACAGAATAGAGACGTTGATGTGTTTCTGTGAAGATCAAGCCTACAAGATGGCTATGATATAATGAAATGCAGAAAGGGGATGCGCTCTAATGTCACCAAGAAACATAGAAAAAGACCTCCAGCAGCGGGAAAAAAGGATCAACCACATCCTTGATTCCGCATTGGAGATTATCGCACTTAAAGGAATCGGTTCAGTAAGCATCAACCATATCGCAGCGGCTTCGGGAATGAGTATTGGCAATATGTATCACTACTTCAAGTCCAAAGATGAGATTATCAGCGAACTTCTGAGAAGAGGCCAGACCCGTTACGGCGAACATGTCTCCCAACTTGCCGAGCAACCAGGCGATGCTTTGAGCAAGCTTTTACTTCTGTCTGAGTCATGGCTAGCATTAGAAAACAATTGGGCATATACGATCCTTATCCATACGGCACGTCTTTCGGAAAGCTCCTCCGAAGAAATTCGGCGAGAAGTTACAGAACGATTTACGAATAACCTTGGTCCTGTAGCCAGCATTATGGAGCAGGGGCAGCAGGAAGGATTGATTGTGAGTGGTGTTCCCGTGGAGCTTGCCTATTATTTTGTAAGTTTAATTCAAGGGTTGACGCTGCAGAAAATGCCAGGTGCTGAAGTTCCGATCCGTGCGCAGGCGCAATCGATTGTTTCCTTATTTGCCGCAAGACAAGTCGATTAATGGGGTTGCAATTGGTCAGGTACATCTATTAAGAAAAACAAACAAGAAAGATTAAATTTTAAGCAACGTTGAAAGAAATGATTGACAAGAGAGTTAGGCCACTGCTACAATTTCCCCAACAAACCGAGTGAACATTCGGTTTGTGAACGAGAGATCAACTGGACAGCCAGAGATCGTTCAAAGGGTAGAGATTTACAAGCAGAAGGCCTTTTTTTATGACCATAAAACCAAGTAAGCTGATATGATAAATTATTTTAAATTGGAGGTAACATGCGATGTTGACTATCGAGCGGTTGAACAAAACGTTCTCTGCTCCTACAGGGCCAATTATGGCACTAAGCAATATACGGTTGCAGGTTGAACGGGGACAATTTATCACTTTTATCGGCCCGAGCGGCTGCGGCAAAAGCACATTGCTCAAGATCGTTGCCGGACTTGATACGACATATGAAGGCAAGGTGGAGCTGAGCGGGAAGGCAATTACGGGACCAAGTGTTGATAAAGGTTTTATATTCCAGGAGCCACGTTTGTTCCCGTGGATGACGGTTGAGAAGAATATCGCTGCTAACCTTTCGCTTAGTAATGCAGAGGTTCGCTATCAAGTCCAAGAGCTGATTGAATTGGTTCGTCTAAAAGGATTCGAGAAAGCGTACCCGAAGGAACTGTCTGGAGGAATGGCCCAGAGGGTTGCCATTGCTAGAGCTCTGCTGCGCAAACCAGAGATTCTGCTGCTCGATGAGCCCTTTGGAGCTCTGGATGCCTTCACACGCACACATATGCAAGAAGCCCTGCTGGACATCTGGCAGAGCAGCCGGACGACCATGTTATTTGTTACGCATGACTTAGACGAGGCGGTATTTCTTGGAGAGAAAGTCGTTATCATGAACCCTCGTCCAGGTCATATTCGCAATGTGATGAACGTAGACCTTCCCTATCAACGTAAGCGAAGCGGAGGTTCATTTCAGGAGCTTCGTTCCCGGGTTCTACGTGAGTTTGAAAAAGTGGAGCATCCTCCCCTTATTGATGAGGGCGCCGGTATTTAATAGAACTGCATTATCAACAATTATGTGTTCATAAAGGGGATGCGAATAGATGAGTAATAGATATGGCTTGATTACAGTATTAATAGTCCTGATTCTGATTGTTGCGGGATGCAGCAATGCTAGCAACAATGCTGGCAATGGAGAGAAGGATGCGAGCCCTGGACAAACTGCAGGCACGTCAATGAAAGAAGGCAATTTGGATTCAAAGGCATCTTATGAGGATGTCAAGGTGAAAATTGGGGTGCAAGGCAAGGGCGGTTTGTTTGGCAAAGCACAAGAACAGAAGTGGTTCGAAGAAGCATTTGGAGAAGTGGGGGCAAAAGTGGAGTGGGTGGAGTTTCAGAGCGGTCCTCCGATGGTAGAAGCTATGGCATCCAATCACTTGGACTTTGCTGGCATGGGCAATATGCCGCCAATATCGGCACAGGCAGCCGGCATTGACTTCAAAATCATCTCACAGGTTCTTGATGGCAAGAACAATGTCGCAATCATTGTGCCGACCGATAGTCTCATCCAAACCATTGCCGATTTGAAGGGTAAGAAGGTCGCTGTTACCAAGGGCAGCAACGCCTACAACTTCCTGTATCAAGTACTCGTGAAGGCCGGCTTGGCAAAATCCGATATTCAAGAAATTCAATTACAACCTGATGAAACGCAGCCTTCATTCGAAAGCGGAAAAGTGGATGCCTGGGCCGTCTGGGATCCCTATATTACCCTGAATACACTTAGCGGCAAAGGGCGGGTACTTGCTGATGGGGAGACCGAGGGTGTACTGTCACCGTCGTTTCAATTGGTTCGCTCAGATTTTGCAAATGAGTATCCGGAACTTGTTACCCTATATTTAAAGATATTTGAGCAGGCGCGCCAGTGGGAAGCAACGAACCAGGAGGAAGCCTTCCAGCGCTATGCCGATGAACGGAACATTCCGATTGAATTGGTACAAGGTATGCAATCGCGTGCAGCAATGATTAACTTTCCGGTCAGTGACGATATCATAGCGAGTCAGCAGAATACGGCTGATTTCCAATTCGAACTAGGTACTATCCGCAAGCGAATTAACGTCGCTGAGGTGTTTGACAACCAGTACATTGAGGAAGCACTTAAATAAAGTAGAGGTGCGGTTATGCAGCATATATCGGAAAAGAGGTTTGTTCTTCGGACTATTCATTTCCTGATTGGGATGATGGTTCCGGCAGCAGTATTAATTATATGGCAGATGGCATCCTCCAATGGATGGGTAAATGCGGTGTTAGTCCCGCCTCCCAAGGACATTTTGACTGAATTTGGTCGGATGATCTCCTCAGGAGAACTGCTGTCAAATTTGCGCATCTCGACGGGTAGAGCAGCACTCGGATTTTTGATTGGTGGCGGGCTGGGATTGGCTGCTGGATTATGGGTCGGATTTTCTATCAAGGCTGAACGGTTGCTCGATCCATCGCTTCAGTTACTTCGAACATTGCCTCACTTGGCTGTTGCTCCATTGTTTATTCTGTGGTTTGGCTTTGGCGAAACATCGAAGATTTTGCTTATCGCTAAGGGGGCTTTTTTTCCTTTATACGTTAATGCCTTTTTGGGTGTTCGTTCAGTAGATCGGCATTTGTTTGAAGTAGCACGCGTATTGGAATTCACTAGATTTCAGACCATTACTAAACTGATTATCCCTGCTTCTCTCCCTTCATTATTCCTCGGGGTTCGATTGTCCATTGCCGTAAGCTGGCTCGGCCTCGTTGTCGCGGAAATGATGGGTTCAAGCTCCGGAATCGGCTACATTATTAACGATGCACGATCCTTCTCACTAACGTCAGTCATTTTCGTTGGCATAATCGTCTTTGCGGTTGTTGGCAAGGTAACGGATTCACTGGTAAGGCTGGTGGAGAAGAAATTATTGAGTTGGCAGGATTCCTTGGAGGGAGGGGGATAATTGATCATGCGTACGAACGATGTGTCATTAAACGCTAAGACAAACGAGAAGCAACCAGCGTTTGGAAGAAGGTCCCCGTGGAGATTGCCGAGCTGGTTGCATGGGTGGATGCTGCCTGTCATTGTAATCGTGTTATGGGAATCAGCATCTGCTCTTGAGCTGTTATCCGACTCGGTATTGCCAGCTCCGTCTCGAATTGCTCTAACCTTCTGGCATTTGTGCACAAATGGAGATATGACGGAACATCTGGCAGCCAGCATTATTCGGGCTGGCGGAGGATTTCTACTTGGAGCGGCAACAGGATTGCTGCTAGGGGTATTCACCGGCTTGGGCAAGTGGGCTGAACAGACGCTTGATCCAACAATCCAAATGCTGCGGACGGTTCCGTTGCTTGCGGTTATTCCGCTGTTCATTCTGTGGTTCGGAGTCGGAGAATTATCCAAAATACTGCTGATCGCACTCGGATCGTTTTTCCCGATCTATTTCCATACGCATCTAGGTGTACGTAGTGCTGACCGTAAGCTATATGAGGTTACCCGTATTTTGCAATACTCCAAGTTCATGCTGCTAACGAAGCTAATTATCCCTTCTGCGTTGCCGAACATCCTGCTTGGCATCCGGTTGTCCGTAGGGGCTTCCTGGCTGCTGCTTGCTGTCGCAGAGATGATGGGAGCAAATGCAGGAGTGGGTTATATGATTCAGGATGCACGCGTTTACGCACAGACAGATATCGTTTTTGTTGGAATCATTCTGTTTGCGTTGGTTGGTAAACTGTCGGATTCAGTCGTTAGACTGGCCGAAAAAAGATTCCTGCGATGGAGTAACACCTACAAAGGTTGATTATAGAAAATTAGGTAAATAGACAGATTTCGAAATAATTAGAGATCTTCGAAGTATGGAAGAGAGGGATGGGTATGATGAATAAACGACAGGGTCAGCTTCATCTTGGTGCGTTCATATATTTCACCGGACATCATCACGCAGGATGGCGTCATCCGGAATCGGGTGTAGAGAAGATGTTCGATATTGAATGGTATAAACGAATTGCCCAAACTGCTGAGCGGGGAAAGTTCGATATGATTTTTTTTGCGGATTTATTGCATTTAATTTACCCTAGTCGGGCTGCCGCAGGCATGTTGGACCCGATTTCGCTTCTCTCCGCTCTGTCCACGGTGACTGAGAAAATCGGGTTAACAGCAACGCTGTCAACAACGTATAACGAACCATTCAATGCGGCACGCCGTCTGGCTACGCTTGATCACATCAGCGGAGGACGGACAGGCTGGAATATAGTGACATCTCAAGTCGATACGGAAGCCCGGAACTTTGGTAGAGACAAGCATCCTGAGCATGCAACACGATATGAGATGGCGCAGGAATTCGTTGATGTTGTTACGGCATTATGGGATAGCTGGCCCCAAGATTCATTCGTTATGGATCGGGAATCGGGTACGTTCGTCGATGAATCCAAGCTGCGCATTGCTGAATATCAAGGCCAATGGTATTCCACGCATGGTCTTTTGAACGTGCCACGTCCACCACAAGGATATCCGGTCCTTATTCAGGCGGGTTCATCGGAGCCAGGCCAGGATTTCGCTGCAAAAGTCGGCGAGGTCATCTTCACGGCTCAGTCGTCACTCGAAGCTGCGCAGGATTTTTATCGGAAGGTGAACGAAAAACTTCTGGCCGTGGGCCGTGAGCGTGGCAGCTTGCTCATCATGCCAGGACTATCACCCATCCTCGGTTTAACTGTGGAGGAAGCCCGTCGTAAGGAACGACAGCTGCTTGACCTCATTGACCCCCAGGAGGCTGTGATGATGGTATCCGGCATGCTTCAGACAGACCTCAGCGGATATCCTGCCGATGGTCCGTTACCTGACATACCGGATCCGGTGGAAGCAAGTAATGGTATGAAAAGCCGTGTCCAGCTCATTATGGACCTGGCACGCAAAGAGCGGTTGTCCATTACCGAGATAGGGCGAAGGCTTCTCGGTGCCCGTGGTCATATGCAATTTGTGGGAACCCCAGAACAGCTTACCAACCTTATGGAAGAGTGGTTTCATGGATATGGGTGCGACGGTTTCAATATCATGCCACCCGTTCTGCCAGGGGATCTCGAAGAATTCGTCCAGCATGTCATTCCTGAGCTTCAGAAGCGCGGCCTATTCCGTGAAGAATACGAGGGTATGACGTTACGAGAGCATCTTGGACTTATAGAGCCATCCGTTATCGTTAACCATAAACAGCAAGATGCCGCTAACCCATCACGTTGATGCGCTCTTAATATGCTTGAAAACCAAAATAAATAGAAGAGCCAACTGATTATCTGACAAAAGCCTCAGAACCTCAGTTAGTGAGCTAATTTAAACAAAACTAAAGCCCAAGTGCTGCTTAATAAGCAAGCAGTATACTCGGGCCTTTTTGTTTTATTGCTGCACAATGCGTTAAATTAACCTCTCTTGCCGTTCATGAGACCAGGACGTCAGGAGAGGTTGGTTTTAGCATGTGGAGTTATATCACGATAAAAGGTATATCATTAAACAAAGAGTGTATTTATCCGCCTGGACTTAACGTCAGCAACCGTTTAAGATTGTCATCGATAAATTTGTTATCCGCAGGGTTAATCCCACGACCGGCCAAATGTCCCCAAATCGAAGGAATCGGTTGATAGACCGCATTAGGAATAAGGCCAGCCTCATACGCGTTGTCTTCCGCCATGCAGAAGAGATCCGTGCTACCTGGCATAATGCAGGCAAGCGCTTTAATGCTGCTTAACGCATGCTCGAAATTACCGTTATAGAAGGGATTATCACTAATATCGGCATGTTGGCCTGTCCATGACATGGCGAGGACATTGTGCGGATCCATAGTCATGAAGACCTCTTCCCAGAAGCCTGCCACAAAATCTGTCAAAGAATCGAAACCCAGCTCACGGTAAAGTTCCTTTCTATAGAAAGCCTGTGAAAATCCCCATCCCGCGTATACCCGGCCAGCCCCGCGCATGTCTGCAGTGGTCAAATGATTGAGTTGATTCGAATCAAATTGGGCGGCTGACTGGAGGGGGGCACATACTCCCTCCATCACCGTAAACGTATGAGGCCATGTTTTGGCAGCGCCTGCAAAAGGCGCGATGCGTTCCACCATATTGGGATAACTTGCCCCCCACTGGAATGCTTGAATACCACCCATGGACCACCCTACAACGAGTGCAATCTTTTGTATGCCGAATAGTTCGGTAACTAGCCGATGCTGCAGAACTACATTATCATAGATGGTTACTCTGGGGAAATTCGCCCGATCAAATGGAGGAGGCGTGTTACTGGGAGACGAGGACAATCCGTTACCTAACAGATTTGGAACGATGATAAAGTATTTTTCCGGATCCAGCGCCATGCCATCTCCAATTAACCATTCATTCTGTACATGCTGGTCACCAAAAGCCGTAGGATAGACCACAACATTATCTTTCTTCTCATTCAATTTACCGTAAGTCTTGTAAGCAAGAAAAGCATTTGGTAACGTCACACCGGATTGCAAGGTAACATCACCCAATTTGAAGATGTCATACTCCATTATTTAATTTCTCCTTTCAAATATAATGAATCATAATGTGTGTTTCTTGTGCCAGTATAGGTCCTTGTTACTCTCATTAAAAGTGATTAGAATTTAATATAGTGTTCAATATTTTTGATAGTAATAGGGGGAGAAATACATGGAATTGCGCCAATTAAATATGTTCCGCACTGTCGCATCTACCCTTAATTTCAGCAGGGCAGCCGAATCTATGGGCTATGTACCTTCGAACGTGACGATGCAGATCAAGGCTTTGGAGGATGAGCTGGGTGTTCGGCTTTTTGACCGCTTGGGTAAGCAGCTTGTACTCACAGGAGCCGGGAAACGCTTCTTAATTCATATTGAGAGTGCTCTGGATAAATTGGATGAAGCCCGAAATGCTGTTCACGACGATGAACATTTAAGCGGAACTTTAACCATAAGTGCCAATGAGGTTCTATGTGCGTATCGGCTCCCGGTGGTCTTTCATCTGTTTCGTTCAAGGCATCCGGGAGTTCGCCTAATTTTTCGCTCCGTTCCCAACCAACAACTGAAGCACACGCTTTTTGAGGGGACCGCTGATGTGGTCTTTATGTTGGACGAACCCATTCGATCTACAGGTCTTGCAGTGGAACCGTTGGTGGAAGAGACATTCCGTTTTTACGCTGCGCCGGATCATCCACTTGCGCAGTATACAGTATTAAAGCTTGAAGATTTTCACGGCCAAGTGTTCCTGACCAATGAGAAGGGCTGTACATATCGAACCATGTTTGACCGGGCATTCGAGAAAAAGGGGATAGATACCATTACACATTTGGAATTTCAAAATGCTGAAGCGATTAAGCAATGTGCCATGGCCGGAATAGGTATTGCGTTCCTGCCGGAATTAACAACGGAAGCGGAAGTAGATCGGGGGGAACTGGTCGTTCTTCCATGGCAAATTGCTGACTTGCACGTGTATACACAAATGTTATGGCATAAGGACAAGTGGCTTTCACCCATGTTGTTATCTTTCCTCGAAGCAGCAAGAGAGGTCATTGCGAAAGAGGGAGGGACAGATCATTTTTAAATCTAAGGTGATTCGTAAGCGCTAAACGAAGGATTAAAGAATGACGGACAGATGTTGAAAACTTCAGAGAACGAAGGTTCAACGTCTGTCCGATAACGATAATGGGGAGTCACTTCAAAAAGGTTGTGTTAATTATAATGGCAAATCTACTGCATAACGATCGCGAAGAACGGACAGATGGTGCAGTTCATGTCCAACCAGAACGTAAGCAATGGATCGAGCAGAAGCAGGATTATCGCTAACAATTCCTCTACGCAGCCAGGCTTCCGGGGTGATGTGACGAAGCATGAGCAGAGTGGAGCGGCGTGCGGCCGCATATTCTTCGTTTAGATCGGCCACGGTGTACGCATCGAATGGATGACTTTGCATAAGGACATCCTGATCGTAACCGGGATGATTTGCTTGGTCGCCTCTGGCGATACGAAGGAGCCTGCTGCTCATAATACGTTCATTATCCGTTAGGTGGCCAATGACCTCTTTTACGCTCCATTTGCCTTCAGCATAACGGTAATTCGCCTGCTCCTCAGTCAAGGAGGACAGAACGGATTGTACGATATTGGATTGCTGCTCCAACCGTTCGATGATATTCCCTTCGGGAACCCGTTTTATGTACCCTTCATAAAAAGCTGCATACTCCTCTGTCGTTGGTCTTTCAAGCATGGTATTGCCTCCTTTGGATTTCTAGCTCTGGATTAATTGTAGTATATGCCTGGACATATTCTCAACCTTTCAATGGCAGGAAGCTGCTCCTTTATGTTGTTAATATTTAATAGGGTGAATCAATTCTAGAGTAGATTGATAGAGCAGCTTCGTGATCACTTCCGTTTCACGTTATCGTCTTCCATTCAGGCATGGGATGGTATAATCGAAAGGTCGCTAAATACGTTGTTGTGTGGAGCACGGGGGTAGCGAGATCGCTAACAGAAAGTTTAATTCAATAAAGGAATGATTAGACATGACAGATTCGCTGAGACAAGATATCCGGGATCGACTAGCCCAAAAGGATTACCATTGCGAGAAAGAGTATACGTTATCGATCCTTAGCGGCAAATGGAAAGTGGTTATTTTATGGCATTTGGGAGTGGAAGGACCTCACCGGTTTAGCGATTTACAAAAGCTCTTTCCTAAAATTTCACATAAAATGTTGACAAGCCAGCTGCGTGAGCTAATGGAGGATGGCATCGTTCATCGAGAAGTCTATCCGGATGTCCCACCCAAGGTTGAATATTCGATGACAGAAGTAGGAATGAGCATACTGCCCATTGTGGAAATGATGTATACTTGGGGTCTGAATCGGCTAAGTCAGCTTAAGGAAGAAAGCAAGTAAATAGATGTGGCAGTTACCGTTTGGTAACCACCGCACCAAAAAGTGCATGCTTTTCATTTAAAGTAAGGGCAGTTAGAATGGAATAGAAGTTGAGAACGATTGTTTTTAACGCTAGATTTTTTAATTCAATTTAACTTATCTAATATTCGAAGGAGCGAACAATAATATGCAGTCCATAGCAGGAAAAGTAGCATTAATTACAGGAGCAGGTCGCGGGATTGGCCGCGCGATTGCCATTGCATTTGCACAAGAGGGCATTCACGTAGGTCTTGTAGGCCGTACGCTTGAGAATTTGCAAAAGGTCAAGGAAGAACTTAAATCGTACAATGTGAACGTAGCGATAGCTGCAGCTGATGTGGCCGATCTGGATTCCATTACGGCAGCAGTAGAGTCTGTGCGGGGAGAGCTCGGAGCGATCGATATTCTGATCAACAATGCAGGTATTGGCAAATTCGGCGGATTCATGGAGTTAACACCGGAAGAATGGACCAATATCATTGATGTCAATGTGAAAGGTGTATATTACACGACGCGTGCGGTATTGCCAGAAATGATGGAGCGCAACACAGGCGATATCATTAACATTTCATCTACGGCTGGACAAAAAGGTGCGCCGCTTACGAGTGCGTATACTGCATCCAAGGCAGCTGTGAATGGACTCACCGAGTCCTTGATGCTCGAAGTACGTAAGAAAAATATTCGTGTTACGGCTCTGACTCCTAGCACCGTTGCGACGGATATGGCGGTCGAGCTCAAGTTGACGGACGGCAATCCGGATAAGGTGATGCAGCCTGAAGATCTGGCAGACCTGATCGTGGCACAACTGAAGCTGCACCCACGCGTATTGCTGAAGCATGCGGGTCTATGGTCAACGAATCCGTAAATTGGATAGAAATATTAGTGCATCGTAAAAATTAAAAATGCACTCTAGAATACACAAAAATAAGTCGCTGCTTAAGCGGCTTATTTTTGTTTTGCAACGTTCTGGCCTAGTCACACAAATCCTCGATAATATTCTCTACTACACAAGGTGTTCCAGTTCAGGCTGCAGTTTATTCCGCAGCATAAACATCATGCCCGCACCAACGAGGAAAGCAACCGCATCCGCAATAACAAGTGACCAGACTACACCATGGAAGCCGCTCATATGATTCGCGATGAAAAGCACAGGAATCAGTGTAACTCCTTGAATAATGGACATGACAAATG
This sequence comes from Paenibacillus sp. P13VS, assembly GCF_015143645.1. Lineage (NCBI taxonomy): Bacteria > Bacillati > Bacillota > Bacilli > Caryophanales > Paenibacillaceae > Paenibacillus > Paenibacillus sp. P13VS. Next base: position 920,571 of record NZ_WYEV01000003.1, on the reverse strand, counting down.
CGGCGGTTCCTTGGGCGGTTGCCTGGAAAATGCCTGTGAACAGCGTCGTCATTCCTGAGATGAACAGGGACAGAAATGTTACATGCAGAATATAGCTTCCCATTTCAATGAGCTGCGGATCATTCGTGAATAGCCCGATTAAATGATCCGAGATCAGATAAACGATGATGCCGAACCCTGCGGCTAGAACAAGAATGCTTTTAATCGTAAATCCAATGGTTTGTTTCATACGCAGCCTGTTCGCCGTAAACGTGAAAGCAATCAGTGGGACAACTCCTTCACATAACCCCATCAAAATAAATTCAGGAAACTGCAGCAAACGTGATGCTATCCCGTAACCAGCTATAGCCTGATCCCCATAATCGGCAAGAAAATGGTTCAAGAAAAGCGACATGGCCCCCAGGAAGATACTCATGATAAAGACAGGAACACCAATTTTAAATACATTACTCAGGATGTCTTTGCTTGCCTTAAACCATTTGGCAGATATGGTGAGTAAACGGCTTTTATTACCCATATGAAAGGCGTAGAACGCACTCGCAACCAGGTTGGAGATCACGGTAGCAGAGGCTACACCAATAACGCCCCAGTGAAAGACGTAGATGACTACCGCATCAAGTATGATGTTTACGACCACACTGAGGATCATGCCGACCATTGACGTGATGGCCGCTCCTTCGGAACGTACGATATTTTCCAGTGTGAAAAACAGGATTACAAATGGCGAGCCAATCAGCATAACGGTGACATACTCTTTAGTGAATCCAAATGATTCTGTTGTGGCGCCCAAGCCATGAACGATGGGATCGATCAATGGAAGACCGATGGCCATTACGAGTATACCAAGAACTAAACTGCTGTAGAGCGCAAAGGAAGACACATGTTTTACGTCATCATATTTCTGCTCGCCCAGCAAACGGGAAATGAAGGTACCACTGCCTATGCCGATCAAGTTACCTAACGCCATGATGGCGGCAAACAAAGGCAAGGTTAGCGCAAGAGCGGTTAACATCGCTGTGTTGCCCAGCGTACCGAGAAAATAGGCGTTCAGGATGGAATATACGACATTCATTGACGTGCCAAGCATCATCGGGATGGCAAAGTGAGCTACGGCTTTGGTGATTGGAGCCTTTTCAAAATAATGGAGGTTTTCTGCATCCATGTGGGTCACTACCTTCTTCATGTAATTTAGTATTGCTGGCAATCTAACAGTGTTAGTTTGTACCTTACAGTGTAAGATGATATCATGAGCGTATGAACCTGTAAAGTAAAACTTACACTGTTAGATAAAGGGCGGGTATAAATGAAAAAGCAACAGCCACAAATCACGGAAGATAAAATATTGGAAGCGTCGTGGGGACTTTTGGGAGAAGAGGGCATTGAGAAATTCAGCATGAGACGACTAGCCGATCGTCTGGGGATTCAAGCGCCTTCTATATACTGGTATTTCAAGAGCAAACAGAATCTCTATCAACGACTGGCTAACCAGATATCGAAAATCATTCTGGACGAGTTCAATTCGGAGGGGAATTGGAAAGAGCAGTTGGAGGAATTAGCCATAACCATGCGAAGAGTGTTGAGTCGTTATCCCTGCTCAACGCAGCTCATGATGATGACGTTGCCCCATGAACCTGACATGATTCAATTCACCAACCGTATGTTGCTTTGCGTGGAATCGACCCCACTTGAGCAAGAGCAAAAATTGCAAGCCGTTATAACGCTTACAAACTATGTGTTCTATTTCGTTCTGGATGATTATCAACATCAGCGCAATATTGCCGTGATGCAGGAGGACGAGGTAGAATTTCCAGGCGGGCAAATGAACGAACTTCTGGACTCTATGACAGAGGCACAAGCGGGACTTTTCCGAGGAATGTACAAAAGCGGACTTTTTGAGGTCATGTGGACCGATCAGGCTTTTGAATTTGGTTTGAAGCTGATTTTGATGGGGATTGAGCAGGTAATCAAGGAGCAGAACCATTAATCAATATTCATTGCTCATCTGGGGATGAAGTTGCACCGGCAGACCTTACGATGCGCTGGACATAACGTGCAACGAAATAGAGATAGTGTATATAGGGAAGTAATTGCCCAGGTGCATTCCCTTGTTGGATTGTAAACTGAAAAAGCTGATGCGAGTGATAAGACCGTATCAGCTTTTTTATGTTGAACGCCCATAATGCGACTCTTTAATGACTGTCCGCAACCCATCGTTAACAGTCGTATCCCATTTCAACTTACCGTTTAATGCCCTTTTCGTGTACAAAATTTTTCAGAACCGAAAAATCCTCGGTCACCTTTTTAAAAGGCAATGTTTCCAGCACCTGTCCCCGGTAATTCTTCCCTGCTGCTGCGCTAAGACGAGAATCAAGGATGCTGAGCACGCCAAGGTCCGTTTCGCTGCGAATCAATCGTCCTGTTCCTTGCCGTAACCGAAGAAGCATGTCCGGTACAAACACGTCCATGAACGAATTATCCGATACAGATGCTTTATACTCATAGATGGGATCAGACGGAACAGGGAAGGGCAGACGGAAAACAATGACTTGGGACAGGTCAGGACCCTCGATATTTACACCCTCCCAGAAAACGCCTGTACTAAGCAGCACACCTTTACTTCCCCGGAATTCAGCGATTACCCCATCTTGGGAAGATCCCTCCTTCTGAACATGTACCGCCCAGGGATATTGACTCTTATGTGAGATCAACTTCTGATGAATATACTTCATGTCTTCCTTGGCAGAAAAAAGGACCAGTGTTCTACCTTGGGTTAGATTACAGAGCTGAATCATTTCGTGGTAGGCTGCTTCAAGATACAATTCGCGCTGATCGTAATGATAGGTTGGAACCTTGTTTGAGATGTACATCATGGCATGGTTGGTATAATCAAATGGAGAGGGTTTGCGGTCCATATAATCGCCCCTGTAACCAAGTGATTGTGTTAAATAAGAATATTGTTCCTCCAGCGTGTCTCCGCCTTGACACATTGTGGCCGACGTGAGAATCACAGACGTCTTGCCGTTAAATAACGTATGTTTCAGAAACTGGCTTATATCTTTGGGACAGATACTGATGGTAGCTGCACGAAGTGTCCTGCTTGCCCAACTCAGATGATTTTCGTCTGTGTTAGCCAAAACATCCATGAGAGATATAAGCCCGTTCATAGCTTCATAAACTTCGTCAATCTCCCGCTCGTTGCGTGAGGTCAGAACCGATAAGCGAAGACTAAGGTCCTTCAAATGTTGGGAGACTTGGCGGAAAGGTATGCCTTGCATCTCAGAAATCTTGATACGGTCGCTATCCTGTTTGGCCTCTCGGAGAAGGTCAGCGTCGATTTGTTTGAAAATATGCTGAGCACATCTTTTGATGAATTTGGATTGGGAAAGGAGCATCTTGTCCATAGACTGCTTCATGAGCAATTGCACCGTGTCCTCCAGCGTACGGCAGATGCCTCTTAATGTGAACTCCAGCGTCCTTGCGTCTCTAACTTTGGCCTCCAGATTATGGGCTTCATCAATAATGATTAGAGCCGGTCTTTCGGTAATGATGCCCCGTGTTCCTTCTTTTTTCTTCATCAGATCCCGGATGAGCAGATCCTGATTCACAATAATAAAATCAATCTCGCTTGGCCTTGCATTAATTTTGGCTCGCATTTTGTAAAACATGCATCCATTTTTATGATGACAACGTTCGAATTGGCAATCATTTACGGACACATTAGACCATTCAGTATCACTAATTCCGCCTTGGATATCCGCTCTTTCATCAATTTCATAATTGATTACTCGCTGAGCAAGGGCGGACAAGTGGGAATTGGGATCATCTGGCTTGAACAATTCCGCAGCCCTGTTACGGCAAGCATACTGGCCCATGCCTTTCCCTACGACAGAGCGTACTGTATTGAAGCCGAGCCGGCTGCCGATGACGCGAAGATCCTTATGTATCTGTTCCGAAAGCTGTATGGAGGATGTGGCGATAATAATGGGCTGTTGTGACACCTGATTAATGAGCAGACTGGGGATGAGATATCCAAAGGACTTGCCGATACCTACGCCAGCTTCAATCATGGCATTACGCCCGTTAACATAGGCATCCGTTATATCGAGAGACATATCCTGCTGCCCAATCCGCTCGCGAAGACCCATTCGGGGAAAACGGTCATACACCCGAAAGATGCCTTCCACAAGTGAGCGTTCGAGCTCCTTTTTCGGTTTGCGTTTCTGTGATTTGGAGAGTTCATTTAACCAATTCAAGACATTCACCTCACTTCCCAATGTAAAATCTTCCTCTTTGGCTATTTTTAGTGAAACCCTAATTATCTTAGATGCGTCATTCACAGTCAAGTGCACAGCATGGATGATCACGTCCACGACTATTAAACGCAACAAAACGGATATCTAAGCGTCTATTTATCTTACATAGAACCGCAACAGGAGTGATACAAATGCAGCGAAAAATGCTAGGCATATTCGGCGCCGTTCTCGGCTCCATGCTCATATGGGCGGGAAATGCAGCAGCCGAAGAGCGTTTTAATGATCTACAGTATTCCAAGTGGGCAGAAGACGGTATTGAGTATATGGCGAAGCGGGGAACTGTCGCAGGGTATGGAGATGGGAAATTTAAACCCGCAGGGCTTGTCACAAGAGCACAGGCTGTCACCTTTCTGGTGCGGGAGCTATATCCGGAACAGCTTGAGAAGCCTGCTGAAGGTATGACTTACTCGGATGTTCCCAAGACACACGCCTTTACTAAAGAAATTGCGATAGCTTCTAAAAATGGACTTGCCAGCGGATTCCCGGATGGTTCCTTTCGTCCGGATGCACCGCTTAGCCGCGCTGAAACTGCAGCTTTCTTAACGCGCGCATATTCTCTATCGGAAGGCAAGCAAACCGCCAATTGGTCCGATACGGAAAGCCATTGGGCAGCAGCGCCCATTCTCGTCATGAGCTCCAATGGTTTGGTCGGCGGATATTCAGATGGCACCTACCGTCCGAATCAAACGGTCACGCGAGCAGAATATGCCGTATTTATGTCACGATTGATTCAGTTCGAACGCCAGGCAGCCATTCAGGCACAGGATTGGGACAAGCTAATTTCTTATATGACCGTGAGTGAGCAGGTCGGTCAGATGCTTATGCCTGACATTCGGCAGTGGAATGGTAAAGTGACCACGACCGTTAATGAAGGGTTGAAAAGCAGCATCCATAATCAGGATCTGGGCGGCTTAATCCTGTTCGATAAAAATATTGTAGACACTCGGCAGGTCACAACGTTTACGCACAATCTGCAAATGGAATCAGGGGACATTCCGATGTTTCTTGGCATTGACCAGGAGGGAGGCGTTATTAAGCGAATCCCTGGAGGCACCAATTTGCCGGGTCAAATGGCTCTAGGCGCAACCGGAGATTCAGCCCTGGCCGAAGCGGCCGGACTGCTGACGGGAGAAGAGCTGAAAGCACTGGGACTGAACATCAACTTTGCGCCAGTGCTGGATATTAACAGCAATCCGGACAACCCGATCATCGGTATGCGATCATTCAGTTCAGATGCAGATCTGGTCACCAGACTTGGTCTCGCAACGATAACGGGGCTGCGGCAATCGGGCGTTATTGCGGCAGTTAAGCATTTTCCAGGACACGGGGACACGATGGTTGACTCCCATCTCGGATTGCCGGTCCTGACGCATAATCGCGAGCGGCTCGATTCGGTGGAACTGAAACCTTTTCAGGCAGCAATCGAGAACGGGGTAGAGATGATCATGACTGCACACATTGCTTTTCCTGCCATCGACAACGAACAGGTCACTTCGCTTAAAGACGGACAACGCGTGCCTGTTCCTGCCACGTTATCCAAAAAGGTGTTGAATGGTCTGCTTCGGGAAGAGCTGGGATATGAGGGGATCATTATTTCAGATGCATTCACCATGGATGGAATAGCGGAGCATTTTGGTGAAGACCAAGCGGTAGAACGGGCGGTCAACGCCGGTGTGGATATCATCCTAATGCCGCAGAATTCTGCGGCTGCTCACCAAACACTCGTGAATGCGGTGAAGAACGGAACGATTCCGATCGAAACCATTCATGCATCCGTTGAGCGCATTTTGGAACTGAAAGCGAAGTATGGCTTGTTTGAACACAGTGAGAGCCTTACGTCTAAGCTGGCCAAGCTTAACCAAGTTATCGGTTCACAGGGGCATCGCGAGGTGGAGCGGGAAATTGCAGAGCGAGCAGTGACCCTGTTGGCCAGCCGTGACGGTAAACGCCCGGATTCATTGCAACAAGGAGATCGGGTCGTTATTGTTGCAGCGGAAGAGGAGCAAGCCAAGCAGCTCGAGAGACAGTTGAAGCAGGCATCCAATAACCTGTCGTTAAAGACGGACATTGCCCTAATTGGACAAGCACAAACGAAAGAGACGGTTGCCAAAGCCGATTATGTCATCCTGGCTTCCTACCAGTTCCGTAACGTAGCAAGCCAGTTTGGATGGAGCGCTTATCAAGCCTTAATCAATGAGATGAACACTCGTAATCAACGCTACACGCTGTTGTCACTCGGCAACCCTTATGAAACGATATATCTGAAGAACATTCGCTCAGGACTTACTGTTTATGGCAAACAGGTGCCCAATACGGAAGCCGGAATCAACGTGCTGCTTGGTCATCAAGAAGCTACCGGCAAGTTGCCAGTGAAAACGAATTAAAACCTATTGATAATAATCAAAAAGATAATCATAAAATAATCAAAAGACGGACTCCAGCTACGGAGTCCGTCTTTTAATTTTGATTTTTGGATTCCCCAGTATAAAAAATAAATTAATTGATATTTTTGTAATAAACCAAATGGTCCGTCCATTCATCATGTTCGTGTATGAAGCCTTTGCGTATACATTCAAATTCCATACCTACGTGTTCAGCAAGTTTTATTGAAGGGGTATTATCCAAATTAATATGGGCTTCTATACGGTGAAATTTCAAATGTTCAAATGCTATATTAAGAGCTTCTTTTACTGCTTCTTTGCCGTATCCTTGCCTCCAATATTGATTATGGATCGTATAGCCGAAGCTGGCCCATTGAAAATTAGCTCTGGCTAAGGTTGCAATATCAATGGTACCCAGATGGGTACCATCTTCCTTTCTAAATACCCCAAATACATAAACCGCATCTGTGCATGCTAGCTCTTGATGTCGATCTACCAAATGATGGAACCAATCTCGTGTGCATTCCGTCATGTCCACTTTCCCTTGATCATGACGATGTTGGGAGGGGAAGCGGTTTTCGAATGCATACAACCAATTGATATAATCGTCTTTTTGTAAAGGTCTGATGATTAATCGCTCTGTCTCTGACCTATAATCAAATTTCACCATAGTCAATTTTAACGTGACATCTCCTTTAGATTGGATTGCTGCTTCCATGAACGTACGTTTTTGTTTCGAGAATCAAGCTTATATGCCATGGTCATCACACCTTTCAGACTTAACCAGATCAAGCAAGGCCAGTTTATCACAGGATGGATCTGTTGAGAACAAGGATGCAAGGATAATCGTTAACGAAGATATGAAGGGCTATTCATACTTAAAACATAAAAAAGGTCTAAGAAGAAAAGCTTGATTCCATAACTGTTTTATCGTGTTTGGATAATAATGACATTGACATCTGTGGCGTTTTTCAAAATAATAGAACGTAATTGAATACTGGTACCTTTAATTCAGTCCAGAGAGGCTGGCAAGGGCAGCGGATTTTTATAATCACGCATGAAACAGGGCATATTCCGTTCAGGGATGCTCTGCGTCTTCGCGCGGATTATGATGCAAAAAAGAGGCTACTTGTCAGTTAAGACCTGACGAGTTGCCTCTTTTTTCTGCTTTTTGGTATCAGGACACTTTAAGTTGGGGGTATTCTGATGAGCAAACAAGATCAAGAATTTTCATGGCAGGCAGTGCCAAAAACGCAGAGAAACCATTTTTGGAAGACATTGTCCGTTATGCTGGGGTTCACGTTCTTCTCAGCAAGCATGCTGGCAGGAGGAACACTTGGTGTCAGCTTAACGTTTATGGAGTTCATTGGTATCGTGCTTGCGGGTAATTTGGTGCTCGGGATCTATACGGGAGCACTGGCACATATCGCGTCGAAGACAGGCTTGTCCACACATTTGCTGGCCAAATATGCATTCGGTGAGAAAGGGTCGTATCTGCCTTCGTTCCTGCTCGGATTCACGCAGGTTGGATGGTTCGGTGTCGGCGTAGCGATGTTCGCGATTCCTGTTGCCAAAGCGATGGATTGGAATGTGTACCTGTTAATCTTTGTGTTTGGTCTCGCCATGACGGCATCTGCAATCTTCGGGATGAAGTCACTTGTCATTTTGGGTTATATTGCAGTTCCGGCTATTGCCATTCTCGGGAGTTACTCCATGTTGCAAGGAACAGACACACTGGGCGGTCTGCAAGGATTATTTGATTACACGCCAGCACAGTCGCTCACTGCAGCAGCCGCACTAACCATTTGTATCGGATCATTTATCAGCGGGGGAACGTTAACGCCAGACTTTGCCCGTTTTGCCCGTACGTCACGCCAGGCAGTCATCGCAACTGTCATTGCATTCTTCTTGGGTAATTCACTCATGTTCCTGTTCGGGGCAGTCGGCGCCATGGCGTATAACCTGGCCGATATCTCGGAAGTCATGTTCCTGCAAGGTTTGATCATTCCTGCGATCATCGTTCTGGGATTGAATATCTGGACAACGAACGACAATGCTCTATATGCTTCGGGACTTGGTTTTGCCAACATCACTAAAATTTCGAAGAAATTCTTCGTTATCGTTAACGGCATCGTGGGTACCATCTTTGCGATGTGGATGTATAACAACTTCGTTGGTTTCCTGAATGTACTCGGCGCAGCCGTACCGTCCATCGGGGCCATTATCATTGCAGATTACTTCTTCGTGAAGCGCAGAAATTATAAACCGTTTGCCGAGATGACTTTCAAAACGGTAAACTGGATAGCGATGGCGGCTTGGGCGATCGGTGTGGCATTCGCTCAGCTTGCACCAGGAGTAACGCCGTTGAATGCCCTTCTGGGTACAGCGGTAGCCTATATTGTACTTATGCTGATCGTTCCTGCGAAAGAATCCAAAGAAAAGGGGAAAATGAATGATTATACAGAACGCGAAATTGCGGGGTAAAGAAGGTCTATGGAATATCGTCGTAAAAGACGGGAAGTTCGAACAAATCACGCAGGAGCCAGCTGCTGCTGCGAATGAGGAAGTCGTCGATGTGGGCGGTTCACTTGTACTGCCACCGTTCATTGAGCCTCATATTCATCTGGATACAACGTTAACGGCAGGTGAGCCGGAATGGAATTTGAGCGGTACGCTGTTCGAAGGCATTCAGAGGTGGTCCGAACGCAAAGCATTTTTGACGCATGAAGACGTGAAGACACGTTCCAAAACGGCGCTGAAATGGCAAATGGCGCAGGGCATCCAGCATGTGCGGACACATGTGGACGTAACAGATCCAAGCTTGACGGCAGTTAAAGCGATGCTTGAAGTAAAAGAAGAGATGGCGCCTTACATTGACATCCAGCTGGTCGCTTTCCCGCAGGAAGGTATTCATTCCTATCCCAACGGTGTGGAGCTGCTTGAAGAATCGCTGAAAATGGGCGTTGACGTTGTGGGAGGCATTCCGCACTTCGAATTCACGCGAGAATACGGCGTCGATTCAATGAAGGTTGCATTTGACCTGGCTGAGAAATATGACCGTCTAATCGACATTCACTGTGATGAAATCGATGATGAGCAATCCCGTTTTGTCGAAGTCGTGGCCAAGGAAGCCTATGAACGTGGACTGGGTTCCCGCACGACAGCGAGTCATACAACGGCCATGGGGTCATACAATGATGCATATACGTACAAGCTGTTCAGATTGCTGAAAATGGCTGACCTGAACTTCGTATCCAACCCGCTGGTTAACATCCACCTGCAGGGACGCTTCGATACGTATCCGAAAAGAAGAGGACTGACACGTGTCAAAGAGCTGCAGGAAGCAGGTCTGAACGTGTGCTTTGGTCACGATGACATCTTCGATCCATGGTATCCACTCGGAACAGGTAACATGCTTCAGGTGCTGCATATGGGGATCCATGCTTCGCAGCTGCTTGGTTACGATCAGATCGTCAATTCCATTGACCTGATTACCAAAAACAGCGCAAGAACGCTTCATATCGAGGATGTGTACGGCATTGAAGAAGGCAAGCCTGCCAACTTCATCGTTCTGGAAGCAGAGAATGAATATGAAGCCATCCGTAAACAAGCCGGTGTGCTCTACTCGTTCAGAGGCGGCCGCAAAATCGCGGAAACGAAACCACGGGATACATCGATCATTCTTGAAGGCGGTTTGGAGAAGGTAACATTTAATAAATAAGCAATGAGATTGAAATGAATTAGGCCCATTATACATGAAGCATTCTCCAGGCATTAATTATAAAAATCCCCTCGGGGTGGCAGGATCAATCAGAAATCACATCTAATCGTGAATTCTTCCTGCCACACATGAGGGGATTTTTTACTGTTATTAAAGAGATAAAGTATCTCATGATTAGACTAGACCAATACAGCTTTTTGTAATCTCGCTACGCCTTCCTGGATCTGTGCATCCGACAAATGGGCAAAGGATAAATAAATACCAACCTTTATGCCATCCGATGTTGAGCTGCTGACTTCTGAGTAGCGCACCCCTTCTGATCTGGCAGATGACCGAAAGGCTTCATAAGCTGAGGCTGTACCTCGCCACCAGCCGAACACGTGCAGACCCGCTTCATTTTCCACCCAATCAAACCATGTAGAGAGCTGCTGATTCAACAGTTTGAGTAACATATGGAACTTGCGGCTGTACAGACGATTCATTCTGCGCAGATGGCGCTCATACTGACCACTTGTCATAAATGCGGCGAGCGCCCGCTGTTCAATTAGATTGACAGGTCTTGGCTCATATAAAGCCTGGGCCTTTCTAAACGTGTCTGCCAGGGTGGGAGGAAGGACCACATAACCCAGACGGACTTCAAAAGGCAATGTTTTGGTGAAGCTTCCAAGGTAAATGACGCGTCCTTCTTTATCGAGTGTCTTCAGAGGTTCAACATGCATTCCGCGGTATCGGAACTCACTGTCGTAATCATCCTCGACAATCATGGAATCCCGGCGATGTGCCCAGTCCAGCAGGGTTTGTCTGCGTTCAAGACTAAGCATTTCGCCTGTTGGAAATTGCCTTGACGGCGTGACAAACAGCATACGTGCATCCCAGTTTTGGGGAACCAATCCCTGACCATCGAGACTCGCTTCAATCAACTTGGCGCCTGCAGCCATAATGGCTTGAGAAATCCCGACATAACAAGGGCTTTCTGTCACAACATGGTCGCCAGGGTCTGCGAGCAATTGAGTAAGCAGCGCTATAGCCTGCATGGAACCTGCAGTAACGGCGATATGATCCGCATCTACATGAATCCCCCGCATTCTCCGCAGGTAGGCAGCAATGGCTTCTCTTAATTTCGGGTCTCCTGTTGAGCTAACAGAGGCAGAAGCATGGATAACGTTCTCCTCACGATGGCGTATCTCTGCATACAATCGATTATTCCATTCATCGTAAGGGAACTTGGAAAGATCGGGCTGATATTTGCTGAAGTCGATCACTTCGCTGTTCTCTTTGCTGTGATCACGAGCTTGTGCCGATTGATGGATGGTCTGCTGCTCAAGCTGCTGGATACGATTTCCCCAAGCAGACAAGTGATGAGTACAGGATTTTACCGGGTAATCCTCATTGCTAAAATCTGCTTGATAAGCAACAAAGGTACCTCTGCCGTGCTCTGACTGAAGGTAACCTTGGGCAGTTAACGTATCATAGACTTGGTTCACGGTTCCCCGGGATATGTGATATGACGCTGCTAACTCCCTTGTGGAAGGTAACTTTTCGCCGTATACGAGGTTACCATCATGAATAGCGTCACGAACCGCATGATAGAGAGCCTTCATTTTGGTATATTGTCGGTTCAAATATGAACTGTACGCTAGATGAAATTGCATAGATCCTCCAATGGTTGTATAAAGTGGTTCAACACATTCAAAGTGGTACAATAAAATCCGGTGATATTGGATCTTTTTATGTATCCATTCTCATTTTATACTAATTCATAGTTTAAGGGGAAACAATAGTGGCATCGAAAAATAGATCATTTACTTTTTTGAAATAAGATGTCCTTTTTGAAATCAATCAAAAGTTAAACTGGGAGGATTACAATCATGCAAACAGGTACAGATCGTGTTAAAAGAGGAATGGCTGAAATGCAAAAAGGTGGCGTCATCATGGACGTCATGAATGCGGAACAGGCTAAAATTGCGGAAGCAGCTGGGGCAACAGCTGTTATGGCTCTTGAGCGGGTACCTTCTGATATTCGCGCAGCTGGCGGTGTAGCTCGCATGGCAGATCCAACGATCGTTGAAGAGGTTATGAAAGTGGTATCCATTCCGGTGATGGCCAAAGCGCGTATCGGTCATTACATTGAAGCCAAAGTGCTTGAATCCCTGGGCGTGGACTATCTCGATGAGAGTGAAGTACTGACACCTGCAGACGAAGTATTCCATATTGATAAACATGAGTTCACTGTACCATTTGTATGTGGAGCCAAAGATCTCGGAGAGGCTCTTCGCCGCATTGGTGAAGGCGCATCGATGATTCGCACCAAAGGTGAGCCGGGAACAGGCAATATTGTTGAAGCGGTTCGTCATATGCGTCTGATTAACAGCCAAATCCGCAAAGCCCAAAACATGTCCAAGGACGAGTTGTATGCTGAAGCGAAAAACCTGGGTGTATCTTATGAGCTTCTGCTCGAAGTACATGAGAACGGCAAGCTTCCAGTTGTTAACTTTGCTGCAGGCGGGGTAGCTACTCCGGCAGATGCTGCACTTATGATGCATTTGGGTGCAGACGGCGTATTCGTTGGATCCGGTATTTTCAAATCGGACAGCCCTGAGAAGTTCGCTCGTGCCATTGTTGAAGCGACAACACATTACACGGATTACAAACTGATTGCCGAAGTGTCCAAAAACCTGGGTGCCCCGATGAAAGGGATCGAGATTTCCAAACTGTCTGCGGATGAGCGTATGTCCGATCGCGGTTGGTAAGAAATAAGGGATTTCGATATGAAGTAGGTAGTCTGAATAGATAGAAAAGAAAGCCGATCAATGGCGTATAATTGATCGGCTTTTTTGTAATTCTTTAGGAACAATGTAGGGATGTTCCAAAAGGAAGACAATAAAAGTAACGGATGTGAAATGGACTGCACATTGATATCTTCAAAATGCTGTGTCTATAATAAGCGGTATGAAGGAAGGTGCAGACCATTCGCTATCTATATGAGTTTATTCAACATCACGACGATCTGCCGATGAAACTCTTCGTGAACTCAGTGAAACATATCGATTTCCATTGGCATAAGGAAGTGGAGGTTGTCTATGTTCTCCATGGTTCAATCAACATGTATTTGGACCAGCAGCAGTATACATTGCATGCAGATGATTTGATTGTGGTAAACAGCATGTCCGTGCACAAGATGGAACGAACCAATCAGGATAACGTGTTATTAACATTGCAGTTTGGTCCGGAGTTGATGAACAATAATGCGTTTATCTCCTGTAACTCTGCCTTGAACGTGGAGCAGGACGTTCCCCGGCTGCTTAGCATCAAACAACATCTTGCGCAGATGGTGTGGGAGATCAACAAAAAAACGCCGGGATATCAAAATTTCACCATGGGCAGATTACAAATGTTATGCGGCTTCCTGCAGAGGCATTTTTCAAATGGAACGAATCCAACGTTGGAAGAAGGAAGTAAGGATTATGACTATAAAAGGCTGAACAGGGTTCTCACATATATTGATATTCACTATAATGAGAAGATTACGCTGCAGGATATGGCACATTCCGAGCATTTAAGCTTGCATTATTTTTCCCACTTCTTTACGGACAAGATCGGGATACCTTTCCAAAAGTATCTGACCCTTATTCGTCTGGAGAAAGCCCAGGCCCAGCTGGCAGCAAATGATAAAAAAATATCCGAAATCGCACTGGATTGCGGATTCGCCAACATCAAGCTGTTTAACAAATACTTCAAGGAAAAGTACGGCTGCACGCCAGGTTCCTACCGTGAAGCTTCGCGTACACCGGAGCCCCATGAGTTGAATGTGAACCGCAAGCCCAAAACGTATGAGGAATCTTCTAGCGGAGATTATTACGAGATGGAAACGATGAACGCAATTGCCTCGCTGTATCGATATCTGGATCCCAGGGGCGACGCGGAACACGAGATGCTCCCTGTATCGTCTGCACATCTGTCAGACCAAACCCGCATAGAGGTTCATGCAGATCAGACGTCGTTCATCTATGAAAAGCACTGGAATATTACCATGACGGCGGGGAGAGCCATCGAAGGTTTGCGTGAAGATTGGCGGAAGCAGCTGTCTGATTTGAAAGGCAAAGTACCTTTTCAGTACATTCGATTTCACGGCATATTTAATGATGAGATGATGGTGTACAGCGAAACAGAGCAAGGCGCTCCTGTTTATAACTGGTCTTATGTGGACAAGTTGTATGATTTCCTGCTGGATCAGGGAGTTCGGCCATTCGTGGAATTAAGCTTTATGCCGAGCCAGCTGGCGAGATCCAAGGAAACGTTGTTTTGGTGGAGGGGGAATATTAGTCCGCCATCCGACCCTGCCAAGTGGCAGGCCCTTGTTCGCGAATTCATCAGGCACTGTTTGAATCGTTATGGGGCGGATGAAGTGAAGAAGTGGTACTTCGAAGTATGGAACGAGCCTGACTTGGCTGGTGTATGTTGGGCAGGAAGCAAGGAAGAATATTTCGCTTTTTACGAATTGACTGCCCATGCCATCAAAACTGTACTGCCCGATCTGAGAGTGGGAGGCCCTGCGATGGGGTATGGATCTCTTTGGAACGACACCTGGGCTGAGGAGTTTCTGTCATACTGCGGGAAGCATGAAGTTGCTCTCGACTTTTTCTCGTTCCATATCTATTCGGAGTATCCGAAGCTAAAAGTGGAAGAGGATCGTTTAACTCAAATCATGCCGCCATCCTTCTATAAGGAAAGTATTGATCTTCTTCGGCAGAAAATGAAGGCGTCTTCGTACGGCCATGTTGAACTCCATGTTACCGAGTGGAACTTTTCGCTGTATGACCGTAACTTGCTGCACGATACCATGTTCATGGCTCCGTTCGTCATTTATCACACCATGAATACACTCGGTGATGTGAATGCCATGGCTTTTTGGTCTTTTACCGATGTATTCGAAGAAAGTATCGTCCCGACTTCTCCTTTCTATGGGGGCTTTGGTCTGATCAATCGCGATGGTCTGAAGAAACCTAGCTATTATGCATTTGAGCTTATGCAGAAGCTGGGTGATGAGCTGCTAATCAAGGGAGACGGTTATGTCGGAACCCGAAAAAGTGACGGAAGCATGCAATTTCTGTTCTATCATTATGTGCATGTAGATCAGCTGTTTGCGAGTGGAGATTGGTCCGAATTATCCTGTTCAACCCGTTATGACGTATTTGAGGAGAAGGGCAGCAAGGCTTTTGAACTCATGCTTAACAAGCTCCCGGGGCCTTATAAATGCACCAGTTATCAACTCGATCGGGATCATGGCTCCGTATTTGATGAGTGGACACGCATGGGATCGCCATATTCGTTAACGGAAGAAGAAATCTCTTATCTAGATGGCAGGAGCGGACCCTTCATGAGGACAGAGATAATTAGGGATGAGTGTTGGCGCAGAGAGATTTTGCTCCCCCCACATGGCGTGATGCTGCTCATATTAAATAGACAATATTAAAAAAAGTATCCTTAAGGCATCCTTTCGGTAATGGAGGGATGTTTTTTGTTGTTTATTTCTTGTACAGGCAGGCAAGCTAGAACGTAGGACTAGAAATGGGCAAAAAACGAACCATCAAGTGGCAAGTTCCAACAAGAAAGCGTTCACACGAATCGATATACTATGGTTGTGGCAGCTAAGAGGAAGACAGGGGGAGTTTGGATGAAGCGGTTTATGAAATGGATGACAGATTCGTTTGCGCCAAGATTGGAGGCGTTTACGAATAATATTTGGGTTTCTTCGATTCAAGAAGCCATTATGGTCGCCATTCCGATGATTTTCATCGGTTCGATTATTACATTGATTTCTATTTTGCAGGACTTTATTCCGGGTATGCCGGACCTGACACCGATCACGACGTTCAGTTTCGGTTTGCTTGGGTTGTTTATTGCTTTCTTGACGCCTTATGTGGTGATGGAAAAAAAGGAGCGGCACAAAATTAAGCTGCTGGCGGGAATGACGGGGGTATCCCTGTTCGCTATGCTGCTTAACCCGACAATAAACGAAGATGGTACCATTCAGTTCATCCTTGAACGATTTGGACCTTCGGGAATGATCACAGCACTCTTGGTGGGAGTATTCGTTGCTCTTGTGATGATTATGTGCAACAAATTTTCGTTCTTCAAAAAGGGGTCTTCACTTCCCGAATTCATTATGGACTGGTTCGACTTTCTCGTACCGATCGCCCTGGTATTAACCACAGGATGGGTTCTCGTATATCAGCTTCATTTTGATATTTTTGGACTGATTGTAAACATATTTGAGCCAATCAATGCTGTAGGACAAAGTTTAACTGGATTTTTATTATTTAATTTTATCGGCGTAGTGCTCTATTCCTTCGGCGTAAGCCCATGGGTAATGACACCGATCTGGTACGCGATCTGGATACCTGCAATAGAGCAGAATGCTTCTCTCGTTGCAGCCGGACAAGATCCGGTCAATATCAACACATTTGAAACCTTCTTCTCCGGATGGCTTGGTATTGGTGGGATGGGAGCAACCTTGCCGTTAGTGGTCTGGTTCCTGATGGCACGATCCAAAAAGCTGAAATCGGTCGGCAAAGCGACCATCATTCCGTCCTTGTTCAACATCAATGAACCTGTCGTGTACGGAGCGCCAATTGCCTTTAATCCGCTGCTTATGGTGCCGATGTGGATCAACGCACTCATCACGCCGGTGATTGTATACCTCGCTCTAGACTGGGGTTGGGTGCGGATTCCAAGCCAGATCTTCCAGCTATGGTACACGCCGATTGGCCTGTCCACCTACATTATGTCCGGGTTTAACGGTCTTATTTTGCTGGCTGTGGTTCTGCTCATTGTATTTGCGGTATGGTTTCCGTTTTTCAAACTGTATGATGCACAGGAACTGAAGAAAGAACAGGAACAAAATTAAATAAAAAGGGTGAGAACCATGAATAAATCGATTAATGAATTGCTGCCCGCAATGACACTTGCCGAGAAAGCTTCACTCTGCGCGGGATTAAATATGTGGATGACGAAGGGGATCGAGCGGTTGAACATTCCGCCTGTTCATATGTACGACGGAACCAATGGGATCCGTAAAACGAACAGCGATGAAGAAATGGGGATCACAACGGAAAATGTACCTGCAACCTGTTACCCTACGGGTTCGGCCATCGGTTCTTCGTGGAACACGGAATTGCTGCATGAGGTCGGTGTGGCTCTAGGACGGGAATCGAAAGCCATGGATGTAGAGCTGCTGCTTGGACCGGGTGTCAATATGAAAAGAACACCGCTTGGCGGTAGAAATTTCGAATACTATTCGGAAGACCCGTGCTTGACGGGAGAACTTGGCGCTGCGTTCATTAATGGGATTCAAAGTGAAGGTGTAGGTGCTTCTGTCAAACACTTTGCGGGAAACAACCAGGAGTTTGAGAAAATGGTGACCAGTTCGGAAATTGACGAGCGGACACTGCGCGAAATTTACCTGAGCGCCTTTGAACGAATTATTAAGAAATCCGATCCTTGGACGGTCATGTGCTCTTATAACTTATTGAATGGAACGTACACGAGTGAGAACGAACATTTGCTGCATGACATTTTGAGAGAAGAATGGGGTTATGAAGGCGTTGTGCTATCCGACTGGACAGCTGTCAATGATCGCATCCGCGGACTGAAGGCTGGACTTGATCTGGAGATGCCAGGTCCTGCTCATTACAATGCCAAAGCCATCATTGAGGCGATTCAGAACGGAAGCCTTTCCGAGGAACAATTGGATCGAAGCGTGGGTCGCATTTTGAAGCTGGTCGAACGGGTAACGGGCAGCAAAGGTGAGGGGACTTCTGAAGATGCGGATTACCATGCACTTGCTCGTAAAGCGGCAGCCGAAAGTATTGTGCTTCTGAAAAATGAGAACGCGATTCTTCCGCTGCAGCCGGAATCATTGGGATCCATTGCCGTGATTGGGCGGTTTGCCAAGAAGCCTCGAATTCAGGGGGCAGGCAGTGCGAAGGTAACGCCGACAAGAGTCGACATTCCGTGGGACGAGATAAAGAATCTGGCCGGCGAGAATATTACGATAGGATATTCAGAAGGATACCCGGAGGATGACTCCATTCACGATGAGTTAATTCAGGAAAGTGTCACATTAGCCAAGAATTCTGATGTCGCTGTACTGTTTGTTGGCCAGCCGGAATATGCCGAATCGGAGATGCGTGATCTGCAAGGCATTGACCTTCCCGAGCATCAAGTGAAATTGATTTTGGCGGTAGCCGCAGTTCAGCCCAAGTGCATTGTCGTAACCAGCAGCGGCACCGCACTCGCCATGCGTCCATGGGTACAGCATGTACCTGGTGTGATTCACTCGTGGTTGTCGGGTCAAGGCATGGGTAAAGTGGTTGCAGATGTATTATTCGGACACACGAATCCATCGGGTAAGCTGTCGGAGACCTTCCCTGTGAAGCTATCGGACAACCCATCCCATATGCGGATTCGCGGAGAGAATGGCAAGCTGTATTATCGTGAAGGTCTTTTTGTAGGATATCGATACTATGACCGGAAAGAACTGGCTCCTCAATTCCCGTTTGGACACGGATTATCCTATACATCGTTCTCATATTCGGATCTGGAAGTGGCTCAGACGAACACTGGCGTCACCGTTTCTTTCCAATTAAAAAACACAGGTAAGCGCAAAGGAAAAGAAGTTGTTCAATTGTACGTACACGATGAAGAGTGCACATGGACCCGTCCGGAGAAAGAGCTAAAAGCCTTTGTCAAAATCGAACTGGAGCCCGGTGAGAAACGCAAGATTACCTTTGATCTGGAAGAGAGAGATTTTTCGTACTATAACACCAAGTATAACCGCTGGGTAGCAGAGACCGGATACTTCCAGATTTCGCTGGGCAGCTCGTCCAAAGACATCCGAATCACGGAACGTCTCCACTGTGACTTTGGGAAAGAAGAGATTACGTTTCACAAATTCAGCCTTCTAAGCGAATGGATAAGTGATCCGGCAGCAAAAGCAGAATTGGAAAAATGTCTGAATGACATGAACGAGCATGTGACAGATAAGGTATATCTTAATGAGGAATTTGTGGGATTTTGGGAAGACTTCCCTATGATCAAAGTATTCCAAATGTTCGGTCAACAATGGATGAATGAGCGTTCACCTGATGAAGTTATTCATGAACTTATTGCCAGGGTTAACCAGGCACGAAAATAATAAATAAAGTTAAGAATAACCAAGTTCGATCCCGTAAAAAGGAGATGAGCTTGGTTTTTCTGTCGTTCCAGGACAGATTGTTTACAAACAGCTGCATGCTAGGCAGAGCTTGCTCGATTCACGATGTAAATGCCGATCGACACGAACAGGAGGGCAATCAGATTTTTCAGTTCCATAATGCTTTCGCCCAAAAATACAGCTGATAGCAATGCGCCAAACACGGGGATAAGGAAGTTGTAAACAGACACTCTTCCTACTTTGTTGTATTTAAGAAGCATATTCCATAAACAAAATGCCGCCGATGACAGCAGTACCAGATAAATTAAGTTACTCGTGGATTCCAGGGTGAAATGTGTAACTTGTCCGCCCAGCAGCAGACCCAGCAGAGCCAGCGTTAATCCGCCCACAAACAGGCTGAAACCCGTGACGACCAATACATCCATGGAAGAGGTTAAATGCTTCGCGTAGATGGCCGTAATGGAAAATATGAAAGCAGCTGCCATGACGAAGCCCTCACCTGTAAATGAAACGGAAAATGAGAGTAGATCGGTATTGAAATTCACAATGATGACTCCGATAAATCCCAGCACGCAGCCAATCACTTTTTTATTGCTTAGCTTGTCATTTTGATACAGGAAATGGGCTAGCACCACACTGAAAAAGGTAGCTGTTGCGTTCACAATGGAGCCTTTAACACCAGTCGTATTGGATACACCTATGTAAAAAAACATATACTGCAGGCCTGTTTGCATGACTCCCAGCATAGCGAGACTGGTCCATTGCCGTCCAGATAGAGCGAACTTCCGTTTTCCAATCAGTCGGTATAGGATCAGAAGCAGCAAGCCTGCGAGTATAAATCGATACCCTGCAAATACAAACTTGGAACCCATATCTTCTGGCATGATGTTAAAAGCGATATACCCTAGTTTAATCGATGGGAAAGCACTCCCCCATAGCAAGCAGCATAGGCTTGCGATTAAGGTTACAACCCGTGGATCCGTTAATCTGTGTGGTTTCTCCATTCCTTGAATCTCATTCACTTGTAATCTTCTCCTCAGCAAGTAGTGCGTTTTGTTATGCAACAAATACATTCTAGACCATATCACATTTCCCGCGGCTTGTATCCAAAAGTTGATTGGACTAAGCATTAAGGAAAAGGAATATGTGTTTTATGCAGGAAGCTGTATGAAGGATGTGGAATTTATATACAGATTTTCTGTAGAGGAGGTGGTTAGATGGTCTTTCCAACCCATATTGTATCGGCAGGTGGAATTGTAGAAGACGGACATGGAAATATCCTGTTAGTAAAAGCTCATGACGATGGCTGGGTGTACCCAGGCGGGATTACTGAGGTAGGAGAAAACCTGATTGATGGCGTGATCCGTGAGATCAAGGAAGAAAGCGGGATAGACGCCAGTGTGAGTCATTTGATTAGTGTTGTCTCGAATACAGCAGTACATAAGTGGTATGACGGTGTGACGGATGTTCCGACAAAGGTCATGTTTAATTTTGTGTGCAAATTAGAAGGTGGAGAATTAGCTGCATCTGAGGAAACGAGCGAGTGCAGGTGGGTTCCCAAGGAACAGGTGCTGGATTATATTACACTACCTGCAATTCGCATGCGTTATGAAGCGTATCTGAATTTTCAAGGTTTAGTGAATTATGTGGAGTATTTCACTGCGACAACATCGGAGTGCAACACCAAGCTTCATCGACATGTTTAGCTAT
The DNA here is from genome assembly GCF_015143645.1 of Paenibacillus sp. P13VS. Lineage (NCBI taxonomy): Bacteria > Bacillati > Bacillota > Bacilli > Caryophanales > Paenibacillaceae > Paenibacillus > Paenibacillus sp. P13VS. Next base: position 899,232 of record NZ_WYEV01000003.1, on the reverse strand, counting down.
ACGGGTGCATGCAGTTGAATAAGTTATGTGCAGATGCTCAAGCGTCAATGGGTAGAACAGCTGTTGATGGAACATAGGAGAGCAGTCGATTCATTGGATCGACTGCTCTTATTCATACAGGCAGAAGATCGATGCGACAATATGACCTTAATGATAGATATGCCGTTTCATAAAATACAAAAAGTCGCTCTGCATCGAGCCCAGCGTAAGAATCTTTCTGGGAATCATGAATTTCCATCGCCGGCCTTGAACGTGGAATGACCATGTTGCAGACAATAAGGTGCCAGAATGATATTTTTGATCTTGTAATTCTGCTGTTTGGAATTCAATGGTATGTACAACTTTAGTCGAAAAAAAATTGAGGAAGAGGATGATTAATTTATCCTCATTGATGAGCAATATAGCCCGGCTTGTCTTCGCTGACCAGCTCTGTGGTGTGGAATAACATATGTACATGTCAGGTTCTCTATAAGATTGAGTTAGCCGATTCATCAATTTTTTGGTAATAAAAATCATGGCTCAATGCTCCTTCTGCTGTGATATCTCATTCTGTAACTCGTTCCTAGAAATTCCGATCCAACAAAACCCCTACTTGTTCTGCAATAACCTGAGTTGACTCCGTAATTCCATTGGTAAGCCACGCTTCGACGATCTCCACGATTGCCGCTCCAAAGAAATTAAGAAGGATCTCCTTGCTTAATCCCTGATTTATTCCTTCGGTTATATTCACTTCGCCCTCTAATTCTTTAATAACAAATGCAAGAAAATGATGACGAAATACAGAGGCACCCTTGCTTGATAACATGGCTGAAAAGAAGGGAAGATGGTGTTCAAAGTATTCAAACCAGAGGAGATTTCCCTCTGCAAAACTTAAGTCAGATGCGGCTTCGCATATTTTTCGCAGCTCGTTAATGTGTTCTTCAATAAGCTTGTCGAGCAAATCAAATTTATCCATGTAATGATCATAGATCGTTCTACGACCGACGTTTGCCCGATGGGAAATGTCCTGAATCGTAATTTGATCCAGATTTTTCTCAGACATCAGTTGTGTGAATGCATTCTTAATCGCATCTTGAGATTTTTGCACTCTTCGATCCAATTTCAATTGGGACATGAGGGTTCTCTCCTTTCCAGAGGGTTGTCGCACATTATTTCAAATTTGTGCAATAGCGCACGAATGAAGACGGTTTGTTTATTGAAGGGGGGACACTTTCCATTTATATTATACACATGTGCGGTAACGCATCAATATGTATTATCTCCATCATTTATGTTTCCTCTACTGAAATAATAGAAGAGAAGATTAAAAGGAGGCGAGACGCATGGATCGAATCGAAAAGAGCAAGGAAAAATACCAAGAACTATTTGGTGAGAGCGTACCTTCTGCCTATGCAACAGATCCTGAATTTCAGGACATCCTAAGCCGTTTTATCTTTGGAGAAGTGTTCTATCAAGGTACGCTGAAGGACATTCAGCGGGAGCTGCTGACACTGGTGGTCCTTACGGTCAATCAGACATTACCTCAGCTTAAGGCTCATGTAAGTGCGGCATTGAATGTTGGAGTGACTCCGGTAGAAATTAAAGAGGCCGTCTACCAGTGTGCCCCATATATCGGTTTTCCGAAAACATTAAACGCCATTGATGAAGTGAATGAGGTGTTCACGTCCCGTAATATTGCACTGCCTATGGAAAGCCAAAGCCAGGTCTCAGAACATAGTCGTTTGAAAAAAGGGCTTGCTGTACAGATTGAGATTTTTGGTGATGTCATTGAAAAAATGAGAGCAAGCGCCCCTTTGAACCAGAAGCATATTCAGGAGTATCTTTCGGCTTTTTGCTTCGGTGATTTCTATACCCGTGACGGACTTGATTTGAGAATCCGGGAATTGTTAACACTGGCTATGGTCAGTGCATTGGGAGGAGCCGAAGGCCAAGTTAAGGCACACGTACAGGGAAATATAAATGTGGGAAATGACAAGGAAACGCTGATTGAAGCGATCACACATTGTCTGCCTTATATGGGTTTTCCAAGGACACTCAATGCACTTGCTTGTATCAATGAAGTGATTCCGGAAAATGAAGAGAAATAAATTTAATCAATAGATTGGAGAAATCAGATATGGCAAAATATGAAGAGGTAAAGAACGGCGTTATTTTTCCGGCAGGAGAGAAGAATGAAGCTTTTGCATCATATTTTGTGGGACAGAGCTATCTTCAAACCTTGGTTGCAGATCCGAAAGTGAATGTTGGTGTAGGGAACGTGACCTTTGAGCCAGGCTGCCGAAACAACTGGCATATTCACCGTGGCGGATTTCAGATACTGTTAGTTACCGGTGGGGAAGGGTGGTATCAGGAGGAAGGCAAATCTGCTCAATTCCTGACAGCCGGCGATGTTATTGTTACGCATGATGGTGTAAAACACTGGCATGGTGCCGCAAAAGACAGCTGGTTTGAACATATAGCGATCACTGCAGGTACACCTGAATGGCTAGAACCTGTTACGGATGAAGTTTACGATAGTGCGAGGAAGTGAACCACCAGATTCTCATATACTTATAGTTAAGAGTGAACGAATGAGACACCCGTAAGGGTGTTTTTTGCTGCAATTCTACATACTGGTTTAGTGATTAAATTAAATCGTATAGAAATCTATTGCGTTAATATAAAAGGATTTTTGCGAACCAGTGTAGAAAGGCAATGGAGAAAGGCTTAAATTATTACATTTGTTTAGGAGGAGTCATTTGAGAATAGATCAGGTATTTGAATTCGAAATTGGTGTGGAGCTTAGCGAGAAAATACAAGCGTTATTAATCAAAAGCTTTCCTGAAGTTTATCCTGTGGATCGAATTTACTTCAAGCAAGTACCGCAGTTTAGATTCTTGGCTTTTAACGATGAGAATGAACTCGTAGGGCAAGTGGGTCTGGATTACAGAGTGATGAATCTAAATGGTAAACGCATTAGAGTCCTTGGTGTGATTGATTTGTGCGTCTCACAAAACGAGCGTTCGCAAGGGCTGGGTTCCAAGCTGCTTAAGGAAATTGATACATTCTCAATCGGCAGGAATATAGACTTCCATCTTCTGTTTGCAGATAACATGGCTCTGTATCTAAAGCATGGATATAAAAGAGTTGAAAATCGAGTAAAGTGGTTGAAGATTAATGATGAATTACAAATGACGAACGGAATAGGTCACGAGCCGATAAGCGAAATCATGATCAAGGAAGTAAGTGAGATGAGTTGGGATGAAGGGGAGCTGGACTTGCTAGGCTATCTTTATTAGGACCAAAAGAACACACCTCAACTGGGTTCAATTCTGAATCTGTATTTCCTGGGCGAAGCACCAACAAATTTTTTGAACTGCCTCATAAAATGGGTGTCATTCTCATATCCACATGCATACGCAATCTGATTAACGGAGAGCTCACTGTGATCCAAAAGATATTTGGCATGGTCAAGCCGGGCATGAATCATATCCGTCATTACGGAACAACCAAATAGCTCTTTATAGATGTGTTGAAAGTAGGATTTGCTCATATTTAATCGTGAAGCTTGTTCTGTTACGGATACGTTTAGCTGAGGAGAGCGATAGATATCGTTGCGCAGTTCTGTAAATTGAATGTAATAACGGCTAAGTTGGTGGGGAGCAGTTCTTGCACGCAAGTCACTCAATTTCATGAAGAAAGACCGAAGGTCGCAATCGATAATACGCTCACGCAGCTTTCCATCCAGTCTGTGACACTTCTGAAGTTCCACAATGCTTCTGGAGATCAACAAGGGATCTGAAGCTTCAATAAGTGTGTCCACAGGAAATTGAATACTTAGGAGAAATTCGTGAAAATCGCTGCCGTTACAGTGGAACCAATCATTAATAAATGGACTCTCCAGCTCACGGTAATAATGAGGCGTTTGAGGTTGAAACAAAATGAAGGTATTCTTCTCCACCGTGCTTGTGTTGTCATGCAATCTCACCTCTGCTCTGCTGTTAAAAAACACAAAAGTGTAATTTCCCGAACCACTTGGCCGGTTTCTCACAATCCCTTCATGGTGAATGGTTCGATAGCCGCAAGAAAGCAACGTAAGCATGTCTTATCCTCCTCAGCACAATAGGTCAGTTTTTGATGATTATAGTTTATTGTTCACGTCTAAACAACCTTCTATAATTTTCTGAAAATGATTATTCAGAGGAGGGGAAATAAGTGTCGGTTGACAGAAAATATTGGGTCGATACGTTGGTTCGCATAGCTCATCCTGTGCTCGATGCCTTAGCAGAAAGCAGACTTGTTATCGATATGCCTGTCGAATCAAAGGGGGGAGATCGTAATGACTACGCTTATTTGGAGGCTTTGGGACGGACTTTGGCCGGGATTGCACCATGGCTTGAACATGGCCCTCGTTCAGGTGAGGAGGGGAAGATTCGAGACAGGATGGCAGATCTGGCCAGACGTGCAATTGAAGTGGCGACAGATCCAACTTCGCCCGATTTTATGAATTTCACGCAAGGCGGCCAGCCTGTTGTTGACGCAGCTTTTCTTGCAAATGCGATGCTTCGGGCTCCACGTGAACTGTATGAACTGCTGGACGAGAAAGCAAAAGATAATCTGAAATCAGCCCTGCTCGCCACACGGATTATACGCCCCGTATTCAGTAACTGGCTGTTGTTTAGTGCAATTATTGAAGCGGCCCTTGCCCAAATGGGCGTAGAAACTTGGGATCGCATGCGAGTGGATTATGCGGTAAGACAGCATGACCAATGGTACATGGGTGATGGTGCATATGGCGATGGGCCTGACTTTCATTGGGATTACTATAACAGCTTTGTGATTCAACCCATGCTCGTGGATACATTGGACGCGTTAGGAGATCAATTCGAGGATTGGAAAGCGATTAGGGTCAAGGCGCTAGACAGAGCAACTCGCTATGCAGCCATCCTGGAACGCTTGATTTCACCCGAAGGCACCTTCCCGCCTATTGGACGATCGCTTGCCTATCGTTTCGGAGCATTTCAGCATTTATCTCTCATGGCACTAAGAGAGGAACTCCCGATAGAAGTGGAACCAGCTCAAGTTCGCTGCGCACTTACGGCGGTAATCGAGCGGCAGATTCAGATGCCAGGGACGTTTGACGATGCCGGATGGCTGCGAATTGGATTCGCCGGAAGTCAGCCGGAAATCGGTGAAGCTTACATATCGACGGGCAGTTTATATCTGTGTACGACCGTATTCCTTGCGCTAGGACTCTCGCCTGAGTCTGATTTCTGGCAAGGAGAGGCCGAGTGGACTTCACGGAAGGTATGGTCCGGAGGAGAGGTCAATTTGGATAAAGCCTATCATGATCAACATTTTACAGGGGGTTGAGGAACTCCTTCAGGTCATTATATTGTTCCTTTGTTCTTGCAGCCTTTCGAACGGATGTCATGGAGAGATAAGAATAGGAGTGCATAGAGAGTCGCTGTAAAGCGGCTTTTTTATGTTCTCAATCGAATGATAATGATATTGATTATTGTTCTCATTTACACACTTCGACATTTACTGTATACTGACAATAGTTATTTTACATAATGGTCAAAAAGCCAGACAAGAATGGAAAAGGGAGAGGTTATTTACATGTTGGTGTCCGTAAAAAAAGGGATGTTTCTTTGTTTGATTACTGCAATGATTTTGGTGCTGGCTGCGTGTTCAAGTGGTGGGAGCGATAATGCCGAGGGCAGCTCACAGCAAAATGAGGAGAGCAGCGCCACGAATGCAGCAGCAGATGGGGAGCAGACCGATGTTAATGCTTCAGCTGCAACAGAAACGACTTACCCGGTAACCGTGTCGAATTATACAACAGAGAACGGTAACTGGGTCGCTAAGGAACAAACATTTGACAAGGCACCTGAACGCGTTGTTGCCAATACTCAAGGCGCAGCCGAGCTGATGATTCGCCTTGGATTGACGGACAAGCTCGTGGGTGTAGCTGCATTGTTTGGCAGTGTGCCTGAAGATATTGCTGAGGAGTTTAAGAAAATCCCTGTTCTGGCTGAAGGATATGTTGGTAAGGAAGTGACCATTGGCGCTTCGCCTGACCTCATTATGGGACGTGGTGGATTATTTGAGGATGCCGACTGGGGTGTGGGTACAGTCAACGGCTTGAATGATATGGGGATCAAAACGTTTGTGCAGAGCACGAGTGTTACTGATGCTTCGTTGGATAGTCTGTATAAGGATATCACCGAGTTGGGCGAGATCTTCAACGTACAAGCTAACGCGGCAGCCTATATTGAGGAACTTAAAGTACGCGAGGAAGCATTGAAGGCTCGTGCCAGCGCTGAAACAATCAACTATGCGTCCTTCTCTGACAATGGTGATGGAACCATTGCGGTTTACAACGGAAATGGAGATACGTTTATCGAAAGTGCAATGTCATTAATCAACGTACATAATATGTTGATCAATGAAACAGGCACACTCAGTCTGGAGAAACTCATCGAGGTCAATCCGGATGTGATGATCATTTCCAAATATGCTGGCGGTATTGATCCACAAGAAACGATTGACAAGTTGCTTGCCAACAAGCAGGTGCAAAGTATTAACGCAGTGAAAAACAAGAAAATCTATGTTATTGATTTCAACAATTTCTGGGGTTACGGAGATTCCATCTTCACAGGTGTTGAGAAGCTTGCTGATGATATGGGGTTGTAATATAACCTAATTTATATAATTGATGTGTTACTACACTATATCTTCACATTAAAGTAGGAGCCAACTCTAGGAGTTGGTTCCTTTTTCTTTTCTTGAATAAATTCAAATGTTGCCGGATCCAACCGGTCACCTTGCAGTTTAGGGTTTGAAACATGCGTTTCATCCCATTTCCCCCTGAAATGTATGATAAAGTAGTATATTTGAGAGTGAAACTCAGAATTGTCGTCAAATGAAGGGCGGATGTTCAATCATGTTTAATGTTGCCATTTGTGATGATGAGGAGAAACAAAGAAATCTCGTGAAAGCGATGCTGATCTCCTTATCTCTGAAAACGAATATTGATTTCCAAGTTACCTTATTTGCATCCGGTGAAGAGTTGATTTCTCATTACAAAACGGTAGGGGATGCCTTCCATATTCTTATTATGGATGTAGAGATGCACGGGATGAACGGCATTCAGGCAGCCAAAGAAATCAGAATGATGAAATTTCTGGATGTACAAATCATGTTTCTGACCAGCTATCCGGAGTATATGGTAGAGAGCTTCGATGTGGTTACTTTTCAATATCTGATCAAACCGATCCAGACACATATCTTCGAGGAGAAAATGATTAAACTATGCCAGTACTTGAGATCAATGGACAAAAAGTTTGTATTAATCAAATCAGCTTATGAAGAATTGCTGTTGAAATACGATGATATTCTCTGGATCGAAGTGATGAAAAGTCTAACAATCAAAAACAAACTGAATTTTGTGACCAACGAAAGCACGCATGAAAGTAAAGGCATTATTTCGAATTATGCGGATGCTCTGAAGGATCATGGCTTCTTGCAAATTCATCGCTCGATTGTCATTAACCTGATGCATGTCCAGAAGTTTAGCGGCTCCCAGGTCGTCATGTTAAATGGTGCTGAATTGCCCATCGGCCGTTCCAAAGTCAAGGAAGTCAAGGATGCCTACACCAAATATATGATTATGAGGATTCAATGATATGGAACCATTTACGTTCTTGTCTATCATCATCGTTACGCTGCTTATGGCATTCCAGGTGAATTTTTATTTCAATTCGGTACTGGGCAAGTCCAGGCAAAAGCCGAACAGAGTGGTCTATTTTGTCCTGTTTATTGTCTTATGTTTTTTCTATCTGGCTTCTACATTGCCTTCGGTCATCTCGTCGTTGGTTGTGTTATTATTTATCTTCAGTCTGGCGCAATCCTATGACGTGGAGTTGAAGCTAAAACTGGTGTTCACGGTCCTATATGCCGTACTGGTCACCATGGTGAATTATATTGCTGTATATATTATGAGTGTCTGGGACGCTACGGATTACACCACATGGGATCACTTCAACGAGGGTTATCATGGGGTGTTCTACAAGGTGATGCTGCTTGGCTGCAGTCTCATGTTTATTGTCATTCAGGTTGTTCGTCTTATTGCCAAACGCAGAAGCTTTGCCCTTCACTATCGCTACTATCTTTTTTTTCTCATTGTACCGATTATTACGTTATATCAGATTAATGTGGCTTCGAACTACACTGAGAAAAACATCTTTTATATCATTTCCGTGATGGGCTCGCTGTTTCTCAATGTGTTTATTGTCTATGTATTCGATAATATGGTGGAGAAGGTTCAGCTTGCGAATGAGAATGCCCAACTGCAGCGTCAGATGGATTATCAGGATGCCAACTACGAGAAGACGGTGCACAGTTTCAAAAATGTGAAAGCCATCATCCACGATATTCATCAGCAGTTTCTGTACATTGAAGAATGTATCAAGCAAAACAAACATGAAGCCGCTTCTGATCATATAAAGCTTACCTTGAATAAGATTGAAGGCGTATACCAGCGGGTGAACTCCGGCAATCTCGTGATCGATGCACTTGTCACGAATACCATTGCCGTAGGACAGGCAAACGGAATCAAGATTGACGCCCGCATTCAGCTTCATTCTCAACAGGTTCATATCGATCGTTATGATCTCTGTGTTGTACTTGGCAATATGCTGGATAATGCAGTCGAGGCTTCCAAAAAAGTCAGACAGGCTGAAGACAGATATATTCTGATCGCCATTCATTCTACTGCTTCTGCAATGATCATCCAAGTGCTGAATCATGTAGAGCAATCACTAACCCATTTGAAGAGTGAGAAGCCTAATCCGGAGTTTCATGGAATCGGCCTTACGAATATATCAAGAATGTGCGAAAAGTACGGTGGGCACATGACGATTGAACATCATCATCGGACTTTCAATAACATGGTCGTGCTGCCCTTTGAAGTCAACAGTCTCTGAACATGCCGTTCAGGGATTGTTTTTTTCCATTCAGGGTTTGTTCACGTTCAAGGGGCCTCTTCCCAGATATGATGAATTCATCATATCGAAAGTACGAGGGAGGAAGCTGAGGATGAAGAAACTGTTTAGTGTGTTATTTACAGCGGTGCTGGTAATCACTCCGATGACAGACGTCAGGGCAGAGGCAAATAAGAGCATTTCAATTGAAAAGCAGGCAGAAGAAATGGCAGCAAAACTGGTGCAAAATTATGGAGTCACAAGTCTGCAATATGCCATTAGGGATCAAGGGGAAATCATACTGTCGGGCAGCACTGGCTTTCACGATAAAGCATCCCAGACACGAATCACCAAGGAAAGCATGTACGGCATTGGCTCGGTGAGCAAAATGGTTGTCACCGCTGCAACCATGATGCTGGTGGATTCCGGGAAAGTAAATCTGGATGAGCCTCTTACTACCTATATTCAGGACTTTGAGATGGCGGATGCCCGGTACACCCAAATTACCCCGCGGATGCTGATGAATCATTCATCGGGTCTCTACGGTTCACATTACGGGAACAGTATGCTGTTTGACGATAATGACATGCGCAACCACGATGAACTATTGCTCAAACTCAAAACCGAAAAGTTAAAATCAAAACCTGGTTCATATTCCGTTTATTGTAACGACGGCTTTCAATTGCTTGAGATCCTGGTTGAACGCGTGAGTGGTTTAAGCTACAGCGATTATGTCGCCAAGTTTATCAGCAATCCGTTACAGCTGGAATCAACCAAAACACCGCAGGATTCATTCGATAGAGATCAATTATCTGAAGCGTACTGGCCCACGATTGAAACCAAAATGCCAGTTGAAAATGCGAACATTCTCGGTACAGGTGGGATATACTCCACATCCGAAGAATTGACCGAATTTGCTGAAGTATTAATGGGTAACAGACCTGACATTTTGTCCGAATCCTCGGTTAAGTCCATGCAAAATCATGAATATCGAAAAGGAATATGGGTCACAGATGAGCGGAATACGTTCAATTACGGACTGGGATGGGATGCTGTGGATCTTGCTCCATTTAGCGATTATGGCATTACTGCACTTGCCAAAGGCGGAGACACCATGATGTATCATGCATCACTAATTACCATACCTGAGCTTGATATTTCAATGGCCGTTCTGTCCTCAGGTGGGTCGTCCATCCACAATCAGATGTTTGCGAGCAACGTACTGCTGGAGGTATTGGAGTATCAAGGTGTCATTGATGAAATCAAGAAAGATCAGACCTTCTCCCCGCCCGTAAAAGTAAAGATGCCTACGGAGCTCAATGCGTATTCGGGTCTATATGGTACAGTAGGTACAACCCTGGATATTCAGGTCAAAAACGACGAAATCACACTGCCAGCCTTGCAGGGCGGAATCATTCCAGAGCAGAAGTATGTCTACACTGGAGAGGGGCAATTCACAAGTACGGATGGAAGTGTGAAGGCCAGTTTCGTGAAGGAACAAAACGGGAAAGTGTATGTTAAGGTGCAGGCAGTGATTTCATTGCCGGGTCTAGGTCAAACGGTGATGAACACGTATGATTATCAAAAGTTGGATCCCAATCCTTTGAACACAGCCACAGGAAAGAAATGGGCAGATCGCAACGGCACCAAATATTATGCGTTAGATGAAAAAATCACATCGATCTTTTATCTGCTTCCTTCGATGCTAATCAAAAATCTGAGCGTGGATACGGAGATCGGTTATGCAAACGGCACTCAGATTGTAGATTCAGACCATGCAGTGAATGTCGCAGAGATTCCTGTGATGAACGGTAGAGACGCATTCGATCTGCAATTTTACACCAAGAATAATGCAGAGATTTTGATTCAGGACGGACAGGAATATATTGCAGAGGATGCGATTACACCGATCTTTGGCGGTAAGACAGGTAAGGCCACTATACCGGCAAGCGGTCAAGCCCGCTGGTATGCTATCGATTCCCGTTCTGCGAACAAATCATTGACGGTAGACTCGCCGGAAGGCGGCGGTTACGCTGTATATAATGAGCAGGGCGAAGTGGTTCACTTTTCGGTTGCTACCGATCAACAATCCATTGAGCTTCCCAAAGCTGGCTTTATCGTTTTTGGTGGTGAAGCTGGAGATGTCTTCAAGATCCATTTAAAGTAAACGCAGTCCACATCAAACGAGTTTAGTAGAGATAACAGATCACGAGCACAGAGTGCCAGGGGTCTGTTATTTTTTATGGGACAAATAATGGAATAAACAGGAAGGTAATCTGAGATAAAGAGAGAAAATAGTGAAATGGTGTTTTGTTTTGGATAGTCTAATTCAAAGGAGACCTGATTACAGATGAAAAATGAAGAACGGTTTTCAAACCGGGTTGATTCCTATACGAACTACCGCCCGAGTTATCCAAAAGAGGCTATTGATTATCTATACAACTCCGTTGGTTTGCATTCGAACAGTAAGATCGCAGATGTTGGTTCAGGTACAGGAATTTTCTCGAAATTGCTTCTGGAACGTGGGAGCTATGTTATAGCCGTCGAGCCGAATCAGGCCATGCGGGCAGCCGCCGAGCAGATGTTGGAGAATGAACCGAACTTTCAGACGATATCAGGCTCTGCAGAATCTACGGGGTTACCTGATCGTTCGGTGGAATTTATTGTGTGCGCACAGGCGTTTCACTGGTTTGACCGCTTGGCAGCACAGACCGAGTTTAGGCGGATTTTACAGCCCGGAGGTAAAGTGGTATTAATCTGGAATTCCCGTCTTACTAGCGGTAACTCCTTTCGTGTAGAATACGATCAGCTGCTGCATGCGTACGGGACCGACTATGAAAAAGTGAATCATAAAAACATTTCTGAGTCTGTGCTTCAATCCTTTTTCAAGGAAGGCACGATGCAGAAAGCGAACTTTCAAATGAGTCAACAGTTCGACTTTGAGGGCTTGAAAGGCAGATTGCAATCATCTTCCTATACTCCTGTGCCCGGGCATCCCAATTATACTCCGATGATGACTGAGCTTCAGAACATATTTGATCGAAATAAACGGGAGGGTACTGTTCTTTTTGATTATGAAACAGATATATTTTGGGGAGAAGTGTGATTAATCTTGATTGGGCAACTTGGTGATCATAGACGATTGTGTTCACCAGAACTACGACAAAATTGAATTAGAGGTGTAGTTAGTCCATGATGAGAAAAATGGCATTACATTCCTTACTTGTGCTTGGAGCAATTTTTATTATCGCTGCAGCTATTTCTCTATTTTTTAATGATCCATATCGTGATGGACCTCATTCTGGCCCTTCAAACGTATGGGAGCTTGTTCGAATGTTTACTTATGACTCATGGACATGGCTGTTATCAATCGGTCTCCTTCTTGCGGCAGCTTCTGTTTTTGGGCTTCGGCGATGAATATATATCGTTACATGTAGATGATAGCGTTCATTGAAAAAAATAATCTGCAGCCGCTCACAGAAATCCTGAGAACGGCTGTTTTTTTTATTGAGATACCGTTAGAACAGCCGGAACCCTCTCGTAGGATGTTTGACGAAACAAGAACCTTCTGAAGGTGTGTCTCTTAATCTTTTTGCAGCAATAAAGGCTCGATCGCTAGCGCTATACGAATTCGTAGACTTTCAGCGGGATCTTTGAGTTTTACATCCAGGAGTCGTTCACACTTTTCTAATCTGTACACCACCGTATTCCGATGCACGAAGAGGTGTTTGGATGTTTCGACAAGCTGGCATTGTGTTTCGTAAAATGCGTTCAGGGTACGGAGCAGCTCTTTTCTTTCGGATTCATCGGTGATTTGCAGCAATCCATCTAGAGTCGATTCGTAAAATTGCTTTAGCTCGTCTTGGGGAAGCATATGGAATAAATACCCGATATCCTTGGCTTGGTAGGATTGGACAAATTGTTTGCGTTTAAATCGATAGCCGAATTGCAGCGCATTGACTGCTTCTGTGTAAGAATGGCGAACGCCGAGCACATTCATTGCAGGTTTGCCGATGCCAACCGACATGCTCATTCCATTCTCCTGATGGAGGTGTTTAAGCATTCCAGTGAGATGTTCGGTGAGCTTCGCCTCGTCCCAGCCTGAGTCCGGGATGGATAGCAAAATGCAGTAGGTATCATGTTTGGTAAACATGGTAAAAGGATGCTCCAGCGCACCGAAATGACGTTTAATGTGCTCGTATTGCTCCTCTTGTTCAGTCAAGTTGTCTCCCTTTAGTACTGCCGCCTCATCATTACGAATAGCCAGCACGACACATGAATAACCCTTTCTAAGCCCGTATTTCTTGCCGCGGTTCAGCGCTTCCTGCTCGAAAGTGATATACCCCTCGATCAAGTCGGAAAAAAACTCATTTTTGTGCCTGCGGGAACGTTCCTTGACTGCTTGGGATTTGGTCAGCTCCATTCCAATGACGTTAGAGGCTTGTTCGAGCGTTAAACCGTACAGACCAGTCCATTGATCCGGCGTATGAAAAGATAACAAATAGCCTTCGTGACGATACGTTTTTACCGGATATACGAGCATGCAGCTGCGTTCCCGCAGGGATGAGTCGATTAAGCACAATGAAGTCGGGCTTGAGGTGTCGGACAATCCGTGAAGTGCACTAACTGCAGCTGCAGTAAGCTCAGTAATATTTGCATTTTGATTTGTGGAAGCAATGGTTTTCCATTTGTTGTTTAACAGGATGACTGGGGATGAGAGCAGCTTGGACAAGGACTGGATAATGCCGGAAATTCCTTTGCCTCGCATGATCATTTCGGAGAATTTTTTGTGAATGCTAAGTGCATATTGGAGTTCGTCGCTCTTATTGTTCAGAATAACACTGGTTGATCGTTGCAAAATCTCACCAAGGGATAGACATACATCTGAAATTTCAATGATAGGAAATTCGATACGGTCCGCTTCATGTAATATTTCCTCAGGGATCGGAAGTTTAAAACGTTTGGTTTTGATGGCCAAACCGGAGCAGCGAAGCCGCTGCATGTCCCTGATCAGGTGAATGAACACTTCAGGTTGCTGTTTCATGAAATAACCGTTGGTCAGCAAGAGCTCGTTGGGCCTCAAAAAACGTATGATATCTGGACAGTCCATAATGTTAACGGTTTGAACCTCGCGCTTAAGACCCTTATGCCCAGTAATCACTCTGGCATCATCGTAAATGCCGTTATTGAGCAAATCTATCAGCAGCACATCGACCCATCCCTTTCTGGAACAAGTTAAACTATTGTTAAGTAATATAACATTACGATCCTTCCGAGTAAATATCTTTGGCTTGTTCGTCCAATAATCTAAATTATTTTTATCTTTATCATCCAATGACTTCCCCCTGCAGCGTGGAATATGCTTGAATTGTTTTTAACGTGTAACAAAAGCGCACATGATTGGAGGGTTGTCATGGTTGATTTGCTTATTACTGATACCGTGTTATCCAAGGATGGAAGGCGAATGGATGTGGGAGTATCCTCAGGTAAAATTGCATTTATCTCACCATCCGGTGAAGGGATATCGGAAGCGATGAATGTCGTTCAAGCCAAAGGAGGCTTACTGCTGCCTGGCTTGGTCGAGCCGCATATTCACCTGGAAAAAGCCTATTTACTGGATGTTATGGATCGGGATGCAGAATCTCTCCAAGACGCAATTCAGATAACGGCTAAACTGAAAAGTTCTTTTACAGACGAGGACATGAACGAGCGCTCGCTTGCTGTCATTCGTCAAGCTGTCCGCAACGGCGTTACCCATATGCGCTGCCATGCCGAGGTTGATCCGATTCTGGGTCTCAAGGCTATGGAGTCGGCTCTCCATCTGAAACAATCTCTAAGAGATCAACTGGATCTGCAGGTGGTTGCCTTTCCGCAAGAAGGCGTATTTAGTAGTCCGGGGACGGAAGAGTTAATGGAGGAAGCGCTGCGTATGGGGGCTGACGTCGTCGGAGGAATCACTTATCAGGATGAATGCCTGGAAGATCACTTGGATTTTGCATTTGGTCTGGCAGAAAAATACGGAAAGCCGCTGGATTTTCATACGGATTTTTCGGACAATCCCAAGGACCGTGCCATTGCGGACATAGCCAGAAGAACACTCATCACAGGAATGCAGGGACAAGTATCTGCCGGACATGTAACCTCGCTCGGTTCAATGCCTGAGCATGAAGCCATGGATATCGCGGAACTTCTGCATCGTGCCGGGATCAGCGTTATTACGCTGCCGATGACCGACCTGTTTTTGAATGGCCGGGGAGATGCGGAAGGGCCGCGCAGAGGCTTGGCGCCAGTGAAATTGCTGCAGGAATGCAGTGTGAATGTAGCAATTGGCGTCAACAATGTCCGCAACGCATTTACACCGTTTGGCAAAGCGGATCCGTTAGAGGTCGCCTGGCTTCTGGCAGTCACTTCGTATATGGGCGGGGAACGGGATGCCCTTGCGTTGATCAGGATGCTGACGTATAACGCAGCTCAGGCATTGGGTATTAAAAATTATGGAATGAAGGTAGGCGCTCCGGCGGATTTAATATTGTTCCAGGAACGATCAGAAAGGGATGTACTGCTGGATAAGCCGGAAAAGCGAATCGTTTGGAAATCGGGTGTGCAGGTCAGTAATATGGTTCAAAAGCAATAGAATGGCTGCGGAAATCACAAGCTATGGATACCATTGGAACACGAGTGAAGGGGATGAAGCTATGGAGAAACAGTTAACCATTATTAAAAACGTCAAATGGGCAGATGATCTGTTCAATCTAACGATTGATCGGATGACAGGAACGATCATCAGCATCGAAACAGCCGCAACCGATGCAGAGTTTGCATCTGGAGGTACTAACCATCAAGAGGCAAATGTCTTTGAAGCAGAAGGTTTACATTACGTTCCGCCCATGGCAGATATGCATATCCACCTGGACAAACATTTTCTTGGCGAGCCGTGGAAGACACTGCAGCCCTTTGTCACCCTGCCTGGCCAATTGGAATTTGAGAAACGCATGCTGGGAGAACTTCCGACAGGAGCAGGAGAACGCGCTAAACGGTTGCTCGATTTAATGCTGGCCCAAGGTACGGCCAAGATCCGAACGCACGTTGACGTAGATCCGCAAATCGGTCTTTCGCATCTTGAAGAGATATTGGAAGTTCGCGAATTATATCGCGGCCGCATGGATATGGAGGTCGTTGCGTTTCCTCAACAAGGACTACTTCGATCCGAATCTGTAGCCGTCATGCGGCAAGCACTCCAGGCTGGAGCCGACTATGTAGGCGGTGTGGATCCGGCCGGGCTGGACCGCCGAGTGGATGCCAGCCTGGAAGCGATGTTTGAGCTGGGGGCAGAATTTGCTGCGGGAATCGACTTACATCTGCATGACCCGGATCACCTCGGAATATACACGATTGATCGTTTTGCTGATTTGACGGAACAGGCAGGCATGTCCGGCCGCACTTCAGTGAGCCACGCCTATTGTTTGGGTCAGGTTAGTGAAGCAGAGGTACGTTCATTGGCAGAAAAGCTGTGTGCGAACGGCGTATCCATTATGACAAGTGCACCTATCGATAGACCTATGCCGCCCGTCAAACTATTGCTGGAAGCGGGAGTAGCTGTACATGTCGGTTCAGATAATATTCTGGATTCGTGGAGTCCATTCGGCAATGGCGACATGCTCTCACGTGGGTCACGTCTCGCTGAAGCATCCGGTTGGGTAGAAGACCACTGGTTGCTAGAAACGTACAAGCTTATTTCCGATGCGCCGTTAACTCCAAAAGTGGGGGATCGCGCCGATTTCTCCTTAGTACATGCCTTGAATGCGATGCATGCACTGGCAGCGGCATCACCAAGAGAAGCCGTATTCTCGGGTGGTGTACTCGTTGGAGGCCGTGCGTTCTCAACCAGCAGGCACATGGACGAAATCCATTCATAACTTTTTTGGCTTAGAGTAAAAAGCAGCGCGTCCTTGATGCGCTGCTTTTTGGTTTGTGGAAGTAGGTTGTACGAAAAACTAGACATGTTGGGTTGTTACGTAATCATTGTTGACACGGATGCCTTGATATCGATTTCCTTTTGGTGTATCAGTCCAAGATGCGTTGATTTTTTTAGACGATTACACCAATGACTAGGGGGTGTTTACAGCGTATTATTCTTGTAAGAAGAAAATAACGTTAGATAAACTTACACGAAGAAGAAAAGGAGGGATATATTTGATTTACGACACCAAGTATCGTTACGTGGAAAAGGGGGAGAAGGGCATGCGTCGTAGTGCCTTTGCATATCGCATCCAAAACATAAAAAGGCATTGGTTGCTATTGGTCATGATCTTACCAGGTCTCATCTATCTGTTCATCAACAACTACTTGCCGATGCTTGGCATTATCATTGCGTTTAAGAATGTTAATTTTGCAAAGGGGATATGGGGAAGTGACTGGGTAGGTTTTGAGAACTTCGCCTACCTGTTCCAAACGCAGGATGCCTGGGTGATTACCCGAAACACATTATTGTACAATGGCGCGTTTATCGTGCTCGGAACGATACTCTCCATCGCCGTAGCGGTATTACTAAACGAAGTAAGAAAAAGATTTGTCTCCCGCTTGTATCAGAGCGTTATTTTACTCCCTTACCTCATCTCGATGGTTATAGTCGCTTATTTGGTACTAGCCTTGCTAAACGAGGAGAATGGGTTCGTCAACCATTACGTGCTTCCTTGGCTGGGGATCGATTCGGTGTCGTGGTATGCAAACGCAGGGAAATGGCCTTACATATTAAGTGTCGTGTACCTGTGGAAAAATGTTGGTTATACCTGCATCGTCTATCTGGCCTCTATCGTAGGCATCAGCCAGGAGTATTACGAATCGGCTACGCTGGACGGAGCATCCAGGTGGAGACAAGTTTGGAGCATCACCCTTCCTCTGATTAAACCCACAATGGTCATTCTGGTTCTCCTTTCGGTTGGACGCATCTTCAATTCCGATTTTGGACTGTTCTATCAGGTCCCGTTGAATTCAGGTGCACTGCAAACCACTACGGATGTCATTGATACTTATGTTTACCGCGGCTTGATGACTTTCGGGGACTTCGGGATGTCATCTGCAGCAGGACTGTACCAGTCCATCGTCGGTTTTGTATTAGTCTTGACGACCAATGCGTTTGTTCGCAGAAAAGACAAGGATCTGGCGCTGTTTTAGTAAAAGGGGGTGGTCAACTTGTATTCAAATCGAATTTATCAAATAACGGTTCACTTCGTGCTCATCACAATGGCAATTGCTGCAGCTTTTCCATTCCTTCTTCTAATATCCGCTTCGCTTACCGAGGAACAAGCCATCATTAGAAATGGATATAGCTTGATTCCAGATCAATTCAGTTTCGACGCTTATGTGTACTTGTTCAATCAGTATTCATTGATTCTGCGCTCGTACGGAATTACCACGTTCATCACGATTGTGGGAACCATTCTTGGCCTTCTGATTACAACCCTCATCGCTTATCCATTATCGAGAAATGTGCTTCCGTTTCGTTCGTTCCTGTCCTTCTTTGTATTTTTCACTCTGCTTTTCAATGGCGGGCTCGTGCCCATGTACCTGGTGTATACGGACCTCTTCCATTTGAAAGACACCATCTGGTCCTTGATCATCCCGAATCTACTGACTAATGGCTTCTACATTTTATTGATGCGCAGCTTCTTCTCCACGTCCATTCCCGGTGAAGTTGTGGAGTCGGCTTACGTGGATGGCGCGAGTGAATGGGTCATTTATTGTAAAATTGTTCTCCCGCTAGCACTTCCCAGTCTGGCTACGATTGGTCTGATGCTCATGATTTCGTACTGGAACGATTGGTTTAACGGTCTGATCTTCATCAATGACGGAAGCCTGTACAGTATTCAGAACCTGCTTAACCGCATGCTGTCGGATGTCCAGTATTTACAGCAGAACAGTTTGTCCGGCCAGACGGCTGTCGCTTCATCCGTACCTCTTGCAAGCGTGAGGATGGCTATTGCGGTCATCGGTGTACTGCCGCTTATTGCAGCCTATCCGTTTTTCCAGAAGTTCTTCGTTAAAGGGTTGACCATTGGCGCTGTAAAAGGCTAACAGCGCTCAGCGTCCAATAGGTTGTTCCAATAGCAAACATGGGGGAGTGAAGAAAGATGTTTACAAAAAAAAGGTTTGTAGGTTTCGCGCTGGTGGTTTCCTTGTTTGGTGTTTTAGTAACAGCATGCGGGAATTCGGGCAGTGAGGAAGAAGCGGTAAGCGGAAATGACGCAGAAACCGGCTTGTACGAAGTGGTCATGACGTATCCGGCTTTTGGTGACGTGACGGATGTCAAGGAGGTTCAGGATGCCATTAGTGAAATTACAGCTGAGAAAGTAGGTGCAACGGTTAAGCTCCTGCCTGTAAATGGCTCCAATTATGCAAATCAGATGAACTTGATGCTGGCTGGCAGCGACAAACTGGATCTGGTGTATACCAGTGTCTGGTTCGGTCTGGAATCTCAGATCAGCAGGGGGCAGCTGCTGCCTATGGACAAACAGTTGAACGAATTCGGCCAAAAGATTCTGGAGACCATTCCGGGAGAAGCGGTGGAAGCCGGAAGAATGAATGGTGAAACCTATGGCGTTCCAAGCATCAAAGCCTGGGCACTATCTCCAAGTTTTGTGATGAGCAAGGAGCTGGCTGATAAGCATGGTATCGACCTTGCGTCCATAAAGACATGGAGTGATATCTCGGGTGTGCTGCAGCGTATCAAGGATGAAGAGCCGGGAGTTACACCAATCGTCAGTTATACCTCTCAGGAAACTCCCGGACAGGCCATGCTGAATTTCGATCCTTTGGGAACAGCGCCTGGCGTACTGGATTTCAATGGAACAGATTACACAGTGCACAATCTCTTTGCTACCGAACGCTTCTCGACGATGGCCGATCTGATGCGTGAATGGTACGAGAAAGGTTATTTCAGCAAAGATGTTGCAACATCCCAGGAAACGGGATCCAACCTGATTAAGGCGGGCAAAGCCTTCTCCTATATCCGGAATATCAATGAGTGTTACTCGGAATCACTGGCGGCAGGGACAGAGCTTGCATGTGTTCCCCTGGAGGATTCGTATATGACACGAAACAGCGTAGCTTCCAACATGATGTCTTTGGCGAGAAACAGTGAGCAGCCAGACAAGGCAATTCAGGTTTTGGAACTGTTCTACTCGGACGAAGCAGTCATTAATTTGTTCACGAATGGAATCGAGGGCAAGCATTACGTTAAACAGAGCGATGGCCTCATTGCCAAGCCGGACGGTGTGAGCTCAACAGGCTATGATTCCAATCAGTACGCAGTTGGCAACAATTTTCTATCCTATATCTGGGAAGGGAATGACCCTGATATGTGGGAGGTGTTAAAGAGTGAAAATGAAAGTGCCGTAAAATCAAGGGCGATGGGATTCAGCTTCGATATCAATCCGGTCAAAACGCAAATTACATCGGTAACCAATGTCCAGAATCAGTATGACGCTGGATTTCAGACAGGAACGTTTGACCCGGCAGAATTGCCAGCGTATATCGAAAAATTAAAGAGTGCAGGCGTTGACAAAATATTGGAAGAAAAGCAAAACCAGCTAAACCAATGGCTTGAAAACAAATAAAAGGAGCTGATCATCTATGTTTAATCCCGTTATTGATGTGCATCATCATATCATTTCTGGAGAAATGCAAAGAAAGCAGAAGGAGCTTGGCATGGAGATTCCAAGTTTTATGCCGAAGTGGACGCCCGAGATTGGACTCGAGAAAATGGGTGTAGCCGACATTTCGTTTTCGTTTCTTTCGGCCCCGTCAGATCTGACATTCATTGACCAGCCATCTGCCAATATGCTTGCGCGGAAGATGAATGAAGAGCTTGCTTCGTATGCTCAGCAGTATCCAGAAAAGTATGGTGCATTCGCTACGCTGCCGCTCCCGGATGCTGAAGCTGCCCTGGAAGAAACTATATATGCGCTAGATATCCTTGGACTGGATGGAGTTGCAATGCTCTCTAGCTATCAAGGGAAATATTTAAGTCATCCAGATTACGCTGAACTGCTAAGCGAGTTGGATCGACGGAGTGCGGTTGTCTTTATGCACCCGATTCTCATTCCCCAGAAAATTGCCGGACTGAGTCCTGCGCTGCTAGAAGGAACCTTTGATACGACTCGTGCTGTCACTACGATGGCGGTTCATCGCATTTTTGACCAATACCCTTCAATTCGGTTTATTCTTCCTCATACAGGAGGCATGGTTCCGTATATCAAATGGAGAATTGCCCTTGCTGCCATAGGGCAGGATTCCATACAAGTGGAAGCAACGCCGGAACTATTTGAAGCCGAAATGGCCAAACTGGACCATCTCTACTATGATTCCACGCTGAACCTCGGCACAATCCAAAAGTTAATTGAGCCTGATCGGATTCTTTTCGGTGCGGATATTCCTTGGCCGGCAGACAGCGTGCTTCGCATGCAGCGGGAGTCGGTTCTCCATGAAGCCATGCAAATTAGCGAAGATAACATGAAGGCGATTGCTTACGGCAACGCATTTCGACTCTTTCCCCGTATAAGTAAGTTCTACGAAAAAGTGACATTGAACTAACTTCAGGACGACTTTAAACTGTGCCGAATGAAGAGTAGAGGGATATATCTGTTGGAAATTAAAAAAGAGCAGCTTGCCAATGGGCAACTGCTCTTTTTCAATAGTTATGAAGAGAGATCATTTCAGTCACAAGGATTCTCTCATCGGCGCCAACATACCGATCCATCTGCCATTTTAATAATTACACCTGTAAGAACCTAATAAATGTATAATAATATATTATGTAACTTAATTAAGGGAGATGCAGCTATGTCACAATCACTTATATTTGATATGGATGGAACGTTGTTTCAAACAGATAAAATTTTAGAATTATCACTTGAAGATACATTTAATCATTTAAGAGTACGACATGAATGGTTTACTTCTACACCAATTGATCAATATCGAGAAATTATGGGGGTGCCGCTGCCCAAGGTATGGGAAACGCTATTACCCCAGCATTCTGCAGAGGTGAGGGAATTAACGGACGCGTATTTCCTGGAAAGATTAATACATAACATAAGAGATGGTAAAGGGGCTCTATACCCTAACGTAAAAGAAATATTCACCTACTTTAAAAATAGAGATTTCTCCATTTACATAGCAAGTAATGGTTTGACTGAATATCTCAGAGCCATTGTTGAGTATTATCGCTTGGATCAATGGGTTACGGAGACGTTTAGCATTCAGCAAATTCAATCGTTGAATAAATCTGATCTTGTTCAGCAGATTATCGTAAAATATGGAATTTCGAAGGGAGCCGTAATAGGGGACCGCCTATCGGATATTCATGCTGC
This sequence comes from Paenibacillus sp. P13VS, assembly GCF_015143645.1. Lineage (NCBI taxonomy): Bacteria > Bacillati > Bacillota > Bacilli > Caryophanales > Paenibacillaceae > Paenibacillus > Paenibacillus sp. P13VS. The sequence goes on along the minus strand of NZ_WYEV01000003.1, from coordinate 876,896 downwards.
CAAAGACAACGGTTTAGTAGCGGTCGGATGTAATTTTGATTTTGCCAAAAGTGATGAGCTTTCACAGGCTGATATCGTTATCGATGATCTAATCGAGTTAAAAGAGTATTTTTCTCACTGATGGTGTTGTAAACTCCCTATCGAAACGTATGCATTCTGCCGATAATGAAGGTGCATATATTTTTACTTCAGGAGGAATCATCGATGAAAAAAAAGGTCATCTTGTTAACAAGTCTAGCACTAATGTTAGTCACCACTGCTGGCACAGCCTCAGCCAAACCGGGAAACACTCCACCCGGAAAAACAGGTAAAGAAGTATCATCCAAAGCACCTAAGGACAAGGAGCGTCAAGTGGAGGAGAAACAGACCGAAGAAATGGATCCTTCTGAAACGGCCAAGCCGGAAGAAGATGAAGTGAAGGAGCCTTCAGTATCAGAGGCAGAGAATACAGAGAGCCCTGCAACCGATTCATCCGAACCTGGTAAAAAAGGACCCAAAGGATACAAAGGGTTGTTAAAAGCCATTCAAAATGTAAAAGACAAGCCAGCGGGTGCTGTTTTGGCCGATATTTTGCTCACAAAATATGCAGCTGAATTGACAGACGAACAGAAAAAAGAACTGGAAGCCATCATCGAAGAGGATAAGGCATTGGAAACCGCAGCAGAGATGCTTGAGAATAATGGTAGTGTGACGGATGCTGTGTATTTGCAGGAAGAAGCGATAAAATCTAATTTCAAAAATCTCGATCTGTACAAAACATTGGGGAAACTGAATGAAAAGGCGGGTAAAAAGAATGGAGTGAAATTGTATGTGAATGGTGAAGGGACAGATGCCGAACCGTTCATCAAAAAAGGTAACACATTCGTTCCTTTTCGCGCCATTGCCGAGACTTTGAACGCAGAAGTCACCTGGAACCCTGAAGAACGCTCCATAACTGTCAGTAAGGATGGAGTAAGCATTAAACTTGTGGTTGACAGTAAGACCGCAACGGTTAATGGTCAATACGTATCATTGGATGCACCAGCCACCATCACCAAAGGGAGTACTTATGTGCCTGTTCGTTTTGTAAGTGAGGCATTGAGAGCAACGGTCCTATGGGAAGAGCAAAGCAGAACCGTTGTAGTCTATGAAGAATAAATAGGGTAGGGACAGAACGATTAGCAACCAATCTTCAGCAGATCTAGGATAAGAAGCCGCCATGAGGCGGTTTTTTTGCGTTTTTCCCTCACACTACATCAATGGAACCTCATCACTCAAATTTGGATGGAGGCACGTTATAGTATTTTTTGAAAGCTTTCGAGAAGGTAAACGGATCAGGATAGCCCAGGAAGCCGGCGATTTGTTGGATTGTATACTTTTTCTCGTAGAGATAGTCCCTGGCGCGATTCATTTTGATCTGTGAAATGTACTGACCCGGGGTGATCCCGACGGTTTTCTTGAAATAGGAAATAAAATACTTCTCAGAGATTCCAGCCATGGCTGCGAGATCGTTCATTCGGATCGGATGGTGCAGGTTCGCATCGACATATTGGAATACGTCTTGTAATACTTCCAGGCTACCTTCAGATTTCCTCGGTTTCTTGCCGTTCAGAAATTGACCCACGTAGGCGCCCTGACCGTGAAGCTCGAGAATCTTTGCAATTACGGCGAGAAGAGAGGCCTTTAAGTAAAGCTGGTTCCCTGACGTGCCGTTCTCCTGTTTCAATCGACGAAACGCCCTGGTGAAAAGCTTGGTTTCCTCCTCAATCAGGTTGCCCGGCACAATTCCCGGAAGTTGAAATCCGCCCAGAATTCGCTGCTGCTCCCCAATGCCAAAATCGAAATGGATGTATATGAATCGGCAGCTGTTCTCGGACGACGAGGCGATATAAGGCATATCCGGATAAAAGAATATGACATCTCCCGGGACTGCCGTATATTCGAACCCATCGATCATCATCTTGACGGAGCCCTCCTGAATGAACCAAAGATCGTAATCAGGATGCGATTTGTGTTCTGTCCAGTCATGATCGTGAGTTTGTTCCAGGTAGGAGCTCATCCGGAGATGGATATATTCCGAAAGTTCATTAAGGATGCTCATATTCAATCTGTTTTCACTCATCCGATTTCCTCATCCACCTTTACCACCTGACATCTATAAAATTAATTCATTATATCAAAGGTTTTACACGTTGTTAAATATCGTACGATATGACATGTATTGAAAACTATTGCACATTCCGATTATCAGCCACTCTTCTATAATGAACTTATATCACATGAGGAGGGTTATTCATGAACGCGACAAATATGCCGCAGCCTAAGGTTGTCGTTATTGGAGCAGGGAGTCTATTCTTTGGTCGTCAGTCCATATGGCAGATGGTTCATTCCCCTTACTTGAACCAGGGCACGCTTGCTCTGGTCGATACGGACGAAGAGCGGCTGGCAAAAATGGTGAAACTTGCGGAGATGGTTGCTCGGGAGAACCATGTATCACTGAAGATTGAGGGCTCGACAGACCGCAGACAAGTGCTGCCGGGGGCCGACTTCGTTGTACTCAGCTTCGCAGAGCAATCGGTGAAATATCGAGGGATGGATTGCGAGGTATCGTTGAAATATGGCATTCGTATGTGCTCGGGGGATACGATCGGACCAGGAGGTATTTTCCGAGCGATGCGGGAATTGCCGATCATTATGGAATGCGCCAAAGACATAGAAGAGCTGTGTCCCGATGCTTGGGTGATTAACTATATCAATCCGTCTACCGTGCACGGTATAGCGCTGCACCGTTATGCACCGAAGCTGAAATCGTTTGCGCTCTGTGACAGTCATCATATGCCTCATAAGAAGGCTTATTATGCTGTGCGAGCAGGCATCATCGACGACAGAAAAGAGTTCACCGAGGAAATCGATCGGAAGTTTGATTTCCGCATTGCCGGGGTCAATCATTTTACGTGGCTCCTAAAAGCGGAGTTCGAAGGCAAGGATGTCATGCCGACGATTGCGGAGGCTATGCGGATATCGGCCGGTGAGGAGAACAACGGTGGTGACCAAGGCGCCAAAGCTCTCCATAACGATGCCATTACGTATGAGTTGTACGATATTTTTGGTTATATTCCTACATGCACTGCACATACGAAGGAGTATGTCCGTTATTGGCAAGGTCATGGCAAATCGCCAGATCGTATCCCGCCATTATCGATCTGGGAGACAGAGGACCGTTATCAGCGTCACGACGAGATGTGGAACCAAGTGGACGGTTTCCTTTCGGGTGACATTCCCATTGCTGATTATATGAGTACCTTCGGCCCGGATCATGCAACAGACATTATTGAAAATATGGTGGGCAATCTGGGGAAACGCTTCTTCGTGAATACGCTCAACAATGGGGCAGTGACAAATATGAATGATGATTCGTTCCTGGAGCTGTTATGTGATGTAAGCATGGAGGGAGCGAAGCCGGTTCATGTCGGTGAGATGCCGAGAGGAATTCGAGGGATGCAGGAGCTTGTACTCGATACCCATGAGCTTACGGCAGAAGCCGTTGTGGAGCAGAGCTACGAGAAGCTAAGAAGAGCGATGTTGACGGATCCGCTTGTCAGTTCCATCGGTGACGCGGACCAGATCATCAAAGATCTTCTGGAACTGGAGCGTGAGATGATCCCAAGTATCTGGTATTCGGATGGACTGATCAAAATCTGAATTTCGGATAATTCACAGAAAAGGAACAGATTTTTAATCCTAAATTGTTTACGAACTACCAATGAAAGTCGCTCGTGTGGCGGCTTTTCTTGATTGAAGGAAACACGATCGGATTTTTATGAGTCATGGGCATGTATACACGAAGGCGGGTGGGAAATTGTAGGGGACAAACTGTATGATCTTCATAATCAGCTCTTTAGCCAGAGTTTGCTTCATATGAAGTTAGTATATCCGAGATTGGTATAGATATTTTCGTCGAAGATTCCATGGAAAATATCGTTCTTTATTTTCCATTTTTGTGTTATTCTGTTGATGATAGGCGGCCATTTCATTTGTCTGATCGATATGGAAGGGAGGTACATCTTCTCGATTCATTCAATTGGTATAAAGAGAGTAACGGCACTGCTTGTAAAAAATGAAAAATAAGCGGAGGTTTGGTTATGCTCAAAAAAATGAAGAAATATGGCGTTTGCAGTTTGGCACTTGTATTGTTTGCGGCTGCGGCTCTGACCGGGTGGAGTACTAAAGCATCGGCAGCGGATTTCAGATCATTGAACGCCTCACAGATTGTATCGGAGATGGGTGCAGGATGGAATCTGGGGAATCAGCTTGAAGCAACAGTGAATGGCGTCCCTAGTGAAACGGCCTGGGGCAATCCTGTTGTTACTCCAGAGTTGATTAAAAAGGTAAAGGCGGCAGGCTTCAAGACCATTCGCATTCCAGTATCCTATTTGAATCATATTGGAAGCGCTCCCAATTACACCATTAACGCAGCGTGGTTGAATCGAGTCCAAACCGTCGTTGATTATGCATATAATGAAGGTTTATATGTCGTCATTAACATCCATGGAGATGGCTATAATTCCATCCCGGGCGGATGGCTTCTTGTGAATGGCAGCAATCAGGCTGCAATTAAGGAGAAATACCAAAAGGTATGGCAGCAGATAGCTACCAAGTTCAGCAATTATAATGAGCGTCTTATTTTTGAATCGATGAACGAAGTGTTCGACGGAAATTACGGCAATCCGAATGCGGCATATTATGCTAACTTGAACGCCTATAATCAAATCTTTGTGGACACGGTCCGGCAGACTGGGGGCAACAACAACGCCAGATGGTTACTGATTCCAGGCTGGAACACCAATATTGACTATACGGTGGGCAATTATGGCTTTGCTCTTCCAACAGATCATTTCAGATCCTCGGCAATTCCGAGCTCTCAGAAGAGAATTATGATCTCTGCACATTACTACTCTCCGTGGGATTTTGCTGGTGAGGAGAACGGAAATATCACGCAGTGGGGCGCAGCGGCAACAAATCCTTCGAAGAAATCAACCTGGGGTCAGGAAGACTATCTGAATGCACAGTTCAAATCGATGTACGATAAGTTTGTAACGCAGGGCTATCCGGTTGTTATTGGTGAATTTGGCTCCATTGATAAAACGGCGTATGACTCCACCAATAACGTTTATCGTCAAGCTTATGCCAAGGCGGTAACGGCAACTGCCAAGAAGTACGGGGCCGTGCCGGTGTATTGGGACAATGGACATAACGGTCAGCATGGTTTTGCTTTGTTTAACCGCTCAAACAACACGGTTACCCAGCAAGGCATTATTAATGCCATTATGCAGGGTATGCAGTAATCCAATCATGCGTTTCATCGTATTAAAGGCATGTCCTCTCATAAGAAAGGACATGCCTTTTTTTTATGCAATACTCGTTCGGTATCATTCAAACCACAAATATCATATTGCCGAATGAATTTTACATAAGCCACATACAGAATTCATTAAACTCCACAATACCTTTTATATACTTAATTTGCTTATACAGCGAACTAAAAGGACTAGGTGGTAGACAGAATGTTAAAAAAACGCGATTTGCATGAATGCCACGCACTGTACAGCTTATTGAACGACCCCTCAGTGTCACCTTATGTTCGTTACCGATGTCAATCACCTGAGGAATATGTATTCCTGACCAAACAGTTGATGGATGAGGAAGAACAGAAAACCGCGATTTCCCGTACAATTCTAAACGAAGCGGGCCTGCCGATTGGAACCATTGATTTATATCATATCGTAAATCAAACAGGGTTTCTGGCCACATGGATTGGAGCGCCTTACTTCGGTAATGGATACAGCCAACGGGCGAAATCCGTCTTTTTGAGTGAGCTTTTTCTCGAACATGCCATAGAAACGGTATTTTTGAAGATTCGCAAACAAAATATCCGGTCGAGCAAAGCTGCACAAAAACTGCCCTATGTAAAACTGGCCAATGATTCGCATGATGAATTATACGGGTCCATCAATGCCGGGGAGACGTTCTATGATCTGTATCGCGTGGAACGGTTCGACTTTATCGAATACAGTATGATCCTGAACCAGGGCGTGGCTACATAACTGCACAGTAAACCTTATGAATCCTATATGAGGTCATAGATAGGTGTTCATCATACCAACGCATACAATTGAGAGTCGCTGAATCAGCGACTTTTTTTGTTGCTCTTTAGGCCATGGAGTGAGTTATTATGTAATAATTTATAACACAAAGAATGAATGATTGTGAAAAACAACAAAAAATAATGAAGCTTTTTTATGGAAAACTACAAAGACATCCAGAAATGTTCGTAATATAATATGACACAAGAAGAATAAATGAAGGAATAAGTAAGGTTATATTACATCTAAATTAATCAACACAGGGATCTCAGTCTCTGTTCTGAAAGGAGAATATCTATGCAAATTACAGCAGCACCTTACCGTTGGCCTTACGACGGGAGCATCGATCCCGGTAAAACGGCATTAGTCATTATTGATATGCAAATCGATTTTTGCGGAAAAGGCGGGTATGTGGAACAGATGGGATATGACTTGTCCATGACGGCCAAACCCATTGAGCCTATTCAAAAGCTCTTGCATCGGGTCAGGGAGATAGATGGTTTTCACGTCATTCATACGAGAGAGGGACATAAATCGGACCTATCCGATCTGCCAGCAAACAAACGTTGGCGCAGCAAACAGATCGGGGCAGAGATCGGTTCTTCCGGACCGGCAGGACGCATTTTGGTTCGAGGTGAACCGGGCTGGCAGATTATAGAGGAGCTTGCTCCCATTGAAGGTGAATCGATCATTGATAAGCCGGGTAAAGGCAGTTTTTATGCCACAGACCTGGATCTGATCCTGAAGAATAAAGGCATCACTCATCTGATTTTGACGGGAATCACAACGGATGTTTGTGTGCATACAACCATGCGGGAAGCCAACGACAGAGGATATGAATGTCTGATTCTGGAAGACTGCACGGGAGCAACCGACCCTGATAATCATCATGCAGCACTCCAGATGGTCAAAATGCAGGGAGGCGTGTTCGGCAGCGTCAGTAACTCCAGCGAGGTTTTAAAGGCGCTAGCTGCCTTTTAAGCAACACCGATACAGCATTAGAAAAACAACAGCATGGGAGGAAATCATATGTGGAGATGGTCCAGAAAGTCACTGCTTATCGTAATGTCGGTTTGTTTGCTCGCACTAACAGCTTGCGGGTCGAACGATGTGCCCAGTTCAGCTTCAGGAGATGGAGAATCCGGTGAACTGAAAAAAGTGGTTCTGCGTCTAAAATGGGTTCATCAAGCACAGTTTGCCGGCTTCTATACCGCCGTAGAAAAGGGATTTTACAAAGAAGCGGGATTGGATGTTGAGATCAGACCCGGCGGCGCTGATTTTCCTTCCGTACAGATGATTGCATCAGGTGCGGAGCAATTCGGGGTGACTGGCGCAGATCAAATACTGATGGCCAGGGAGAAAGGGGTTCCCGTGAAGGCGCTGTCCGCCATTTACAGAAAAACGCCATTTGTGTTGTTTAGTCTCAAGGATTCAGGGATCACGAAAATGGAGGATCTGGTCGGCCAGAAGATCGGTGTGAAGCTTGGAGGGAATGAAGAGCTGACTTACCGAGCAATGGTGAAGAATGCGGGCATAGATGGAACCAAGGTGGAGGAAATGCCAGCAAAATATGATCTCAGCCCATTGCTCAGTGGACAGGTAAAGGCATGGCCAGGTTATGTCATCAATGAGGTTCTCGCCGTACAGGAGCAGGGGAATGAAGTCAATATCATTGAGCCAAACGATTATGATATTAACTTTTATGCAGATACGTTGTTTACGACAGAGGACATCATCAAGCGTGATCCCGAAATGGTGAAAAGCTTCGTACAGGCTTCCATGAAGGGCTGGAGCTACGCTATTGAGAACCCGGAAGAGGCTGCCGAATTTGGCTTGAAATACGGGGATAAATTGACCATTGATCACGAGGTGAGCATGATGAACGCAAGCATTCCTTTGCTGGAGCCGGAAAATCTTCCACTCGGCAAAATGGAATCAGAGGCATGGGACGTGCTGCAGCAGAACTTGATCGATCTGGAATTCTTGAAGAAAAAGCAAGACCTTGAAGACGTCTTTTCAAACGAATTTATCGAATAGGGTGTGATTTTATGCTAACAACGACCAGTGGTCTGGAGAAAGAAGCTTCGGGGCTGCATGAACAACAGACAACCATTTCTTCCAAAAGCGACATCGCGGTTACGTTGAAAAATTGCTCCTTATCCTTTGGTGACGTCAACGTATTGAATAATGTGTCGATTGATATTTATAAAAATGAGTTTGTTTCGATTCTCGGCCCAAGCGGCTGCGGGAAGTCGACGCTGCTCAGGTTAATGCTCGACCTGCTTCAACCCAATGCAGGAGGAGAGATCATTTATCCATCGAAAGATCTCTCGCTCGGCATGGTGTTTCAGAAACCTGTATTGATGCCCTGGCTAACCGCAATCCAAAATATATCCCTGCCTCTCACGATTGGAGAGAAGAAATTCACCAAAAAAGAGATCAAGGAAAAAGCAGAATCCTCGCTGCGGTTGGTTGGACTTCAGGATTTCATGAATCATTTTCCGCATCAGCTGAGCGGGGGCATGCAGCAGCGGATTGCGATTGCAAGGGCACTCGCTGCAGATCCGACAGTACTGCTTATGGATGAGCCCTTTGGGGCGCTTGATGAATTTACGAGAGAAAAGCTGAATTTCGAGCTGCTGCGTTTATGGGAGAGTCCCGAAACGAGCCTAAGTACAGTTGTTATGGTTACCCACTCGATTCAGGAATCCGTGCTGCTATCCAACCGCGTGATCATGATGTCACCAAGGCCTGCCGGCGTGGAGGAAATTATATCGGTTCCGCTGCCTTCACCGAGGGAGATTGGCATGGATGAACTTCCGGCCTTCCACCAGACTGTCAATGAGTTAAGAAAGCGGGTCAAACACCTATGAAAACCAAGATCAAAGATGCCATGTATCCTGTCGTATTCGCCATTGCCTTTCTTATCTTATGGGAACTCATTGTACGCCTTTTCGACATCCCCCTTTATTTGCTCCCATCTCCCACAGGCATCTTATCGGTGATGGACAGCTCCTTATGGTCACATATGCTGGTCACGCTGCTGGAGGCTTTGGCGGGCTTCGTGCTTGCCAATGTCCTGGGATTGATTACCGCTGTGATCTTCGTGCACTCCAAGCCGATTGAAAAGGGAGTATTCCCACTGGCGATTGCACTCAAAACGACCCCGCTTGTGGCTCTGGCTCCGCTTCTGGTGGTTTGGATGGGGACGGGATATTCCTCCAAGGTCGTAGCCTCCATGCTAATCTGTTTCTTCCCGATTTTGGTCAACAGCGTAAAGGGTCTGAAAGCCATTGAGCACGAAGCATGGGAGCTGTTCTCCACATATAAAGGCACCAAGTCGGAGATTTTCTGGAAATTACGGCTGCCTGCAAGCTTGCCTTATGTGTTTTCTGCATTGAAAATCTCGACCTCGCTGGCGATCGTGGGTGCCATTGTCGGTGAATTTGTCGGCGCTAACAAAGGGCTCGGCTATGTCGTCCTGGTATCTTCATACCATATGGATACACCTGTAATGTTCTCCGCAATTATTGCATCCGCACTATGCGGACTGGTTCTCTTTTGGGCCATCAGCTTACTTGAGAGAAGAATTATATTCTGGCAAAGGACGGATGACCTATGATGAGATGCACTGTGAACCGTATTCCAAGCCGTTCGCCTAACGATACGGCTGCGATAGAGAGAGCGATCCAAGAGGGAGTCATTGATCCTCAAGATGTGGTTGCAGTCTTAGGCAAAACCGAGGGCAATGGCTGCGTGAACGATTTTACGCGTGGTTATGCTGTGCTGGCCTTAAAGCAATTTTTTGGCGAATACCGAAAAGAATCAACCTCTACGATATCCTATGTCATGTCAGGAGGAACCGAGGGCATATTGAGCCCTCATTTTACAGTGATTAGCCGCAAGGGTGCTTACAACCGAGATGGTCAGAGACAAGATCAGAAATCGCTGGCCATTGGCGTCGCAAAAACACGGGATTTCCTTCCCGAGGAGATTGGAAGGCTGGCTCAAGTGGACGAAGTGGCTGCGGCCGTTCAGCGAGCCATAGCGGAAGCTGGCATCGAATCTTCAGCAGATGTACATTTTGTGCAAATCAAGTGTCCGCTGTTAACGTCCGAGGGCGTGCATGATGCCTTGAGCAGATCTCAAACCACCGTGACAGAAGATACCTACAAATCCATGGGATATTCACGAGGAGCCTCCGCACTTGGTGCGGCAGTTGCTCTTGGCGAGGTGGAGCGAGCTGGACTTCAAAATACGGACATCTGCAATTCATGGCATCTGTTCAGCAGTGTAGCCTCCACGTCGGCAGGCAGCGAGCTGGCGTATTGTGAGGTGATCGTCTTCGGCAATTCCGACTTTGCGGAAGGTCCGTATTTTATCGACCATGCTGTAATGAAAGATTCGATTGACGCTCCTGCACTCAAGCGCCTGCTGGATGTTCATGCAGATGCTGAAATGGTGCAGGTGATGGCTAAGGCAGAGGCTGATCCCACCGGGTTCATCCGGGGTCACCGACATACGATGCTGGATGATTCAGATATCAACCATACGAGACATGCGAGAGCGGTCGTCGGAGGTGTGCTTGCTTCGGTGTGTGGTGATCCAATGATCTATGTGTCTGGTGGAGCCGAACATCAAGGGCCGGCAGGCGGCGGGCCGGTGGCTGTCGTTTTTAAACGCAGGGATTAGACGGGATACATCCATAAAAAAACAAATGGAGGAATGACACGATGATTACAGCCAAGAAAACTGAGGTTATCACTGGAGAAGACATGCAATGGGGATTAATGCCGAATCATATCCACCTGTATCACCGCGAGATTGTGTCAGCGGAACAGGCGGATCAGATGGGGTTTCGTGCCAGCTCTGTTTTGTGGGAAAAGATTGGAGTCGGCGGTCAGGTACTGCCTCACTATCATGATGTAGCCGAAATCATTCACATCACGGTAGGTAAAGTGAAACTGCTGTGCAATGGAGAATGGAAGAGCTACCAGGCAGGAGATACCTTCCATGTACCGGCAGGCGTTATTCATTCGGTAGCCAATGATGATGTACAGCCGACAGAGCAGATCAGTATTTTTTTGCCGGTTGAAGAAAATGCTCCGGTTAACTCCTTTTTTAATACGACATTAGTGGAAGATGTCTTTTCCACCAAATTGAAATAGTCAGGCGGGATAGGAGATGGCAGATCACAAGAAGGCAGGATTCACGTGCAGTGATGTTTTGTTGATCCCCGACTTTAAGGAAGCTGTCGTCTTGGCTGGAGCGAGTGGCATGCAGCGAATGATTAACCGTGTCAACGTGATGGAAGTGCCCGATGTGATCGATTGGGTACGCCCGGGGGAGTTTCTGATTACCAGTGGATTTCCATTTCGTGATCAGCCGGAAGCTATTGCGGACATCATACCGCAGCTGGTGGAGAAAGGTGTATCGGCGCTGGGGATCAAAACCAAACGATTCATCGATCATATTCCTGCCCGTGCACTCGAGCTGGCTGACCAATTGGGCTTTCCGATCTTCGAGCTTCCGGCCGCGACCGTATTTTCGGATGTTGTCCGGGATATTATGGAGCGGGTCCTTGTACAGGAGGCAAGAGAGCTTTCGCTGCTGCAAAGCCGTTTTCAAAAGCTTTCTCAACAGCTCCTGTATGGGAAAGGTTTAGAGGAATTTTTGCAAACGCTGGATGGCATATTGAACAATCCCATTGTATTGCTTGATGACTCCAATCATCTGTTCTTATCTCCCCAGGCAGAGGAGATTGTGGAGGCAGATAATCCGATACTGTGGTCCAGTCTGCGGGAGGAGAGCAGCCTCGGTGTGAGTTTCATAACATTGGGCGAGCGCCGAATTCGTGTATATGTATCAGCCGTTAATGACAAGCAATACGACAAATGCTTGCTGGTTCTGCTGGAATGGAATCAGGAGCACTCGGTTGTCGATCGACTGACGATTGACCGCGTAGGTGTTTTGGTAGGACTCGAGATGATTAACGCCAACGCCAGGCGGGAAGTAGAGCTGAAGTATGTTGATCAGTTTCTGCAGGACTGGGTTACAGGCCGAATTGTGACTATTGAGGATTTGAGGCTGCGAGCGGAAGCGTGCGGGCATCCGCTTGATGATGATCAAACGCGGCATGTCGCGTTAGTGCGATTTTTGAACGTCAAACCTAGCATCAGGACCATGCAGCAGGCGATTAAAAGATTGAGAACCAAATCCAGATGTGTGGGGCTTCAGGCAACCATACTGGAGGGAGAGCTGGTCCTTCTTTTCGCAGAAGAAATGCATGGGATTCGGAATGTGGCGCTGGAAGCCATTCTCGCTGATATGAAGGTGGTTTTTCCTGCTGAGAGCTATTCTCTCTGTGTCGGTAATCGAACCGAAGCTGCGGAGAAGGTGTACGAAAGCTATAACGATGCCAAAAAGATTCATCATATCAGCTCCATTTGCGATTACCGTGAACCTTATGTGGACTATATGAAGCTAGGCGTGTTTCAGCTTTTATACCATCTGCCTGATACAGAGGAGGTTCAGGAGTACCGCGATCGATTCATTCTGCCCTTGCTTGCCTATGATGCGAAGCATAATTCCCAGCTGTTTGAAACGTTGAAGGTATACTTTAAGCATAATCGTAATGTGAAAAAGACGTCGGCGGAGCTTTTTACCCATTATAATACCGTTTCCTATCGTGTGGAGCGGGTGTGTGAATTGCTGGGGATCAGCATGGATCATGGCGATGATGTGCTGCAGCTGCATCTAGCGATGAAGCTGAACGAAATGAGACCAGCCTGATTGATATGTACGCGTCAAGGAGGGATGACAGATGAGTAAGCTCGATATGAAAATACCGTGTGAACTGACAATAGACTGGCTGCAAGCGCAATATGGGAGCGGGAAGCTCAAGCCGGAGCAGGTCATTGAAGAGATCATCCGCCGTTCCCGTGAGGACGAAGGGATGAATATTTGGATCACTCCGCCTGTGCTGGAGAGAATCAAGCCGTATTTGGACCGTCTCCAAACAATGGATACTTCCTTGCCGCTGTGGGGTGTACCCTTTGCCATTAAGGACAACATCGATTTGGCTGGCACACCAACAACGGCTGGCTGTCCCGAATATGCATATGTTCCAGACAGGCATGCTGCAGTTGTAGAACGATTGTTAAACGCCGGAGCGATTCCTGTAGGTAAAACCAATATGGATCAATTCGCAACAGGGCTTGTAGGCACCCGGAGTCCATACGGTGAGACTCACAACGCGCTGAGCGCTGAATGGATAAGCGGCGGGTCCAGTTCGGGATCTGCCGTAGCGGTAGCGAGGGGGCAGGCGGCATTCGCCCTGGGCACGGATACAGCGGGCTCTGGAAGGGTTCCTGCAGCGCTGAACCGTCTCATCGGCTATAAACCGAGTCTTGGAGCCTGGTCGACAAAAGGTGTTGTTCCCGCTTGTGCCAGTCTGGACTGTGTAACTGTATTTACCCGTTCTATACACGAAGCAAGGATTGTCGATATGCAATTACGGGGCCTTGAATCATCAGACCCATGGTCCAAGGAATTACCCCGATGGGTCGATACGCTTCCCAAAAAGTTGTATCTTCCTGAAAAACCATTAACGTTTTTTGGTCTGTTGGCAGAGGAATACAGCAAGGCATGGGATTCAGTCGTCCAGAGGATCGAACAGTTGGAGCTTCCACTCGAGTATATCGATTACGATGTTTTTGAGGAGGCTGCCGCACTTCTGTATGGTGGACCTTGGGTAGCTGAGCGCTGGGCCAGTGTAGGTGAATTCATCGAATTAAATCCAGGAGTCACTTTCCCGGTGACGGAACAAGTCTTGCGATCAGGTGGATCAGACAAATATGATGCAGCTTCCGTATTCACCGCGATGCATAAGCTTCAGGAGCTGCGAATGATAAGCAACGAGCTTCTCCAGGAAGCGGTTCTTATCATGCCGACCTGTGGAGGCACATGGACGAGAGGTCAGGTTGAAGCGGACCCAATAACCACGAATTCGGACATGGGACGATACACGAACCATTGCAATCTCCTGGATTTATGCGCGGTGGCTGTACCGGCAGGGGATGCAGCGTCTCAGATGCCCTTTGGAATAACGTTATTTTCGCTATCTGGAAATGAGCACTTGATGGAAAACGCTGCGGCCTCGTTTCTTGAAGTGAATTTGCCGCCTCTGGAAGCAAACAGACAAGAAACAATGCTGGTTGCCGTCTGCGGCCTGCACATGAGGGGTTATCCACTGGAGAAGCAAATGCTGGAGCACGGGAGTCGGTTCATAGGTGAGTCGCAAACCGCGGAGAAGTATCAAATGGTGAAGCTGCCTACCATACCAGCTAAGCCTGGACTGCTGAAGAAGAAGGCAGGCGGCAGCAGTTTTACGCTTGAATTGTGGCAGATGCCTGTTGCTAATTTTGGCGCGTTCGCTGCATTAATTCCGGCCCCGCTAGGTATAGGCAAAATTGAATTGGCAGACGGGACAGAAGTACCCGGATTTATATGCGAAGGTTATGCTGAAGAAGAAGCAGAGGATATCTCTGCTTACGGAGGCTGGAGAAACATACCATAGATTCGAAAAGGACTGGTTCATGGAACCAGTCCTTTTTGCTGTCCTCTAACCTAGAACAACTTCTTGTATTAGATGCAGCATAAGTCATGGTTAATAAGTGAGTAGCGTTGTATCGAAACCTGGTTCCACTTGCCGCCAAGGTGTGGTCGGATGAGTTGCTTAGGTAACCTGCTTGCTTAACCCGGCCAGACGGAGCGTTTGCTCCAGCCGATCCAGATCGACCACGAAGTCCTCCAATCCTGCAAAAAAATCTTGTGTTGTCCCGGCGCCTTGCCCATACATCATGTAATAATCGAGTTTATTATGATTGCTGATCATCCAATAAGTGGGGACTACATGCCTGATATGGAAAATTTCGACGACCAACGTTCCCTTCTTACAGAAAGCGAGATTGGACAGCCCGGCTCCATGCGGTGAAACGATTGCTTTTGCGGAAGCAAAGAGCTGTATTTGCTGGGCAATGCTCCAATCTTCCAGACAAACTAGAATGAACCCATATGCTTCTAATAGACGGATTACTTCACCCTCGTTAACTATGTGTCTCACAGAGGCTTTACTCCGGGAAATGAAAATGCGACTAGGTGAATGCGCCGCTGTATCGCGTCCGGGCAGCATAAACGTGCGAAGGATAGATGTCGTCCAAGGCGGATAATGGGAGTTCATCATTACAGAAGGCACGACCAATCGATCGGCCCGAATTTCACGATCATCTCCGGTACGAATCACGGACGATTCCGATACGCCAAACATAGATAACGTTTCCTTCACAAATGTTCCATGAGGATTCGGATTCATGATTAGATATTGAAAAGGAATATTCAAAATCCGCAGCATACCGAGCCGCGGCAGTACATCATACAACCAATGAAAATAATTATGACTCCCACAAAAAGTCAGAGCGGCAGCTGTTCCTTGGATTTGCAGCTCTTCCTTCATCTTTCTTTGATCCAAAGCGGGGTGCTCTTCCAGTGTCAGCATTCTGTTTCGTTTACCATCGTATTCTGGAGAAAGATCGAAGATCAGCTTTCCTTCCGATGTAAGGATAGAACCTGATGATCCCCAAACACGTCCATTCGATAAGTATGCAACATATCCGCCTTTGGGATGAAGGGTATAGGGCGTCAAATAATGGTGAATTTCCGTTTCAAGGGTTTTCGGGATCTCGTATTTAGCGGCTTCACCAAAATCAAAAGGAGAGACCTTTTCATTAATGACGGAGCAAACGGAAGCCTCCCATTCCCAAATGTCCCTGTAGAAACCGTACATATTTGACTCTATGCATGTCGATTTGGCATTTCTACATGGTTCATTCATTTTATACCTCCGTAATGATTTGCTGCTTATGAAGCTAATGTATGCTTAGAGGTTTCCCGAAGGGCACGAAGACAAGAAAAATGGGTTACAGGCAGGATATGGATTGGAACCTTGCTTTCCGAATGTCGGATTAATTTAATAAAAGCAGATGTGTTCGGAGAATCAATTTTGATAGAGTTATTTCAAGAGATGAGCATATTATTATGCTTTTTCTCTTTTGTATGGGGAGTTTCAACATTTCAACAGAGAAAACATCCGTTCCATTAGACGGCAACTAAATATCTTGATTAATGTTTTGCGCATCTCATATTATTATATTTATTATAAAAGAGTAAAGCTTTGGTTGTTATATCAAGTATTGTTTATTGTGTAAGGATTGAAAACTCAAGATAATTGTAATGGTACACTTTTTCTGTGTATGATAATTTATTGCTTTACATTGGCTGGCCCTAATGGTGCTGTTCATATGATAAAATATGATGAAATCGCTCTCAAACATCATACAAACTTCATTAGCTGGGAGGGGGAACACAAATGATGAAAGTTCTATTAGTGGATGATGAGCCGTGGGTGCTCGAAGGTCTGAGAACCATGGTGAATTGGGACAAATACGGTTTTCGCATCTGTGGTGAGGCGGAGAATGGCAATGCCGCCTGGTCCATGATCGAAAGTCTTCAACCGGATCTGGTGTTTACAGATATTCATATGCCTTCTGTGAGTGGCCTGGAACTGATCGACCGTTCCAAGCATGAGCTGGCCAAATCACCCCGATTCGTTATATTAAGTGGATATGATAGCTTTGAGTATGTAAAAACAGCGCTGGAGCAGAGAGTCGAGGACTACTTGCTCAAGCCCATTGATGAGATCGAGATCGAAAACGTGTTGGATCAGATGGGGCGTAAAATTCAGGAAGAACAGATTTCGGCTGAAATACACCAGCGTGATCGTGCCCTGTATGTGAATTGTTTGTTTGATCGGCTGATTCAAGGGGAAGACAGCATGGGGCTTCGGGACGAAGTGAATACCATGCTGCAAATGGATGGTCAAGAGAATATGGCCTGTCTTCTAATTGCCACGGATATTAGTAACGATGACGTGAAAGAGCGAATAAAAGCTTTTGGTGGTTCCCATTGGTCCGAACCTTTTGTGGATGCTGAAGGAAACCTCGGAGTGTTCGCTGCCGATATCGATAATTCCTTGAAGCTCCTTGAGTCAATGGGCAGAAATATCGTGGAGACCTATGCTGGTCATTCATCCATGATTGTCGCCGTTGGACATCATTCGGGCACAGCGTTCGGTATGCGATCAGCCTACGAGAAAGCTTTGTTTGCTCTGAGATGGAAGCGTTATCAAGGAGGGGGCGGATTTGTTCATCATCAGGATCTGCCGCAGAGTGACCCATTGGCCAGTGTGAATCAAAAAGCTTTAGCCAGTCTAATGGAAGTCATTCTTTCTGGTGAACAGGATCGGTTGGAAGGAAAGATTCAAGCACTTCTTGCTGATCCTGACTTGGGATTGCCTTTCTCCAATATGGAATATGTCCGGGTTCAATTGCTTGCTCTTGAAATGAGTATTCTCAAGGAGTTGAAAGAGCTGGATGGAGATATGGGCAGTTTTATGCTTCACGTTCAAAATAAGGCAGGCGGCATTACGAAAATCGACTCCTATCCAGCATTTCAGGATTATGCACGTGTGTTATGTTTGAACGCTTTGGAGGCGCTGCAGCAGCAAAGAAAAGAAAAGGAATGCAGCACCATTTTTCGTGTGGTGCAATATGTCAATCAGGAATTCCGTAAGAAGCTGCAGCTTCAGGAGCTCGCACATCAATTTCATATGAACGCCAATTATTTGGGGCAGGCATTCAAACAGCAGACGGGCAAAACGTTTCGGGAATATTTAAATGATAAACGGATTGAGGAAGCGAAAAGGCTATTACGCCAAAGCTGCGCATGCGTCGCTGACATTGCGGTACAGTCTGGTTATCCGAATGCAGACTATTTTGTAAGTCAGTTCAAGCGAATGACGGGCATGGCACCTTCTGCATATCGTAAGCAGCAATAGATCCCCCAAGAGATGAGAAGTACGAATGAAGGATGGCGATAGCAAACATGTTCAGAACAATCCGTTTTCGCAGCATCGTGAACGATATACCCTTGAATTACAAATTTATATTGATATATGTCATTGGTATTTTGCTTCCTATCTTTGTAAGCAATGTTTTGTTTATGGATCGTATGTCTGGATTAATCAAGGAACGGGAAGAGCAGAATTTACAAATCTCACTGGAGCGTGCAAGAAAGGATATTCACACCATGATTGATGGCGGCGTTGCCGTCAGTCATGCCTTGATTACGGACAAGTTGTTGACCGAATCCATGGATCGTGTGTATGAAAGTCAACTGGATTTCTATAACACACTCGATGATCAGCTTCGTCATCGGGTGACTTCCTATATTCCTGTGAACAACCAAATTCAGCGAATAGGGGTTTACACCGAAAATCCGACCATTGTGCCTGGCGGGGATTATTATGTTCTGGACAACGACGTACGCTCCGGAACCTGGTTCGAGCAGTGGAAGGCGGCTGGGGAAACGCTGAAAGTGCTTGCGTACCGTGATCAGGCAACGAATGATCGTGCTGCAACCTCTTCGTATTTAAGTGTGATCGAGAAAATGGATTACTATAATGCCGACAACTCATATCAGAAATTGGTACGCATCGATTTCTACGTTAGTCGCTTCTATGATGTGATTGCCAGAGAAAAGAGTTCTCTGGATCTGTATCTGGTGAATGCCCAGAATCAAATTATTGTATCTGCGGATGACAAGTATCAGGGCGAGATGGAGAGTAGCTATGCTTTGTTTGATATGAGCAAAGCGGCAGACAAAGACTTGCATATTGTCCCTATCGGTAGTGCTAGTTATGTAAAAGGCTGGAAGCTGATTGGTGTTCCTCAGGAAACACGTGTCAAACAAGCGATGTTATCGATGCAGCTTTATTTTGGGATGCTGGCCGGGATTATTACGCTGATCACTTCCATTTTCATTTATGTCATGCTCCGTTCCTACAATTATCGTGTTAAGCGGCTGTCGAGACATATGCAGAAAGTGGGTAACGAGAAATTCGAACTAATCAACATGGATGGTGGGCATGACGAGATTGGGCATTTGATTAGCAATTTCAATATGATGACTGCACGAATCCATTCATTGATCAACAACGTGTACAAGCTTGAAATTCAGCAGCGGAGCCAGGAGGCTGAGCGCATTCGAGCTGAGCTTAATCTGCTGCAAAGTCAGATGAATCCTCACTTTTTATTCAATACGTTGAATGCGCTGCTTGTGGTTAGTACCAAGAATAACTATGCGGACGTGAAGGATATCATCAAGGATCTCTCCAAGCTGCTTCGCCGTCTGTTGAACTGGAAGGACGATGTGGTCACGCTGGAGGAGGAAATGAGCTTTACAGTCATGTACCTGGGTATTGAGAAATTCCGTTTCCGGGACAAGTTTGAATACTATATTGACATCACTGAAGAGGCAAGGCGATATAAAATACCCAAAATGAGTATCCAACAGCTGGCGGAAAATGCATGCAAACATGGCATTCAGGCCATTGAGGGGCTCGGCTATGTGAAGATTCAAGCTGAAATTGTGAATGAGCATCTGCGTGTTGTCGTATCTGACAATGGGAAGGGTATGGACAAGGAACGGCTTCAAGAGGTTCTGTATCACATGCGAAGCAAGGAAGAGAGCGGCGGAAACAATATTGGAATTCGAAATGTATATCGCCGTCTTGAATTGTACTACGACGATAGAGTGAATTTTAACCTGGTAAGCAGGATCGGGGAGGGGACTGAGGTATCCTTTGAAATCCCGTTGCAATTGCTGGAACGTCAGGATGTAAAGGGAGGCGTGGACGATGGCATTTAAAGTGTTGTTAATTGACGATGAGCCTTTGGCGCTTGAGGGCCTTCAGTTATGGATACCATGGGAGAACCTTGGCTTTGAGGTATGCGGGGTCTGCGGAAACGGTTCGGAGGGCCTGAAGCAAATGGAGGAGCTGAAGCCCGATCTGGTCATGGTTGATATTCATATGCCGGTGATGAACGGCCTGGAGATGATTGAGGAGTGGAGACGCAGGGGCAACGAGTCTACCAAATTCATTATCCTGACAGGGTACAGTGATTTTGATTATGCACGAAAGGCGCTCAAATATAGAGTCTCTCGTTATTTGCTTAAACCGCTGGATGAGGAACAGGCCGAGCTGGAGATCCGTCAGGTGGGACAGGAACTGGCTAAGGAGCGGGAACAACTATACGTCGGGCAGGTGGCACAGAGAGAGAAGGAAAATCTGGCCATGAAGGAGGCTCTAACAGGTAAAGAATTGTCAACAGAAGCCGCTGTTGTACTGGAGTCCTTGTCGAGCTCCTCTCATGTTTGGAATGTATGCCTCGTTCAGATCGCGGCAGAGGATTATTGCAGGTGGAGCACGGTTGCTGCGGAATTTTTGGACAGGTCACAAGCCATGTATGTGATTCGCTTGCGAAATGATCTGGTTTCCATCGTGTTTGGGAGTGCTGAATCAGCCTCCCATGGCACGAGCAGTAGGGCTAGACAGCGATTGGAGGAACTGGCGCGCCGTTTGGTGGACTTTCGCGCATTTATGGCCATTGGTGAAGCGGCGTCTTCACTTCTTTTCATTAATCAGTCCAGGGTCACAGCAGAAAAAGCGCTCCTGCATACCTTTTATGAAACGAATAGGAACGGCGTGATGGACTATGAGAGCCTTAAGGATCTTACGTTCCAAAGACATGATGATCAGGTAGAACTCACGGCGAGAATCCTGGGGGCATTTCAACTCATCGACCACGATGCCTACAAGTCAGCAGTGGATTATATTGAGCAATCTTTTCGCCAGTTACGAGTTCACCCGGAGGAGGCGCGCAAATACGTGATCTACCTGCTTCATGAGATTCGAGCATATATGCGAGGCGAACTGGCACAGGATTCCGGTGCTCCAAATCGTCTGTTCGATATCCCCAATCTGGATGAACGCCTGCTGACATGGAACGATCTGATTGACATGCTGCAGTCGTGCGGGCGAGTGTGTTTTGAACTTTTGCTTAAGGAGAATGCTTCCGAAGCGCAGGGTATAGTACAGGATATCAACGATTACATTCATGAGCACTACCGGGAAGGGTTGAGCATTAAAATGCTTGCTGAGCGTTTCTTCTTGCACCCAGCCTACCTGGGACAGCTGCTTATACGAAAAAATGGCATTGGTTTCAATGAACTGTTACATAATTTGAGGATTGAGGAAGCTTGCCGTTTACTCCAAATGAATCAATTCAAAAATAGTGAGGTCTCCGAAAAAGTTGGATATTCCACCTACCATCATTTTTTGAAGCAGTTTGAGAAAAGGCTGGACATGTCTCCGAATGAGTATAAGAAACATGTCTAAGAAAACCTTTTATAAAATGTGTACGGTTGAATCTATAGATTATAGATTGAAAACCTGAGTTTTTCTCGGAAAGAGCTATAATTCGGGTGTATTTTCCATTTACCATTAAATTTATAATGAAATTATTCAAATGAAAGGGCTTTCATGAAGGCGTAATCAAACTTTGGAGGTGCTTTATGGGGGAAAGTAAAAAGAAGTTTTTCCGTATGGGGGCAACCATGTTGTTGTCACTGAGCGTTGTACTGGCTGGTTGTTCCGGCGGTACAAGTGACCCAGGCAGCGGAGAAGAGGGAAGCGGTACAGAGGTAGGGCCTGACAATCCGATAGAAATCTCGGTATTCCTTAACGAGGCCGGACAGCAGCCAACCGCTGACAACAAGATTTACAAGAAAATGAAGGATGAGCTTGGCGTATCATTCAAGTTCGAATTTCTCGCCGGTGACAAAAACCAAAAGCTTGGCGTTATGATTGCTGGTGGGGATTATCCAGACCTGATCTCAGCTGATACCAAACTGACAGCTGCAGGTTCAGTCATTCCGCTTGAAGATTTGATTGAAGAACACGCCCCGAATTTGAAAAAACATTACGAGAAGTACTGGAATCAAATGAAGGACCCGAATGATGGACATATTTACTACCTGCCAAACTATGGTGCATATAACGGCGAAGTAGCAGACACCTATTACAGCGGTCCCGCGTTCTGGATTCAAAAAGCCGTACTGAAAGAGTTCGGTTACCCGACTCCAAAAACACTGGATGAATACTTCGAGCTGATCGCGAAATACAAAGAGAAATATCCGACTATTGACGGCAAGCCAACCATCGGTTTTGAAGTCCTGAACTATGACTGGAAAAACTGGGGCTTGTTGAACCCGCCTCAGCATTTGATCGGTCATCCAAATGATGGCGGAGTGGTCGTCAACGATGGCAAGGCGGAGATCTTCGCCGATAAGGATTATGCCAAACAGTACTACCAGAAGCTAAATGAAATCAATGCGCAAGGCTTGCTTGATAAGGAAGCGTTTGCACAGAACTACGACCAATATATGGCCAAATTGTCCAGTGGTTCCGTACTCGGCATGTTCGATCAACATTGGAACTTCCAAAGCGCTGAAGATTCCCTTATCACACAAGACAAAATCGAACGCACTTATGTAGGTTTCCCGCTTGTGTATGACAGCAGCACCAAAGACTATTATCGTGACCGCGCAGCACTGAATCTCAACAATGGTTTCGGTATTACCGTGAGTGCCAAAGACCCTGTAAAAATCCTCAAAGTGCTCGATAAACTGATGGAGGAAGAATGGCAGAAAACACTCACTTGGGGCATTGTGGATGAAGACTATTATGTCAATGAAGAAGGCCGCTTCATGAAGACACAAGAACAACGCGACAAGGCAGCGGATGCTGCTTGGAAGCTTGCTAACAAGGCAGATGCATTTTATGGAACTGCACCGAAAATGGAAGGTTACTTTAGCGATGGCAACGCAACTTCGGCAAGTAATCAGCCAGAAGAATACCAAGCAAGCCTGAAACCGTTTGATAAGGAAGTTTTGGATGCATATGGTTTCAACAGCTATATCGATTTCTTCAGTGCTCCACCGGAAAATCCCGTGACTTACCCTGCTTGGTCTGTCGACGTGGTAGAGGGATCTCCAGCCAAGATTGCCAATACGAAGCTGAACGAATTGTCGACCAAATATTTGCCAAAAGCCATCTTGGCCGGTACATCAGAGTTTGACAATGTTTGGAACGAATACGTTTCCGAGATTCAAAAGCTTGACATCAAGGCATATGAAGATCGTATCAATGAAGTGTTGCAGTGGAGAATTGATAACTGGTCTGTGAAATAAAAACAACTTATGTCAGGAAGGAAGAAAACCTTCCTTCCTGATTCTTTTGAAACATGGTTATGGCAGATGTGTTCTGGTTGTTACGACGTTTTCCTTTGATTATAAAGATGGATAGGGAGCTTGATATTATGGAGGAAATTGTAGTGGGTACCAAGCCGCTCCGCCCGAAGAAAAAACCGAAAATCAGGCGGATTACTTGGCAGAATATTAAAGCACAGAGACAACTCATTTGGATGTCTGTTCCTCTGCTTGCGTACATTATTGTCTTTGCGTATGTACCTGTATGGGGTTGGACGATGGCCTTTCAGGATTATAAACCGGCCCGGAGTTTCTCGCAGCAGACGTGGGTAGGATTTAAGCATTTCCAATTTTTATTTACCGATGACAATTTTTTGCGAGTGCTTCGCAATACGCTAGCCATGAGTGTCATCAACATGATTCTGGGTTTTGTAACCGCTATTGTTCTTGCTTTGCTGCTTAATGAGATCAAGAAGGTCCTATGGAAGCGGACGGTACAGACGATCTCGTATCTGCCTCACTTCTTATCATGGATTATCGTTACCGGAATCGTAGCGACATCGCTTGCTTCTGACGGTATTGTCAACGATATCCTGATGAAATTGCATTTAATTGATGAGCCTATTCTATGGCTGACGGAAGGTAAGTATTTCTGGGGCGTTGTTGCAAGCTCCCACATTTGGAAAGAGGTTGGATGGAGTACCATCATTTATTTGGCGGCCATGGCCTCGATTGACCCGGCACAGTACGAAGCTGCCGACATTGATGGAGCTAACCGTTATCAAAAAATGTGGAATGTCACCTTGCCTGGAATCAAGCCTACCATTGTCATCCTGTTGATTATGTCGATCGGGCATATTCTAGAGGCCGGTTTCGAGGTTCAATATTTGCTGGGTAACGGATTGGTTGTTGACTGGGCAGAAACGATTGATATCTTTGTGCTCAAATACGGGATTGCACAGGGTAACTATTCGCTTGCGACTGCAGGCGGTATATTCAAGACCGTGGTCAGCATTACGATGTTGCTTGTAGCGAATTGGACAGCCAAGCGGCTTGGGGAAGAGAGGCTCTTATAAGATGAAAAAAACACCATTGTCCGGTTTAGGAAATACATCGGCGCTTTCTGTACGCCGTCCTGGTGCCAGAGGCCTTGAACCGTTTCTGTTCGGCACCTTTAACACGATCTTCATGATCGTGCTCGTAATTGTGACGCTGTATCCATTTTTAAACACCATTGTAGTTTCGTTTAATGCAGGTAATGACACCATTCGGGGAGGCTTATATTTATGGCCTCGTGATTTCACCTTGCAGAATTACAAAGCAGTTTTTGCTTCAGGCACGATCTATAATGCGTTTTTGGTTTCAGTTGCGCGGACCGTACTTTCTACACTGCTTAATATTTTCTTGACCACCATGCTGGCCTATACGCTGAGCCGGCGCGATTATATCTTCCGTAAGCTGATTACAACTGTTTTTGTACTGACCATGTATTTCAACGCTGGTCTGATTCCGGGATACTTCCTTATGAAGGATTTGCATTTGATTAACTCCTTCTGGGTGTATGTCCTGCCATCACTGGTAAGTGCGTTTAACCTGATCGTCATTCGTACTTATATTTACACGATACCTGAAAGCTTGATTGAATCTGCGAAAATAGACGGTGCAGGAGATTTCCGGATTTTCTGGAAGATTATTTTCCCGCTATGTAAACCTGTACTGGCGACCATTGCGCTCTTCGTTGCCGTCGGGGCTTGGAACTCCTGGTTTGATGCATTTCTGTACACGTCGTCTCGTCAAGAGCTCAGCACGCTGCAATATGAATTGATGAAATTGTTGTCTTCCAGCATGAACGCCAACAGCAATCCTTCCGTTGCCAATGGTATAGGGGCAGAGCATTCGACTCAGGTAACCCCGATTTCCATTCGTGCGGCCGTGACCATTGTGGCTTCCGTTCCGATTTTGCTTGTATACCCGTTCATGCAAAAATACTTTGTCGTAGGACTTAATGTAGGGAGTGTGAAGGAATAAATGTCACAGCTTCAAGTACAACAAATTCGCTATGCGAACCCGATTCTTCCCGGATTCTATCCGGATCCGAGCATTGTGAAGGCAGAGGATTACTTTTACCTTGTTTGCAGTTCGTTTGAGTATTTTCCGGGGGTTCCGATTTTTCGGAGCCCGGATCTAATTCACTGGGAGCAGATCGGCAACGTATTGGATCGGGTAAGCCAGCTTGATTTGACTGGTCAGAAGAGCTCGGACGGAATTTATGCCCCTGCGCTGCGATACCACGAAGGTACGTTTTATATGATTACGACAGATGTTAGAGGTATCGGGAACTTCTATGTTACGGCAACCAACCCTGCCGGACCATGGTCTGATCCGATTCGCATTCCATATGGGGGAATCGACCCCTCTCTGTTTTTTGACGATGACGGGAAAGTGTATGTCACCGCTCAGCAAGGAGCGGACTACGATTCTCATGCCATTCAATATGAGATCGACATCACGACAGGGAAGGCGTTATCCGAACCTCAGGTAGTATGGCACGGAGACGGAGGACCGTGGACCGAGGGGCCGCACTTGTACAAAATCAACGGGATGTATTATATGATGTCTGCTTCTGGAGGGACCGCCAAGGAGCATCGCGAAATCATCGGTCGCAGCGAACATCCGTATGGTCCGTTCGAACGGTATCCAGAGCCTATTCTGACTCACCGCCATTTGGACCACCCTATCCAGTATTTGGGCCATGCCGATCTGGTGGAGGATCATCACGGAGAATGGTGGGCTGTATTCCTTGGTGTCCGCTTGACAGAAGACGGATATAGCGTGCTTGGACGCGAAACATTCCTTGCGCCGGTTGTCTGGAATGAGGGCTGGCCGCACATTGACAACAATGAAGGCACAGTAAGCCTGGACATGACGATTCAGCGTAAGCCGATGTCAGTTCCTTCTCAAGTGGATGGTAATGCAGCCATTGTTGCAGGCCGGGATGACTTCAATGAAGAACTGGGTCCGCAGTGGATGTTTGTGCGCAATCCGTCAGAAGGAGCATGCTCCATAACGGAACATCCGGGTTCGTTGACACTTTACGGGCAGGAGGCAAATCTCAGCGACGTTGGTCAGATTACGTTTATTGGCCGTAGACAGCAGCATCTTCAGGCTTGCTATACAACCAGCATGACATTTGTGCCGACTGCTGATGGAGAAGAAGCGGGCATGTGTATTCGCCGGGATGAGGATGCGCATTATGAGCTTGGTGTTAAAAGGTCGGAAGGACGCAACCTCATTTTTGCCCGTCTGACGGTACGTGGAGAGTCGAAAGTCGTGTACGAGAATGAGACAGAAGCAGAGCAGCTGTTCCTTCGGATTGAATCAACGGAGACGGATTACAAACTGAGCTGCTCCTTGAATGAACAGGACTGGGTAAGTCTTGGAACGGGTTCAGCACGGGGCATCTCTCCGGAGGACTTTGTGCATAAAATGTGCTTTACCGGAGCGGTAGTCGGGTTATATGCCACTGGCAACGGCCAGGCAAGTCGTACACCTGCACGCTTCGATTGGTTTGATTATGAAATCTAGCTAACTGATCTAACGAGACGAACTAATATTACTTATTCGGTAATCAGGAGGAGGGGAATTATGGAATCCAGGCGTGAAGAGGAATCATTGAAGGCTTTATATAAGGATGCTTTTCATATCGGTGCAGCGGTTAACCCCCTGACGATCGACAGCCAGCGCTCGCTGCTGGCCTACCACTTCAACAGCTTGACAGCAGAGAATGAAATGAAATTTTCAAGCCTACACCCGGAGGAGAATCTGTACACGTTCGAGAACGCAGACGTCATAGCGTCATTTGCCAGAGAACAAGGTATGGCACTGCGAGGACATACGCTGGTCTGGCATAATCAGACTCCCGATTGGCTGTTCGAAAACAAAACGGGCGGAAAAGCGGAGCGGGATGTATTGCTTGAACGGCTTCGCTCGCATATTCAGACTGTCGTTGGCAGATATAAGGATGTTATCTACTGCTGGGATGTTGTGAATGAGGTCATCTCTGATGAGAATGATGAAAGTGCATTTCTGCGGCCTTCCAAATGGCTGGATATTGCCGGGGAGGACTTTATTGCCAAAGCATTCGAGTTTGCTCATGAAGCAGATCCACAGGCTCTCTTGTTTTATAACGACTATAACGAGTCCAACCCGCAGAAGCGGGAGCGCATCTACCGACTTGTTCGTTCACTGCTGGATCAAGGCTTACCGATTCATGGGGTAGGTTTGCAGGCACACTGGAATTTATACGACCCCACGCTGGACGACATGCGTGCTGCCATTGAGCGTTATGCCCAGCTTGGCCTTCAGCTTCAGCTGACTGAGCTTGACGTATCGGTATTTCGCTTTGACGACCGACGTACGGACCTGACTCGTCCTGAGAAGGGAATGCTGGAACTGCAAGCCGAGCGTTATGAATCCATTTTCCGTCTCCTTTACGAATATCGTGAACACATCAGTGCCGTCACATTCTGGGGAGCAGCCGATGATTATACCTGGCTTGATCATTTCCCGGTCAGAGGCAGAAAAAATTGGCCATTTTTGTTCGATGAATCACATGCTCCCAAACCGGCTTATGAGCGCGTCGTGCAGATTCCGAAGCAAGCTGCAATGGAGAAAAAGTGAGATTGATATCGTTAAAGTGTCCGAAAATAAATTTGGAATTGAATCATCTCTTTTGAAAGGGAGTATTTGAATGTCTGAAGTGCCTAAACCGCATCAACCGTTAGTCACCCACATCTATACTGCAGATCCATCAGCTCATGTTTTTGAAGATCGGATCTATATCTATCCATCTCATGATCTGGATCATGACGGTCCGGTAAATGACAACGGAGACCAATACAAAATGGAGGATTATCATGTATTGTCCATGGCCGATCTGAACTCACCGGTCGTGGATCATGGTGAAGTGCTGCACGTTAAGGATGTCCCGTGGGCATCCAGTCAGATGTGGGCGCCAGATGCAGCGTACAAAAACGGAAAATATTATCTGTTTTTCCCTGCACGCGATCATGATGGCATCTTCCGGATCGGTGTAGCAACAAGCTCTTCTCCTCAAGGTCCATTCCAACCAGAGGAGCAGTACATTCCAGGCAGCTTCAGCATTGACCCTGCCGTATTCATTGATGAGGACAACGAAGCCTACATGCTCTTTGGCGGCCTGTGGGGCGGTCAGTTGGAGAAGTGGCAGACGGGAAGCTACGTGGAAGATGCTGAAGGTCCTGCTCCGGATGCGCCTGCCCTTGGCCCACGAATTGCCAAGCTCAGCGAGGATATGCTCTCTATGTCTACAGAAGCATTGGAAATTGTGATCCTGGATCAGGAAGGCAAGCCGCTTACCGCGAGCAACGAAGAATGCAGATATTTCGAAGGCCCATGGATGCACAAGTATAATGGCAAGTATTACTTGTCTTACTCCACGGGAACAACGCACAAGCTGGTATATGCTACAGGTGACAATCCTATGGGACCATTCACGTTCCAGGGCACCATATTACCGCCTGTTTTGGGATGGACGACACATCATTCCATTGTTCAATTTGAGGATAAATGGTATTTATTTTATCATGACTGTTCCCTGTCCGGCGGTGTCGATTACAAACGCTGTGTCAAATTTGCCGAACTGACGTATAACTCCGATGGAACCATTCGCATGATTGATCCATACCCGGAAAAATAACAAGTTTAAGGGGGGCCTCACGGGCCTCCCTAGTTATATAATCATACCTTGAAGCCGCCCTTGAAATCTTTCTTTGAGGTTGCATTTGGTTGTAAAGAGAGGATCACTTAGCTTATCTATTTTTGAAAGCGCTTAACTCGCGGAGTCAACCTTCATCATAATGGAGAAAGATGTTATTTTTTTCTGTCGCTTCTGGATTAAAACATGTAAAATGATTTTGACTGAAGAGTCAATGTTTGAATTGCTAATTTTAACGATATTTTTAAACTATTCATAAATAAGCGGGGTGTATTAAGGCATGGTTCATCACAATCCGATTCTATGGGCCGATTATCCAGATCTCGATGTTATCCGCGTAGAAGATACGTATTACATGGTGAGTACGACGATGCATATGATGCCAGGATGTGTCATCCTGCGTTCATATGATCTGATGCAGTGGGAAGTGGCAACTCATGTGTATGATAGACTGGATGACACGCCAGCCCAAAGACTGGAAGACGGCAAGCAGATTTATAGTAAAGGAATGTGGGCAGCTTCACTTCGGTATCACCAAGGGACTTATTATGTCATCTTTGTAGCCAACGATACGCGTAAGACGTATTTGTACACCTCTTCATCTATATTGGGGCCATGGAACAAACGCATTGTTGAGGGCTTTTATCATGATTGCTCTCTTTTCTTTGACGATGACGACCGGGTATATCTGGTACATGGCAATACCGAAATTCATCTGATCGAGTTAAAGGCTGATCTGTCAGGACCTAAACCGGGGGGATTGCAGCGATTAATCGTTAAAGAGCGAGAGCCTTTCCACCTGGGTTACGAAGGAGCCCATTTCTATAAAATCAATGGGAAGTATTATGTGTTCCTGATTCACATTTCGAAAGAGGCGGGCCGAAGAACACAGGCTTACTTCATGGCGGATACGATAGACGGTGAATTTGTCGGTGGGGAAGTTTTTAACGATGATATGGGTTATTTCAATTCAGGTGTTGCGCAAGGTGGGATTGTTGATACACCGGATGGAGAATGGTATGCCATGCTGTTTCAGGATCATGGTGCTGTGGGTCGTATTCCAGTACTTGTTCCCATGCATTTTGAAGGCAGTATACCCGTTTTTGCAAGCAAGGCACCAAGAGAAATCGATATTCCTAGCACAAGGCCGGGTTATCAATACAGCCCACTGGTAGGCAGCGACGATTTCAGTTATCACATTGGAGAAGACGGTAGAGTACGCCTGCGTGATTTTTGGCAGTGGAATCATACACCCCATGATGAGCTTTGGACTGTAACCGAGAAGCCTGGTACATATCGTATTCGGAGCGGTCAGCTCAGTCCGAACTTAACGTTTGCCGTGAATACATTAACTCAGCGCGCGATGGGACCTGCATGTACGGTTAACGTGACACTGGATGGCAGCGGATTAAACGATGGTGATTATGCAGGAATATGTTTTTTAATAGGAACCTACGGTTTGATTGCTTTAACTAGGGACGAGGGACAGTTTTACCTTGTCATGCAAGCACGGGAAAGTGAGGATTCCAGCATATTCGGGAATTTAATTGATGAGGAGCCGGCGACGGAACATGCACGAATCCCCGTAGCCGGGCCGGTCGTAACGCTCCAGGCGTCAGGTCATTTTGTGAATAATCAGGATGAGTGTTCATTTGCCTATCTTGATGATACGGAGTGGAAGGCTATTGGCATCCCTCACAAAATGTTCTATAAATTGGACCATTTTATGGGCTGCCGGATTGGCTTATTCTTCTACTCAACGAAGGTTATCGGAGGAATGGCCGATTTCTCCAATTTTGAATACCAGGTCGTCTAGGCAACAAATACACAATGGTATATAAAGTCGCCTGGTGGCGACTTTTTGTACGCCTACAGATCATTGAATATCGAATGATTGAATTCCGAATGATCCATAAAATAAATGGCATGATTCATTCCAATAGAAAAGGGGCAAGTTGCCGTGTCTAATCGATGGAAGTACAGAACAAGATGGACCTTAATTCTGCTCCTTGCGGTGCTCATGCCTGTAAGCCTTATGCAAGGAATGTCGGAGCAGACGCAACCGTTACCCACGGGGCAGCAGGGGGAGCCTTATGAGGATGAAGGGAAATATGTTCCGTCCATACAAGTCACTTTTGTCAGGGAAACAGGGGATGAACTGGAGCGAATGGTTGAGGATTTACCGGGTGAAAGTCTGATAGATAATCGCTGGACACGCTTGTATGAAGAAGAACTCGGTATTCAGATTCGTTATGACTGGATCGCCACGGGTGACGTTTATAATCAGAAGCTGGGGGTAGCCCTTGCTTCAGGCCGTTTCCCTGACGTTGTCAAAGTAAACCCATACCAGCTCAGGCAGTTAAGCAATGCCGGATTGATTGAAGATCTGACCGAAGTGTACCAGACGCAAGCCACTCCTCTTACCAAAAAAATATTGGAGGCTGAGGGAAGAGGTGCATTCGACGCTGCTACCATAAACGGTAGACTGATGGCCATCCCTGAATCGTCATCTTCCATTGAAACGGCGCAGTATCTATGGATCAGAAAGGATTGGCTGGATAAATTGGACCTACAGCCGCCCAAAACGATGGAGGATGTCCTGAACATATCGGAAGCGTTCACCGAAGGAGACCCCGATGGTAACGGGAAAAACGACACCTATGGAATGGCGATGACGAGTTATTTGTGGGATCCCGTCATGGGCATATCCGGATTCATGGCGGGTTACGAGGCTTATCCGAATATCTGGATCAAGGACAAGAAGGGGAATCTTGTTTACGGTGGCATACAACCAGAGGTCAAACAAGCGCTTGAGAAGCTGCAAAACTTATACCTTAATGGCCAGGTTGATCCCGAGTTTGCCTATAAAAACGGAAGCAAGGAGTCTCGACTAGTTCAGGACGGTAAAATAGGCATGCTTTATGGTGAACAGTGGACCCCATTCATGCTTCAGACTACGCGCGATAAGGACCCAGACGCGGAGTGGCAAGCATACCCTCTTGTGGCCGAGTCTGGAAAAGACATACGGGTCCCGCTGCGTTCCAATACAGGACAATATTTTGCCGTTAAAAAAGGATTTGCCCATCCTGAGGTCATCGTTAAGCTTATGAATCTGCATCTGGACAAAAACTGGGGTGAACAAGCTGAGTATGAAAAGTATTACAATGATGACTCACTTGCCGTGTGGAAGCTTTCGCCAGTAACTCCGTTTCCAGGAACCAAAAACATAGATGCTTACAGAGATATTCGTGACGCCACAGAAAAAGGAGACTACTCCAGCCTGGAGAATGAAGCACTTGCGATCCACAAACGAATAGTTGCTTATGACTCCGAAGGCGTAAAGAGTGGATGGGGATGGAAACAGACCTATGGCCCTTCGGGTGCTTTTAGCATTGCCGATGCCTATGACTTGAACGGACAGTTGATGTACGACGAATATACGGGTGGGATAACTGAAAGCATGGTTGACCGGCAAATTATTCTTCGAGATCTCCAGCTTGAAGCCTACATGAATATTATCCTTGGTTCACCCCTCGAAGAGTTTGATCGGTTCGTCGACGATTGGTACAAGTTGGGTGGGGAAGAAATTACATCGGAGGTGAATGCGTGGTTCAGAACCAATGGTGGAGGGAATCACGGCTCGTTGGCATCTTCGAATTAATTCACAAACCTTTTCGCGGTTTGGCTCACAGGAGGTGAAAGGGTTGTTTAGGATCCCTGCCCAGTCGTGGCTCAATAGCATATTTGCAAGACTAATTATGACCTACCTGGCTTTTGTCATTCCGCTGATTCTTCTCGGCGTATATCTATATCACTGGAGTTATGACACTGCAAGCCAGGAAATATCCTTGTCGACAGATCGGCGCTTGAACCAATTTGCCATGGAGCTGAACAGGGAGATCGAATGGATGGAGCTGCAGCAGTTCGACATCGCGGAAGACCGCAAACTGAACCGGCTTGCCATTCTATGGGATATGATGGATCAAGTGGAACGACGTGAAACGTTGAATTATTTATCGGAACGATTGGCTGCTTTCAAAAACAGCAGTGCTTACATCCGGAACGTTTACGTACATATCCCTTCAGTCAACAAGAGTGTATCGGCCGTGCAGGGCATTGATGACTTTGATCAGGAATCCTTTAGCTACTTTAGCTCAACCCGAGAAGAAAAAGGGATTCGCTTTACTGTAAAAGATGACAACCTGAATCTTAGCGCTGTGAGACTAACAGGCCAAAGAGGTGAGGAACCGCTGTTCGTTGTCCAAGTGGAACTGGATAACACTGAAGTTCAGAATGAATTGTCACAGCTCAATCTTTATCCTGAGAGCGCAACATTGCTGATTGAGGATCAAACGGGGCTTGCCATCTCGGACCAGCGGCGTGACGCCATTCTGTCCAGTCACAGCAAGTCCAGCCTTGCGAATTCGCAAAGTAACTTTCAGGTGAGTGTGGACGATACCGTGTATCATGTGAACCAGCTCCATATAAGTACGCTGGGCTTGTCCGTAGCCACCTATTTGCCGGAGGAAATCGTAACCAAACCTCTCAGCAGATTTGTTCAATGGGCCTGGATTTTTGCCATCACTTCATTCATCGCCATCGCGGCGTATCTGTATTCCAGCTACAAGCTGATCCACATGCCGCTGCTGCTGCTTGTCAAAAGGTTCAAGAAAATGGAGGGAGGGGTGCTGGACATTCCAATCAACCATCATCGAAAAGACGAATTCGGTTTTTTGTACAGCCGTTTCAATCTTATGATCGAAAATCTTCGGCAGCTGATTGACCGTGATTTCAAAATGACCATGATGATGCAGCGGGCCGAATTAAAACAGCTTCAATCCCAGATTAATCCACATTTTCTGTACAATAGCTTCTTTATTCTAAATTCCCTCGCCAGAACAGGAGATACGGATCGTATTGAACAATTTACGAACATGCTCGGCGAGTATTTCCGCTTCATCACCCGAAACGGGACAGATCATGTTCCCTTGAAGGAGGAGGTGGAGCATTCGCGAATCTATACGGAAATTCAGCAGCTGCGATTCTCCAGACGCATCAAGGTGGACTTCGGGCAAGTACCCCTGGAAATGGAACAGATTCAGGTGCCCAGGCTGATTATTCAGCCGATTATTGAGAATGCTTACGAGCACAGTCTTGAAAAAAATACAGATATGGGTCTCTTGCGCGTACATTTCAATATGGAGGAATCCTTTATCGAATTTGTCGTGGAAGACAATGGTAACGAGCTGCGCATGGAAGATATTGAGCTCCTCCAAGAACGGCTGCTAAATGAAACAAGTACAGATGAAATGACCGGATTAATGAATATACACCGGCGCCTTAGACTGACCTATGGGGAAAAAAGCGGTCTTTTTCTCGCCAAGAGTGAGCTGCAGGGGCTCAGAGTCGCTGTTCGGATTCAAACGGAAGGAAGGGGAGACGAATAACGAATGTATAGACTTTTAATCGTGGACGATGAGGAGATTATAACGGATAGTCTGTATGAGACGTTTGCCAGATATATGCCAGACAGCCTTGACGTGTGCAAAGCCTATTCAGCTGCGGAGGCATTATCTTGGATGCGGCGCTCCAGGATCGACATTGTTCTGACAGATATTCGCATGCCGGGCACAAGCGGTCTGGAGCTGACCGAGGAGATTCAGGCCCGATGGCCGCAATGCCGCGTTATTTTCTTGACAGGACACAGTGATTTTGATTATGCCTACAAGGCTTTTCAAATGGGCAACGTAAGGTATTTACTCAAAACGGAGGGCTATGACAAAGTGATGACCGTCGTCGAACAGGTCATCGAAGAGATTCGGCAAAGTCATACCATGAATGAAGTGCTGGAACAGTCTGATGAGATTACTTCCAGATTAGCCGCGCTGCAGCAGGAGGAATATGTGCGTAAGCTTCTTCAGCAGTGTAAGCCGGCAGGTTCAGCAGATGAGATTCAAGCTGAACTGACGCGAAGAAACATTGAATTGCAAGCCGATTCCCCGGTGTTCCTGGTGCTTGGTCGATTCAACACGATGCCAGTAAACCCGGCTGATCTCGAACATCTTCAGGCCTCCATTCGAGTGATCGGCTCTTCGCTTATCCGTGAACATGCGACATCTGCCAGCGTAACCGATCATTATGGCGATGCGGTCTGGCTGATTCAACCGAATAGAGAGAACGTCAGCCTGGACGATCATTTTGTCACCTATGTCGAAGGTACATTGGAACTTGTACAAGAAGCTTGCCAGTCTTCCTTGGGTGTATCCATTGCATTCGCATTAAGCGGACAAGGCTGTCCATGGTCGCAAATTCCAAGACAATACGAACGTCTGCGTCTCCTGCAATGGATGAAGATCGGGGACGGGGTATCCATGGTGTTAACAGATAGAACCGAAGAACCTGCAGTGGGGGCTTCCAAGGATCACATCCGCATTTCAAGCCGTATTGAATTAATGATCGGTTATTTGGAAACCGGCAGGTTCCAGGCTTTTTATGACGTCTTTGAAGAGCTGATCAACGAATTGCTGCAGCAGGACATGATCATGGAGCGAGCGATGGAGACGTACTATCACTTGGCACTGATGCTGTACACCACATTCAATCGTTGGGGGCTTCCGCATAAAATCCCTGATCAGCGACGCCTTCTTCATCTCGGAGATTATCGAAGTATAAGGGAGGCCGTACACAACCTGTACCAAGCTGCTGATCAGTTGGTTCAATTCAAACAGGCCAATGAAGCGGAACGGGCTAATTTGGTGACCCAAACGATATGCACGTACATCAAAAACAATCTGGAGAAGGATTTATCCTTGGTCCGACTGGCTGAAATGAATCATTTCAACCCATCCTATCTCTCACGGTTCTTCAAACAGGAAACCGGGATCAACTTGTCCGAATTTATTGACGATTGCCGCATTCGAAAAGCCAAGGAGCTGCTGGCCCATACGGATCTTATGGTGCGGGAGATTGCGCTGCAAGTCGGTTATGAAGCAGCTCATTCGTTTACACGTCTGTTCAAGAAGCTGACAGGTATGACGCCGCAGGAATATCGCGAATCCTTATTGGTTCGATAGGAGAAGTGTAAGAAACAGAAATGATTGGCTGAGACAGATTTCAAGAGTCAAGTATGCTTCCGTACATTGACGATAGGTTTACTGTCTTCATCAAATGTCATAAAGATCCGGATATGATAAAAACGCAGGAGCAGTTGCTCCTGCGTTTTTTGGTTAGGAGTAGCCGAGTTCCAAATGGCAAACAGATTAATTCATACCTATGCTGTATGGGTTTTCTGTCTGCGGTAGGCATTGGGACTTGAACCGGTATACGATTTGAACTTTTTGTAGAACCAATCAATATCCTTATAACCGACCTCTACAGCTATTTCGTAGATTCGCAAACTGGTAGAGGATAGAAGCTGCATGGCTTTCTCCATACGCTGCTGAAGCAAGTAATCCGTGAAAGACATATTTTCCTCCAGCTTGAACTTCTGGCCCAGGTAAGCGCAATTGAAATGCAGCATATCGGAAATTTTCCTTAACGTGATTTCATCCCCCAGATGATCCCGGATATAGGCTTTGACCAGGCGGATGACATGACTGGAGTTCATTGCTTTTCCGTAGATTGGAATAGGGGATTTACTAGGCAGACTTTGTTTGACTGGTTCCGAGCTCAGCCTGTTCTGCATTCCAAGTAAACTATTCAGCAGATCAGAGGGCCGGACTGGACCGGACAAATAGTCATTTACCTGATAAGCCAGCGCTTTTCTCACAAGTCGGTAGTGATCTCTTCCACCTAGCAGAAGGATTGGAATATCACTTGTTTTCCGTATGTGGTGACATAACCACAGCCCAGCCGTATCACACCGCTCCGTAAATACAACTACAATGGCAAATTGCTGTTCAGACAAAGCAGTCAGGGCTGCAGGAGCAGAATGGACACATTCACCGATCGCATACTGCGATTTGTTATGGGTCAGCAGTTGCTGAAGTTCTCTGCACCAACGGCGACTGTAATCGACAAGCAGCATATTGTACAAGAAGCATGACCTCACCTTCCTGAATTTCGTGCGGGCGTTTCATCTCTGAATAAAGGCATAATTTTATTATGGGAATAAAAGAAAGCGCATACAATGTGCAACTTTTTGCAGATAGTGCATTTCTTTACCAATTCATATTAAAAAGCCAGCGTATCTTTTCAAAACCATGCCTTTCTATAATTTGACAGGGTAAATATCTAAGTTTCATCAGGTTGTTTACGCTTTCATCCGAGAGATACACTGTGGGAGCAAACGACAATCAGGGGGGAAGACGATGAGAAAAAACAAGTTTATGCTACTGAGCCTGGTATTCGCGGTCATGCTGTTCATTGCTGCATGCAGTTCTACGCCAACCGCACAACCTGAACCGGAGAAACCGGCACCTCAGGAGGAACAACAACCTGCCGAAACGGAGCCCGAGAATCCAAACTCCACGCCGGAGATGGATTTTGATATGGGCGGCCGGACCATCAAAGTGGTTGCTTGGTGGGACATGGAGATTCAGGACAATAACCCGGACAATATTCAGCGCCTCGAAAATCTGGAAGCACTGAAGAAAAAACACAACTTTAACATCGAATATGTTTCCATCGACTTTGGTGAGTATCAGGAGAAAGTAGTGGCTTCCCTGATGGCAGGTGAACCGCTTGGGGACTTTGTAAGGCTCGGTAAGGATTACGCCATCCCTGCACTGACCAAACAGGATCTGTTGTGGCCAGTGGATGACTATATCAAAAACGACAAGGTATTCAACCAGAAAACGACCAAGGAATACATGCAGTACGAAGGCAAGGGATACGGGTTTACCGAAGATCAATCTTCGTTCATTAATGGCATTTTCTACAACCGGACCCTTATGCAGGAACTGGGATTGAAGCCATTGCAGGAATATGTGGATGCCGATGAATGGAACTGGGATACATTCCTCAGCGTCGCAAAGGAAGCAAACAAGGATCGAAACAACGATGGCAAGCTGGATACGTGGGGACTTGCTCAGACAGGTCTTCTTGAACCCGTTTTGTATTCCAACGAAGCTTCTCTGACCAAAGAAGATAAGCAGAACCTGGAGGATCCGAAGACCAAAGAAGCGCTGAACTTCCTGTCCAAAATGGCAACCGAGAAAGTCGGCAGAGCTTCAGAAGGCGGCGACTGGACAGAACCATCCACCTTCTTCCGTCAAGGTAATACGCTGATGTACGCAGGGGCAATGTACGAGGTGGAAGGCATTATGACGGATATGAAGGATTATGATATCGGCTTTGTACCTTTTCCCAAAGGACCAAGTGCTTCGGCATATCACTCCGGTGAATCACGCTACCAAGCAATTACTATTCCTAAAGCGGTGGAGAACCCGGAACAACTGATGTACATCTGGGAGAAAATTAACGAGATCGATTCGATCTACGAGTATCCCGGCCAATCCACGCTGGAGACACACCTGACGGATGAGGCGGACATCAATAACGCCAGAGAGGTTGCAGAGGGCATGCTTGTACTTGACCACAATACATTCCCGTCCCTGCCATTCTGGGACTTTGATGCAGAGCTTAAAGAGGGCGTATCCGTATCTACGCTGATTGAGAAATACAAGGCTCCCTTCCAGGCAGCGATTGATGAGGTATATAAATAAGCACCTACACTATACACGGGCAGAACGCATCAGTATCGGTGTGGTCTGTCCGGGTTAGTTAGTCAACCGTTTTATGGTCGCTACGCTTACAGGAAAGGGGATACATTCGAACATGCGGTCACGTAAGAAAATGGGACTGATTCTGGTGCTTGTCCTGGCCTTAGTGTTCTCGATCTGGACGATCTATCCATCGCGTGATCAAAGCACGGGAACGGTACATGCGCTCGAAGATTTTGAAGCGGTCTCGAACACGGACGATGAAAGCAGCTATGAACATTATCTGAGTATGCATGCCAGCAGCGCCAAGCCGGATAACGTCATACGAATTGAAGGCGAATCTTATGTTCAGGCCGAAGGCGGAGCATTCGAAGTTGTACAGGGATATGAAGGATTGGATGGCAAAGCCGTCATTACGCCTGAAACCGGAAGCATTCGCTGGGATGTGCCTGTTCAAGCGAGTGGTCTGTACCATGTCCGCATCCATTATTATCCCGTTGAAGGCAAGAGTTCAGGGATTGAACGCAGGCTGGAGCTAAACGGGCAGGTTCCATTCAGGGGGGCTGACGTCCTGCTGTTCGACAGGGTGTGGGGCAATCGGGAAGAAGACATCAGGCGGGATGACCGCGGCAACGATCTCAGGCCGAGACAGGTGGAACAGCCCGAGTGGCAGCTCGCTTCCTTCAGGGATAGCGCAGGTTACTTCGAGGAGCCGTTCCAATTTTATTTTGAAAAGGGTACACAGGATTTAATGCTCACCTCGCTAAGAGAGAGTATGGCCATTGATTATATCGAACTGTATCAGGAAGAGGACGTCCCTTCCTATGCGGATTTGCAGGCAAGTTATGAGACACGCGGCTTGAAACCGGCTACTCCTGTCATGCTTAAGGTTCAGGCAGAGCAGGCAGCGAGCAAGTCCTCGCCGACACTTTCACCCATCTCGGATCGATCCAGTCCTTCACTGGAGCCATATCACGTTTCGAAGATTCGGATTAACGCTATTGGAGGAATAAACTGGAAACTGCCGGGTGAATGGATTGAGTGGGAGATTGATGTGCCGGAAGACGGGTTATATCAGATCGCGCTGAAGGTGAAGCAGGACCAACTGCGCGGCATTTATGCCACCCGTAGTCTCACCATTGACGGTAAGGTACCGTTCAAGGAAATGAAACGCATTCGTTTTAATTACAGTCCTTCCTGGCAAACGCAAGTCCTCGGAGCCGGAGAAGAACAGCCCTATCAGTTCCATCTTGAAAAAGGGAAACACCGCATTCGGATGACGGTCACACTGGGTGATATTGCCCCGCTGCTCCGTACGGTGGAGTCCAGCGTGCTGGAACTGAACGAGATGTACCGCAAAATATTAATGATCACTTCGAACCAGCCCGATCCGCTGCGGGATTATCAGCTCGAACGGCGTATACCGGAGATGACCGAGGTGTTTGAACGACAGGCTGAAACACTTAGCTCGGTTGCAGCCTATCTGGAGGAGGCCACGGGTGAGCAGAGCGATAAAGTCGCGATTCTGAATGCCATGGTCGTTCAGCTTAGGGATATGGTGGCCAGACCGGAGACGGTACCGAAACGATTGGATACATTCAAAATTAACGTGGGCGGACTTGGTACCTGGATTCTGACCGTACGAGAGCAGCCCATTACGATGGATTACCTTGTCGTATCCCAGCCAGGTGGGTCACTGCCGGATGCAAATTCTTCGGCCATCCAGCAAGTAAAGCATGAACTGGGAGCCTATGTGGCTTCCTATACGGAAGATTACGACAGTATCGGCAACGTGGAGCAAAAGAAAGACGCGATTACCGTCTGGATTACAACTGGACGGGACCAAGCCCAGGTGCTTAAGGGTCTGATCGATGATTCGTTTACCCCGGATACCGATGTCTCGGTACAATTGCGCCTTGTTCCGCCCAACATTCTGCTGCCTGCAACGCTTTCGGGGGAAGGACCGGACGTAGCCATGCAGATGGGTGAGGACATTCCCGTGAACTATGCGATGAGAAATGCGGCAGCGGATCTGAGCAAGTTCCCGGACTTCGAAGAGATTTCCGAACGGTTCCGTGAAAGCGGACTGACGCCTTACCGTTATAATGACGGGGTTTACGCTCTGCCGGAACAGCAGCACTTCCCGATGCTTTTTTACCGGAAAGATATCCTGAATGAGCTTGGCCTTGAACCGCCGAAGACATGGCAGGACGTCTATAACGCCATCGCGGTGCTCCAAAAACACAACATGGAGTTCTATCTGCCGATCGAGGATACGCTGAACAATGCAAACCTTGTACCGAATTCCACTTTTGCCATGCTGTTGTATCAGAATGATGGCACCTTCTATACGGAAGATCAGAAGAAGAGTGCACTGGATTCGGAGATTTCAATGGATGCATTTAAACGCTGGACCCAGTTCTATACCAATTACAAATTTCCGCTCAAGGCAGACTTTCCAAACCGGTTCCGTACTGGGGAAATGCCGATTGGCATCGCCGATTATACCACGTACAACATGCTGACGGTTATGGCACCGGAAATTCGCAACCTCTGGGATTTTACCATTGTTCCGGGTACGGAGCTTCCGGACGGTTCGATACGGCATGAGGTAGCCAGTGCGACCAGCGCCGTGATGATGCTCGAAAATGCAGGCAACAAGGAAGCTGCATGGAAGTTCATGAAATGGTGGACCGATGAGCAGACCCAGATCGAATACGGAAGAGAAATGGAAGGCTTGATGGGGGCAGCTGCCCGCTATCCGACGGCCAATATTAAGGCACTGCAGCAGCTGCCTTGGCCCGTGAAGGATTATCAAAATCTCGAGAAACAATGGAAATGGGTACAAGGTATCCCGCAGCTGCCAGGAGGTTATTTCACAGGCAGGCATCTGGACAATGCATTCCGTAAAGTGGTCAACGCCAACGAAAACCCGCGTGAGGCCCTGTCGGACTATGTCCTGTATATCGATGACGAAATCGAGTTAAAGCGCAAGGAATTCAATCTGAAGTAGAAGGAAGGGAGGGTAACGGTTGCAAGCCAAAACAGCCAAGACAGCAGCCGCTCCTGCCATCCATACGCGTCCAGCGGGCAGGTGGTCCCTTTTGAAAAGGGATCTGTATCTCAGCAGACATTATTACGTATTGATGGCACCGTTTATGTTGATCTTTTTTATGTTCACTGTCATTCCGGTCGGCATTTCGCTTGGGCTCAGCTTTTTCCATTTCAATATGCTGGAGCTGCCGCGTTTTATCGGCTGGCAGAACTATTCACGCTTGTTCCTGGGGGACGATGTCTTTTTAATTGCTCTGAAAAATACGCTGCTGTTTGCCGTCATCACCGGCCCAGTCAGTTATATTGCCTGCTTTTTGTTTGCGTGGATTATCAATGAACTATCGCCCAAAATCCGGGCAGTTATGACGCTGGTATTCTACGCTCCGTCCATATCCGGTAACGTATTTTTCATCTGGCTGATCATCTTCTCAGGTGACAGCTACGGGTACATGAATGGCTTCCTGATGCGTCTGGGCGTCACCCTAGAACCCATCCAGT
This sequence comes from Paenibacillus sp. P13VS, assembly GCF_015143645.1. Classification (NCBI taxonomy): domain Bacteria; kingdom Bacillati; phylum Bacillota; class Bacilli; order Caryophanales; family Paenibacillaceae; genus Paenibacillus; species Paenibacillus sp. P13VS. Next base: position 834,579 of record NZ_WYEV01000003.1, on the reverse strand, counting down.
GGCTCGCAGATGAGAGATACGTGCTGGCCATCGTCATTATCGTGCAACTATGGCTCAGTCTCGGAACCAGCTTCCTGGCTTTTATCGCAGGTTTGCAGACGATTGACCGCTCGCTGGTGGAAGCCGGTACCGTAGATGGGATCAAAAATCGCTGGCAGGAGCTCTGGTATATTACCCTGCCATCGATGAGACCCCAACTCATGTTTGGCGCCGTCATGCAGATTACGGCTTCATTTGCGGTAGCCGAAATTTCGATTGCCCTGGCCGGTTTCCCAAGTGTTAACTATGCAGCGCATACGGTCGTTACTCACTTGATGGACTTCGGCACCATTCGCTTCGAGATGGGATATGCCTCGGCCATTGCAACGGTGCTGTTTGCACTGATGCTTGGTACGAACGTCTTGACGCAAAAAATGCTGAGAAAGATAGGTGAATGACAATGACCAGCAAAGTACGTGCCGTGTTCGGCATGCCCAAAAGACTGAATCGGTCATTTACCGTCAGCCTGATGCTGTTTGCCCTGCTGGCCGTATTTGGATCATTTATGGTGTTACCTCTCATCTATGCTGTTAACAACGCATTTAAGCCACTGGATGAATTGTTTATTTTTCCACCGCGCTTCTGGGTGAACAATCCGACAACGGAGAATTTCGCGGATCTGATCAATCTGATGGGCAATTCGTGGGTACCGTTATCGCGCTATATTGCCAATACATTGCTCATTACGATCCTGGGAACAGCAGGACATATCCTTCTGGCCTCAGCTGCGGCGTATCCACTGGCGAAATATCGTTTTCCGGGTTCAAAGGTGCTGTTCACAATTGTCATTCTGTCCCTCATGTTTTCGCCGCATGTCACTGCCATCCCGAACTACATGGTGATGTCCTGGCTCGGCTGGATTAACAGTCATGCTTCGATTATCGTGCCATCCCTAGCGTTCTCGTTGGGACTGTTTCTGATGAAACAGTTCATGGAACAGATCCCGGATGCACTGCTGGAGGCAGCGAAAATTGATGGCGCGAATGAATACCGGATTTTCTGGAGTATTGTGATGCCTAATGTGAAGCCGGCATGGCTCACTTTGATGATTTTGCAGTTTCCGGCCCTCTGGGGAACAGACGGTGGAAGTTTTATTTACAGTGAAAATCTTAAAACATTGCATTACGCGCTCAGCCAGATTGTTCAGGGAGGAATAGCGAGAGCGGGGGTTGGTGCAGCGGTTGCACTGCTGCTTATGATCGTACCGATTACGCTGTTCATCATCTCCCAGAGCAGTGTCATGCAGACGATGGCTACTTCGGGCATGAAAGAGTAGAAAGGAGGCAGCGAGGTGCGGATAAGCACATGGAACAAGCAGGGCTGGATCATCATGGGCATGGTCTGCCTCCTGTGGTTCAGCCAGGAGGCAGCACCCGTGAGTGCAGATGGCAAGCAGGATGCTTACCAATATTCCTACTGGGGCGATTCCGTTCCGGCTCCTGCAGCATACGAGGCCACGTCCATCATTACGGGAAAAAAAGTGAACGCTGGGGCATTCAAGGAACCAAGTGACATGCATGTCACAGCGGATCAGCGGGTGTTCGTACTGGATTCCGGCAATGGTCGCATTGTGGAAATGGATCGTAATTTGAAGCTGGTCCGGACGATTGATTCCTTTGAACGTGAGGGAAAGAAGGAGCAATTCAATAACCCGCAAGGGCTGTATGTAAGTGAAAAAGGGGATCTTCTCATTGCGGATACCGACAATCAACGCGTCGTTCATCTGAATGAACAAGGCCAATTGGTCAAGGTTGTGGCTGAGCCGAAATCGGATCTGTTACAAGCGGATTTTCAATTCAAACCCGTTCGGGTTGTCATGGATAAAGGAGACCGCATTTACGTCATGGCAGCGGGTGTATTTGACGGATTCATGGAATTCAGTGCCGACGGTACATTTTCCTCCTTTATCGGAGCGAACAGGGTTCAAGTTGACCCGGTAGAGTATTTGTGGAAACGATTTGCCACGCGCGAGCAGCGCAGTCAGATGGTCATGTTCACGCCGACGGAATTCACCAACCTGGATATGGATGAAGAGGGATTCATCTATGCCACGAGCGGTGACCGCGGCAAAGATCCAATCAAGAAGCTGAATGCCCAGGGGACCGATATCTTGCGCAGACAAGGTTATCATTACCCACAAGGTGATCTGATGTACACGAATGAAGCAGGGCCATCGCGCCTGATTGATGTAGACGTGGGAGACAGTGACATGTATTCGGTGCTTGACTCCAGCAGAGGGAGAATATTCACCTATAACGGGGATGGGTACCTGCTCCATATTTTTGGGGGGATAGGCAATCGGTTAGGCCAGTTTAACACACCAGTTGCACTGGAACGTGCAGGAGACCGAATGCTTGTGCTGGATAAGGCGCTCGGTGAGATTACGGTATTCGAGATTACCGAATACGGGCGCACGCTGCACGAAGCGGTGCGCAGTTATTACAACGGGGATGAAGATCAATCCTCGGTGCTGTTCGCCAAGGCCGCCGAGATGAATGCGAACCTGGAGTATGCCTATGCGGGTATTGGCAAGTCGCTGCTTCGCCAGAAGGATTATGCCGAATCTGCGCAATATTTCAAACGGAGCATGGAGCGGCAGGGTTACTCCAAAGCTTTTCTCTTGTTCCGCAAGGAGCTGATGCGTGAGCATTTTTCGTGGATGATGTCCGGTCTATTCCTTGCTGTTGCTGCGTTTGTTACCGTCGTCATTGTTCGCAGGCAGAAAAGGAGGACAACAAATGCAAGCGCCAAGTAAGCAGCTTTACCAGTATCCGCTTCACCTCATTTTTCACCCGTTCGATGGGTACTGGGAACTGAAATATGAACGTAATCAACGAACGACATTGCTGATTGCCTGTATGATTATGCTGCTGCTGACGGTTACCAAGATTTTGCATGCCCAGTACAGCGGTTTTCTCATTAATTTTAACAATCCCAAGTATCTGAACAGCCTGCTTGAAGTGTTGTACGTCATGATCCCGGTATTGTTCTGGTGTGTGGCCAACTGGTCGCTAACGACCCTGATGGACGGAGAAGGCAAGTTTTCGGAGATTTTTATGTCGACGTGTTTTGCACTGGTGCCGCTTCTCCTGATTCATTTCCCGTGGATTTGGCTGAGTCTCGTCATTTCCGCGCAGGAGACAGCCTTTTATTATTTCTCCAATGCACTTGCTGTGGCTTGGACGGTGTATCTGTTATTCGTGGGCAACATGACCGTTCATCAGTACACACCGGCTAAGACGGTGCTTACGATGCTGCTTACCCTTGTAGCCATGGCTTTTATGGCTTTTCTGTGCTTGCTTTTCTTCAGTCTGGTGCAGCAGATCGTATCGTTTGTCGTAACCATCTATCAAGAAATCGTGCTTCGGGGCTAAGGAAGGAGGACATCCAGTGAAATATGCTGTAGCAAAAAAAATAACCGGAATGCTGCTGATTGGCAGTCTGCTTCTAAGTGGTTGCCAGGTCTCGCTATCACCGCAAGCTCGTGAGGCAGCAGCAGTTGTAGATCAGGCGGATCTTCCCTCCCTGCCTCCCGGAGAACAACTGAAATCTTCTTTCAGCGATCCTCGCCTGCAAGACATGATTGGTATTGCCAGGAATGAAGCCTTGCAGCTGTTTATCGATGAAAAAACGGCAGAGATTGCTGTCCTGGACAGCGAGAGCGGACAGATCTGGCGCAGCAATCCGGCAGATCGAGAGCAGGACGGGATTGCGGCCGGCATTAACAAAGATCTTCTGTCATCCCAAGCCAGACTTAGCTTTTTCAACAACCAGGGACAGAGCAGTACGGTGAACTCTTATACGGATAGTATCGGTCATAAACAGGTTAGCTATGAGGCTATGCCAAGCGGGGTCCGGGTTCACTATCAGTTCGGGAGCACCGAACGCTCCATTGAAGATTTGCCGGTCAAAATCAGCAAGGAACGATTTGAGCAAAAGCTGTTAGCACAGCTCGACAAGGCAGGAGAACGCGCCTTGAAGATCGGGTATACCGAAGACAAAGAAGAAGGTGTTTATGTTCGAATCGACAAGGCTCTGCAGGGACTTCAGCTGTCTCGTGCTCTCAAGGCATTTGACACGGCCGGTTATACGGAAGAAGACCTGGCACAGGACCATGCCGAGCACGGGATCGATCAGGAGCGAAGTGGACCGCGGCTCTTCATGTTGACGCTGGAATACGAACTGGATGGTGAGAACCTGCTGGTGCGTGTTCCTGCATCCGGCATTCATTTTCCGGAAGAATATCCGATCAACACCATATCCGTACTGGAATATTTCGGGGCCGGAGGGACGAATGAAGAGGGCTCGATATTTGTACCGGACGGCTCGGGAGCACTAATCCATTTTAACAATGGCAAGCTCCAGTATCCCGGTTATCAACAAGATGTTTACGGCCCGGATTTGACGATGAAGTTGAGAGAAGCCGGCTCGGCAGAAGCGAAAGCCCGGTTGCCGGTCTTTGGACTGATTCGCAAAGAGGGAGCTTTCCTTGGCATTATCGAGGAAGGGGACGCTGTGGCAGTGGTGAATGCGGATATCAGCGGCAAGCTGAACAGCTATAACAACGTATATCCAAGCTTCTATGTCATGAATAAGAGCGATGTAACACTTCAGGCAAGTGACATGGTGCGAACACTCCCCAAATTCCAGAAAAAACCGACAGCATCAGACTTTGTTGTCCGTTACGCCTTTGTCGGCGGGGAGAAGGCTTCCTATTCAGGGCTGGCGGAAGTCTATCGGAATTATCTGCTGCAAACTGGCGGACTTCCCGAGCAGCAAGCGGGGAAAGAACATGCGGGCATTCCATTTTATCTGAAATTGTTCGGCGGGATGACAACCCGGCAGCATATGCTGGGTATCCCTTATGATTCGACTGAGGCGCTTACGACCTTTGAGGAAGCCAAGCAGATTCTGTCCACGCTGACGGAGAAAAATGTATCCAACATTCAGGTTCGCTACGCCGGATGGTTCAATGATGGATTGCACCACCGACTGCCGGATTCCATTTCGGTGGATGGAGCCATTGGTGGCAAGAAGGGCATGCGCGAATTTAGTGATTACGCACGGGAAGCGGGTATCGGATTTTATCCGGATATAGCTCTGCTGAATGTGCAGTCGAAGAAAGGGTTCAAACCGAATAAAGAGGCTTCACGAACGTTAACCCAGGAACCGGCTGTTGTGTATCCGATGAATCAAGCCCTACAGCGCCGTGACCGGGAAAGGTCACCATCCTATGTACTTTCGCCCAACAAGCTGGATCAGGTTACCACAGATATGCTGGATGAGATGAAGTCTATTTCAAAAGCAGAGCAAGCGCAATCACTGAGCCTGCAGGATCTGGCTGAACAGCTGAACAGCGACATGAATCCCAAGAAGCAGCTGGATCGAACGGAAGCGCTGGGCGTAGTTACCAAATCCCTGGAACAGATCAAACAGCAGGCAGGCTCCGTTGTGGCCGAAGGTGGAAATGGCTACGCGCTTCCTTATGTTACCGGACTGACAGATGCTCCAATGAGCAGCAGTCAGTTCAAACTGGAGGATGAGGAAATTCCGTTCTTTCAATTGGTGGTTCATGGAAATATTAGTTACACGGGATCTCCCTACAATCTCTCGACGTATACGAACCCAAGACAATATGTGCTGAAGCTGATTGAATATGGTGCAAGTCCGTACTTTGCCTGGTTTAATGCGCCTAATCATGTAGTCAAACAGACCGATTATGACGATCTGTACGCGGCAAATTACGAGCAGTGGGTAGATCTGGCTGCCGAGATGTACAACGAGGTCAATCAGACCAATCTTCCATTCGCTGGGCGTTCCATGAAATCGCATGAAGCATTGGCGGAAGGTGTGTACCGAACAACCTATGATGGCGGTGGCTTCGTGATCGTGAATTATAATGATTTTCCTGTAGAGGTTGAGGGCCAATCCGTGGAAGCCCAAGGTTATGCGACGGGTGGTGAGCAGCTCTGAAGACACTCCTGAAATGGAAATCGGGAAGTCGTACGTATGCTCAGCAGAAAGCCATGTGGGGCATCATCTACGTGCTTCCATGGCTGGTCGGATTTGTATTGTTTTTCTTCATCCCGCTGCTCGCGTCACTGCGTTACAGCATGAGCACGATTCAGGCCAATGCGGAAGGCATTGCCATTCAATTCACCGGGGTCGCCAACTATATTCAGGCGCTCACCGTCAATACCAGTTTTAACCGGGCGTTGATCGAGTCGATTACCGATGTGCTTGTCAATGTGCCTCTTATTGTCATATTTAGTCTGTTTCTCGCCGTCATCCTGAACCAGAAGTTCAGAGGCCGGGCTGTGGCACGTTCCATATTCTTCTTGCCCGTTATTTTGGCATCCGGTGTCATCATGTCTCTGGAGAGCACCAGCTTGATTGATGCTGTTAATCAGAACAGTACTGGAGGAAGTGCACTAGGTACATTTGAGCTTGAGAATCTGATGCTGGATGCCGGGGTGAGCGAATGGATCGTGACGTATCTGAGCAGTGCCGTGGATCGGATCTATCAGATTGTCAGCCAGTCGGGCGTGCAGATTTTGATCTTTTTGGCTGGCATCCAGACCATTTCGCCTCAGCTCTATGAGGCATCCAAAATGGAAGGTGCTACCGGGTACGAAGCATTCTGGAAGATTACATTCCCGATGGTCAGTCCGCTGATCTTTGTCAATGCGATCTACACCATTATCGACTCGTTTGCCAATAACGCCATGACTGAACTGATCCGGGATACCGGATTCGTGAAATTTGACTTTGGCCTCAGCTCAGCGATGGCATGGGTGTATTTTCTGGCGATTGCCATCATTCTCGTGATTGTATCCATAATTTTCTCGAAACGAGTCTTCTATCAAGATTAGAAAGGAGGACGTTCAGCGTGACGACTTCTCGATTATTATCGCTGGAACACTGGAAAGGCTGGCTCTGGTCTGTGATTCGCTTCGTACTGATTACTGGACTTTCCTTTGTTATCCTCTTTCCGATATTTCAGAAAATCTCAACGTCCATCAAAGATAAGGGTGACCTGTATTCCGCAGTGGTAGTATGGATTCCCCAGAATTTCTCAATCGATAACTTCCAGCAGGCTATCCGGGTTATGGATTACTGGGCGACTCTGTTCAATACCTTCGCGCTGTCAGCGACAACAACACTGTTAACGACAGCGTCCTGTGCCCTTGCAGGGTATGGTTTTGCCCGTTTGAAGTTCAAGGGGAGCAATTTGCTGTTCGCAGGTGTGATTCTCACGATTCTCGTGCCGCCCACGACGATTTTGATTCCGGTGTATCTCAATCTGAAAAGCTTCGACCTGATGGGCTTGATGACACTGATTGCCGGCAAACCGGTAAATCTGCTGAATACCTACTGGCCGTTCATTTTGACCGCCATTACGGCCAATTCGCTTAAAGCCGGATTGTATATTTTCATCTTTCGTCAGTTCTTCCGCGGCATTCCGAAGGAAGTGGAAGAGGCGGCATATGTGGACGGGGCAGGTATTGGGCGGACCTTTGCCCGTATCATGCTGCCGAATGCCATTCCATCCATGGTGACCGTAATGCTGTTTTCCTTTGTATGGCAGTGGAATGATAGCTTCTACACGACCACCTATCTGACTTCAAGTAAGGTCATGTCGACCCAACTGTCTTCGCTTCCGTATAATCTGGCCCAACAAGTAAGTGATGGAGCCTCTAAGGCGGATCCTTTTTATCTAAGCATGATTCAGGATACGGGAATATTGCTCGCCATTCTGCCTTTGATTGTCATCTATCTCTTCGTGCAGCGTTATTTCGTGGAAAGTGTAGAACGTACAGGAATTGTTGGCTAAAACGTTACGCTTAACTGTGAAGGAAGATCCGAGACAGATCGGTACGATCTGAAGAGAGGAGGAGGAGTCTTGCGCCTGAACGTATGGAACGGGCTGCGGAAGCGTGCGCCAACCGATGTTTAGTCTACTTTTAGACTTTGCTGCAACTCATCGGATATTGCATTGAAGATAAGCAATCGATCATGACAGGAGGATATAAAGTGAAAAAGATGTGGATGTCTTGTAAACTTTTACTCGTTTTGGCTTTACTGATTACGATTGCTCCATGGGGAGGAAGCCGCGCTGAGGCGTGGGTTGGCATGCCTATGGGCAAGCTTCACGTAAGTGGCAAGAATCTGGTGAACAGCAACAATCAGCCTGTGCTTCTGAGCGGTTGGCATCAACCTTCAGGTGCCTACTGGACGTATCAGAGCAGCAATTATTATCTTAATCTGCACGGCAACAATCGTCATGCGGCTACACTGGCCTACCTGAAAGACATTACCGATACATTTGCGGACACAAGTCCGAAATATGGCAGCAATCATGGATGGAACATGAATCAGGTACGTCTGTTCATTGATCGCGAGGACATGGGTGATGTGGCGGCGGGTACATACAATTTTGCCGGTGTGCAGACCGTTACGCAGAACGTCATTATCCCATACATTCAATATGCCAAAACCAAAGGTGTGTATGTCGTCCTGGGACTCGACTTTACATTGAAGGATGACCAGGCAACCACCGCTTCCAACCTGCAGAAATTCAATCAAATCTGGGGATATCTTGCATCTCGTCCCGAGATTAAAAGTGCCGATAATGTTCACTTTGAGCTCATTAACGAGCCAGTGAAATCGTATGCGAATGGACATTGGGGCGGATACAACGGGGAAAATGATTTTGTGGATCACTGGAATGACCTGCGCAATTTCCAGAACTCCATCATCTCCACGATTCGTAGCCAGGGTGCCGATAACGTCATCTGGGCTGCAGGTCTGGGGTATAACCAGTTCTACAGTCTGACGGCAAGCCATCCATTGACGGATCCCCTGAACAACTACGGATATGCGGTTCACTGGTATCCGGGTTACGGCGCGTATGATAACTTCTCCATTTTGCAAGATCAGTGGAATACCAATGTGAAAGCAGCTGCAGACAAGTATCCGATCAATATCACGGAAGTAACCTGGTTTAAGAATAAACCTGGTGATTCGGCTTATTGGAACCTGTTTAATGGCAGCAACGAAGGTTTCGGTACCAATACTAAAACCATCTTCAACGCGGCTGGAAACGTTAGTATTGCGGCTCACATGAACGGCTTCATTCTTGAGCCAGGGCAGCGCAGTTCTTTTGCCGATCCAACGGCTGGACTGAAATGGGATGGCGATGCTTCACGAAGTGCCATGGGACGGTTCCTGTTCAACTGGTACCATGAACGTGCTCAATCGTACCCGGGTGGAAATGGTGGTGGACCCACAACCGGGCTAGTGTCAGGTGCAACCTACAAAATTGTGGCCAGACATTCCAATAAGGTCATTGACGTTCCTGGGGGGCAAAATCAAAACAATCTTCAGCTTCAGCAATGGAGCGATCTGGGTGGCAATCCTCAGAAGTGGGTTCTGACCTCCATCGGAGGTGGCAGCTATACACTAACCAGCGTGAACTCACCGGACAAAGTTATTGATATTCGCAACGGTACTCTCACGAACGGTGAAGCGGTTCAACTCATGAGCAATCTGAACACGACCGCACAGCATTTCAAAGTCAACGATCTGGGGAATGGATACTGGAGTATCATTAACGTAAACAGCAACAAAGCAATTGAAGTAGAAAACGCTTCCACATCTGATGGTGCCAAGCTGCAGCAGAATACGTACACGGGTGCAACGAATCAACAATGGAAATTTATCGCGGTTAGCAATTAACATTATTGCACAAAAGGACCTCCACGGCTGTTATCGCCGGAAAGGTCCTCTTTTCGTTGAGATTCAGTCTGTGAGATGCGCTGTAATGCATAGGACTCCGTTTGTACGATGACTCATTGTAGAGTAATTAATATATCCGATATCTGCCGCTTAGAGCCAGCAAGCTGAAAAAATACAGACAGTTATCGTAATAGCGGCGCTCACCCTGGCGCAGGGGGGTGTTCCAAAAGAGGCGTACAAAATGTTCCACATGTGGACCATCTGCAGCCAGTGAGGCCATGGCGTTGGTAGCGAGCAGACCAATCGGATGCAAGGAAGGTTCATCGAACGGTTCACCTTCAATGGTATATCTGCGATACTCGGCAACATCAATGCTGCTGAAGAAGGACTGAATTCGATTGGATTGCTCCACCTGCCAGGGATCCTTGCCGAACCATTCCCAGTCCAGAGCAATATTCGCGGCAACCCGGTAAGCATCGCTGTAAAAGTGTCTAAAATCACCATGCGGCTGAACAGGAGCGGGTGATCCGTCATAGTTTGCATATTCAGGCGAAAGCCCGGTTACAGGATGACAGGCGGTATGCAGATAAGCTCGACTTGCCGCCGCTGCATCTCTCCAGAAGGCTTGATCGTCTTCATCCGCATATAATGCAAACAACTCATAGAAATGGGGGAGATGGTAGGATGGATCACTGAATGGTGATTCCGGTACAAATTTGATCAGCTTGGTTTCCGGGTCCCACATGGGATCTCCCTCGCCATTTTCCCCTTGATGAATGCATGCACGGAGAATTCTTCTGGCTTGTTCCTTATAGTTATAAGGGGCATCTCCATCACCCCAGCGGTTAGAAGCGAAGAACAGAGCCATCGCGAAAAACTCCTCACCATCAGGTGCAGGACCTTGAGATAAGCGGGTTCCATCGGGTTTGCAGTGCCAGGCAAAATAATCCTTGTATCGACCTTCAGCATGCTGCATGAACGTATGAGAATAATTCCAGAGCCGATCGAATTCTTCTTTTTTGTCCATCTGCACAGCCATCATCATGCCATAAGACATGCCTTCGGAGCGAACATCGTTATTACCGGTGTCGAGTAAATAGCCTTTGTCCTCACCCATCGGGTAATAGATTCGTGTATTCTCTTCTCCATAAAACAGCTCATTCCATGACGCCTCCAGCCGTGCATTTATTTCCTGTTCCTCATAACCAAACTTGTGAAAGAGATTGTTATATGTATTTGTATCATAGGCGCCTTGACCTGTGATATTCATAGGTTTTCCTCCTTTTATTGCAAACGTTAAACCCATTATATCACGGTAAATGTGTACAAATTAAAGCGTTTACATTGGAAATCTTAGTTCTTTCCTTCTTTGGATTTTCACCGTCAAATTGAAATGATATGATTGCTGCAAGTCCTATACTTTATCGGGTATCTGTAAAATTATGTAAGTGTTACACTCGTGAAGAAGGACCCACCAAGCATAAAGTTTTACCCGTTTGGTCCTTCAAAATGACCATGAAACTTTATGATTGAAGAAAGGATGGTGGTAAACATGGTTCGCGATGCAGGAGATACACCAGGAGCAGATATACACCAAGGGGTAACTGCACCGCGCGATCCCGTTGGAGTGAAGGAGACGAATAACGAGGTAACGTTCGATTACTGCTCCCCTGAATATCACAACATGATTAGCCAATCTCTTTTGAACAAAGGTCACAATGCCAGATTAAAACGGGCGATTCAAAAGGCTGGGCAGGGTGAACCTGTTGTTATGGCTTATATCGGTGGATCTATCACACACGGCGCTGGCGCAATCCCTATTCATCTCCGTAGTTACGCCTATCGATCGTATGAGCGGTTCAAGGCGATGTTTGCTCCATCAGACAGTCGTTCCATTCAGCTGGTTAAAGCCGGAGTAGGCGGAACGCCTTCCGAACTGGGAATGATACGCTATGATCGTGATGTGCTTGGAGATGGTCAAATTCAACCGGATATCGTCGTTATTGAGTTTGCAGTTAATGATGCGGACGATGAAACCCGGGGGAACTGTTACGAAAGTTTAATATTGAAAGCGCTTGCTGCAGATAACAAGCCTGCAGTCATCCTTTTGTTCAGTGTCTTTGAGAACGACTGGAATCTACAGGATCGCCTAGCTCCGGTGGGCTGGCATTACAATCTGCCCATGGTGAGCATGAAGGATGCTCTTGTCGAGCAATTCCACAAGACCAAGCAAGAAGGTAACGTCGTAACCAAAGAGCAATATTTTCATGATATATATCATCCGACCAACCTGGGACATCAGATCATGGCCGATGCCCTGGGTCACCTGTTTGATGCAGTGAATCATGCCGAACTGGACCAGGACGATCATGATCTGAGAAGGCCGCCTCTGATTGGGGACGATTTCGTCTACGTGAAACTTCTGGATCGGAAAAATGGCAATCAGCTTGCCAAAATCGACCCTGGGTGCTTCGCGCAGACGGATATTGACCTGCAGATGGCTGAGATGGATGATCACGATTATGCTACGCCGCTCTTTCCGCACAATTGGATGTATACCCGCGGTGAGAGGGCCGAAGCACAAAAGTTCAAGCTGCAAATGCGTTGCAGAAGTCTTCTTTTAATCTTCAAAGACTCCGGAAGCGACGAGTTCGGAACAGCCCGGATCAAAGTGGATGGTGTTCTCACCAAAACTGCCGATCCGCATGAAGTAAATTGGACACGCTGTCATGCCATGCTCCTGATTCAAGAGAAGCACGTCAGCGAGCATACGATCGAGATCGAAATGGCAGACGGGCACGAGGATAAACGTTTCACGATTCTTGGTTTTGGCTATGTCAGCTAACAAAAAAAGGCCGGAGATTAATCCAATAGCTAAATGCACCTATGAAGGGAGTACTGTACATGATATCTTCAGCACCGGCTGGATTTGACCAATACCGCAATGATATACCTCGCGGAGCAATAGAGACGATAGAGTATGATTCCACTACGGTAGGGAATACACGGAAAGCGCTGGTGTACACCCCTCCAGGATTTTCTTCCGAAAACACATACCCTGTTCTTTACTTGCTTCACGGGATCGGTGGAGATGAGATGGAATGGCAGCAGCACGGTAGCCCGCAGATCATCTTGGACAACCTGTACAACGATAACCTGCTGGAGCCCATGATTGTTGTTTTGCCCAACGGTCGCGCCATGCCCAAGGATCGAGCCGAGGGAGATCTATTTGACCCGGAGAAAATAAAAGCCTTTGAGCGATTTGAATCCGACTTGATTCATGATCTTATTCCTTATATTGAATCCAATTATCCCGCAAGTACAACCAGGGATAATAGGGCAATCGCCGGCTTATCCATGGGCGGAGGACAGTCCTTGAACATAGGGCTGGGCAATCTCAACCATTTCGCTTGGGTCGGTGCCTTCTCTCCCGCTCCAAACACCAAAGCGCCAGAGCTGCTCCTTCCTAATCCGCAGGAAGCAATCTCGCTTTTGTCGCTCCTTTGGATCTCCTGTGGCGATCAGGATAATCTTATCCAAATTAGCGTTGACGTACATCAATATTTGGAACAGCAGGGCGTACCGCACATCTGGTATGAAGAGAGCGGAGGTCATGACTGGCCAGTGTGGAAAAATGATCTGTATCTGTTTTCCAAACGTCTATTCAAATAAATACCAATTCAACTCCGACTCCAGTGCCTACCCAAAAAGTACCGAATTATTCAAAACCTAATCCAAATATCAGGAGGTTTTTACCATGTTTAAATTCGGAAAAAAATTGTTAACTGTTGTCCTTGCCGCTTCCATGAGTTTTGGTGTATTCGCCGCTACGACAGGTGCTACAGATTACTGGCAGAACTGGACAGATGGCGGGGGTACTGTTAATGCCGTGAACGGTTCGGGAGGAAACTACAGTGTAAACTGGCAGAACACGGGGAACTTTGTTGTCGGTAAAGGGTGGACTTACGGTACACCTAATCGTGTAGTGAATTACAATGCGGGTGTATTCTCTCCATCCGGCAACGGATATTTGACGTTTTACGGGTGGACACGGAATGCACTTATTGAATACTACGTGGTGGATAACTGGGGAACATACCGGCCAACCGGAACATACAAAGGCACAGTAACCAGTGATGGTGGCACATATGACATCTATACTACGATGAGATACAATCAGCCATCCATTGACGGGTATTCAACATTCCCGCAATACTGGAGTGTTAGACAATCCAAACGTCCAATCGGTGTAAATTCCCAAATTACGTTCCAGAATCACGTAAATGCGTGGGCGAGCAAGGGCATGTACTTGGGTAACAGCTGGTCCTATCAAGTGATGGCCACCGAAGGATATCAAAGTAGCGGTAGTTCGAATGTGACTGTTTGGTAAGCGCTCTCTTTTCAATCGGCTAGTCTAAACCTTAGGCAAGGCAGGTCTATGGATCTGTCTTGCTCTTCATTCCCGTTTTAAAGGAGACCTACAGATGAGAAAGTGGATGATATTTCTGCTCATCGCAGCTTTTGTTGGATTAAGTGCTTGTTCGACAGGCAGCAGTACTACCGTGAGTGATGATCTTGTATTGGTTGAGGGTGGGGCATTCAAGAGCAGTAAGAGCAATTATAGTGGCAAAGACATCATACTGTCTGATTTTTATATCGGCAAATATGAAGTGACCCAGAAACAATGGGCTGACGTTATGGGAGACAATCCCTCTGGTTTTAAAGGGGAAGAACGGCCCGTTGAAAGGGTGAGCTGGTATGATGCGATCGAATACTGTAATGCACGCAGCATGAAGGAAAACCTTAAACCGTATTACACCATTGATAAAGAAACGCTGGATCCGAATAATAAGAATGAAAATGATAATGTTAAATGGACTGTAACCATCAATGAAGATGCGAATGGATATCGTCTGCCAACGGCAGAAGAGTGGGAATATGCCGCAAGTGGCGGACAAAAGAGTGAGAATTTTACTTATAGCGGAGGCAACAATCCAGACGAAGTGGCGTGGTACTGGATGAATGCCGGTGAAAAGCCGTTAACAGGAGACTGGAACTGGCCAGCCATTGAAAACAATCGGAATCAAACCAAGCCAGTAGGTCAGCAGAAGGCCAATGAACTTGGTATCTATGATATGTCTGGTAATGTTAGAGAATGGTGCTGGGAATGGCACAGCCATCCGGAGACCCCGGACACCACCTGGAGAGTCAGCAAGGGTGGGGGCTGGGTCAGTAGTGTAAATACAGCAGAGATTTCCTATCCAGGAAAATTCGATGCGAATGGCATTGGTCCCGATCAGGGATTACGAGTCGTACGTAGTAAATAACGAGGCCCATTCTTTTAAAATGGGCTTTTATACATGACAACTGAAAAAGGAAGAACGATCTTAAAAAATGAATATGTTTTCTTTAAACTTTGCTATAGTTCACCCATTATGGACCATATAAAATGGAAATACCAACCAATGTAAGCGCTTTTATGAAATGATTAAAACAAGCACTGGCTGTTGAATCTAGGAGCGAAGGGAGTTTCAGAAAATTGTTTACACGGTTGGAATACGAAATGGAGGTGTATTGATGAAGAGGAAGACTTGGTTCACATTGATGGTATCTGGAGTGGTTTCATTATTTATTTCGGTAAGCGCTTTTGCTGGGTGGGTGTTTTGGGAACCGCTGACGTATCACAATGCAAGTACCTGGCAGAAGGCAGATGGGTATTCCAACGGTTCCATGTTCAACTGCACGTGGCGGGCGAATAATGCTAATTTTACGAATGATGGCAAGCTGCGCTTGAGTCTGACAAGTCCTTCATACAACAAGTTTGATTGTGGAGAATATCGGTCAACGAATACTTACGGCTATGGTCTCTATGAAGTAAGTATGAAGCCTGCTAAAAATACAGGAATTGTATCCTCTTTTTTCACCTATACCGGTCCTTCTGATGGCACACAATGGGATGAGATTGATATCGAGTTCCTTGGCAAAGACACAACAAAAGTACAATTCAATTATTATACAAACGGCGTTGGAAATCATGAGAAGATCGTAAATCTGGGCTTCGATGCGTCCCAGGGATTCCACACGTATGCGTTTGATTGGCAGCCAGGTCACATTAAGTGGTACGTCGATGGCGTGCTGAAACATACAGCCACAACCAATATTCCGAAAACACCAGGTAAAATTATGATGAATATCTGGAATGGAACGGGTGTGGACAGCTGGCTCGGGCCTTATAATGGTGCTAATCCATTGCATGCCGAATATGATTGGGTGAAATATACGAGTAATTAACAGAAACTCACGATCAGGTCCAACTAGTGCAATAAACTGAAAGAAACAGAGGAGCGGATTACTTCCGCAATCCTCTGTTTTTTTATGATCATTTTCAACCTTTACAGAACAATCGTAACGTAAGATGATGAGGGAAAAGGGTGGGAATGAACTCGCTGGAACCTTTCGGTCACCCTGATAAACAAGAGAGACAAGAGTAAGACGTTGTACTAATACAACATCCATATTCACTTTTTAATATCCTAAATTAATACAATAAATGTTGCAATATTAGTATGGGCATTCATATGGTTCATTCATTATGATGGACTCTGTAGACAACATCACTACATACAGGGGGACTCACAAGTTGAAAACAATCAAGAAAAGAAAGATTGGCGGTTTGGCTTTGGCAGGAATGTTGGCGCTTACAGCAGTTCTTAGCGGATGTAACAGTGGAGCAAGCAAAGAGGCTGCACCGAGCACACCGAGTACTGCACTGGAATTGAAGGACGGGAAGTATGATCCACCCGTAACACTTACTTATTTACGTCCCTGGGGACCCGAAATCAAATTCAAATCTGGTGAAGATCAGGACAATAACGTGCACACCAAATGGGCAAAAGACAAGCTCGGCATTGAATTAAAAAATCAGTGGGTATCACCGTCCACCAACAATGCGTTTGAAACGAAGCTGCGCCTGTCGCTGGCTTCCAATGCAGAAATGCCGGACATCATTTCGTATCGCGGCGATTTCAATCTGGCACGTGAGCTGATTGAAACGGGCAAGTTCGTTGATGCTGGTGAATTGTTTGATCAATATGCAAGTGATACCTGGAAAGCTGCCGTGAATGAAGATCCTTCCGTATGGTATCCGTACATGCAGGATGGTAAACGGATTGGTATTCCGATTCTGGATTACTCCTACAATAGTGATCCAGTGATGTGGATTCGCGAGGATTGGATGAAGAAGTTTAATTTGAAGGCACCTGAAACGCTAGCTGATCTTGAAGTGATTATGGAAACGTTTACGAATAAAGACCCGGATGGCAATGGTAAAAAAGACACTTACGGCCTGACCATCGGATTCAAAAACTGGCTCAGCACATGGATGTCTGATGCTGGTTGGGTCTTCGGAGCCTACGGCACGATGCCAAACCAGTGGAATCTGAATGCAGAAGGCAAACTGGAGTACGGTTCAGTAAATCCAGGAGCAAAACAAGCTTTGGCAACACTGGCTGACTGGATGAAAAAAGGATATATTCCAGAAGAAGCTGGGGTATATGATGAAACCAAAGCAGCGGAAGAGTTTACAGCAGGTAAAGCAGGGATTGTTGTGGGCCCTCACTGGATGCCGTCATGGCCGCTTGAAGATGTGAAGAAAAACCATCCGGAAGCGGAGTACAAAGCTTACCCGATTCCATCTGGACCTGATGGAAAGGCAGGCAGACGAGGTACCGCGAACGACAACGGTGTAATTCTGATTAACAAAGATATGAAGAACCCTGAAGTCTTTTTCACATATCAAAACTATCTATTTGATCACTATGCTAATCCAAAAGCAGGCGATGAATTCGAAAATGGCTTCGCTGAAGGATATGACTGGGCAATGAAAGACGGCAAAGTAACAACGGATGCTAGTGTGACAGGCGGTTATGCACCTGAGAAATACACATTAACGTTTGATGGTGCACGTATCCCAAGTCTGAACATGGCTACGCTTGCGAAGTTTGCTAACGGTGAAGAAGCCACAACACCTTTCGAGAAAAAACTTAAGTCTGGTGTACCGGTACCCATGGTGGAAGCGGCCAAGATTGTTCAGGATCAAAAAGATATCGCTTTAAAACAGATGTTCACAGGTGCACCAACGATGTCAATGCAAATGAACAACGACATCTTAACCAAAATGGAGAAGGACCTGTTCTCGCAAATCATCTATGGTAAAGCTCCGATCGATGCTTTTGATACGTTTGTAGAGAAGTGGAAGTCTTCCGGTGGAGATCAAAATACGATGGAAGTTAATGAGTGGTACCAATCCGTTACGAGCGGAAAGTAAGTACGAGCCAAGTAATTAAATCTTATCCGTTATTTCGTTCTAACCAAGCTGCTAAAGCAGGTGGGAAAGTACAAAGAAAAGGCCTTGCTGGAAATCATTCCAGCGAGGCCTTTTTGCTTCAAACCGGCAGATTCTCTCTATATTCCTGCGGTGTCAGATCGTAAAACTTTTTAAATACCCGAATAAAATACGCCGTGTTGTTGTAGCCGACAAGCTCCGCAATTTCGAATACTTTGGCGCTGGACGAACGCAAATAATACGCTGCTTTCTCCATCCGTAACCGATAGACATAGGCCGTCAGCGCTTCTCCTGTCTCCGCCTTGTATACCTTGGATAGATACACTGGGTGCAGGTGGACATGCTCGGCAATAGCCGGTAAGGAAACATCGGAAGCCAGATGCAGATCCACAAAGCTTTTGACACTGCGAACGATGGTACTGTGATTGTCCTTCAGCTCCTGTTCTGCGTCATCACTGATGGAATGCAGTGTGCGGATCGACCAGTCTTTCAACTGCTGGGCAGTAGCATAGCTTGGAGCTTGAAAGTATTTATACATTTCGGCAGGGAGGACAGAAGAGATTTGTTTCCCATTCTTATGGATGATATAAGCAAAAGCCCCTGCCAAAGCATGATAAACCTCAATTGTCGTTTCCGCGATATCATGATGCTGCGCCGATTCGAGCAATTCCTCGAAAATGACATTAATCTTTTGTTCCACATCCTCAAAGCGGCCAGCTTCCAGAAGACTGATGAGGGTTGGGGGCTTGTACAGAGAGCGGATGGCAGGAAGGGGATGTACATCCTTATCATCTGATGCCGTAATGAACAAGCCTTGAGCATGTCCCATACGCTTCCGCATAGATCGGACGGCACTCTCATAAATCTCTCCAATCTCATTAGGAAACTTACCCCAGTGAGACACAGCGATTGAAATAGCCCCTTTTAAATATAACTGAACGTTTGTCTGAATTTGGGCAGCGTAATGTTCCAGCAGCACTTGAGGTTTTTCCTCTTTGCTCACACTTTGTGTGCCGCCTTTTTTGACACTAACCAGCACAACCAGATAATCATGGACATCCCGCGTATGCCACATATGAAAATGCTGCTGCGTCACCTCGCTGATAATGTTGCTAATGGCATACTGCATCAGCGAAAGATCATGGTCAGCCATTTCGGATAGATGCTCTTCCATTCGAATAACAAGCATGCCCAGCTCCTCACCAACCGAATAGGGCAGATGTAGTAATTCGAGCTTGTCTGCGAGCGTTGAGGGAGAATAGGTTTTGCCTGTCAGCAATTCATGGAGCATCGTAGATTGCAATAAAGGCAAGTTATCCTGGAATGCATGCAAGGCACGTTGATAGGAGGCAGCCGCTTCCCATTTTTGTTTGATCCGGTCAACAAGCCGCTGTACGGTTTCGATTAGATCCTCATCACTTACAGGTTTCAGCAAATAATCAAAGCTTTCCTGAGCCATCGCTTGTTTGGCGTATTCGAAGTCAGCATAGCCCGAGAGTAAAATAGTCTGCACATGCGACCATTTCTCGTGAATTGCCGTGATTAACTCAATACCGGACATCTCCGGCATGCGAATATCCGTGATTACAATATCAATATCATGATTCTCCATAATTTCCAGTGCTACGGCACCTGACAAAGCTTCGTGTACAGTGCCGATTCCGCAGCTTTCCCACGGAATGGTTTCCGCCAGCGTTTCTACAACGGAACGTTCATCATCAACTAACAACAACTGTAACATGTACTTCACCTACTCATTGATATTGTTGTACCATGTAATGCTTACCTTAACGCCTCCGCCAGGCGTATGTTCATAGCTTAGACCCGCGTCTTCACCATACAAAAAAGACAAACGCTGATGAACATTCCAAGTTCCACATCCCATGTTGCCATCGAGCGGTTTGTTAAGATTATCAACCAATTCTTGCATCTGATTCTCCGTCATTCCCAGCCCGCTGTCCTCGACGGTTATCGTACACCATTCATCCGTATGATAACCTGTTATATTGATATGACCGTCTTCAGTACGGGGTTCAATGCCATGAATGATAGCGTTCTCAACGATAGGTTGTAAGCTTAAACGCGGTAACGTTTTATGAAGCATATCATCCGGTACATCGATGGTAAAATGCATGCGTTCCAGCCGGAGTGCCTGGATTTCCAGGTAATTTTTCACCATGTTCAATTCTTCTTTGACGGTGGCCTGATCATTCTCGGATCTGGTGATGTACCGATAATACTCACCTAAATTAAGCGCCATCGCCACAACGGCTTTCTCATTTTTCATCCTCGCCATATTTTTGATGTAAAAGAGGCAGTTGTATAGGAAATGCGGATTAATCTGTGATTGCAACTGCTTCAATGTGGCCTCACGTCTTCGGAGTTGTTCTTCGTAGACGTTCTCAATCAACTCCTGAATTCGCTGTGCCATGATGTTAAATCGTGCAAACAATAAACTGAATTCATTACGTGAAGAATGATGTAATCGAACAGAGAAATCTCCAGTCGACAAACGGTTCGTTCCCTTGACCAGTTGAAGCAATGGGAGCTGCACGCTACGATACAGCACATACAAAACCACAACACTCATGGCAATTAGAACGGCTATGGAAGCGTAGAAGAGATTACGACTATTTGTGATCGGCCCTAGAATTTGCTGCATAGGCACGTAGTCTACATAGTACCATCCCAGACTGCCTGACTGTATGTACGAAACATAGTATTCTGTGCGGTCAAGCGTCGTGGTGAATCCGCCTTTTTCCTGCAAAGGCATCTCTTTCAGCTTGGACTGAATCGCAGTTAATGTGCCATTTCCACTGGTGTTGCTAATTAAGCCAAACTCGGGATGGAACATAAAAGGGTCACCTTTGTTATTCAATTTGTTCTGATCCAGCATACTGATCAAATGATGCACTGGAAAGCTGATCTTGGTAATGAGTCTCGACTTCCCAGGGGTGTCGATCGCTGTCGTCGGATCGGTCGTGTACCACACAAATTGATTCTGCTTATATGCCCATGATTTCGAAAGTGGCTTGGAAAATTCATCCTCCGCATACGGGATATAAGCATAATAATCCGTGGAAATGACTTTTTGCAACCTAGGAAAATAGAGTGTGATGGTCGAATGCCATTTGCTGGCTGCGTTATACAGATTCATTTTTTCAAGAATGGCACTTCCAACTTTGACACGTTCATATGGCACATCTTTGTAATCCGGACGCTGATATTCCTGTATACTCGAATCTTGTCCAATAGACATTCCGTAGAGAGAAAGTTGGTAAATATTAGATTCTACAGAGTCAGCAAAAGTGGACAAATGATTCATGGTATTGTTCTGAATTTCGTGTTCGATTACACGTACACTTTCCCGGTTTGAATAGGTGTACAGGAACAAAACCAGGACAAGCAGTGCTACAAACAACAGTGTAATTTTGGTGAAGACGTTCAGACGTGCGAACAATGCTGGGCCTCCTAAACTCATTAAAATATTGTTATCGTTGTTGCAATATTAGGATATAGATTGCTAATAACCGTTGCTATAATTTTAATATACAAGTTCATATCCACTTGTAAAATACAAATTTTTAGAACATGGGGGATGTAGGGGTGAAGGAACATACGTTAGAAACGCCTCGCAAGGGGCGTGCCATCAAAGCGAAACAGCGCTGGAACATGCAGCGGAATTGGTCCTTGCATTTGATGCTCGTACCAGCGGTTTTGCTGGCAATTATATTTCAGTACATACCAATGGGCGGGATTGTGATTGCTTTCCAGGATTTTAAACCATACCTTGGATTTACCGAATCCAAATGGGTAGGTTGGGATAATTTCAAGTATTTATTCTTATACCCGGACGTAGGCCAGGTCATCTGGAACACACTGGTGATTGCATTTTTCAAAATAATCGCAGGTTTAATTGCTCCATTCCTGTTTGCGATTTTGTTGAATGAAGTTCGTTTAACTGCTTTTAAAAGGGTCAGTCAAACACTGGTATATCTGCCGCACTTTCTGTCATGGGTTATCCTGGGCGGAATATTGCTTGATATTCTATCGCCGCAGGGCGGTATGGTGAACAAACTGGTCGTTGCACTAGGCGGAGATCCGATCTTTTTCCTGGGGGATGGAACTTGGTTTCGGATAACACTGATAGTTAGTGATGTGTGGAAAGAATTTGGCTTTGGCACGATTGTATTTCTGGCTTCTCTGTCCGGTATTAACCCGGCACTGTATGAAGCTGCGGAAGTGGACGGTGCAAACCGGTTCAAACAAACGCTGCACATTACGATTCCAGCCCTGATGCCGATCACGATTGTACTCATGACACTCTCCATCGGAAACATTTTGAATGCAGGGTTCGATCAGGTGTTCAATCTGTACAATCCGCTCGTTTATGACAAAGGTGATATCATCGATACCTTCGTATACCGTCTTGGTATCTTGAACGGCAAAATGAGCTTCGCAACGGCTGTAGGATTGTTCAAATCGGTCGTGGCAACCATTCTGATCGTTATCTCATATCGCATGGCTTACAAATTGGCGAATTACCGCGTGTTCTAGTAGAGAGGAGAAAAGGGCTTGTATTACAAAACAAAAGGCTATCGAATATTCAGCGTTGTGAATTATATTTTTCTGGGCGTATTATCACTGCTCTGCATTCTGCCTATTATTCATATTTTGGCCGTTTCGTTCAGCAGCATGGCACCGGCCTCAGCCAATCTTGTCGGCTTCTGGCCGATTGGCTTTACGACAGATGCATATGTCAAAACGTTCGGCAATTCAAATTTCATTAATTCCTTGCTGGTTTCGGTTAAACGAACCGTCATTGCTACGGTGATCGGTATGGTGATTATGCTTCTGACAGCATTTCCTCTGTCGAAGGAAGATATTAATTTCAAAGGCCGTTCGATCTACACCTGGTTCTTTGTATTTACGATTTTGTTCAGCGGAGGTCTAATTCCAAGTTATATCTTGGTCCAGAAACTAGGACTGATGGATACGATCTGGGCACTGGTGCTTCCAGGTGCACTGTCCGTGTGGAATGTTATTCTGATGATGAACTTCTTCCGTGGTTTGCCTAAAGAGCTGGAGGAAGCAGCTTATCTGGATGGAGCAGGTCACATTAAAACGCTGGCACTGGTATATGTACCCCTATCCATGCCTGCGATTGCAACCTTGTCATTGTTTACCATGGTAGGTCAGTGGAACTCTTGGTTCGATGGCATGATCTATATGTCCGATGTCAAAAATTACCCACTGGCTTCCTTGCTACAAACCATTATCGTGCAGCAAGACCTCAGTAAAATCAACGTAGACCCATCCATGCTGGAGAATGTTTCCCAGCGTACGGTTCGCGCAGCACAGATTTTCATCGGGGCATTGCCGATTTTGGTCATATATCCATTCTTGCAACGCTTTTTCGTTAAAGGTATCGTCATTGGGGCAGTAAAAGAGTAGTACTGCCCTGCAAGTGACCACACATTCTAGGGAGGAATATGAGTGAAAAAAGGGTTGGCTTGTCTCATAGCAGGAAGCATGATCGTTTCACTGGCAGCTCCGGCCGTAGTCGGGGCAGAACAGATGAAACAGCAAACGGTAACGGAGCAGGAGCAGGCGTCAAGCCTGCCTCGGGCACCGTACAAAGATTTGCAGGGACATTGGGCTGAAAATGCAGTGATGCGTATGCAGGATATGGCGCTAACTAAAGGCTATGCAGATGGCACATTCAGACCGAGTGAACGTATCAGCCGTGCCGAATTTGTTGTAATACTCGATCGGGTGTTCGGATTCGCTGGAGGCCCCGGAGCGGTGTCATACACAGATATTAGTGAAAAAGACTGGTATTATGATGCGATTACACGAGCAAGTGGATCTGGCATCATTCAGGGAACGGATGCAACACATCTATCCCCCCAGCTTCCGATTACCCGGCAGGATGCTGTCGTGATGGCAGATCGTGCGTTTCAGTTATCGACAGGTAGTGAGAATCAATCGCTCGGTTCTGCGTTTAAAGACGACAAAGATGTAGCTGACTATGCAAGAAATGCGATGAACTACTTTATAAATAATAAAATTGTAAACGGATACAACGGGAATCTTGCACCTGCATCCAACATTACGAGAGCAGAAGCTGCTACGATCATGTCTACGTTGATAGCAGATATTCAAAGCAAACCCGGCACCTATGAATCCAACGTAGATGGAAATCTGATTGTTCGCTCAACAGATGTGACACTGAAAAATACAACAGTTAACGGCAACTTGCTCCTTACAGAAGCCATTGGAGAAGGTACAGTGAAGCTCGACGGAGTAACGGTCACTGGAAGTGTAATCGTGAAAGGCGGAGGAAGCCACTCGATCGATATTCATAACTCCAAACTAAATCGAGTTGTGGTAGACAAAAACACCAGTCCGGTACATGTGAAGATCACAGGCACAACTCAAATTGAAAACTTGTTTATTGAACAAAAGGCTACAGTTGAGTTGTCTGCCGAGAGTACGATTAATACATTAAAAGTAAGCAGCAAAGCCCGTAATACCATAATTGACAGCAAAGGTAAAATCAATCAGCTGGACGTAGATGCAGACAACGTATTGCTTAATGGGAAAGCGGTTGCACTAGGACAATACAAGGATAGCACTATGCCTGGGACAGGACAGTCCGAGCAACCAAACCCTGCTACACCAGGTACTTCTAACGGTGGCAATAATTCTAGTACAGGTGGGGGCGGCTCTTCCAATTCAGGCGGAACGACACCATCCGTACCGGGCAATCCTTCAGGTGAAAAACCGATTCCTGCAACGACGATTCCGGATGAGCATTGGGAAATGGTTTGGAATGATGAATTCAATGCGCCTTCCGTGGATGCATCCAAATGGACCGTCCAGGATACGGAGCTTGTGTACAACAATGAGTTACAATATTACAGCCCGAATAACACACGTATAGTTAAGGATGGCAACCGCAATGTATTGCAGATTGAAGCAAAGCGGGAGCAGAAGGGCAGCAAAAATTATACTTCCGGTAAACTGATTACGAAAGAGAAGGGCGACTGGACATATGGAAAAGTGGTAGTGAGGGCCAAACTTCCCATCCAACAGGGCATGTGGCCAGCAATCTGGATGATGCCTACGAACGAAGCTCATTATGGAGGATGGCCTGCTTCCGGGGAAATCGACATTATGGAGTTGATTGGAGGTACAAACAAAGATCATGAAGTATACAGCACGATCCATTACGATTCCCCAAAACCAGACGGTTCACACGGGCATGATCAAGGCAAGTTTAGCTTGCCACAAGGTGAATCGTTCGCTGATGATTATCATGATTTTCAGGTGGAATGGCTGCCTGGCATGATTCGTTTCTATGTTGACGGCAAACTGCATCATCAGGTAAATAACTGGGAGACGACTGCAGCGGGACAGCCGGAGAGTTACACTTTTCCTGCTCCGTTTGACCGTCCGTTCTATTTAATACTCAACCTTGCCGTTGGGGGAGACTGGCCTGGATCGCCGGAAAGTGATTTTGTCTCTGAGAAGATGAATGTTGATTTCGTTCGGGTTTACGAGTACAAGAAATTGAGCGAATGGCCGGACGTAACATCTAATCCGATCGAACCTGAATGGCAGAGAGAACCGCAAGCGGATGGAAACCAGATCTACAATGAACGCTTTTCTGAAGGGGTGGATGTAGATGGTGTACCAAACGAATGGAACTTCATCACGAATGCAGGCGGGGCTGGTAAGGTAGAGGTTATTGATGATGTGCAGAAGGGCAAGGCAGCGAAAGTAACGATCTCACAAGCCGGAACCGAAAGTTATTCCGTACAACTGACACAAATGCCGATGTATATGAAGAAAAATAGAAAATACAAGGTGCAGTTCGATGCCAAGGCATCTGCGGATCGAGTCATCCGTTCGAAAGTGACGCAGTTTGAAAAAAGCTGGACAAATTACTCCGAGGATCAGAGCTTCTCATTAACTACAGATTGGCAACCATATGAATACACCTTCAACATGCGGAATGGGGCAGACAATAATGCAAGGTTTGAATTCAATCTGGGATTGAATGAAGGGGAAGTTACGGTGACCAATGTGCAGTTAACAGATATCGGTGAAGCCGACTCTCTTCCAGTGGAACGCAAAGCACTGCCGGATGGAAACTATGTCTTTAATGGCACATTTGATCAAGGGAAGGATCGCCTAGGCTTCTGGTCCAAACAGGTTCAGTCTGATGCTGAAGCGCAGATTACCGTGAACAACTTCCTGAAGTTCCCGATCATGGAACGGCAGCTCGTGGTCGACGTTTTGCGAACGAACGGCCATTCTGATCAGGTGGCTGTGGTACAGCCGGGAATGAAGCTGGAAGCGGGCACTACCTATGGATTCTCTTTTGATGCAAAGGCAGATACGCCACGTACGATGGATTTGGATTTGTCTACCGCAGAGGGGCATGATGTGCAGGTGAATCAAGGGCAGCAGATCCAACTTGGTCAGGAACTCAAGAATTATTCGGGTGAAATTGTGATTGGACAGAACGCAACGACAGCATCAACGGTAACAGCCGAACTGAAGCTTTTATTCGGCAGTTCTGAAGGGAAGGTCTACATCGACAATGTGAAGCTGACCAAACGAGGTAAGCCGGTAACAATTCAAGGCTATACTCATATTCCTGCTACGGATGCATGGATGATGCAAGGTCTGCAGCTCGAAAATTCCGATGAAGGCGGCAAACATGTCAGCTACATGGACGAAGGTGATCTGCTGCAATTCAAAATCGATGCAGCAAATGATGGCGTTTATGCGTTCTCCACAAGGATGGCAAGTGCCAAAGCCGATTCAAAAGTCCGATTCAGTGTGCAGGATGAACAAGGCACAACGGTTGCAAGCTCCGAACTTTTGCTTGGAGATACGGGGGGATGGCAATCCTATAAGACGGTATATCTGCCAGCAGTTTCACTGAAAGCCGGAACATCATATTATGTGAATTTTGAAGGAAACGAATATAATACACGTTGGTTGGATGTTTCACAGAATAAAGTAAGCAATGGCGAACTGACCGCAGATGGAACGAATTGGGCGCTAATTCCCGACGTGCTCTCGGCTACGTATGGGAAAGACCATGGAATTAATATTACGTTGCCAGCTGCAACCGACGATGAGTGGGATTCGTTTTTGCAGCAGGGTTCGATTGCTCTTGAGGCTGACAAAACCTATCGTCTGAGCTTTGAAGCTTCAGCCTCTGCACCTAAATCAATACAGGCTGTGGTCTCGCAAGGTAATGGTGGCGAAGCCAAGTATATGGATGAAAAGGTAGACCTGACTGAAATCAAGCAGCCATACACCTTCACATTTACAATGGGAGAAACAGCGGATGCGGCGGCCTTACTGAACTTTGGTCTTGGCAGACCGCTAGCGGAAGAGCACAGTGTATCCATTCAAAATGTGATGTTGTTCGAGGTGAACCCGGGTGCGGATCAGGGGGGACAGCCGGTACACGTCAATCTGATCCCGAATGGGGACTTTGCCAAGGGAATCGAAGGCTGGTTCAAATATGCAGCGGGTGTTGAGTCTGACCTTGCGATTCATGTTGAGAATCAGCAGCTGCAAGCTGTGATCGGTCAGGCGGGAACGAATCCGTGGGATCGGCAGGTTATTAATGAAGGTTTTGCAATGCAGCAGGGAACCAAGTATAAGCTGACGTTCAAAGCCAAAGCGGATAAAGCGCGCAAAATGGGGGTTGGTATCGGCTGGGTGGATGTTCCCGCTGGATACGCGTGGCATGGATTTTATGGACAGCAAGTGAGCTTATCCACGGAAGAACAAGAGTACACCTTCACATTCGATACAACCGAGCCAAGCTATGCAAACAGCCGTATCGTGTTTGACATGGGTAATATTACAGGTGTCGAAGATGGTAACACCACAATTACGTTGTCTGGTGTCAGCCTGACCAATCTTGGCCCGGTGCAGACAGCCGTAGCTGATTAAATGATCATTAATGGAAGATGGGTAAAAATGAAGAAAGGCAGACGGGTGAATCCCGCTGCCTTTTTGTCATGAATTCTTTCTGTTCTTAACCACCGTAAAGAGGTCAGCATTCAATTCATAATACATAGAGATAAAATCGCGAAAATGTTGAACCGAAGGAGACAATGATTTTTGTTTCGTCCAGGATAAACTAATGGGGTAGATCGCTGAATCATCGGTTATTTTTATATAGTGCAACCCCAGTTTTTTACATACGGAAACAGGTAACAAAGCAACTCCCTGATCAAGCTTGATGATTTCAAGCAGTGTGTGTGAATCCACTTCAAAGGCCTGATTGGGTACGAAGCCTGCTTTCCCGCAGAGCATGGTGGTAAAGTTGCTATACTCCACATTATCGGCAAGAGATATGAAGGGTTCGTTTGCAACAAGATGTAACGAGATGTTTGCTTTTCCAGCGTACGGATGATGGGAAGGTACAACAAGAACAATATCCTCATTAACCAGCACACAACTCTCAATCTCCTCATCCTGGATCGGATGACCTGTTATTCCTACATCGATGTCCCCTTTTTGCAAGCTTGTGATGATTTCGCTCTTCGTTCCAATGCCTTGATGAATCTGGGTTTGCTGATTCCCATTAATATATTCGCTAATCAGCCCGGTAAGGAATCTTGGATTCGTGATCGAGATTCGAATGATGTTAGAAACGTGTTGTTCTTCCGATTGGATCTCCAGTTGTGCATTTTCAATTTCGGTAAAAATCCGATTAACATGTTTCAACAGAATTTTCCCTGACGAATTCAATTGAATGTTTCTTCCTTTTCGATCAAACAAGGTTGTACCAAGCTCATCCTCCAGTCTTTTGATCGTCAGGCTTAAGGAGGGCTGAGCAATATTCAGTTGTTGAGCTGCTTTGGAGATATGTTCGGTATAGGCAACGGTTTGAAAATATTTGAGCTGCAGCAATTCCATTCGTTTCGCACCCCTTATTTATTTCAATAAATATATATAGTACTTATTATGTATTATATTAAATTTAATTATTAATGTAGAATTTTATTTGTGAGAGAGCTAAAAACATAACGTAAAAGGTAGGTGTCCTTCATGAAAATCGATGTGAATAACATAGCCAAAAATCTGAATACACCCCTAACGGCACCGGCTTACCCCATGCCACCCTATAAATTTGTGAATCGGGAATACTTAAACATTATTTATCGAACGGATGAAAAAGCTTTACGGGCAGCGGTACCTGAACCACTGGAAATTGTTGAACCGCTGGTAAAATTTGAAGTGATGTGGATGCCGGATGTCTCCGGATTAGGTGCATATACCGAAGCTGGGCAGGTTATCCCTGTGCGATTCAATGGTGAGGATGGTGACTATGTGCATTCCATGTACGTGGATAACTTTCCTGCGATTGCCAGTGGCAGAGAGCTTACGGCGTATCCCAAAAAGTTAGGTGCACCCAAACTATATATTGATTCAGATACACTTGTGGGTACGCTTGATTACGGAACGCTTCGTGTTGCAAATGCAACGATGGGCTATAAGCATGTTCCAATGGATAAGGAACTCGCCAGAAATGAAATCTGCCGGCCTAACTTTATGATGAAAATTGCTACGGATTACAGTGGGAATTTAAGAATATGTGATTTGATCCGAACCCAAATTACGGATATCGAAGTGAAGGAAGCATGGACGGGCCCAGCACGGCTTCAGCTTTTTGAACATGCACTCGCACCCCTTGCCGACTTGCCTGTATTGGAAGTTGTTTCAGCTTCACATATCCTGACAGACCTGACTTTAAACGCAGCACAGCCTGTATATAACTATCTTGAGCAGAAATAAGGAGGAAATTACAATGAGAATTGCAATACTAGGAGCAGGCTCTTTAGGAACCATCGTAGGAGCATACCTGGCGGATGGCGGCATGGATGTGGAGTTAATTGATGCATATCAGGAGCATGTCGATGCCTTGAATCAAACGGGAGCTAAAGTGGTCGGTACAACGGAGTTTCATGCAAAAGTTAAAGCCATCACTCCTGACCAAAAATCTGGGACATATGATCTTGTGCTGCTATTGACCAAACAATTATCCAACGGTACTATCCTTCGGGAGTTGCTTCCGTTCTTACATGAGGAGAGTATCGTATGTTCCTTGCAGAACGGGATTCCTGAAGAAAACGTGGCTTCTATTGTGGGCGCTGAGCGCGTTATTGCCGGGTCCGTAGAGTTCGGCGCTACGTTCATGGAACCAGGTGTATCAAGCCTCACAACAGAGTACACTCAATTCAAGAAGTATGCATTTCAGATTGGCGAATTAAATGGAAAAACGTCCGATCGCATTCAGCGTGTAAAAACGGTTTTGGATCTGGTAGGTGGAACACACATTTCCGACAACTTAGTGGGGACCAAATGGTCCAAGCTGCTGATCAATAATGCATTCAGTGGTCTGTCTGCGGCATTGAACGGAGAATACGGAGATATTCTGGATGATGAAGTCGGTATTGTAAGTGCCGTTCATATCGCGGACGAAACGATCAAGGTCGGACATGCGAACGGGGTTGAATTTGTCAAAATGAACGGATTCGATATCGCCTCCCTTGAACTCCAAAGTGAACAAGATATTCCTGAACGGATTAAAACGTTACGATATGTGATGGAACCTTCCCGGCTGCTCAAAGCAAGCATGCTTCAAGATCTGGAGAAAAAACGCAAAACCGAGATTGATTACATTAATGGAGTCGTTTCGAGCAAAGCGGAAGGTACAGGAATTGCGACACCGTATAATGACTTGGTTGTGAAGCTGGTCCAAGCTGCTGAAGAGACACAAACGGTTCCTGATTTTCAGACAAACATTGAAGAATTTAAACATCTGGTAGACTGACGTTAATTTTGTTGATATCAATTCCTTGCCTGATAGAGAATAGAATTCCATGAAAAGCCGCGATTTGCGGCTTTTTTTGTTGTGTCTGTTCAACTCTAGTTATTGAGACAGAGTACTATTGTTAACTTTCCATTTACCTAGGGAACGCACTCTCCTAACAAATCCCACTTATGATAAAACAATGTTTGTCAAAGTGGAGCAAGCAAAAATGGAATTAAAGGAGATGCGGGTTAAATTGAACAGAAGAAGGATTCTTCAGCGAAGTGTTGCAATCGCTTTATTAAGCAGTATGATCTTGACAACCGGGATGCCTCTCGCATCACTGTCCGCAGTTCATGCAGAAAGCCTGCCGCAGGAAGACAGCCAGGAACAGACACAAGTTACTCAAGCTGTGAACGTTAAGGTAGGCCACGTCCCGGCGGATTGGATTTACGAAATGCAGGATTACACGGTTACTGCAACGGTATATGGCACCGACCAGTCATGGAACGGGCGTATCTCTTATTCGGTAGACGGCCAAATGTATGCTCCGGTGGAGCTTGTACCCTTAGAGCAGAGTCCCGATACCTATGTGGGGAACATTCCAGGTGAGAATTTGACCGGCAGTGAGTTAAACTATGCCATTGACATCCTGGATGAGAAAGGAAAAATCATTCAATCGACAGGATATTCGACTTCCATTAGGCCATCCATGTCTCTAATGCAGCAGTCCACAGGACCTGATCTGCTGATTACCGAGATGGTACCAGACACGACCAATCTGCCAAACCTCAGTACGGATGCGTATGAGTTTGTTGAGGTGTATAACAACACGGATCATGAGATTAATTTTAAAGACTACACTTTCTTCTACAATAATAAGGATACCTGGAAGACAGAAGAAGATGTGGACATCCTGATTCCTGCTCACAGTCCGGTCGTATTCTGGATTATGAACGGAAGCAATAACGATCTTACGGCTGAGCAATTTAATCAAAATTATGGAACATCTCTGACCGAAGGGGAGCACTTATTCCGTATACAGGGTGGAGCTGGTATGGCGAATGGAAGTGCTAGGTCACTTGTGATCAAAAATCAAGCCAACGAGAGTATCGTTTCAGCAGCTTATGAACCGGCTCAGGTTAAAGCGAATATGGGGATATTCTTCAAACATCCGGCAGCTGGAAGCACCCAGATGAGTGTTGTGGAGAATTCCGGGAAAATCTCAGCCACACCAGGATCCATTGATCCGGCACAGGCTGTTCCGCCAGTTGTGGAAGAAGGGTCCCAGATCGAAATTATGCATACGGCTCCAACTGACGCCTTGGCTATTCAGGATGTTGAGATCAAGGCGCAGATCAAGAATCTGGGTACAAATGCAGATGGAAGCAAGCCTGCGGTGGAGTTATTGTACAAGACGCCTTCCCAGCACAGATACAGTGTTACAGTCATGACGAATATACGTGAAACAAACGAGTATACAGCAACGATTCCCGCGTCGGCACTTACCGAGCCTGAATTGCAATACCGGATACGAGCAGGCAATATGGACAAGCCATATTCGGCACAGGTTCAATGGGATGCATTCGATCCGAACAAAGCACCTACGCTGCTTATCACTGAGCTTGTGCCGAATACAACGAATGTACCGGGTACGTCCTCGGATGCCTATGAGTATATCGAGATCTATAACAATACAGACCAACCGGTTAACTTTAAAAATTACAGCCTGTACTATCGTTATCCTGACAAAGGACCAAGCGCGGATGTGGAATGGGGGGCAGTTCATCCCGATTTTGTTATTCCTGCGCAGCAATCGGTTGTATTTTGGATCAAAAATAGCATGAACACTGCTTATACCGAGGAAGATTTCAACCAATTTTATCAAACCAACCTCATCCCCAATGTTACGCTGCACTCGATCCAGAGTGATGGCATGGCGAATTCCGGCCGCAGAGCGCTCGTGATCAAAACAAATACAGGCAAGGAAATATCCTCTGCCTATTACGATGCTGATCAGACTTATGAAAATGGAACCAAGAGTGATGAAACGAAGGAAGATAAAGCGATCACTTATACCTATCCGAGAAACGGCAGCACAATGATGATCAAGTCAAGTTCCGGCATGGAAACACCATCGCCAGGCAGCATCTTGCCGGAACAAGTTCCTTCCGTGCCCGTCCATATCGAGCTGGATACCGTTCCGCCAACCGTTCAGGATATGACGAAAGCGACCGAAGCGGATCAATCGAAGGGATTAGAGCTGATCGTCGATGCCAAAGATAACCGTGAGATAACATCTGTGGAGGTATTCGTTCGTTCAGATAAACAGGCTGAATTTACGGCACATCGTTTGACGGAAGATTACGATGACCTAATGTACCACTATAACATGTCACCGGCCGATCTCATCGGACGCAAAACGATGGAGTACTATTTCGTTGCTTCGGACGGTACTAACGAAACGAGAACCGAGCCAGCAGTTATATCCGTGACCGGAGGAGTGAGCGATGAACCGCTTCGCCTGAATGTTAAAGATGAGGATATCATTCAAGGTGTCCATACAATTAAAGGAACCTCGCAAACGGAGGGTATGGATGCTCGCCTTACCATCGACGGCAAAGCTTTACCCGAAGGTGAAACCTTCGCTGCGCTTGAACATGATGCATACTTCGTATTCGAGGCAGTTAACGTCGATTATTATTTCAAAAACGCAGTAACGATGGGTCCGTCGGAACTGGGGGACGAATCGATTCTCTATACGTTCATGAACCCAATTACAAGCTATACGACATTATCCTTTCCTATTGATTCGGAACGTTTGCTTCAGGGGGATAATGTGATCTGCATCCGGGCAGGTTCCAAAACCTCGCCGTTTGATCAGCGACCGGAGGAGAACAAAGATGACTTTGAAGTCAAAAACGTTCGCTTGCTTCTGGCTGACGGAACCGAAATATGGGATCCGGCCTACGCTGAAAAAGAAAAACAGATTAAAATGGGCGATTCTGCCGGAAAAAGCGAATCGATCGGCTTCCATTTTGAATTGAAGCCGGAACATCTTACGGCTAAAGCCTATGCATGGGACACCACTCGTATCAGCGATGGAGCACATCAAGTTGCTCTAACCGATGGTCAAGAGCAGTTAACGGCCAAAGTCATGGTGGACAATACACCACCAGTTATCAAGCCAACCGTAGAAGAAGGCAAAACCTATCGTAGTGAATTCATCATCGATGCTGAAATCCAGGATGCGATAGCCGGCGTAGACAAGGTTGATGTGAAGCTGGATGACAAAGTAATTACTCTTCCGTTAAGAACCTCATCGGGAGAGATGCAAGGTGGGAATCATGTCCTGCACATTCAGGCAACGGATAAGGTGGGTAACGTTGCGGAGAGCACGGTAAAGTTTGAAGTGCCCGATGAGAACCCGCTACCACCGGAATTGATGGCGCCTAAGCAAAATCAAACCAATGTTGGTACAGACGCCAACCTGACAGTTAAAGTTCAGGACCCAAGCAAAGACAATATGAATGTGACCTTTTATAAAGGGTATAAATACGATGCAACTCGGGCCGAAGGTTTTGCAGGGTACTTGAATACTTCAGTTACGGAGCCGCCTAGAGAAATGGTTCCTTCCGGAGAAAAAGCCATGAATGCAGAGGATTACCAAAAAATTGCTGCAATCGATGGGACATATCTGGTCAATGATTCGGTTGAGCAGTTTCCTTACCAACGCTTCGAGGTGAAGCTTGATCCAACCGTGAAAAGTACAGATCGTGTTGAAATCGAATGGCAGGGCAAGTCGCTAGAAGGAAGAAAAGTAAGCTTGTATGCCTGGAGCATAAGCGAGCAAAAATGGAATCAACTGGATCAGGTGATTGCCGGTACAGAAGATTTTGAATTAAAGGCTGTGGTACAGGCAGGTGATTATGAAAACAAAGATGTCATCCAGATTATGGTGCAGGACGAACTAGCGGAAACAGCTGCTGCTGCAGGCAATAAGCCCACACCGGAGTCACAGGACCCGTACGACTTTTCATTTGTTTGGATGTCGGATACGCAGTACTATTCCCAGAGTTATCCCCTAATTTATCAAAACATCGTCAACTGGATCGCCGGGCAAAAGGAAGATATGAACATCAAATACGTTATTCATACCGGGGATGTCGTCGACAAAGCAGATCAGGAATACCAATGGATTGAAGCAGACAAAAACATGAAGGTACTTGAGGATGCTTCGATACCTTATGGAGTACTGGCAGGAAATCACGACGTGGGACACCAGGATAACGATTACGCGAAGTTCCAGCAGTACTTTGGAGCCGACCGGTTCATCAATAATCAGGTATTTAGCGGTTCATATGAGAATAACCGTGGACACTATGATTTGGTTTCAGCGAACGGTAATGACTTTGTCATTGTGTATATGGGATGGGGACTTGGTGAGAAAGAGATTGAATGGATGAACGACATCGTTTCCAAGTATCCGGAACGTAAAGCCATTCTCTGTCTGCATGAGTATCTGCTCGTATCCAACAACCGTTCACCGATCGCCGATCAAATTTTTGAGAAGGTTGTAAAACCGAACAAAAACGTGATTGCTGCCCTTTCCGGGCACTATCACGATGCCGAGCTTAAGGTCGATCAGCTGGATGATAACGGAGATGGCATTCCTGACCGTAACGTGTATCAAATGCTGGCAGATTACCAAGGTGCTCCTGAAGGAGGGCTTGGTTATATTCGGCTTATGCAGTTTGACATGGCAAACAACAAGCTCCATATCAAAACGTATTCACCTTATCTGGATGACTACAACTATTACGATCCAGAGACCGAACAAGGCAAAGATGAGTTTAGCCTGGATCTTGGTTTGGCACCAGCAACCAAGCGAGTAGCCACGGATTACATCGGGATTAAAGTTTATACGGATGAGAAGATAGGCTCAAAAACGAACGTAGCGAGTGGACAAGAAGCCTCTGTGGTATGGAAGGGACTCTCTAACGCAAGCTACTATCAATGGTATGCCAAAGCAGAAGATGAGCATAGTGGAAGTGCTCTGTCCGATATTTGGGGATTCTCTACAGGGAGCTCGGCGCCTGGGGGACAGACTCCAGGTACTGGAGGAGGCTCAGGTAGCAGTAATCCGGCAGCTCCTGCAGAAAATAATAGTGTGACGATGCCAGCAGCACCGATCAGCAATGGTCAATTTGTGCTTAATCCAGCTTCGGACGGTACTTATCGTGCTGAAGCAGAAGCGCTGGAGCAAGCTGCCAGTTCAGCGAGTGGAGGGAAAGTAGTTATTACACTTGCTGGCATACAAGAGCAGAACGATAACGGGGAGTTTGATGTATACCTACCTGCCAGTGCGGTGAAAAAAGTGAAAACAGACGGGCTCTCCATAGAGATCTCATCACCTGTATTAAAAGTCACGCTCCCGGCTGGTTCCCTGCCGCAAGAATGGGGAGAGACAGAACAGCTGCTTCTGCGTTTCAGTACTGCGTATAACGAAAGTGCGAAGCAGCTATTGGATAATAGTCTATCGGGATACCAGCATTACTCCCTCACGGAGTTAGTACAATCGCTTCGTATGTTCTTCATCCAGGGAGAGAACGAGACGGAAATTACGAAGTTCGGCAGTCCGGTCGAGGTGGATCGAATCTTGACGGCTGAACAGCAGAAACAGATTCAATCTGAATATGCAGGCGTATATCTGCTTGGGCAAGGAATGGAATATCAAGGTGGTCGCTTCGCAGCTGGAACAGTGACGTTTGAGGCGCAGCAGCCAGGATTGTACGCAATCTTGGAATATCATAAACCATTCAAGGATATGAAAGACTCCTGGGCTGAACGTTATGTCTACTCGTTGGCGGCAAAACATCTGATTCAGGGGATGGACACTGAGAACTACGGTCCTGCCTTGCAGGTAAGCCGAGGCGACTTCATTACCCTGATCATGCGCGCAGCAGGGCTGAATTCTTCGGGGAAAACCGAGGTGTATGCCGATGTACCAGCGAATGCATATTATGCAGCAGCCGTTGCTCAGGCGACCGAACTAGGTATTATACAAGGAAACGGAAATCTCTTCAGGCCGAAGGATTCAATCAGCCGCGAAGAGGCAGCCGTGATGTTGATGAAAGCACAGCAAGTATTGTTTATGGAAAAGCAGGAATCCACGGTAAGAGCAGAATTCTCTGACCAAGGCCAGGTATCTGCTTGGGCTCAAGCTGCTGTAGAGCATGTGAATGCTCATGGACTGATGACAGGCAAAGCGAACCTTCGCTTTGATCCGAAAGGCAAAGTCACACGGGCAGAAATGGCTAAAATAGTGTATATGCTGATTCATGAATAATGATCCTGCCATGCAACTAGCACATGTAATTCACACAGAGGAAGTCGCCTGAATGGCGGCTTTTTTTGTTTTATCGGATCAACTATTTATCCTCACTCGGTCTCTAGTCGGCGAGCTTTAAAATCAAACGAGCGACAGGTGAGCCCAGTTCATCTTCTGTCCATGAATGAGAAGTACACATCCATCTGTAGATCAATGATTTGCCCATGGACTCCCTGCAAATGTTCAATGAGCACCTGGCCTTGTTCGTGGGAAGCTTGAGATAGACAAGAACTCGCGGGAGACGCTGCTTCATGATTTTTTAAATCCTTTTAGATTTAGATTACAAACGCAGTGTTATTGTCAGTTATGGCATGTGTTAATATTGTCCTTATTTGGCTAATACGGTAATATTGAAAGTGCTTGATTTCCTATAATACAGGAAGTTCCATTCATAAGGGTGAGCAAAGTAAATGACTAGGAGGAATCAGTCGATATGGAAGCAGCGGAAAAGAGATGTCATGATTGTGGAGGGAATTCATTTGTACAAGCTTCAGACTTCATCAATCTCCGTCCAGTGGATAAGAAACTGGCGATTGGGTCTGAAAAGGTTTATACCGTTTGTTTGGACTGCGGAGAAGTGGTGTCGATCAAAGTGAAGAACCCGGAAAAGTTAAACCAATAACATCAGCTGCATATTTCTTCTTAGTAACCATTCTTTCACTCAGGTAACTTAGATTAAAACAGAAAAGCCCCTCTCCTTTTCCTGACGGATAAAGAGAAGGGCTGCTGGTGAGAGGCAGATTATTATTTATGCTTCTTCAAGATATCAAAAATGATCTCTGCATTATTCGTATTGTCGATCAGGCCGGAGAATCGATGACTTGCCGGACCGTAAGCGTAGACTGGCACGTCGTCTCCCGTATGTCCGCCTGTCGTCCAGCCAGTGAACGAGCGGTTATCAATAATGGCTTCGATGGCATTGTCGATCGTCGTGACATCTGCGTCTTTAGCTGCATCTTTAACCGATTGAATCTCCTCGGAAGTTAACTCAAGTTTGAGATAGCTCTTCAGTGTTTCTTCCACGGAAGCCCCTTTAGCGATTTGAGCTGCCATGAAGTCAGGAGTGCGTACAGCGGCTTTAATCGGATCTACGAAAAAGTTATATTCTCCGTCTTTCCCGAGCGTAAGTCCACCAGTGGAATGGTCAGCGGTTGCTACCACAAGTGTCTCTCCATCTTCTTTGGCAAAATCAATAGCCGCCTCGAATGCTGCAGCAAAATCCTCCATTTCGCTCATAGCACCAACGATGTCATTATCATGGCCCGCCCAGTCAATCTGGCTTCCTTCAACCATGAGGAAAAATCCATTTTCGTTTGAGCTCAGGCGATCAATGGCTGTAGTTGTCATCTCAGCCAGCGAAGGCGTTTCACTAGTACGGTCAATCAACTTGTCCATTCCTCCGTCAGCAAATAATCCGAGAATCTGTTTATTTGTATCCTTGAGAAGGGCACTGCGATCAGTCACGTAGCTAAAACCGGCTTGTTCAAACTCATGGGTCAAGTCACGATCATCACGTACAAAATTGCTTTTTCCTCCACCTAAAAGTACATCAACTTTGTGCTCGCCATTAATCAATTCATCATAATAATCATCTGCGATGGCATCCATGTTCTTCCTGCTTATGTCATGAGCGCCGAAGGCAGCAGGTGTTGCATGAGTGATCTCTGAGGTAGCTACAAGTCCGGTGGACTTTCCATTTTCCTTGGCTTGCTCCAGTACCGTTTTCACTTCAGTATGGTCATTATCGACAGCAATAGCTGCATTATACGTTTTCACACCAGCAGACATTGCGGTCGCCGCGGAAGCCGAATCCGTTACGTTTTGTGTGTCGTCGTCTGGATAGGTCATTTGAGCGCCCACAAGATAAGGATCAAATACCGTTTTCTCCATGATCTTAGTCGAAGGGTCATCCTTCATATAACGGTAAGCGGAAGTATAAGCCGTTCCCATGCCATCACCGATGAGGAAGATGATATTCTTGATTTTTTTTGTCTCTACACTAACGGCTTGTACCGCGTGAGCTTGACCGGCAGACAAGACGGTAGAAGCGGCAAAGACCAGGCTGAGTGCAGCTGCAGGAAGTACTTTTTTGGATAATTTCACGATAATTCCTCCTTTTATTATTAAACATGAACATATGTAGCTTTATTCATTTGTCCTTCAATATGAAGATTATCATTCGACTGTAAAAGAAGTCCCAGTCCTCTGTATTCGTTGTGTAAAATAATTTACAAAAAAGAGGACCTGCATGTGCAGATCCCCAATATATCCTAGTATAAAAACGTTATTCTAAAAACAGAGGATGGAAGGAAGCTCTGCGGAGAAATGTTGCGAGGGTTTCATGCGTGAAGTATACTCATAATTTGCTATCAAACCGGGGGTGAATGGTTTATGATCAATTCATTACGATGACAAACGGCGAGGGCAGAAGATGAAACAAATAAAATGGATCAATAAAGTAAAAGCCATGGCAAGGGAGATCAAACGAAATGTATTCGTCTTGTACCTGGCGTACAAGGATCCTCGGGTATCTTGGTATGCAAAATTATTTGCGGTCGGCGTAGTAGCTTATGCCTTCAGTCCAATAGACCTGATCCCTGATTTTATACCTGTACTTGGGTATCTTGATGACCTGATTATAATGCCGCTCGGCATTACAATGGCACTGAAGCTGATTCCTCAAGAAGTCATCCGGGATTGTAGGGATAAAGCGGAGGAGATCCGAAAGAAAGGTAAACCCACGAATTGGATTACAGGAGGATTGTTTATCCTTGTGTGGATCGTCTTTGCCGTCTGGATTGGTTCGATCTGCTATAAATTTTTCACCTAAATGAAGAGGCCCACCTGAACCAGCAGATTCAGATGGGCCTCTTTTTTTATAAAATATGAAGCAATCGATATGCTATTTGGAGTCGATGTGAAAGATGCCAATTTCATTATAATGCTCCAGCTTATAGTCAATGGTACCAAGACTGCAGTTCAGCACATCCAGTTGTTTCAGTATATTTTGTCGATGCTGCTCCAGCATAACCTTTCGCTGTTCACTCGTGGAAGAACCCTCCAGGCATAACAGCATAAATGCTTTGATATCCTCAAGGGACATGCCGCTGTCCTTCAGGCAGCGGACTAACTCCAGCCAGCAGATATCCATTTCGGAATATTGGCGGGTGCCGTATTCTGTCTTTTTCAACAAAGGCATTAAACCTGCCCTGTCATAGAAGCGTAACGTGGAAGGCGGTAATTGGGTGCGTTCCGCGACTTGTTTAATCGTAAATTCCAAACAAATCTTCCTTTCAAAAAAATCGATTGAATGGCTTGACTTAAACCTAAGTTTAACCACTATCCTAAGATTGTTCAATAGAGCGTTTTCAGGAGATAAGCTCTCATTTTAACATTCAATGAAGGAGTGATTGGGTTGAAGTACAGAAGACTGGGCAGAAGCGGATTGAAAGTGAGCGAAATCGGATTGGGGAGCTGGCTGACCTACGGATCGGCTACATCGGAGGAAGCTGCACGTGCCTGCATGCATCAGGCATATGAACTGGGCATTAACTTTTTCGATACATCCAATTCCTATCCCGGTGCGGAGCAGGTAATGGGCAGTACATTGAAACAGTATCCACGCAGCAGTTACGTACTGGCTACAAAGCTCTTTTTCCCACAAGGACCGGGTCCAAACGATCGTGGATTGTCCCGCAAACATATTATGGAGCAGTGCGAAGCGAGCTTAAAGCGATTAGGTACCGATTATATTGATTTGTATCAATGCCACCGCTTTGATTCCGAAACACCCATTGATGAAACGCTGAGAGCTTTAGATGACTTGCAGGCACAGGGCAAAATATTGTATGCGGGTGTCAGCGAATGGACCGCAGCACAGATTGCGGAAACCTCCGGGATCGGCAAACGCCTGAATCTGCGTCCAATCATATCCAATCAGCCGATTTACAACATGTTTGAACGTTATATCGAGAGAGAAGGTATTATTGAACAATGTGAGCAGGAAGGACTGGGACTTATCGTATTTTCTCCATTAGCACAAGGTGTGTTGACGGGCAAATACAAACCTGGACAGCAGATTCCACAAGGAACAAGGGCTTCCAATGATCAGACCAATGGAGTTATCAACAGTTACTTACGTGAAGATGTGCTACAATGTACTTCACAGCTGTCGGAACTGGCCAATGAGCTTGGGGCAACGTTATCCCAGTTTGCTCTGGCATGGATTCTGCGTCAGTCTGCTGTAAGTTCGGCCATCATCGGCTCCAGTAGACCGACACAAATAGAAGAGAACATCAAATCAACCGAACTGGAACTACCTTCTGAGATCATCGAACGAACGGAGAAGATTCTATCGACCATCAGCCATTTTGCACCTCTGAGATAGATAGTGAGAAATCGGTTATAAGTGGCAGACAACGTAGAAGATGGAGAACTGAATAACAAACGTATGGGGGCTTGAGAATACCTTACATATGCCCCATTCGCACAGGCAAGCCGTCCATTTATTGCGTAAACTACAGGAGATTCAGTAGAGCGAGGTGAATTCTATGGCTAAAATCAACGATATACGCCTAAAGGCAAAGCGATATAAAGCCAAACCCGTCTGCGTGACTCTTCATAATGGTGAAACATACATTGGTTATATCGCTGAAGTGAATAACGGTGGAATGGTGCTAACTGGTGGAGGAACCGCTTTGAGCACACCGACATCAGGAGACAGTTCCCATCGTTCCAACCGGAACCGAAAGGCTGTTTCAGGCAGTAAGGTGGTCTCCTCTCACAAAAGAAAACAGGGCAAAGGCACACGTAAGCCGTCTACACGTTCGCGCCAAATGTCGCAAGCGCAGGTTTCGTCCTTTCTACCCATGATGGGTTCCTTGTTTGGCGGGCTCGGTGGCGGGGCTGCAGCTGGTGGTGTTGGAGGGCTACTTGGCGGAGGAATGCGATTATTCGGCATGATCCAGCAATTCGTGCCCGTCGTAAAAATGGGCTACGGTATGATTAAGTCCATCAAGCCGTTCATGGGCGCTGTCCAGGGTCTTATGGCCGGGCCTAATCAAGCTGAACAGGAAGAAGCATAATATACTCAAAGCCCCTTTGACAGATGTAAGGGGCTTTTCCTTTTGGACATAGAGGATTGGTGTTCCGGGTGAACAGAAATCAGAAATGGAGAAGGCGGACATGTAGATCCCTTCCTATCGTTCTGACTGTATGAACTGCTTCCTGAAAAGAAGCCAGTAACCGTATGCTAAAACTAAAGGCAGAAGGTAGGAAAGGGAGGTCCAGTAGATGTTCCATCCATTGAAGTACACGACTCTGCCCATTTCTTTGGCCAGCCACTCAATGAGGGTAAGCACTACGGATGTAGTGACTATGGCGAGCCAGGGTTTTGCGCCTTTTTTGATAATGGCATACATCATAAGACATCCTGAGATAGGGTAGATGCCCAGATCCATTGGAAGAGCGGTATAGGACTGATTATTGGAGTTAGGGAGTATGTTCCAGA
The DNA here is from genome assembly GCF_015143645.1 of Paenibacillus sp. P13VS. NCBI lineage: Bacteria > Bacillati > Bacillota > Bacilli > Caryophanales > Paenibacillaceae > Paenibacillus > Paenibacillus sp. P13VS. The sequence goes on along the minus strand of NZ_WYEV01000003.1, from coordinate 791,702 downwards.
AAAAGTTGAAACCCACTCCGTTGATGCAAGCAGAGGCTGCTATGCCCAATGGATAAAAAATGAAAAGAATTTTGGGCTGTCTTCGTAAAATCCAACCACCAATGAGAACAGGGATCACAAAACCCCAAATAATATTTTCCAACATGTTGATCACTCCTCAGGTTCAACGACCATTAGCACAAAGTCAGTTTAACCATTAGTCCCTATTATTTTTATCCTCAAGTAGGGTATTGAGCTTCTGGTTTACTGTTTTTAATTGATTATCATAATGCTTATATGTAACAAACCCGATTAAAGCTTTAACAGCAAAAAATAAGATTGCCGCAATAACAATCAGTACGTAATTATGTGCGATCTGCCTGAGCCATTCATTGATCCCATTCAATCTCGGATACCCTTCTCTCTGGAAAGTACTTAGTTTTCTATTTATAGGATGAACCAATTTGCAGAAATTATGTTGTTTAGGCATTAAATTTCGTATTGACAGGATAGTTAATATCGCTTCTTTGCGTTATTATAAATAAATGTGGTCACAAATAGCCGAGTGTTCCACTTCTGAACACCGATGATTTTGGAGAGATTATAATGAGGCGGCACATCCAACAATCGGTCAGGTTAGTTTAGTTAAAGGTATGGTTACTCATTTACATGGTCTGAGTTATTCGTGAGAATAGCATGAATGAAGTGCACCGATGATAAAAGATAGTGAGGTAGAAAAAAATGATTGCAAAGACAGAAGAAGACTTTAATGGTTTGAAGGAAATCGGTAAGATCGTAGCCGCCATTCGGGATGAATTGGTGCAGCGGACAGTTCCGGGTATAACGACGAAAGAACTTGATGACATAGCCGGAGAGCTGTTTGCCAAAGAAGGGGCCGTGTCAGCTCCAAAAAGTGAATATGATTTTCCGGGGTACACTTGTATCAGTGTTAATGATGAAGTAGCGCATGGTATTCCTGGGCAGCGCGTTATTCAGGAAGGTGACATCGTAAACATAGATGTATCCGGCTCCAAGAACAGCTATTTTGCAGATACGGGAATCTCCTTTGTAGTTGGCGAGGGTGAAGAAGTATTAACCAAAATATGCGACGTTGCAAAAAAAGCATTTGAAGCAGGGCTTAAAAAAGCAAAACCCGGCTCCAAAAAAAGCGGTATCGGAAAAGCGGTGTTTCAAACTGCCAAGCAGCATGAATTAACGGTTATCAAAAATCTTACAGGACATGGTATTGGACGTACAATTCATGAAGCACCCGATCATATTTATAATTACAACGATACATCGGATGACGAATTGCTGAAGGATGGAATGGTTATTGCGTTTGAACCGTTTATTTCAACTTCTGAAGAAGAAGTATTCCAAAAAAATGACGGATGGACCTTTGCTACCAAAAACAGCTATGTGGCTCAAATCGAACATACGATTATCCTGACCAAAAATGGTCCAATTATTATTACGGAGTAACGGGAACAAGAGCGTTGTTGAAGGTCGATTTCCATTGTGAAATCGGCTTTTTTTGTGTCTCAGGTTCTTGTTCCAGGCGAACGAGAACCTGAGCATGTACTTTAAGGTTTATACCCATCCATTTGCCGTGAAGTTCGTTTTTATCTTGGATTATCTGGAGTTAAGCGGTCTGGTTTGCAGGTAGATATCGAGATCCGAACTCGACCCATTAAGAATCTGATCCGAAACAATTTTGGCCAGGACACCGTTATACACCGTTCCGTTATCTCCGTATGCCATCAAAATATAACAGTGGGGATATGTCTCGTATTGGCCGAGGACAGGCAATCCGTCATGCGTGCCTCCGTAGAAGGCGCCCAGGTAGTATTCAGGCTCGGCCGGAATGTCAGGAAATAGCTTGTTAAACTCTTGAATGAGCTTGTCCTTGCTCGCCAGAATTTTGGAATCACGGGTTGAAGCGAAGGAAGTATCCTTATCCATTCCGCCGATAATAACCCGATTGTCCGGGGTTGTACGCATATACACATATGGGCGTGCAGTTTCCCAGATCAATGTTCGTTTGTGCCAGCTTGAAAAGTCGTTAATCGGCTTCGTAATGACGGCATAGGAGCTTGCCAGCGTAGCATTCTTTTCGGATTTAAAATCACTATCTTCATACCCGGCTGCAATAATTACATGTTTGGCTCGGATTTCGCGACGTTCCTTGGTGTAGAAGACGGCATAATCCTGTTCGAATCGTCTGCCTGTTATCTCCGTGTTCTCATAGATCTTTCCTCCCTGAGCTTTTGCTTTCTCAAGAAGTCCATATACGAATTTTAAGGGGTTCATTTCTGCATCGTCATGATAGTACAGTGCTGCCTTTTTCCGGAATGGGTACGAGCCGGATATGTGCTCTTCATTCCACAGATCTACCTTGAATCCGTACTTCTGTAGAAGGGCATATTCTTCATTCAAAGCGGAAACATCCTCTTCATAGCTTGCGTAATAGAGGCTATCACGTCTTATAAAATCAGGATTGATGGGTAATTGTCCGCTTACTTGCTCAATATGATTAATAGATTGCTCGCACAGCTTTAGGTGACGAGCAGCTATTTCTTCACCAAACGAGTGGCTGAGCGATACAAAACTCTTCTCACCTGCATACTGAATCAAGGCCGTGTTGGTGCTGGTACTGCCTTCTCCAACTTTTCTCTTGTCGACAATAACGACAGATACACCCTGGTCACATAGGAAATTTGCACACTGAGCTCCGGAGCTGCCAGCGCCGATAATGAGCACATCACAGGATATGTCCTCCTCCAACTTAGGGTAAGAGGGGGGGTTAGCTATTGTTGTCGGCCAATATAACTTACCGCTCTGCAGATCCATTCGAGTCTCTCCCTTATATATATTCGGTACGTAGTATGGGCAACTCACTGGAACTCGATGCAGGATTCAGACCAATAAACAGCGATTCCTGTATTTCATCGAAAATAAGATCGGAAATGATGAAGAGAGGACAGGCTTTTTTGCCTATCCTCTCTTCATATAGTTATAGATTATTGGGCAGTCACTTTTTTATAGGATCATACAGGTACGTTTCTGCTTGATTTACCTTTTATGGATTCGGTGTAATCACGATATCATCGATAAATCCCGTATTGTCGCCGGTACCTGAAGTTCCCACAAACCGGATTTGGTGTTTCCCCGGCTTCGTGATTTGGAAGGGATTGCTGGTGTAAGCAGTGTAAGATCCGCTTCCAGGTGTAAAGGAACCGATCGACTGATCATCCAAATAGACATCAAAGGACTGTTGTCCACCAAAGCTGGTCCGCTTGGCTGCCTGAAACTGAATGACATAGCTGCCCGCAGGGAAGATCAGGGATTGGCTGAATTCACCCTGCTTACCATTTAGGGTTTGCAAATACGCAGCCTGCGTGCCTTCGGGTGCATCAGAGGCGCCAAACACGCTGCCATTGCGAATTCTGCCCGCGTTATTCTTGAAGCTCCAGGCCTCGCCGCTGCCCACAGCTACACCATTCTGAGATGTGATAGCCGGATGTTCGAAGCCATTATTTTGCAAAACAGCCTGATCCGGTACATCAACTTCCTCCACGGTGATCTGATCGATAAAGGTTGCATGGGTGCCTGTTCCCGTTGCAGTAAGGGTGATCGTATGCGAGCCATCGGCAACGGTAAACCAATCCGTCGTGAAGGATTGGTATGTACTGCTGGATGGGGTAATGGTACCAACTGTCTGACCGCCCACTTGAATTTGCACGGGCTGAGGTTGCTCAGCAGTCTGTGCAGCTGCTTTCAGGTTTAAGACGTAACTTCCTGCCGGGAACGTTACGGACTGATGAATTGAACCTTGAACACCATTCTGGCTTCGAACAAAAGCAGCCTGCAGCCCGGTGGGTGCATTCATGGAGGTCATGCTGCTGCCATTGCGCAGGATACCGGACTGATCATTAAAACTCCAATCCGCAGTAATCCCGCTCAACACACCTGTCGGATGAGTAACCACAGGTGACTCAAAGCTTGAATTACTGATATAGGGGTCCTCAGGGGTTAGTGGCAGTGTAATTCTAACGTCATCGATAAAGGCGGTGTTGTCCCCTTGAGTCGTAGTCGCCACAAATTGGATTGTATGTTTTCCACCCGTTGTCTCGAAGGCATCTGTTCTGAACGTTTCGAAGCTGCCGGACTCGGGCTGATATGAACCTATCACCTGATCATCAAAATAAACATCAAAGGATTGGGTCCCCCCAAAGCTGGTCCGTTTAGCCGCCTCAAATGACATTTGATATGTTCCTGGCTTGAAATGGATGGATTGACTTAGCGTGCCCGATACACCGCCATCCGTTTTCAGATAGCCTGTTTGTACCCCTTGAGGCGCGGCAGGGGCCTGAAATGGACCATTATTGTGCTGCACACCGGAGCGGCTGTCGAACACCCATCCGTTGGTCAAGGGACCCGGCCGGGCTGAAGTGGTACCAGGTTTCTCAAAGCCAGCATTGAAGAAAGTAACCACGGGAAGTTCATCCGGAATTTCAGGGTTTACATAGCAGCGTTTGTTTACACCTGGAATGGGATCACCCAGAATGGCGCTTGTGCAGGCAACACCATCTTCCTGAATGGAATAATTAAATAACCCATCTGCGCCGTAGGAAACAACGGCTTTTCCCTGAAAATAACAATCACCGCCATTTTCAACCATGCAGAGTTTGTACCCGTCTGGTGAACTGCTGATCTGTCCGATTTGATACAGGGAGGATACGGTGCCCGAAGGCTGCATCCCCGTTTTGAACGCTTTGGCCTTGTAGAGTGCGAGTGAACCTTCGTTCAGAATAATGGGTCTCACGTAAAGGAACGACTGAGCTGTAGGTTCGCTGCCGTCGGTTGTATAACGGATTTGAGCTCCGCTCGTCGCTGTCTCCAGATAGAGCACTTCGGAGCTCGGGAACACGTGACGGTCTAGGCTAAAGGTTGGAACTTCAACTTTGCCGGCCAGTGACGAAGGCAGGACGCGTACGAGAACGACACCATATGCCGACGGATCGGCTGTACTCGTTGCGCGAACTGCAATTAACGTTTCGTCTGTCACTTGAGGTGCTTGATATAGGCCGCTAGTACTGTTAATGGTGCCATTGTCTTGTCCAACGACGCTCCAAGTCACACTTCCGATGTTATCAATGACCTCTGCTCCAAGCGTGATGGAATCCCCCGAGCGGACGGTAGGATTTACGTTATCCAGCTTGACTTGCGTCTCTGCAGGCTGGGTCGTATAAATGATAACATTGTAATCATCGCTCACATTGCTATCTCTTAACATAGCTCCCCCAGGAAAAGTTGCTGTTACAGGAGGAAGGATCGCATTAGGTTCTTGAAGGATATCGTTTTTGTATACCATTTTACGGATCGTGTTGTTTACCGCAGTACTGCCAAAATCCAGGGTAATTTCTTTTTCCGTACCTGCTTTTGCTTCGACAAGTATGGTATAATGGCCATCGTTGTCTCTGAATGCTGCTGCGCGAACGTCGGTTGAGCCGTTCGTATCTACAGCCAAAACCTCACTGTGCTCAGGAATATAGCGGTTCAGCATGCCAGCGATGTAAAATGTTTTGCGAGGGTTCAGCCCCAGGGGCAATGCATCCCACATCGTATACGTACCGTTCGTTCCACCTGTAGGATCGTTGGTCCATACCCCATTTAACTGCCACATCAGAGCTGATTTCACACCCATATTGGCTGTCTGAATCACTGAATTTGCATATCCGGCATCCCAGTTGCTGGCGTTGTCGTCTGCCCAGCCAAATTCGGTTAAATGGAGCGGTTTATCCCCCACGTATTCTTTCCGCTGCGCGAAGGCGCTGCCCAGTCCATCGTAGGATTCTCCATAAACGTGAAAGCTGTATCCATCAATGGCGTCATCCGCATGCTCTTTCATGTACTCAATCCAGGCAGGAGCGCCTGTCTCTTCGGGCCCCCAGATTTCGATCAGATCGCGGAGTCCGTCCGCAGTCAGTCTGGCACTTGTTTTATTGACCATCTCGGCGTAATAGGCTTTCTGATCACCGGGAGCTTCAAAGTCCCAACTTCCGTTAGGCTCATTATAAAACGTCAGGTACTTCACATTGTCATATCCTCGGTTCTGAATCAATTCCTCAAGCAGGGCGGATGCGGAAGCCGCATAAGCATCCAGATCAGCCGGTGCACTTGTCCACGGATCAATTCCCGGTATCGGGAACCAATCGTGTACGGTCGATCCGACTTTCCAGCCGAAGTTCAATTCGACTTCCGTTCCAGCGGTTTTAAAGGCGTCGAGATATTTATAAAAAGCTTTCATTTTGGCACTGTCCCATGTGTACGTACCTTTCGTAGGCTCCATCCAGTCGATCTGGAACCATACTCTGGCAACCTTGGGTTCAATGGTCTGTATTCGCTTTTTATCCACCTCCCAGTGGGCTTCCGTATACCCATATTGAGTCTGGCCGGGCATGAGTGCTGTTGGAATGGTATTGACTCCAACTCCGAGAAAATCATCCTGAATGACATCATTCGTATCAATTGTTATGGTATGACTGGTAGTGGTGCTGTTCTCATTCTGGCTCTGAACTGCTGCATATGCTTGGGGAGAAACGGGAATTAACGAAGTGAGCATCGTGGTAATGAGGAGCGAAATCCCCCACCTTGAGGTTCGATAACCAGATTTACTTTTCATCTCAGCTCTCCTTTATTGTGGTATACCGCAAGATCGAATGTAGAAGCCAGGATCTCATGTAGACCTTCAGTACGCCAATCTGCTTGCGGCAATTAAAATGATAGCGTTTTCAATAAAATGCGGATTTGAATTATCCACTGAAACGGTTGAAAAAAAGTCGCTCAGGTTGAACAAAACAAAGCACAGTTGAACGATTTTGCTCGGAAACGGCCTTTACGAAACGAAATATGCATTCTATGCTCTTGATAAGAGAACAAACGTCAGGAAGGTGACACATGCTATGAATACGTCAAACAGTGAAGCGAACAGCGAACGATTCAATCCATTAAACTTGGAAAATAAAAATCGTACCCTAGCTGCCCTTCGGGTTGCTGCGAACGGTCGTTATCTGGAGACATCACAGGGTGTTCCTTTTTTCTGGCTGGGAGACACGGCTTGGGAATTGCTTCATCGCCTGAATCAGGAAGAGAGTGAGCTGTATTTACGTACAAGGGCAGCACAGGGCTTCACCGTCATTCAGACCGTGCTGCTTGCAGAGTTTAGTGGTGTCACAACGGAAAACGCACAGGGCAGACTGCCCTTGTATATGAGTGGAATAGGTGAACCTGATCCAACCCGACCGGATACCGAGGGAACTTACTCCTATTGGGCTCATGTGGATTACATACTTGACCTTGCAGATAGCCTTGGACTCTATGTGGCACTGCTGCCGACTTGGGGTGACAAGTTTAATAAGAAGTGGGGGAAAGGTCCGGAGATATTCACACCTGAAACTGCGTTTATTTACGGGAAATGGCTAGGAGAGAGATATGCTGATTACCCTCAGATCGTTTGGGTGCTGGGAGGGGACCGTCCACTGGAAACGAAACGTCATTTTGAAATTGTCACGTCCATGGCACAAGGGCTCAAACAAGGTGGTGCATGGCAACTTATGACCTTCCATCCGCCCGGTTGTGATTCATCTTCCCGCCAGCTTCATGATGAGTCCTGGCTGGATTTTAATATGATTCAGTCTGGACATGGAGAGCGAGAGATTACCAACAACAGGCGTGTACAACAAGATTATGAACGTGTGCCCGTGAAACCGACGCTGGATGCGGAGCCATGCTACGAGGATATTCCCGTCGGGTTCAGGGGTGAACAAGGCTATTTCGATGCAGCCGATGTGAGAAGAGCTGCATATTATGCGTTATTCTCAGGCGCGCTGGGTCACACATATGGTCATCATTCGATATGGTCTATGTATCAGGGAACGGATGATCTGGCTGAATCAAACAGCATGGGCGATTATTTCATCATATCCTGGCGTGAAGCACTGCATCGTCCAGGAGCGGAACAGATGCGTCATGCTCGTACTCTGCTTGAAGAAGAGATCGGTCCGGATTGGAGACCCAATTCACAACTGATTCACCTCAACCGTACAGGTGCCAATTACGCTGTTGCTGCACAGAATAAATATAACGCTTACATATATCTGCCCAGTGGCTTGTATGTTGACGTGGTCATGGGGTATATTGAGGGCAAACAAGTCAAAGCCATGTGGTTTTGCCCCAGAACAGGAGGCACGACCGAAGTTTCTACAGATTCTACAATACCGAACCAAGGCATTAAACGTTTCACAGCCCCAACCAGCGGAAGAGGGAACGACTGGATTTTGATTTTGAAAGGGGTTTGATGCATGTATAAGGTAATGATTGTCGAGGATGAAATGCTGGTTCGCATCGGACTGAAAAATTCCGTCGAATGGAGCAAATTTGGGCTTGAGGTGTCCGCCGATTTTCCGGATGGCCAATCTGCATGGGACTATTATGAGCGCGAGAAACCCGATGTGGTCATTACCGATATCAGTATGCCGAGAATGGATGGCATGGAGCTGATCTCCAACATCCGCAAGCAGGACAAATATACGCGTGTCGTTGTGCTATCTTGTTTGGAAGAGTTCGAGCTTGCCCGCAAAGCACTGACACTGGACGTATCCAGTTATATTCTGAAGCTGACGATGACGGAAGAAGAGATTGAGCAAGTGTTGACCGGGGTCATTGAAGAGCTGGATCAGCAGCATAACTCAACGCATGTTCAAGCCAGAGCAGCTGCAGCATCCCCGGATATGGAGCTTGTGAAGGAAAAGATGTTTAAGGATTTTATGTTTTATCGTATTTTTTCATCCGAAGAATTCGCCAGTTTCATTACAGACAGCGGCCTTCGGCTCTCGCCTGTTCGCTTGGTCGTTTGCGTGATGGAAGTGGACCGGTATGTTTCGCTCAAGGAACGTTTCCGGGATGAGCATGGTCATCTGGTCAAGATGTCGCTGTTAAACATATTAAGCGAGATTATGTCCGGTTACAAACGAGGAGAAGCAGTTCAGATCAACGACCGGCACTACGCACTTGTACTGCATTTTGCTGATCTGCTGTCCGAACAAGCCATCGTGCAGGAAATTCGTCAACTGCTCGAACATATTCAGGATACCATTCGCCATTATTTTAACAGTACCGTTTCATTTGGGATCAGCAGTGTCAACGGAGGGTATGATTCCCTTCCCAGACAATACGCCGAAGCACAACGGGCATTGCAGCGCAAATTCATCACAGGCTCCGGACAGCAGCATCAAGGAACCGGGCGGGCTGACTATACTGGTGTGCTTGCCAGGCTTGAACAGATTCGAAATCACACATCCATTCGGGAATTGCTGCCGAAACTCAAAGAGAAAGAATATGATGAGTGGCTGGATGAGATCGAACGTGGCATGAACCAGGAGCGAAAATCCATGGAGATCACCATCTACCAGTTCGTGCAGTGGGTCAATACGCATGTATATGATCATAACAACGAAAAAACGCTGCTGCTCAGCATGACTGAGAATCTGGAGACCTGTGACACGATGCCAGATATGCTCGACCAGGTACTCGTATATATGGATACGTTGGTTGACTTGATTAGCAAACGCTTACAAATGAGCGATGAGATCACCCGGGCCATTGAGTACGTCAAGCGACATTACACGGAGAACATTAGTCTTCAAATGGTTGCAGATCATGTTGGATTAAGCCCGGGATACCTTAGTAACCTGTTCCGCCGAGAGCTGCAGATTACGTATATCGATTATGTAAACCGATACCGAATTGAACGGGCAAAGGAGCTGCTTACCCAAAGTCAGCTGCGTTCTTCCGATGTGCCGGCATTGGTCGGATTTTCGCCGGAGTACACGTATTTCAGTAAGGTTTTCAAAAAAATCACCGGTCTTAATCCGAATGAATATCGCAGACAAACGACGAACAAAGACAAGAGGGTGCCCTAATGAAGAAATCCCTCCAATCGCTTTTTGATTTCAGACAGCTGAGAACCCAGCTAATTCTCTATATTATGGTCATCAGCCTCGCCGTACTGGCTGGGGCTTCTTATTTTATTTATTCCTTTATGCAAAACATGATCAAGATTCAAAATGAACGCCTGCTCTACCAGCAGTTTCAGCAGCTTGACCATAATATCGGCGGACTGGTGAAGGAGATTGATCGGTTATCCATGCTTTTTCTGCGAGATGAACACATTCAGCGGTTTTTGTACAAAATTTCGGAGAAAACGGAAGAGGAATTCCTCGAATCCAAAAACGATGTGCAGCGTGTCATTGCGGATTTTATTGACAACTACAATTATATCGATTCCATCTATATTACGGCGAACAACCTGGGAGCGGTTGGAGGAAGCCAGAAGCGGACGCTCGTTTACGATCGGGATGCATGGCAGAAGAGTTTCTTCACCTCCGAACCCTTCCTTCAGACGCTTGAACAGTATCCTCAGCTGATTATCCATTCCGGGATCAAAAAATCATTCTACAACCCTTATCTCACCGGCAAAGATGACGGCTATCTAATCAGTCTGATGCGGGGAACTCGTGCAATCTATGATCCAACAACAAGTGCCACACTGATCATCAATATTGATGAACGCTATCTGTCATCCATCTACTCTACAGCGCTGAACAGCGAAGAAGGAGACATGTATATCGCGAACGCTGAGGGAACGGTTTTATCGGCCAGTGAGGCGGATCGGGTAGGTACGCAGAGTCACTTGAAACCCGGTGTGGAGCTGGCGGACGGAGCTTACGGAAGTTTGGATGACGAAAAAGGTGGACGCAGCATGCAGGTTGTATATTACAAACTCCATGACGGCGGCTGGTATCTCCTGAAGGAAATTCCGCTCAGCCAGTATGCCGATCAGATCCTGGGTGTTCAACGAATGCTGGTACTGGTATTCTCGATTAGCGTGCTCGCCATATTTATCGCCTCATACTTCTGGTTGCGCAAAATCATCAAACCACTGAACCAATTGTCCAGCAAAATGAAAGATATGAGTCGCGGTGAACTCGGGGTCACCGTGGATCATGTTCCGAATAATGAGCTGGGCACGGTTATCCGCCGCTTTAACGAGATGTCGCTCAGCATGGTTGAGCTGGTGGATAAAAACAATGAGATTCAAGAGAAGAAGAGGGAGCTTGAGCTGGAGGCATTGCAATATCAGATTAATCCCCATTTCTTGTATAACACGCTGAATATGATCCGCTGGATGGCTGTTATCGTGAAGGCTGACAACATTGTTAATACGATTGTGGCTCTCGGCAATATTCTGCGTCCTGTATTCTCCAGCAAAGATTCGATGTGTTCCCTGCGTGACGAGCTGTCGTATGTGGACAACTATTTGAAAATCATCAACATGCGATTCAACAATAACATTACGTTCACGATAGACGTGGATGAGCAGTGGATGGATTGTCAGGTTCCGCGCTTTATTCTGCAGCCGCTGCTGGAAAATTCCATTGCATCAGGCAGACAGAGTGATGACTTTGCCATCCAGATCAGGATCAGTGTCTCTGGCGACCATGAATGTCTGATGTTATGCATCACAGATTCCGGCATTGGCATGGATAGGGAGAGCATCAAAGCACTCAACGAAAAGCTGGCAAGCGGTGAATCACCCAAATCCACCGTTGGCGGAAGTGGAATCGGGCTCAATAACGTCAATAAACGGATTCGATTATATTATGGTCCGGACTTCGGCATTCACTTCGTTCCTGCTGAGCAGGGGGCCAAGGCGATCGTTACATTGCCGGTTCACCGACTGTAAAACAGGAGCTTATGTCTGGATATGATGGTACAGCAACATTCGAACACAAAATGATCGATGCTCTCGTGAGCTTGGCCGGAAGGCAGCCCATGAGGGCGTTTTTTTATAGTGTGGTGGTGGATTTGTTCAAGCAAAAGTCTTAAATTTTTCAAGTGAGCTGGTGAGGCAGCATTGTTTTTTTCAAGCAGATCAAGGGATTCTTCATTCAAGCGAAGAAAAGAAAGCGTTACCATATGAATAAGCACAAACGAAAGCAAACGCACAAAGGAGAAATTCATATGCAACGTACCGAGACCCTGAACAGCTCTGTGAAGCAAAGAGCTGGCAAGTTGAACCGCAAGGACGGCATACACCTCCTGCTACTAGCCACACCGTTCGTCCTGTTTACGCTGGCCTTCAGTTATGTCCCTTTATTCGGATGGATCTATGCATTCTTTGATTACAAACCAGGCATTCCGCTTCAACAAACTCCGTTTTTGGGACTGGAAAATTTCCGCAACATGTTCGATGATCCGCGGATGGGACCCGTACTGGCCAATACGCTGGCACTGAGCCTGTTGTCCATTGCAACAGCCCCCATACCGATGCTGCTTGCCATCCTGATTTCGGAGGTTCGTTCCGGCTGGTTCAAACGGCTGGTGCAGACCGTGTCCACACTTCCGAATTATATCAGCTGGATTATCGTATTCTCTCTAGCATTCAGCATGTTTAGCACCGAGGGGGCCGTCAATTCGATCATGTTAAAAACGGGTATCGGCAGCCCCCCAGTTGATATCCTGGGCAACTATGACCGTGTCTGGACGGTACAAACGTTGCTGCTGCTGTGGAAATCTGCAGGCTGGAGCGCCATTATCTATCTAGCCGCCATCGTTGGCATCGACAGCGAGCAGTATGATGCAGCGAAGGTGGATGGCGCGGGACGCATGCGCACCATTTGGCATATTACACTGCCGAGCATTATGCCGACCTTCATTGTGCTTTTGCTGCTCTCGGTCAGTAACCTGCTCTCTGCGGGATTCGAGCAATATCTCGTATTCAGCAATGTCATGATAGCAGACCGGATTGAAGTGCTTGACCTTTATGTATATCGGCTCGGCCTTGTGACCGGGGATTACTCGTACTCCACAGCAGTGGGCATTTTCAAAACCGTCATCAGTGTCCTGCTGCTCTTCAGTGTTAACATTCTATCCAAGAAAGTTCGCGGTCAAGGCATTGTCTGACACGCAGGGAAAGGAGACATACAGAGATGCGTACACAACCCGCAGGACAGATGCTTCGTCCGGTACGCCACACGGATTGGAAAGATCTGACGTTCACCCTGTTTAATTACATCATGCTGTCACTGCTTGTCATCATCACCATATATCCGTTTTATTATATCCTCATCTATTCCATCAGTGATCCCATTGAGGTTCAAAAAGGGGTATACCTCTGGCCAGCTGGCTTCTCTCTTGAAGCATACAGAGCGACAGTTCAGCTGCCAGGCATCCTTGACGCAGCCATTGTAAGTGTCTCACGTACGGTGCTGGGTACACTGATTACGGTCTTCAGCTGTTCATTCTTTGCCTACCTCATTACCAAGGAAGAGATGCCGTACCGCAAAATCATTTACCGTTTTGTTCTGATCACCATGTACTTCAATGCTGGCTTTATTCCGTGGTATCTGACCATGAAAACTTACGGCTTGCAAAACAATTTCTTGTTATACATTATCCCAAGTGCGATGTCTGGATTTAATATTATTTTGATCAAAACGTTCATTGAACAGCTGCCCGCATCACTGGAGGAATCGGCCAAGATCGACGGGGCAGGGTACTTCAGAATCTATCGCAGCATTATTTTTCCGCTGTCGATGCCTATCATAGCCACCATTGCGGTGTTCTCAGCCGTTGGTCAGTGGAATACCTGGTTCGACAACTTCTTTCTGGTGGAAAATCCGAAGCTGCAAACGCTGCAGCTCGTGCTGTACAATTTCTTGAATCAGTCGAGCAATCTGTCCAATATGACGACCGAAGAACTGACCCGTGGGGACGTTGTCCGATCACTGACACCACAGTCCATTCGCATGACGATTACGATGCTCGTCACGCTGCCCATCGTCCTGGTGTACCCGATGCTGCAGCGTTACTTCGTCAAAGGCATCATGATGGGTGCCGTGAAGGGTTGAGGTTTAAATGAATCTGCAATCAAAACCGGATTATCCGGCATCTGCCGATAATCATAGAAGAATAAACAGGAGGGGTTATGACATGAGAACTAAAAAATCGTTTCGCCGTGTAATGGCACTGTTTATCATGACGTCTATGCTGCTGGCAGCCTGTACAGGTGGCGGCTCGGGAACAGGCCAGACGGATACGGGGGGAGCGGGTTCATCAGACACCGGCTCGGACAAAGGACTCGTGACACTTCGGGTACTCATAATGGAAACTGGCTCCAAATGGAATACACAACAGAATAACGAGGTGGCACAGGCTATTGCGGAGAAGATCGGTGTCAAGATTGAATACGTTGAAGCAGACGAGAATAAATTCAATGTATTGCTGGCTGGCGGCGATCTGCCTGACCTGGTGCGTACGGATGTGAACAAATACCAGAAGCAGCTAATTGAGGGAGATCTCATCGTTCCACTTGACGAGTTGCTAGCCACATCAGGCAAAGATATTACGGCGAACATCGGAACAGTAGTTGAATACAGCAAACAGAACTGGAGTAACGGTACGGGCAAACTTTATTTTCTGCCTCCGCAAGTACAATCCAAACCAGGTACGTCCATCGCCCCCATAACGATTGGTCCTACGATACGTTGGGACTGGTATAAGGAAATCGGTGCACCGGAAATTGGTACTATGGATGACCTGCTGGACGTTGTAGCAAAAATTGTGGAGAAACACCCGCAGACCGAAGACGGGAAAAAAGTTTACGGCGTGTCCATGTGGCAGGATTGGGGGCTCTGGCCTTATACCATTCCACCCGTCATCTTCACTGAAAGTGCAAGCGCTACAAGCGACCTGACAGCATCCCAGGTTGGCGGCAGCGAGTTCATCAGCAATTTGACCGACGAGTCCTCCAATTTCTGGACAGCATTGAATTTCTATAACAAGGCTCAACGTAGAGGCTTGCTTGATCCGGACTCCCTTACGATGAAAAACAATGACTATATGGCGAAAGCCACTGCAGGACAGATCGTTGTTGGTCCAGCCACTTGGGCAATGGGTGATTTCAATGCACAGCATTCAAGCGAGGGCAAGGGATATCTGGTTGTACCTGCCGGTAAAATTGCATGGACGGGAGCAGTCAATCCGCTTGGATGGCAGGATAAAGCCTACAGCATTTCGAAAACGTCCAAAAATCCTGAAAAAGCGATGGAATTCCTGAATTATATTTACTCTTATGAGGGAGCACGAACCATGTATAACGGTGTGGAAGGCAAGCACTGGAAGACCGTGGACGGCAAACCGACACTTACAGACGAAACGCTCTCTCTCAAAGCAGCAGGCGGTGCACCGTATGAAGCCACCGGACTGTCGCTGGACCGCAACATCATTGGGCTCGGTGGCAACATGATCAATCCGAATGACAAGATGCCGGTCGACCTCTTTACTTCAGAGGAAGCGTTATCCAAAGCGGCCACACCGCTTGAAAAGGACTTTGCCGAATACTATGGCGCTTCTTACTCGGGAGAGGTGTTCAAACAGTTGATTGATGAAGGCAAATTGAACACGTTTACCACCTGGATGAACGGCATGTCGGACGAAGAGATTGTGCAGCGCAATACCGTTCCAGGCGTAACCTTGGATGACAAACTGAAGAAACAGGAGTCAGAGCTCAAAGAGTTGGCAGCACGCGAGGCCGCCAAAATCATTCTTTCCAAGGATGATCAGGCATTCGAAGCGAACAAACAAGCTGCACTTGCGGCATTCAAAAAAGCTGGCGCAGATGAGTTTTCTGCCTGGTACAACACTGAAGTTCAGCGGCTTCGTCAAGCTCATGGGCTGTAATAAGACTTGGCTGTAAAAGTAAGCGGCAGAGTGGGGAGCTAGAGCTGTGAAGTTTTAGCTCCTTTTTCTTTTGAACATTCGGATTGACAGGAGTTGATGCAGATATGAATCACATTTTATCAACTGGCGGGAGTGACATGCCAGCAGCACGGAAAGTCACCGCTGAAGAGGCATTTACATGGCGAGCTTCATGGATCTGGGGAGAAGGCGAGGATTGGCCGCGTAACGAATGGCGTTGTTTTCGGCGGGAATTCGAATTGCAGGAATGGGAGTATGGAAGCGCTGAGGTAATCATTACGGCTGATGCTAGATATGTCTTATATGTCAACGGTGTGCTGTGTGGCAGAGGACCTAATCGCTCCTGGCCTTTTGAACTGAACTACCATGTGCATGAAGTTGGCCATCTGCTTCGGACAGGGCGTAATGTTCTCGCAGTTCTGGTAATCAGCTATGGCGTGGCTACGTTCACATATCTGCCGGGGAGGGGAGGACTTCTCGCCCAACTGGAATCGGTACACCGTGCCTCGGACGGTATTCTGTCGCGAAGAGAGTTTATCCTGGGTTCGGATGAATCCTGGCAGACGGCACTTCATGCCGGTTATGAACGGCGGTCAGCACGCATGTCCTGTCAGCTTGGCTTTGCTGAACAAGTGGATGCATCCCGCTGGGACGAAGGCTGGGTTGGAGCAGAAGCGTTCTCTTATCCTGAGGATGATGGCTGGACTGCTGCACGGATCATTGGCACACCAGGCATTGCGCCTTGGGAGAACTTGATTCCGAGTGACATACCCGAACTGACTGAGCAAGAAGTATGGCCTGTTCGAGTGGAATCAGTCAAAGAAGTGTCTCTCGTATCCTGGACGCATGTGCTGGATGTGCGAGAAGCGATGGATCCGGGGAGCAGGATGCATGCGAATCCCGTATCCTTTGCCGGATATGCTGCAGCAGTTATTCGGGCAAGTGGCGAAGCTGAAGCTGTTATTGGATTTTTCAGCGCTTTTCATGCGCTGCATGGCATAACGCTCAACGGTACACATTATCCAGCGACAGCGATGAGCGGGGAACATCCACGTAGAATTCAGCGTGTTACGCTGCAGCCAGGAGACAATCTGCTGCTGGTCGAGCTGGCTGGACCGGATCATGGCGGCGGGCTGCACTTTGGAATCGACTGCGACGTTCCTTTTACAGTTGTACCGCCTCTTGATGAATTACAAGCGAGCAAAACACCCTTTGCCTTGATAGGTCCATTTGCGACTCTCGTGCATATCGACCATCAGCCGGATCATGATCCCATCCGGGCATATCAGGGATTTGGCGGTAATCAACCTTTGGATGGAAATGCCTTTCCGGATGCAGAAGTGTACCTACGATGCCGAAATTTGACCTCCGTCTCTGAACTTGCTCCATACCGGGCCTGGATAAAGCCGTTTCCCGAGAGACTCAGCTCGGATGCTTCAATCTTTACGTCCAGCATCTGGAAGAGTCAGGAGCAAGCACGTCCCGTTCCTGCGGATTTGCAGCAAGTATGCTTCGCCAATCGACAGCCTGCCATCGTACCGACAAGCACTGCCGGGAGAAGCACCGAGCTGATTCTGGACTTTGGCCGTGAATGGTCCGGTTACCTTCGATTCGAAGTGGATGCTTCGGAAGGCACCATTATTGATGCATATGGTTTTGAGTATATGGAGGGTATGTGGCGTCAGGATACCTTTGGCGTTGATAATACGCTGCGTTACGTTTGCCGTGACGGAAGACAAAGCTATGAATCACCAGTAAGGAGAGGGCTGCGGTATCTGATGCTTACCATACACGGGAATACGAGACCCGTGCGGCTGTTTGGTGTTACCTTTGCGCAGAGCAATTATCCAGTGGCCGAGATTGGTCGATTCCATTGTTCCGATTCTCTTTTGAATGACATCTGGGAGATCAGCAAGCATACCACCCGGCTGTGCATGGAGGATACTTTTGTGGATTGCCCCACTTATGAACAGGTTTTCTGGGTTGGCGACAGCCGCAATGAAGCGCTTGTCAACTATTATGTGTTCGGTGCAACCGATATCGTACGACATTGTCTGCAGCTCGTTCCTGGATCAAGCCGCCAAACGCCGCTCTATGTGAATCAGGTGCCCAGCGGCTGGAGCAGTGTGATTCCGAACTGGACCTTTTTCTGGGTCACCGCTTGCCTCGAATATGCCCGCTATACCGGGAGCAGGGAATTTGCAGCGACGATCTGGCCCAAAGTGAAGTTCACGCTGGATCATTATTTGCAGCATATCGATGCCAAAGGACTCTTTACCATTAAAGCCTGGAATCTGCTGGACTGGGCACCAATGGAGCAGCCCAACGACGGGACGGTCACGCATCAAAATACAATATTTGCGCGCACGCTGGCAGATGCAGCCCAATTGTCCG
Source organism: Paenibacillus sp. P13VS (assembly GCF_015143645.1). Lineage (NCBI taxonomy): Bacteria > Bacillati > Bacillota > Bacilli > Caryophanales > Paenibacillaceae > Paenibacillus > Paenibacillus sp. P13VS. Next base: position 773,507 of record NZ_WYEV01000003.1, on the reverse strand, counting down.
AAATGGCAGGATGTACAGAAGAGAGTCTATTTTATTTTTCCGCATCCGAAAGTTTAACCCGTGCGATAAATAGCCATTTGTGGAGTGAAGAGCATCAGGCTTATGTGGACTGCATCCATGCGAATGGTGCTTGTTCAAGCATCTTTAGCATGCAGACCCAGGTGATGGCACTGGTTACCGGAATAGCAGCAGGAGAACGCAGGGAAAAGCTTATTTCGTATTTAACCTTGCCGCCTGAGAATTTTGTGGCTATCGGAAGTCCGTTTATGACGTTCTTCTATTATGAAGCTCTCGTGATGAGCGGTGAGACGGATTATATGCTGCAGGACATGAGGAAGCAATTCGGCGAAATGGTGAAACACGAAGCAACCACCTGCTGGGAAATGTACCCGGGATTTACCGAGAATCGGGCGAATCCCAAAGATTTGACACGCAGTCATTGTCACGCCTGGTCGGCAGCACCGGGGTACTTTTTGGGGGCATCCGTACTCGGGGTTCGTCCCATTGCAGATGGTTGGACACGAATTCGTGTTGCTCCGCAGCCTGGTGATTTGCAATGGGCGAAAGGGGCCGTGCCGCTTCCCGGTGATGGAAGAGTTGATGTTGCCTGGCAGATTCGTGAAGAAGAAGGAGAGCTTGTATTTCAACTGGAGGTATGTGCACCGAAGGAAATTACGATTGTGATGGAGGCTCCTGAAGGATTTCGGCCAGTGCTTATACACCAAACATTATGAATTCGTTTAAGAGCGGAGGTTCAGGTTCATGAAGCATATCTCATATTATCATCCCGATACAGACAAGCGGTATCTGGATGAAGTTCAAGACGAAGCCTACTCCCGATCCTCGCTGCATGGAGACGCATGGGTGGAGATGGAGAGCCGTATGCCTGTCCATTACATAACGAATGAAGGACAGAATTCACTAGACATTCGGCATGGTGGTTCAGATAACCAATCCTTGACCAAGGATACATTGCTGTTGTCCGGCGTTTGGCGAATGAAGGGAGGCGAACCTGCCGATGCTGGAGATCCGGCGCCTGCAACCGGTTGGTTTGGACGAAAAGCCCGGGCAAGCGAAGGCATGCAGGAACGGTGGTACGAACCCGATCACAATCGAGAGGATTGGCTTGTGGTTAGCGTACCCACAACGGTGCAGAGAGCTCTGATGGATCTGGGGCAGATGGACGATCCCCACTGGAACACCAACACCATCGATGAACTGGAACAGCATGGCACACCGGAAGAAACCCCAGTCTGGTTCCGCAGGACACGTGTAGAATGCAAGGAATGGTGGTTCGCTGTAACGTTCGAGCTGCCGGATGAGTGGCAAGGAAGAAGGCTTACCCTGGAGTTCGATGGCATTGACTATTCGGGCACGGTCTTTATCAATGGTTCATCACTGGGGCACCATCAAGGAATGTTCGGTGGCCCGGTTCACGACATCACAGAACTGGTTCAATGGAATGAATCCAATGTGCTTGTTGTCCGAATCGATCCTGCACCTCAAAGCTGGAATGGTCTGATGAAGCCAAGTCCAGGTTTTGGCTGGCATTATGGGCACCTCATCTCACTCGGCATCTGGAAGGATGTGAGGATTGTAGCTCAGCCGGATATTGCTTTGCTGGATCCTTATATAGCAACACAGTCATACACCTCCGATCAAGCTCTGCTTCAATTGGAATTTACAGTAGAGAGCCATCTTACCGATCGGTCCTCATTAGCTATCGAGGGATTGATTCGGCTGAAACAATCGGAGAGGGGTATGAACTCTTTTGACTCAAATACTGACTCAAATACCATTGGGGACAGGGAAAAGGATGCACACTTTACCTTTTCTATTGAGGTGCCGTATGGTCGGAGCAAATTCAGCACCGTGATTAGGCTGGCCAATCCGGAAGTGTGGTGGCCTTCAGGTTACGGCGAACAGCCGCTGTATGAGCTCGTGCTGCAAGGCACCTCTACAACTGAATTTCCACAGGACATGGAATCTGACACTGAATCTGCCTCTGCGACCAGTTCAGTACCCGATTTCATTAAGGTGGGCGAAGTCCGCACGTCGTTTGGCATCCGAACGGTTGAGATGCGTCCCATGCCGGGTACAACGCCGGAAACCGAATACCGCTGGCAATTTGTTATCAATGGAGAACCCATGTTTATTAAAGGCGCCAATTGGTGCTGGCCTGATGTCATGCTGACACAGCATGAAGGACAGTATGAACGGCTTCTGGAGCTGGCTCGCCGCGGAAATGTGCAAATGCTCCGGGCTTGGGGCGGAGGACTGGTGGAAAGTGATGAATTTTACAAGTTGTGTGACGAAAAAGGCATTATGGTCTATCAGGAATTTCCGCTCTGCTGGGGTCCACCCGATTCTCCCCTGACGGACCTCGGTGTCCTTGATCGTCAGACTGTACTTTCGGTAAAAAGACTGAGAAATCATCCTTCGTTGGTCATGTGGGGCGGAGGTAACGAAAATGGCAAGCATGGCGGTGCAGATGAAGGTCTCTTTTTGGTCGGAAAAAGATGTCGTGAGTTTGATCCATCCCGTCCATTCCATCGAACCGATCCATGGGGTGGCAGCGCACATAACTGGAACGTCTACCATGGCGGGGAACCGTTGGATGAGGCAATTCTGGCGATGCCTTCGAAATTCTATGGCGAATTTGGCATTCCAAGCCAGACGAACGTTTCAAGCTGTCTCCGCTATATGCCAGAGGAAGCACTCGAGTTGTTTCCCCCAACCGAAGAAAGCAGGGGCTGGAAGTCACATTTTCACCAGTTCGGTTTGAAGGATGTTATTAAAGTCATGCGATATGCAGCCTACGGACCGATCCGAAACTGGCAGGATTACATCACGTATTCCCAAACAGCTCAAGGCGATGCCATTCGTTGGACTGCTGATATACAGCGAGCGGGAACAGGGAGAGATAAGAGTGGTTTCTGGTATTACAAATTCTCGGATTGTTTTCCAGGACATTCGTGGGCAGTGGTCGATTATTACGGCACAGCCAAGTTGTCTTATTATCGCGCCAAGCAAGCTTCACGGCCGCAAAATGCCTTTATCACCAGCCCCAAGCTGAATACCTGGGAGCCAGGTGAACGATTCCACGCAGAATTGCATGTGGTGAACGATTCACGTGAATCTCTTAACAATGCGTACGTTCAAGTCTTGATGTATAACAGCCAATTAACCGAGGTGATGACTTGGGAGTACCCTGCGTTGAATGTGAAGCCAGGGCTGGCGGCCTGCATCGATCAGCTGGCAGTAAACTTGCCGGAAAAAGAAGCGATTCAGCCGTTCCTGATAGCCATCATGCTCTATGCGAGCAGCGGAGCTCTCATCTCCGATCAGTGGTATTGGTTTAATGCCCAGCCGAAGACAGCAGAGCTGCTGGCGTTCGAGAGAGAACATCAGCATGAAGCAAACGAGTATCCGGGGGATCGAGCCAAGCAGGCGTTTTCATTATACGCTGATCTCCCTGCTGCACCGCTTCGGGAGCTTCCCTCTACCATGCTTGAATGGTCTATCGAGCGACAAGATAACGGCGGTATTATGACCATTCGCAATACCGGGAGTGTGCCTGCAATTCGGGTCATCATTCACCATTTTCCTGATGATTGGAGCTGTTATCTGGAGGATAACGATTTTGGAATACAGCCAGGGGAAGAGAGATGTATTCCATTTGAAGCAGGATCCGAAGTTCTGCTATCCGGAATGACTGTAAGCGCCTGGAACGCTCCCGAGGTGCAGGGGAGTTGTTCAGAAGTGAGCCTTATCCATGGCAAACATGTGGATTGAATGACAGGAGGAGCAGCGATATGACATCATCGAAGGCAGCCAAACCACAAAATTCAACGAAGGTAATGAAGAAAGTACAGGATTCAAAGGAGATGGGGGAACACAAGGGAATCTTCACCTCAGATCAATGGATTGCCAAGTGGATCACCCGGTCAACATCCCTTCCTCAAGATTGGACTTCGTATCAGGCAGAGGTTGTGATTACCGTGGAAGAAGGAGGCGCGGCCTTTCTTTTCGGTTATCAGGACGAAGATCATCATTGCGGTATAGAACTGAGTGAGGGCGATCCGAATGAAGGAGCTGTACGGCAGATACGGGCATACATTTTTCGGATGGAATCCGGTATGCGCCACACTTTGCAGAAAATCACCCTTCCTGCATCCCAAAAGCAGCCTGAACACATCACACTCAAAGTGACGAAGGAAGGCGGGGAGTGGGAACTCACGCTAAATCAACAGCACACGTCTCGCTGCATGGCAGCGGATTATCAGGGAACGGTGGGTTTTCGCACAACAGGTGGACAGAAGGCTGTTTTCCGCGACTTGAGGCTTACTGGAAAAGATGGACGCATGATGTATTCCAACCGGTTTTATGATCCGAAAACAACTCATTTCACAGCGGGTGCCATTCATCCTTCGGGTAATGGGCTGGTGGTCGAGGGAGATATGCTGTCCATTTGTGAGACTCCGATTTCGGTAGACAGTCCGTTGTTTCGGAAAACGTTTGACATTCCCACGTCCCTACTCCAAGCCAGGCTCCGCATCTATTCGATAGGCTGGTATGAGCTTCGCATTAATGGAGTTCGGGCAGACACCCGAGTTTTGGCACCAGCCAACACACCATACCCACGCAGGATGCTTTATGACACGTACGACGTGACCCATTTGCTTCACGATGGAGAAAATGCACTGGGCGTATGGCTGGGCAACGGGTACCATTTTAACTATTCCCGCTGGGGATGGAAGTGGAACCGGGATAAGGCATTTATCATGCAGTTGGATCTTAGGCTGGAGGACGGCAGCACGTGGACAATCATAACCGACGAATCCTGGTCATCTGCGGCAAGCCCGATTCTTGTCAACGATATCTATGACGGTGAGACTTATGATGCCAGGCAGATGCCTCTAGGTTGGGATGAGTCCAACTTTCTGGAAGACGGAGACTGGTCAATGGCAGTAATCGCTGACCCACCAGTGGGTGAGTTGGAGCCGAATCATCAACCTCCTGTCATACCATCCGACCCGATACAACCTGTTGCCATGTATAACCCGGTACCTGGTGTGAATGTTTATGATTTTGGTCAAAACATGGCAGGCTGGGTCCGTATTCAGGTAACAGGTCAGTCAGGTAGTGAAGTTCGGCTGAGATACAGTGAGCTGGTAGATGAACAAGGCAACATCGACTCTTGGACGAATCGAAACGCCAAAGCGACGGATGTATATATCCTTAACGGGGAAGAAGGGGAGTGCTATGAACCGCGCTTTACATATCATGGATTTCGTTATGTGGAGGTCAGCGGGGAGACAACTCAGCTTTCCATACAGGCTGTTCCGATTCATGCAGATGTAGAGCAGGCAGGTACCTTTGAATGCTCTGATCAGGGCATCAATAGACTATACAGCAACATTCGGTGGTCCTATCTTAATAATTTGGTGAGCATACCAACGGACTGCTGCCAGCGTGATGAGCGCACCCCATGTCTTATGGATTCTGCTGTAGTTGAGGAAGCGGGGATGCACCATTTCAACATGCATCGTTATTACCGTAAGTGGCTTGGAGATATCGAAGACAGCATGTCCAATCCGGATTGGAGCGGAGACAAGGTCTCTCTTCCCTGGCATCTCTATATGTACTATAACGACTTGAATACGTTACGTAAAAGTTATCCATTCATGAAGGACTACATTGACCACCTGCATGAGCGATGGCCTGACCACGAAGTAAAAGATGGCTTTGGAGACTGGTGTCCTCCTAACGACGATGGTTGGGAGAACTACTTTCATGAAGTCGAACTTGTAAATACCAGTATCTATTACAAAATCACTTCCATTGTTGCCGAAACGGCTGCAATTCTGGATATCCATGCAGATCGTGATTATTATAACGAACTGGCCCAGCAGATTAATCATGCCTTCCATCGTCGTTGGTACTCCGGGGAAGGCGTCTACGGCAGTGGTTCCCAGACTGCTCAGCTGATGCCGCTCGCTCTCGGCATGGTGCCAGAAGAACAACGCGTTTTTGCCGTGGACCGTCTAGTGCAAGCTATTGCGGAAAAAGGCGGTCATCTTCACACAGGCATTTATGGCACGAGATATCTGATGGACGTTTTGGCTGATCATGGACATATCGATGTTGCTCTGGAGCTTTTGAACAAGAAGGAGTATCCCGGATTCGGCTATCAAATAGAACGCGGAGCCACCACACTCTGGGAACAATGGAGCGAGAAGGGCGGCATGCATTCCCACGATCATGCAATGTTTGGAGGTATAAGTACTTCCTTTTATACCCGACTAGCAGGCATCAGATCAGACTCCCCTGGTTATGAAAGGATAAGGATTGAACCTGTAATTCCTTCCAAACTGGATGCGGTACGTGCTTCGCTCAGGACAGCATATGGAGCGATCGAAGTAGCCTGGAAAAAGGAACACGGGAGTCTGCATATTCAGACCGTGATTCCTGAAGGTACCGCTGCTACGCTTGTCTTGCCACATGATCTGGTAACAGCAGCTAAGCAGCCTCGTGTTCACGAGTTGAACCCCGGACGACACTCCTTCTCCATTTCCTGTGAACCATTGACTAAAAATACAGTAAAGGAGTCAACGTGATGCTTGAGATGACACATCGCTATGAAGGCGGATTTCCCAAAATCGGTATTCGTCCAATCGTGGATCGCCGCAAGCTAGTAAAGGCTGCGTTGGCGGAAAGTACGCTGGAACTTGCCCGTGAGGCTGCGGCCGAGATCACCTCCGTTCTTCGCAATCCAGATGGCTCGCCAGTGCAAGTTGTCATTTTTGAACCATGCATTTCCGGAATGACCGAAGCTGCTCGCTGCGCTGAGCAATTTCGCAAGGAAGGTGTTGGCGTGCTTGTCACTGTTGCGAGCGGCTGGTGTTATCCGCTTGAAACCATGGAGACCGATCCAACCCTGCCGCACGCGGTCTGGGGCTTTAACGGCACGGAACGACCCGGTGCGGTCTACCTGGCTGCACTCCAAGCGGCACATAATCAGAAAGGGCTGCCCATATTCAAGATCTATGGCAAGCATATACAGGACCAGGATGAACGGAAGCTTCCAGAGGACGTGCGCGATCAGCTGATCCGGTTCGCCCGAGCGGGCATGGCCGCTGCACTGCTGCGAGGCAAATCCTACCTGTCCATCGGCTCCATTTCCATGGGCATCGCAGGCTGTATTGTTGACGAACATTTCTACCAGCGTTATCTGGGGATGCGCAACGCCTACGTCGACATGACCGAAGTCAGCCGTAGGCTGGAGAATCATATCTACGACAAGCAGGAATTACAGTCAGCATTAGCCTGGGCTGTACAGCACTGCAAGGAAGGACCGGATCCCAATCCGGAATCGGTACAGATTGATCCAGAGATCAAAAAGAAAAACTGGGAAATCTCCATTGGCATGACACTGATCGTACGTGATCTGATGATTGGCAACCCAAAACTTGCCGAGATGGGATACGAGGAAGAAGCATATGGTTATAACGCCATTGCATCGGGATTTCAGGGTCAACGTGAGTGGACCGATTACCAGCCCAGTGCAGATGTCTTGGAAGCTATCCTGTGCAGTTCCTTCGACTGGAATGGCATTCGTGAGCCTTACATGGTTGCAACGGAGAATGACAATCTAAACGCAGTCACGATGCTGTTCAATCACTACTTGTCGCATACCGCTCAGATTTTTGCTGATGTGCGTGCATTCTGGAGTCCAGAGGCAGTGAAACGGGTTACTGGCTGGCAGCCTGACGGCTTGGCCGCGGCTGGTTTCATTCACCTGATCAATTCGGGGCCCGCTGCACTCGACGGGACAGGGGAACAGAAACGTGAAGGTAAGCCAGTGATGAAACCACATTGGGAGATTGAGGATCAAGAGGTTCAAGCGTGCCTGGATGCTGTAAGCTGGCGACCAACCTATATGGATCAGTTTGCAGGGGGCGGGTATTCAACCGACTTCACAACGCGAGGTGGCATGCCCGTCACGATGGCACGGATCAACCTGGTTGCGGGCTTGGGACCTGTGCTCCAGCTTGCGGAAGGTTACACCGTGGAGTTGCCGGAAGACGTGCATCGTCAATTGGATCTGCGAACTACGCCAACATGGCCGACCACGTGGTTTGTACCCAAGCGGCTGGCGGGTGACCCCGTCTTTGATGACGTCTATGGTGTGATGGAAGCATGGGGATCGAATCACTGCGCTGTAAGTTACGGGCATATCGGTGCAGATTTAATTACCCTTGCGAGCATGCTTCGTATTCCGGTTAATATGCACAATATTGAAGCAGATCGCATTTTCCGGCCCAGCGCCTGGTCTGCATTTGGAACAAAAGACCTGGAGGGAGCGGACTTCAGAGCTTGTTCCGTGTATGGGCCGCTCTATGGATGAGCAGCATACGCATTGTCTGTACACGTGAAATTGCTAGTAAGTTAAATAAGAGAATGTAATCGTTCCCCACACAAGAGAAACATGGTAGTATTTAAGTGCTTTATAGTTATCATGATAAGGAGCGCTTAAATATGATCATCCAATTCATTCGTTTAAGGTAATGACAGGTACAGCTCACATACCCCGGAATTTTTAGAACAAGAAGCGGGGTTTGTTTGACTGTGCCTTTTTTCGTTAACCTAAAACGAATGAAAGGGTGCTTTTTTGTGTTCAACAAAAGTAAAAAGCAGATGAGTATTGAGAGAATCAGGGAGTCGCAAGAGATGTTTCGTTGCCCGTTATGCAGTAAACCGATGAGCTTGATTCACTTGCAGAGCTTAATCTGCATGAATCAGCATTGTTTCGATATTGCCAAGCAAGGATATATCAATCTATCCTCTCGCTCTACTAAATCTAAGTATGATAGACAAACCTTCGAAACCAGAAGAATAATTAGTCAGAGCGGGCTATTCCATCCCTTGCAGGCGGCCGTAAGTGAAATAATCTTGAGTCAAAACAAGAGCAAAGAACCCATACGTTTACTGGATGCAGGTTGCGGAGAAGGTTCTCATTTGAACAGCATACAAACTACAATAAATCAGAGAAAACGTAACGCTATATTGGCTGTAGGAATGGATATTTCAAAAGAGGGGATCAGTCTTGCAGCAGCGGAATATTCAAATGCCGTGTGGTGTGTTGCAGACATTGCAAACATCCCACTAGCTAACCAGCAATTTAATTTCATCATAAACATGCTATCCCCAGCCAATTATTCCGAGTTTCAGAGATTGCTCACAGATGACGGTTTGGTGATTAAAGTGGTTCCAGAGCAGCATTATCTAAAAGAAATCAGAGATATCCTCTACAAAGGAACAGATAAACAGGTCTATTCCAATACACCTACCATTCGTTATTTTAACGAACGGTTCGATTTAATAGCGGTTGAAGATATTCAATATCAAGTTAGCCTCAGTGAGCACCTCATTCCACCTTTGCTTGGGATGACTCCGTTATCTTGGGGGGCTTCACAAGAGGCCAGAGAACAGATTTTACAGATGGATTTGAGACAAATTACGATGGACTTTAAGATTTTAGTGGGTATGAAACCATCACAGAATTAGTGGTCTGCATTTATGATTAACTAATACCAAAGCCTCCATCAAGGCAGCCGATCAATGGATCGGCTGTTTTTTTGAGCGTTAATCCCAATATGTGGTACTATCATTGAAATAAGAACATCTGAAATGATCAAGGGGATGAGTCTATCAAGCAGCGTGGTGATATGCTCCTTGGCGCCATAGCGCCAGATGCAAACTCCGAAAAAGGGGATACCCATTTTCTGGGAGATCAATTCAAGTATGGCGTCAACAGGCGATGGAAATACGGGCGTTTCATCACTAAATATAAGGAGCGTATAACTGAGCCTTTCATACTGGGCTATTTAACTCATTTGGTAGCGGATGAAGTTTTGGGCTATGAAATCTTACTTTAGCGGTTTTGAAGAACGACTGAAAAAGGAGCCTACACTGTATGATCGCTATCAACATGACTTTCGATTGTGCAATGCGAAGCTGAATGAGATGTTTATTTCTGAAGGACTTTACGAAGCGCTAAATTCAGCAGTGTACATACCAATTATGGATGAACTTGATGAGAAGAATGTATTCGTATTGAAGAAACAGGCGCTGGAGGACTTTAACTATCCAGTAGAACATGTCCAGCAGGAGATGAGTGTTTTTTCGATAGACGAGATCTTGGCATTCATGGAACGCTCCGCCTATCGTGCCTTGGATGTATGTCGATCACAGCTAGGTACAATTCATACTTAAGTGAACCTCTATGCTCTTTTAGACATGCGATAAGCATACTGGCTTTCTTGTGGAAAAGGAGAATAAAAGATGTCCATAACATTTAAGAAATCAACCCTAGAAGATATTGAAACATTGCTTCTTCTTCAAAAAGCAGCGTTTCAAGAGGATTTGGAAAAGTACGAAGACTCTGAAACAAATCCAGCATGTGAAACCTATGGAAAATTGGCTGAAAATATTAGAAAATATCAACACTTTACCATTTTAGAGGGAAAAACAATTATAGGTGCGATTGATGTAAGAGGCAACGATGAGCGCATGCACATTGATAAGGTGTTCATTTCTCCATGTAATCAAAGTAAGGGCGTAGGTACTGCAGCAATTCAATTTGTGGAATCCCAATTTCCGAATACAAAATTATGGACCTTATATACACCGCATTTAAGCTTCCGTAATCATTACTTTTACGAAAAGTTTGGGTACCAAAAGACTAAAGAGGTTCAGCTTGCACAAAAACTGATTTTATTCAAATACGAGAAGCGAACAGAGTAATTCTGAAAAAATAGTAAAAATACTATAAATCGTAATGTGGGGCCATCTTATGATGGTCTTTTTATATTGGAGTAGCAGCTCTATGAAACATCAGGACGTTTGCAATCCGAGGCAGTCTTAGTTCAGGGTATCTCTCATGACTTGACCTTAGGTCTGACCTAAGGTATATGCTTAGTTCGTATTCCACGTATCAGAGGGGGTAAGCACTTGAAAAAGGAAATTACGATCAGCGAGTTAGCGAAACTGATGGGCGTGTCGGTCCATCAAATTCGTTATTTTGAGGAAAAAGGCATATTGATGCCGTCGTATATCGATGACAATCAATATCGCATGTATGGGATGAATGAGATTTACCGCTTGGCGCATATTTTACTTCTTCGTAAAGTTGGGCTGTCGGTAAGAGCCATCCGGGAATGGAGTGAAGAAGGTACCCCGGATGATATGCAGCGATTGCTTGTACAATCGGTTTCCAAGCTGGAAGCTGAAATAGACAGGCTGCGATCGTTAAGCGACTTTATTCGCAAGGTGCTGGACGAGAACGAGCACTACGGACAGGAGGGCACTTCCTTTCAGGTTATTCAACGTGATCAGCTTGTCCTGACTACATGGTTCGAGACGCACATGGAGAGTGAATTGGATGCTCGAATGTTGGTTCAGGAGGGGGATCCGCTGCCAGAGTTATTTGAAGCGGACATTCATTACGTATATGAGGGAGACGACCGTGTAATGCTGTGCACGGAAGTGCATGACGTGAAAGGCGATATCGCTTTTCCAGCAGGTGAATACTTATCTTACCGGTTTACAGTACATGGCGAAGAAGAACTGGAGCAGTACTTCAGTCAATTCCAGGCCTTTGCTGACCGCAGGGGCCTCATACTACATGGTTCACGGATTCTGGCGGAGAAGTCATACCTGTCGCTGTTTACCCAAGAAAGCTTATATTATGAAATGTTTGCACGTATTGAACATATCGGCGGCAATACAGTGGATGGTGACGGAAAGCGATGATCATCCATCCTGTCGTTCAGATGGAGCGAATGAAAGAGGAACATCAAGCTTCAGTCAGCCAACTGTTATTTCAAGGGTTTTGCAGTAAATTTGGTGCAAATTTGAATAACGCACAAATGATGATGTTGTTTGAAACGTGTCTCGCGCTGGATGAACGACAGGGGAAAAGCGAGCGCTTCGTTGCCATGAAGAAAGACGCAGTCCTTGGCAGCTTGAGCCTTCAGTTAAAGGCTCGGTCAGGTGAGCTCCGTTCGAGTATTACAGTAACAGAACTGCTTCCCTTGTGGAAAGGAATTCAAGACGTTGGGTGGCGGAGAGCACTCAGTTTTGTCCTACGATTGGCATGTTTGAGCCATCGTCCGGTACGTGGAGAAATGTATATTGCTGATCTAACCGTCCATCAACGGTTTCGGGGAACAGGAGTAGGCAGAGCGATGCTGGAATGGACCCTTCGCGAAGCATCTACAAGACCGGGAGTCCGATATGCGAGCTTGCATGTGTCAGGTAGTAACCTCGGAGCCAAACGGCTGTATGAGCGAATGGGATTCCGCACGCTTGAAGTACAGCGCAGCTCCCTCATGACATGGTTGTTTGACGAACCGGAATGGAATTACATGATCCATGAAGGATAGTCATTTTTAACGAGGAAGGGATGTAGAAAAAAGCGTGAAGAAAAAATGGGGAACGATGCTCTTGGTTATCCTGCTGCTGATAGGAGGGACGGGTACAATTATTTTATGGCAAAATAGCTTTGATATGGTCCAACGAGCTGTGCAAATAGAAACGCCCCAAGGTCAATTGACGGGGGTGTTAACGCTTCCCGCCAAATACAGTGGCAAAGTGGGTTTAGTATTATTCATTCATGGCGACGGGCCGATCGACGCGACACACAACGACGGCTATAAACCGCTGTGGGAGCGGCTTGCTGGGCTTGGTTATGCTTCACTGTCGCTGGACAAGAGAGGAATCGGCGGATCGGAAGGCAGCTGGCTTGACCAGCGCATGGAAGATCGGGTAGAGGAAGCACGGCAGGCGCTGGCGTGGGCGAGGCAGCAACCGGAAATCGACGCGAGTCGCATAGGCGTATGGGGCGCAAGTCAGGCAGGATGGGTCATTCCCAAGCTGGCTGGCAAAGAACGGCTAGCCTTCAGCATTCTGGTCTCTCCGGCAATCAACTGGCTGTCGCAGGGAGAGTACAACACACGGAGTGAAATGGCTAAGGAAGGGCGCTCCATGAATGAGATTGAGCAACAGGTTAAAGAGAATAACCGTATTAAGAAGCTGCTGATCGCAGGCAGTTCCTATGAAGAATATGTGAGCCTCGCCGGGCAAGAAGATGCCATGTCCAGAGAACGCTGGAGATTCGTGAGCCGCAACTACACTGCCGATGCAACAAACGATATCGCGAATTTTGAGTCCCCTGTCCTGCTACTGCTCGGCGATCAGGATATAAACGTCGACGTGCAGGAAACGGAGAGGGTTTACAGGGAGCATGTATCGCCATCGGAATTATTACGAGTCAAACTCCTGCCAGACACGGAGCACTCCATGCTGTCCGTCTCTACGGCCGAATCACCTTGGCGTGCATTATTGATCAGTTTGTTTGCCCCGCGTAACATTACAGTGAAGGGATATATGGATGAAATTGAGGATTTTCTCCGATCCATTACTCCAAATTAAAGAAAGAATTCTCTGCACGTCTTACTATGATAGAATTAATGCAGTTTGGATGATGGATAAGCGGAGGATAGAAGTATGAATAAAACGGAGCGGCATCTTGCAATTACCCTTGAGTTACAGCGCAGCAAAACGCTAAGGGCAGAAGATCTGGCTTCCCGGTTTGAGACAAGTGTACGAACGATATATCGGGATATGCAAGCACTAAGCGAAGCTGGGGTGCCAATAATAGGAGCACCTGGTCAGGGTTACTCTCTTATGGAAGGATATTTTCTCCCCCCAGTTAGCTTTACAGCCGAAGAAGCCGTAGCCCTGCTCATGGGGGCTGATTTTATCGAACAGAGATTGGATCATACATACGCACATGAAGCCAAGTCGGCTCAACGTAAAATTGAAGCAATTTTACCAGAATCCGTTCGAAATGAATCTACACGAGTTCGGGAAACCATGCGACTCCTTCATGGAAGTGATCCCTTAGCTGGAGAGACGGTTAAAACGTACCTTAAGCAAATACGCAGCGCCATTTTGGAAAAGCAAAAGATTCGTTTTATGTACCGTAAAAAAATGCCGGGGCCAGACGGGAATCGAAGCAATCTCCGGGAGGTTTCTCCATATGGATTATCCCTTTTGCATGAACATTGGGTTTTAATCGCGCACTGCGATATGCGACAAGACATTCGTCATTTCCGACTGTCCCGAATGACGGAACTTCAAGTATTGGAGGATCGCTTCCTTTTACCGGATAATTTTGACCTAAGCAAATATCGGCCGTCTGATGATCGGAATGTACGGGTACTAATCAGGGCTAACCCTGAGATAGCAGACAAGATTATAGAGGGAGTCAACTTCTATATCGAAGCCATAGAAGATCATGTGGACGGTGTGAATTTTCATCTTCGTGTCCGGCATACGGAAGAACTATTGCATCATTTGCTTGGCTGGGGTGGGGATATTCAAGTGATTGAGCCGGAGTCTCTGCGCTTGCGAATTCAAGAAGCTGCGAAAAATATCTTAAAACACTACTGACATACCCCTGTCAGTAGTGTTTTTTTATACTTTGATTATATCTAAGATGAAAAGGGGTTGCTGGAAGAATGAAAAACACACTTCAGGTATTAAAATCTTTTGAAAATGCGGTAGAGAGGTATTTGGCTGAATTGAAACAGCTAAATATGGAGCAATTACACAGAAAGACGGATGAGGAGGAATGGTCCCTAGGACAGATGTATATGCATTTGATTCAATCAGCGCTCTTCATGCACCTGCCTAATATAAAACAATGTTTGGTTCACAGTGTACCATCGGTACATTCGAATAAGGGAAAAACGGAGCTGGGGGAAAGCGTGTTCGAGCAAGAACAATTTCCGGCCACTCGTGTTAAAGTCCCTGCTTCACCGCAATACACTCCGAAGTCACCGGAGAACAAGGAGCAGCTGGTTGAAGGGCTGCATCAAGTCATTGAAGAAATGAGAGACATGGAAGCTGTTTTACGTCCATCGCCAGCAACGGATAAAGTCATTCACCCAAGACTTGGGGCACTGGACGCCCAGGAATGGTTTTTATT
The DNA here is from genome assembly GCF_015143645.1 of Paenibacillus sp. P13VS. Taxonomy (NCBI): domain Bacteria; kingdom Bacillati; phylum Bacillota; class Bacilli; order Caryophanales; family Paenibacillaceae; genus Paenibacillus; species Paenibacillus sp. P13VS. The sequence continues at coordinate 758,449 of NZ_WYEV01000003.1, read as the reverse complement.
GATTGAAATGCATTATAGACATCACTTTTTGCAACTGAATCGTTTGAAGATGGAATTAGGCATTGGGCAGAGAGAAGGGGAAATCTAGTGTCGGTTATAACAAATCAGACAAGCAGATATTGGATTGGCGTTGTTTCTGCTTCTCATGTCCATACAGCCGTAGAAGGCGGATTTGCACAGTTGTGTCATGGCAAGGCAGTATCATTGCGTCTGATGTCCCCAGGTGACTGGCTGATATACTATTCTCCGCGCACAGACATGTCGACAGGGAAGCCGCTCCAGGCATTTACCGCTATCGGCCAGGTGAAGGACAGCCCAGTCTATAAATATCAGATGACGGAATCATTTGTACCCTTCCGCCGGGATATCCGTTATGTTCCGTGTCGGGAAGTAAAGATTGCCTCTCTATTAAACGAACTTAACTTTACACGCGGAAATCGAAATTGGGGATTTACCTTCCGCAAAGGTCATTTTGAAATTGGAGCCGAAGATTTCATGACAATCGCTGCCTCCATGATTGATCATGAAAACTTCCAAACCTGTTAGGGATGAAAGCTCAATTCTATTTTAAGTATTGCTTGCGAAATTGCAGCGGAGAAGAGCCGAATTCCTGTTTGAAGCAGGACGAAAAATACGGGGAATAACGGAAACCCACTTCCTCGGCGACCCGATCAATGGACCAGTCGGTTGTGACCAGGAGGCGTTTGGCCCGCTCCAGCCGAAACTGCTGCAGATAATCGGATGGCGTACATCCGTATCTCGACTTCATGCATCGTACAATATAGTTTGGATGAAAGTGCAGGGCTGACGCGATGGCTTCATTGGTGACTTTCTCCCGATAGTTAGCTTGAAGGTAAGCTACTGTCCGTTCAGCCAAACGGGAAGCCACCGAATCTGTTCGGCCGAAACATTCTTCTTCAAGCAAGCTGAGGAGTTCTCCAAGAAGCTGCTGTTCCTGCCAAAAGGAAAGCGTAGACGGCTGGGTGAGCAGCTGTTCTACCATACCGAACACCGTACGTGAGTCAGTCAAATGCATGTATTTTGGCAATCGCAGCGTGTAAGGGTTAATAAATGGTCTGGTTGTGTAAGGGGATGTATTGTTCTCCACTTCCTCTGCCACTGATGCATCACGCCTTGGTGCATGCTCAAAGTGAACCCAGTAAAAAACGGTATCCTGATCGCAAGGTCGGATCGGATAGTGTTCTCCATCAGGCAGCAGCAGCAGCATGTCTCCCTCGGTTAGTGTCCATTGTGATCCGTTCTCGCCGATGTACATCTCTCCGCGGACAAGGATCAGCAAATCATACGCCCCGATGTTGCTGCGATGGGGATGCTGATCCCCGCTCCTATACTCTGTCAGGCCCGATCCCAAATAATAGGGGAGTGGGGGCATATGAAGTTCAATCATGGTGTCTTCACCCAGAACGTTCGCATCCTTTCGCTTGTGTCATATTTTATAGAAAATGGTTCATTCCATTCCTATTAAGTCGGTTATACCAAGCATATAATTGAGTTCGTAAAGAGTCAATTAATATAGGAGGTACTACTGATGCAGACAACACAGGTTCATATCCGGGACTCATTTTGGGAGGATTATTCCACACTGGTACGTCAAACAGTCATACCCTATCAATGGGAGGCATTGAATGATCGTATCGAAGGAGCGGAACCCAGCTATGCCATTCACAATTTTCGAATTGCTGCCGGTCTGGAACAGGGCGAATTCGGCGGATGGGTGTTTCAGGATAGCGATTTATATAAATGGTTGGAAGCGGTTGCTTATTCACTGCGGAGTTATCCTGATCCCGAATTGGAGAACACCGCAGATGGAGCAATCGACCTCATTGGGCAGGCACAGCGGGGTGACGGATATATCAATACTTATTTTACAATCAAGGAACCGGGCAAAGAGTGGACAAATATGTATGAGGCCCATGAACTGTACTGTGCCGGACACCTGATCGAAGCTGCGGTGGCCTACGCTGACGCAACGGGCAAACGTAAGCTTCTTGACATTGCATGTCGTTTCGCTGACTTAATCGACAAGCTCTTCGGTACGGGAGAGAACCAGAAACGGGCATACTGCGGGCACCAGGAGATTGAACTGGCTCTCGTCAAGTTATATCATGCAACCGGTGAGGAACGTTATTTGAATCTTAGCCAATATTTCATTGATGAGCGGGGCAGCAGCCCGAGTTATTTCATCCAGGAATGGGAACGGGGAGACAGAACAAACATCTGGTCGCAAGGTTCGCCGGACTTGGAAATGTACCAATCCCATCTTCCGGTACGGGAACAGACAGCAGCCGTTGGACACTCCGTACGTGCCGTTTACATGTATACGGCTATGGCCGATCTCGCCCGTTTGACGAAGGATGACAGCTTGCGAGCGGCGTGCGAACGGCTGTGGGCCAATACAACTCGCAAACAGATGTACATTACGGGAGGCATCGGAGCGACACATTTGGGCGAGGCGTTCACTTTCGATTATGATCTGCCGAATGACGCGGTGTACGCGGAAACTTGCGCATCCATCGGACTGATCTTCTGGGCGCGCCGCATGCTTCGTCTGGAGGCGAAGAGTGAGTATGCGGACGTGATGGAACGTGCGCTGTACAACAACGTGCTTGGCAGCATGTCCAAGGACGGCAAACACTTTTTCTATGTCAACCCGCTTGAAGTATGGCCAGAGGCCAGCTTGCGCAATCCGGACAAACATCATGTAAAACCGGTCCGTCAGAAGTGGTTCGGCTGTTCCTGCTGCCCGCCAAACGTCGCTCGCTTGCTCAGCTCGCTGAACGATTATATCTACGATGTCTCTCCAGAAGAGAATGTGGTTCATGTACATTTATACATTGGCAGTACGGTAGAATTCACGTCTGCGGAAGGCCGGGCAGTCAAGCTGAGTCAAGATTCGGAGCTTCCTTGGAACGGAAAAATCAACTTCAACATCTCGCTTGCTCCAGACAGCTCAGAGGGTGCTGCATTTACACTGGCGCTCAGAATTCCAAACTGGTTCCAGAGTGGGCAGCCTGTTTTGCGAGTGAATGGCGAAGAACAGGCATATACATTGAACAATGGTTATGCTCATATCCAAGGAATATGGTCGGAAGGAGATGCATTGGAGTGGTTACTGCCACTTGAAACGCACTTGATTGAAGCTCATCCACAGATTCGAGCTGATGCAGGCAAAGCAGCCATTCAGCGTGGACCACTTGTGTATTGCGTGGAAGAGGCGGATAACGGAGCGCCGCTGGCTTCATTATCCATTGCCGAAGCAGCCAATTTAACAGAGCGCGATGCACCGAATTTACTTGGCGGCTGCGTTGTTGTGGAGGGCGACGGACTGACTGCAGATGGGTCAGCATGGCCAGAGGATCAACTGTACCAACCGATTCGCAAACCTCGCATTCCGGTACGTTTTACCGCCATTCCTTATTATCTGTGGGGGAACCGTGAACCGGGTGAAATGAGCGTCTGGCTGGGCAGTTGAAGCGTGGGTCCTCGAAGCAACTCCATCGTTTGAAGAGGTTGAATGGCAACTGAACATAACGCGTGGTTTCAATATTGGCAGGACAGAAGGTCCCTCGTATATTAACGGGGGACTTCCGCCGTGTCTGGCCTTTTTTGTAACCCGGAAGCGGAGATGAATGCATGAAACCAGAACATGTACGAAAATCCCGTATCGAACGAATTACGCTCAAAAATCGAATTCTTTTCCTTTTTGCGGCCGTAGCCCTCATTCCTTTCCTTTTATCCTGCTGTCTATCCTACCGAACAATCCATTCCATTTTGACGACCAAATTGCAATCCGGGATCCAAAGTAACCTGAAACAGGTGACCCTTTCCTTGGAAAACACACTCAGCAACCTGAATCATGTGTCTCAGCAGCTCGCCTTCGAGGGGAGCATTGGTAAACAGCTGGAGCAACTCATGCTTGCGGATCAACCATATGACCGCAGTTATTTGACCGACCAGATCAAAAATCAGCTGAACCTGATTGCGTTTACCAATCCCAATATCGGGTTATCGATGTACTATTTTCGTGAAGACGACACCTATCTCTTTGAAACTATGGGGGTGAAAGACTCATTCGATCCGGAGAATTTGCCGATCATGGCGAGTTATTACGGAATCACGTATTTCGGGCCTCATATCAGTAACGACAGGTTTAACGATCAATATGTTCTTTCTGCGCTGCGAAAGGTGGACCTGCCTGAACGGGACGATGCGTATGTATACATTGAAACCGGGTTTAATCTGACACAGAGCATTCTTGATCTGGATGATGTCAGTAAAAATACGGCCCACCTCATTTTGGATAATCACGGACGCATCTCTTACAGTGAGTTAAGGGACGCTTTCCCTGAAAACGCAAATTTCCCAGTTTCCGGCCAGCTCTCTGAACCTTCTACAACTTCGGGAATCGCTTCGGGCTATTACTGGTACCAGCAATACAGCAACCAGGGATGGAGTGTTGTGTCGCTCGTGTCCAAAGCAGATTATGATCAGGAGAAAAACCGCTGGATCATGCAGATGGTTCTGTTAACCGTGTTATCCGCCGCAGTCAGCTTGGCCATCGGCTGGTTGCTGTGGAAAATGGTATATCGGCCGTTGTCCCAATTCCACCGGGAAATGAAGCAGATGCTGAACAGCAACTTCGACGGGGTCGACGCGAATTCGCGCATACCTGAATTTGAGATGCTGCTCACACAATTCGGACGAATGAAGTCCCACATTGCAAGGTTGTATTCCGAAGTGGAGTTAAAGGAGAAGCGCAGGGCAGACCTGGAAATTGAAAAGCTGCTCTACCAGATCAATCCACATTTTCTGATGAATACGCTCGACACTGCGCACTGGCTGGCCGTCATGAATGGACAGGAGGAGATCGATCGGCTGGTTACTTCGCTGAACAAGCTGCTGTATTATAATTTGCGCTTGGGCGGTCAGAGCTCAACCATACGGGAGGAGATTGATTCGCTCAAGCAGTATCTGATCCTGCAGCAGATTCGCTATAATTTTCAATTCGATGTTGGCATTCATATCGATGACAAGCTGCTTAACGTGCCCGTGCCGAGGTTTATTTTGCAGCCGCTCGTTGAAAATTCGCTGTACCATGGACTGGATGACAAAGGAAGAATCGAAGTTGAAGTAAGCAGGCACAACGACCGGCTTGAAATTTCGATCAGAGACAACGGCAGGGGAATCTCCGAAGAAAAGATCAAAGCGCTGCTGGAACAAGAACAGGCCGAGCGTCATCGGGTCGGAATGGGGATTGGCATGAATTATGTTAAGCGCATGCTGGAGTCTTATTATGAAGGCCAAGCCAGTATGAACGTATCCAGCGAGTCGGGGCAAGGAACCTGGATTGTCATTGAGCTGCCAATTCACTGTGAAGGAGAGGGAAAATCATGATTGACGTACTCATCGTCGATGACGATCAACTTGTGCGCAAAGGGCTTATGCTCGCAATGCCTTGGGACAGATTTGATATGAGGATTGTTGGCGAAGCGGGAAACGGAGAGAAGGCGCTTGAATTTCTGTCTGAAAACCACGTCGATCTATTGATTACGGATCTGGCCATGCCTGTCATGTCAGGGATCGAGTTAATCCGCACCACTCGTAAGCTATACCCGGATCTGCTAATTGCGGTTCTGACCCTTCATCAGGATTTTGAATACATTCAGGAGGCACTCCGTCTGGGTGCCATCGATTACATTGCCAAAGTGCAGCTTGAGAAAGAACGGTTCGAGGAAGTGCTTGGGCGCATTCATGACCGTATTCAGGCCGACAGGCGAAAACGATTCAATGACGAAGCCACGATGGAATCCGGAAAGGATGCGTTATTTTATGGGGAGCAAGGAAAAGAAACTCCATCGTTCGATGAGTCGCGCTGTGAACGTGGACGGCCCGGGTCATCAGTCGTTGAAGCGAGCGATGTGAGTGTTAAGGACAAGTTGCATTCGTTTCGCTGGGTGCATGAAGAGTCTTATATGGTTGAACTTCTAGATGATTTGAAAACCATGAGATTACCTGTCCCCCGATTGATGCAGTTGCTGTACGGCGTAACGGAAGACTGGAACCGCACGTTTAAAAATATCGTCAGCACGGAAATGACAATACCTGTACATTTTGCATCATGGAACGATGTGGTGGAATGGATGGCGAACTTTCGGACAGAAGCACTACGTTTATCGGGTGGGCAGTATCTGCGCAAGGAAGTCAGCAGCAGTATCATGACCGCCGTCAAAATCATACATGACGAGCTGCAGAATCCACTATTCGCCAGCGATGTATCGAAGCGGGTCAACCTCAGCCGAAGTTATTTCAATCAATGCTTCAAGGAAATGATGGGTTATTCGTTTAACGAATATCTCCGCAAAATTCGGATCGACAAGGCGAAGGACTATCTGACTCAAACGGCCAAACCGATTGTCTGGATCGCGGAACATACAGGCTACGCGGACGAAAAATACTTCAGCCGGATTTTCCGTGAGCAGGTAGGCATGCTGCCAAGCGAGTACCGCAATGCACCAAGAAGAGGGTAGACGAATGGAGAGAAGGTAGGATGAATGAATTGTAAGCGTTAACAAAAACAGACGTTTCACCTCCTGTTCTTCGTTCGGCTCTCTATCCATAAACGTTTTCCGGCCGTGTTATATTGTTGGTGCTGGACGCGAAGGACATTCCATTAAAGGGGGAGCATCCATTTGGGCAAAAAAATGGTCATGGTGGCAATGATGCTGTTGCTCGCATTCACTAGCGCCTGCAGCGACGCGGGCAACGAGGATGAAACGGCGGAAAATAATACTACGCCTGGCGTTGTAGAAGAAGGGCCGGCAGATCCATTCGGTAAGTACGACCAGACGATTACACTAAGGTATGGCAAAGAGGTCGATCCAACAGACAAAAGTTTGCCTGCCGGGGACACACCGGAGAACAACCAGTATTCCCGTTATGTGAAGGATAATCTGAATATTGACACCAAAGTCACCTGGCAAGCGGCAACCGGAACCAACTATGAGCAGAAAGTGAACCTCGCGATTTCAAGCAATGATTTACCCGATGCACTCGTGGTCAAGGATACCCAGCTGCGGGCGATGGTGAAGGCGGGCCAGCTGGAAGACCTGACCGATGCATTTAATCGATATGCATCACCAGCCATGAAGAGTTATATGGAGAAAACAAACGGTGTGTCTGCCCAGGCAGTTACATTTGACGGGAAAATGTACGCTATTCCCAGTATACAAGTACAATCCGATGGTGTTCACCAAATGTGGATACGCAAAGACTGGCTCGACAAGCTGGGACTTGAACCGCCCAAAACAATGGAAGAACTGGAGAACGTGGCGAAAGCATTCGTGGAACAAGACCCGGACGGCAACGGCAAGAACGATACGATTGGGATTGCAGGGCAGCAGAACGGCAGCCGGTTATATGCGAATTTCCTGGAATCAACAAATAACACGTATGGACTTGATCCGATCTTCGGGGCTTATAAGGCCTATCCTGGTTTCTGGTTAAAAGATAATGCAGGCAACCCGGTCTACGGTTCCATTCTGCCAGAAACGAAGGAAGCGCTCGCCAAACTGCGCGACATGTATGCGAATGGGCTAATCGACAAGGAACTCGGCATTCGCAAAGCAGCGTCCGAGTCTGTAGTCAACGGTAATGCTGGTATTTTCTTCGCACCATGGTGGATGGGATACGGACCTCTTCCCGATGCGATTAAAAACGATCCGAAAGCCAACTGGCAGGCATATTTGCTGCCGCTGGATGCTGATGGACAATTTAATGCTCATATGGGCGCCCCTTCTACCGTATTCGTTGTTGTGCGCAAAGGATATGAACATCCCGAAGCAGTCATCAAAATGCTGAATCTGCTCATTCGGGATGAATCGAAGTTTGATATCTCTGTGCCTGTAGGTCACTATCCGCTGCGTGTACCGATGTCCTATATGGATGAGAGCGAATATTCAGCGAAGGCTTTGCAGGAAGTACTTGCTGGCACGAAAAAACCGGAAGACTTCACCGATCCAGGCTACAAATTGCTTGCTGCAGACATTCAGAACGTCAAAAAGGTAAAGAAAGAGCCGTATGACAATATGGACATCCAGTATTGGGATCCTCAGGCTGACCTTGGCGTATGGAGCCGCATCTATTCACTGCTGGTCGGATCATCATCCTTGCAGCAGGACTATAACAAGGTGTATAGCCTTCTCTATTCCCAGACCCGCACCATGGAAAGCCGCTGGTCCAATCTGAAGAAGCTGGAGGATGAAACCTTCCTGAAAATCATCATGGGAGCTGCACCTCTGGATACATTCGATACGTTTGTAAACGATTGGAAAAAGCAAGGCGGCGACAAAATCACTGAGGAAGTGAAGGAGTACGTCAAGTAGGCAGCTGTCCAGAGCGCCGGGTCGGTCATCCGGCGCTTCTTCTTGAGAAGATCAGGGATGGGAGATTGCGGAGGAGGAACACTGGATGCGAAACCGAAGTTTCATCAAACATTACTACATTATGTTATTGCCCGGAATGGTATGGCTGCTGTTTATCAGCATCATTCCCATGTTCGGGATTGCCATTGCCTTTCAGGACTTTAACCCGGGCCAGGGCATTTGGAAATCGACCTGGATCGGGCTGGAGAACTTCGAATATATGTTTAGCCTGAATGATACCAAGACCATTTTCTTCAATACCGTGTACATTGCCGTCATGAAAATTGCGGGTAACCTGATTGTGCCATTAGTCTTTGCGATCATGCTGAATGAACTTCGTCTTATGGTGATTAAGCGCTGGGTTCAAACGATCGTGTACCTTCCGCACTTTTTGTCCTGGGTTATCCTGTCAGGCATATTGCTCGATGTGTTTTCGTACACGGGTCCTGTCAACGGATTACTGAACATCGTTGGGATTGAACCGGTGTTGTTCTTCGCCCGGGCAGACTTGTTTCCATTTATTGTCGTCGGAAGTGATGTATGGAAGGAGTTCGGCTTCAACACGATCATCTACTTGGCTGCACTGACGGGCATCAGTCCATCCCTGTACGAAGCCGCTTCAATTGACGGAGCAACCCGGATGCGTAGAATCTGGCATGTGACGCTGCCCGGCTTGCGTACCACAATTGTGCTTTTGGCAGTGTTAAGCCTGGGGAATGTACTGAATGCAGGTTTTGATCAGATTTTCAACCTGTACAACCCGCTGCTCTACTCCACGGGTGACATTATCGATACTTGGGTATACCGCGAAGGGCTGCTAAACATGCAGTACGGACTTGCAACCGCAGTTGGTTTGCTGAAGTCAGTGGTCAGTTTTGTGCTCATTATCGTTTCGTATCTGCTGGCTTCGAAGTTCGCCAATTACCGCATATTCTGATAAGGAGAAGGAGTCGAGCGAGATGATAAGAGAAACAACGCTGCGATCCAGGGTGTTTGATGTCACGCTTCTGGTTGTGCTGCTCCTGATTGCATTCCTGTGCATACTGCCCCTCTGGTATACGCTGGCCGTATCCTTAAGCGAAAAATCAGCGGCGGCTGCCGGAAAAGTATGGTTATGGCCCGTTGGCTTCAACTTCAATTCATATCAACAAATTATCGGCGATCGTTCCTTTTTCAACTCCTTCTGGATTTCCATTCAACGGGTTGTGCTTGGTGCGACAATTACGTTTGTGGTGACAACGATGATGGCTTATCCGCTCTCACGAAGCCCACGCGAATTCCGCATGCGCAATGTGTTCATGTGGATTCTCGTGTTCACGCTGCTGTTCAACGGCGGACTGATTCCATGGTACATGACGGTGAAGGCGATTGGGCTGTATGATACCATCTGGGCACTTGTTCTTGGCGGGGGAGTGCCGGTATTCAACGTCATTCTGATCGTGAACTATTTCCGTAACCTGCCCAAGGAACTGGACGAGGCTGCTCTTGTGGACGGGGCCGGGCCGTGGCGAATGATAATCACCATTTATGTACCGCTGGCCGTACCGGTACTGGCTACGGTCACATTGTTCACTATCGTCTACCATTGGAATGAGTTCTTCCATGGATTGGTGCTGACTTCAGGGCAGGATCACTATCCGCTGCAAACATTAATCCAGCAATTCGTTGTGGTCATCGACGCGTCCAACATGACGGAAGACCAATATAAACGGATGAACGAGTTATCGAATCAAACCCTGAATGCCGCAAAAATTTTCATTGCTATGCTTCCTGTACTTATTGTCTATCCGTTCCTGCAGCGCTTTTTCATTCACGGTATTACACTGGGTTCGGTGAAGGAGTAGCTGCATTAGACATAGCCTAAGAACAAACGAATAGCGTGACTGAATAGGTCTGTAGTCGATTTCGTCGATACGGACCTATTTTTATTAAAGCGTTCAGTTAACTTGAGTTGCTCCGAACCAAATTTAATCTAGCATTTAGGATGTCTCCGAATGGTGAATGTTGAGTCGTGAAATTAACAACCCGTTTACATGAACATGAAACAAAAGAAATATTTCAGCTTTAACATTTAAGATGACAAATGAGGGAATGAGGACTGAATCATGAAGAACTATCCGATCATCGCCTCCATTACGGTAGATGAACAGATTGCACAGGCTATAGCAAGCGATGTGAAGCGAGTTATTCTGATGACAGGAAACATTACAAATCTTGGATCCATTATAGACAGGCTGCATCAGAGCGGCAAACAGGCCTATGTACATACCGAGATGGTATCCGGGATTGGACGAGATGCCTCGGCCATACAATATCTTGCCGATGTGTTTAAAGTGGATGGTATCGTGACAACGAAGAGTAATGCGGTTTCTGCGGCCAAGCAAGCAGGCATACGGAGCATTCAGCGCATATTTGCCATTGATTCAGCAGCCATTGAGACTGCCGTGCGAATGATTAAGAGCTACAAGCCGGATGAGGTTGAACTGATGCCGGGGCTGATGCCGCGAGTCATCCAAGAGCTGAATGAGCGCATCACACAGCCGTTAATTGTTGGTGGGCTGATCCGGCATGAGGAAGAGATACAGCAAGCCCTAAAGAGTGGGGCAGATTTTGTATCGATAGGCCATGAGAAATTCTGGACTTAATTTCATACATTTATCCTTGGGTGGAGACGACGAGAAAACCCGGTGGTAAGTAAATCAATACAACCTTGATGTTGAAGGAGGGTGATTTGCTGCTGGGTTTTTTGTGTTGTCCAAAAAATACAACAGGAGGTAATGGAGCATGATCATTCAAGCAGTCGCACATCGAGGCTATCCAAAGAAATATCCTGAAAATACGTTGTCTTCCTTTTTAAAAGCGGTGGAACTTGGGTTCACCCATCTCGAACTGGATGTACATCTCAGCCAGGATGGTATCCCGGTTGTCATTCATGATCATACGGTTGACCGCATGACGAATGGAACGGGCAGAGTAGCTGATTATACTGCTTCGGAACTGCAATCGTTCCACATAAAACAAGGTGAGCACATACCAACCCTTGAAGAGGTGCTTCGAGCTTTGAAGGGGAAAATTGGACTTAACATTGAGCTTAAGCAGATGGGGACTTACTATCCTCAGCTCGAGGAGAAGGTACTTGAAGTGATTAAGGAATTCAGCATGCTGGATCAGGTCGTCATTACGTCATTTGATTTTGACGCCTTGGAGAGAATCAGACAATTATCTAGTGAGGTACGCATCGGTCTGATTACCTTTGGTTGTTCGAAGGCTATTCTTGACTGGTCTGTAGAGATCGGAGCCACGTTCTTGTCCATGCATTATGCTTTTGTGACCGAGCATTATATTCATCGATGTCAAGAGCTGGGGATTCAACTGATGGCCTGGACAATTAACGATACCTCCGTCATGAAGAAATTTCAGGATTACCCGTCCGTGTGGGTCTGTACAGACGAGCTCGAATCCTTCGTGGATGTGTTGGAGCTGTCCAGCTCAGTATGAGTGGGCAAGGGTAAGGTTATGGAAAATGTATATGATTACGATGCGTATTGCTTCGATCTAGACGGAACGATTTATGTTAGCCAGATGATCCTTCCTGGTGTAAACAGCTTCATAAGCAGCTTGAGATCCCAAGGCAAGCGTCTGTTGTTCTTAACGAATACTCCCGTACATACGAGGGAGGATTGCTACAAGAGGCTGCTGAGTTTGGGTGTACCATGCGCGCTTGACGAAATTCTGACCGCGGGATACGTGTCAGGGATGTATTTTGCAGAGTATGCGCCTGATGCCCAGGTACTGGTTGTAGGTGAAGAGGCTTTGCGGAGTGAACTTCGAGCGATTGGGATCAGTATGACGGAAGATCCAACTCAATCAACGCATGTATTAGTCGGAATGGATCGGCAGTTCCATTACGACAAGCTTCATCTGGCGGCAAAAGCAGTTCGCCATGGAGCAGTTCTCATCGCAACGAATCCGGACAGCTGCTGTCCCGTCCAGGGAGATATCATTCCGGATACCGGCTCGATTCTAAGCTCGATTGAGGCAGCCAGCCAGCAGAAAACATCCGTCGTGATTGGTAAACCCTCCCGTTACTATGCAGAGAAGGCAATCCAGCTCTTGAATGTGAACAACAGCAGATGCCTTATGATAGGCGATCGGCTGGAGACCGATATTTTATTTGGTCAACAGAATGGAATGAAGACGGCCCTCGTGCTCACAGGCATCTCCTCAAGAGAGGATATCGAGGAAACAGGGATTATTCCGGACTATATATGGTCTTCTTTCAACGAATGCATCATGGAGCAGGATAGCCAATCCAAGCACTCAATGGTGCTGCAAATGAAGAGAATTTAAATAGCAGTAAGTTCTGAAAAATAATGGAGGTGGAGTTCATGCGTTTAGCGTTACTTGGTGATTATCACTATTCATGCATGAGTCACGGAACGGAAGAGATGAAAGCTGCAAGAGTTCGAGCTTATGAACATATGCTCAAGGCTTTTTTGGAGGTTGAGGCGGACTTTCATATCTCTATTGGCGATTTGACGCATGAAGGAACGGCTCAGGAATTCAGATCGATGTTCTCCTTCCTTTCCAGGAGTGAACGGAACTTCATTCATGTGCTTGGCAATCATGACACGTATTCGATACCAAAGCATGAAATCTCCAAATTAACCGGTCAAGATCGCTATCGGGCGATTGACACGCCTCATGCCAAGCTGATTTTTCTGGACACAACCCAGGAAATGAATCCTGCAGATTGGGGTGGGGAGCTGGACGTAGAACAGCTGGCATGGCTCAAAGGAGAGCTTACTAATTCATACGACAAGCAAGTACTCCTTTTCGGGCACCATCCGGTATTTGATACCACTGCACGCTCGACGCTCGATAAGCTGTACATTCGTCCACAGGATGAACTGAAGAGCATCTTCAATAATCAACCGGAAGGCGGCATCTATTTCTGCGGACATAATCACATAAACTCCATCGTGAAGCAGGGGAAGTGGCACTATGTTCAGACCGCAGCTTGTCTGGATGTGCCGGCATACCGTGTTATCGAAGTCCATGAGGGCCAGGTAGAGATAACTCACCATCCGATACAGGGAGCGGGTCTCCTCGATGATATTCAGCGCTTTTGCTGTGATATGCCAGGCTTTGGCCCTGTCACGGGTGCATTAGGAGAAGAAAGCGACCTTATTTTATCGGTTCAATTCGCATCGGCCGCTCAATAAATAAAAGAGGAGTGAAGCTCATGGCACAAATTGTGCTGAAGCAGATTGAAAAAAGCTTCAAGCAGGATAAAGTCATAGCGGGTCTGGATCTGACCATTGAGGATGGTTCATTTACGGTATTGGTCGGCCCCTCTGGCTGTGGAAAATCGACGACACTCCGCATGATCGCAGGGCTCGAGAAAGAAACGGGCGGAGAAATTTGGATTGGAGATCAATGTGTCAATGGTGTAGAACCAGGCAAGCGCAATGTGGCCATGGTATTCCAGAACTATGCATTATATCCAATGATGACAGTCAAGGAGAACATTGAATTTGGACTCGTGAATCGCAAGGTGCCCCGGCCCGAACGCGAGCGCCTCGTTAAGGAAATCACGGAGGTCGTCGGTCTGGCAGAGTATCTGCACAAGAAGCCGCAAGCTCTGTCTGGAGGTCAGCGCCAGCGGGTTGCCTTGGCACGGGCCATGGTGAAGAGTCCTGCAGTCTTCTTGATGGACGAACCGTTGTCGAATCTCGATGCCAAGCTTCGTCATCAAATGCGAACGGAGTTAATTCAGCTTCACAAACGGCTGGGTGCAACCTTTGTCTTTGTTACACATGATCAGGTTGAGGCGATGTCGATGGGAGATCGGATCGTCATCATGAACAAAGGATTGATTCAACAAGCAGATGGTCCAATAAAAATCTACGACGATCCCGATAATGTGTTCACAGCCCAGTTTATTGGTACACCGCCGATGAATGTGATTGATCGTGAACGTATCCTGCCATACTTGAGTGGGCAGCTGCATGACAACATTGGGCAGGTTGGTTTCAGACCGGAGAAAGCAACGATGACGCTTGAGAATCGGCCGCAGTCCGGACTTGTTCATTTCCCAGGGCGGATCATGACACGTGAGACACTAGGTGCAGAAATCATCTATCAACTGGAATCTGCGCTTGGACTTGTGTCTGTGAAGAGTTATTTGAAGCCATTGGAGACAGCTTCCGAGGTGAACATCACGGTCTCCATGCAGGACCTGTACTACTTCGATCGCAACGGAGTCCGTGCTCGTCAGCATGAGAGATCCGTAGAGAGAGAGCTTATTGTCCTGGGAGGGAAATATTCATGACCGTTTGGTCCAAATTTCGTCCCTATGTCATGGTGGCTCCCTCGATCGTCATATTTTCGATCTTTTTCATCTATCCGATCTTCTATATGATCTTCCTGAGTTTTTATAACTGGGATTTCATTAATCCGGTCAAGGAGTTTGTAGGCTTCAACAACTTTACCGAGTTATTTAAGGATCGTGCGTTTCTACAAGTCCTGGGCAATTCCTTGAACTATACGCTTCTTTCCGTATCTTTATCCATTGTAATATCACTGCTGCTAGCCATATGGCTGAATCGGGAAGGCGCATGGTACGGATTCGTTCAGGGTGCGCTATTTAGTCCACATATTGTTTCTCTTGTATCGGTATCCCTGGTGTGGATGTGGCTGATGGATCCCAAATTCGGTTTACTTAACGGATTACTCGACATGATGGGCTTGCCCAAGCTGGAGTGGCTCAGCAGTCCAGACAGTTCATTACTGTCACTTGTGCTTGTTTCGGTCTGGAAGGGAGTGGGTTACAACGCGCTCATCTTCATCGCTGGGCTTCAAAGTATTCCAAAGGATGTGTATGAAGCTTCAGCTCTGGACGAGGCCAATTGGTGGAGGAAGTTCTACAAGATTACGCTGCCAATGCTCTCACCAACCCTTTTCTTCCTAATTATCATTAATCTGATCAGTTCGTTCCAGGTGTTTGAAACCATAGCCATCATGACCAATGGAGGTCCGATCAATTCAACGAATACGCTCGTCTTTTACATCTATGAGTACGGATTCCGCTACTTCAAGATCGGTTACGCTTCGGCAGCGGGAGTTATCCTGCTTGTTGTTGTTGGTTTGCTTACATTAGTCTACTTCAAGCTGCTAAGCCGCAAGGTTCACTACCAATAGAAAGGAGAAGGGAAATGTCATGGCAAGTAAGTCAATTCTGCGTGCTCTGAACGTCACGGGGACGATCGTCCTGGTTGCGATTTTTGCTATCCCTTTTCTATGGATGATCTCAACATCATTGAAGTCGTATCCGGAGACCGTGATCTTTCCCCCCAAATGGATTCCATCCAAGGTGATGTGGAGCAATTTCCAGGCGGCATGGGAATCTGGACCTTTCTTGAAATATCTAATGAACAGTGTTGTTGTATCCATCAGTATCCTTCTTCTTCAATTTACGACCATTATATTGGCAGCTTATGCGTTTGCCAGATACTCCTTCAAAGGAGACAAGCTGTTATTTGGAATTACGATGGTCACTTTAATGATTCCAGGTCAGCTCATCTTTTTGCCCGTGTATTTGTTACTCAGCAAGTGGGGACTCATTAACAATCTGCTGGCACTTATTCTGCCCTTCGCTTCCAGCGCCTTTGGGATCTTCATGCTCAGGCAGTCATTCAAGCAGGTACAGGAAGAACTTATTGAAGCTGCACGGCTTGACCAGACACCTGAATGGAAGATCATCCTTAGGATTATGGTGCCGATGGCCCGTCCGACGCTGGTAACCTTTGCATTATTCAGCTTCATTGCACACTGGAACGATTATTTTTGGCCGCTTGTGATGACCACCTCGGATGCAGCCAGAACACTTCCGATTGGGATTTCCAAGCTTCGCGAGGTGGACGGAGGGGCGGCATGGCACATTTTGATGGCTGGAAACATGATTTTGGTCGTTCCGATTCTGATTGTTTTCTTATTTGGACAACGGCAAATTATTAAAGCATTTGTTTATTCGGGTGTGAAATAATTCAATCCATTATTCGTAGGAGGGTTTATTCATGAAGAAGTTTGGTTCACTTTTGTTAGCAGGAACGCTTGCACTTGCTTTAGCTGGTTGTGGTGATTCCAATTCTGCGGGTTCAAGCGATAATGCTGCTGCTTCTGGGAGTTCGAACGGCACGGCGAACAAACCGGTAGAGATTACATATTGGTACTCATGGGGGGACAAGATTGCCGAGAACAATGAGAACCTGGTGAAAATGTTTAATGAATCCCAGGATGAAGTAATTGTGAAGGCAGAATATCAGGGATCGTATGCAGATCAGCATTCCAAGGCACAGGCTGCTTTTGCAGCGGGCAATGCTCCCGAAGTATGGCAAAATGAAATTGCTTCGGTTGGTGTATTTGCCGAATCCGGCATGACGCAGGAGTTGACTTCTTTTGTAGAGAAGGATCAGCTTGATATGGATGATTTCATTCCAGGTCTGATGGGAAATTCCTACGTGAATGACAAGCTGTATGCTCTGCCTTATTTACGCAGTACACCTATCCTGTACTTCAACCGTACGATGCTGGAGGAGGCGGGACTTGATCCTGCAGGACCGAAGAATTGGACTGAATTTGAAGATTATGCACGCAAGCTAACGATTAAGGATCAGCGCTATGGCATCTCGATGCCTGTCGATATTTGGTTCTATGAAGCTTTTGTAAGACAGAGCGGAGGAACGATGATTAGTGAAGATGGGAAAAGTGCGGCATTCAATAATGAAACGGGAATTGCACCTGTGAAGTTGTGGCTGAAGATGAAGGATGAAGGCATCATGAGCATCGGTACGACGGATGACGCGGGTACGCAAGCCAAGACGGATTTCCACAATCAGCGTTCAGCGATGCTGTTCGCTTCCACTGCAGACCTGACCAATAATATGAAGGTTGCAGAAGAGCAGGGCTTTGAACTTGGAACGACATTTATGCCTGCAAATGATACGTTTGGTGTGCCAACGGGTGGTGCAAACCTGGTCATGACCTCTGGCCTGTCCCCCGAAAAGCAGGAAGCGGCGTGGAAGTTTATCAAGTGGATGACCTCGAAAGAGCAAACGATCTATGCGAGCTCCTTCACGGGATATTTGCCTAGCCGAATCAGCGCGGTGGAAAGTGATGAAATGAAGAAGCTTTATGAAGAGAAGCCGCTGTTTAAAGTAGCGGTAGACCAACTGGAATATGCAGGTCCTCGTCCGATGCAGAAGGTTTATCCTGAAATTGGTGAGATGATTAAGGATGAGATTCTTCGTGCAGTTGTTGATTCGTCCGTTACGGCAGAAGCAGCAATAGCCGAAGCAGCGAAGAAGGCTGATGCCTTGTTGAGTAAGTAGAACAAGATGAAAGTGCAAAGGGGTTAGACGGTAATTTTCCGCTAGCCCCTTTGTTATGTCCCTGGGAAATGGAGAGAATCGGGCTTAGCGCTTCATAACGAGGACAAAACCAGGCCCAAGGGATGTGAATCGTATTCTCCAGTTACGTTGATTTAACAATGACATCACTTGATTTTGACTTGTTCATATTCAGTTCATACTGCCGTCACGAAGTAGACATCTTGCTTGGTTACACTTCAACTATGTCGCCAAGGCGACGCTTCAGAAGCGAAGACAGGAGAAGATGAATGTGGCAAAAACGGTGGAAATACAAACAACGGGAACGAAAATCCGTAAGAAACGAAGCTTATGGTTGAAAATAATCGGAGGTATCGCCGGTGGACTTGTACTGTGCATGGGCATCGTATTTGTAGTGAATGCCATCAGTAACGGAGTCGAGAAAAAGAAAATCGAACCGTATGGCCAGTATGTCCATGTGGATGGGAAAAAGATGAATGTATATATTCAAGGAGAGGGTGAGCAGACGATTGTTCTGCTTCCGGGACAAGGTACTCCATCGCCGGTGCTTGACTTCAAATTGTTGATTGATGAATTGTCTCCCGATTACAGAGTCGTAGCCATTGAGCCCTTTGGTTATGGGTTGAGTGACGAAACGGAGAAGGCGAGAACAACAGAGAATATTATCAGCGAATATCACGAAGCTGTACAGCAGCTTGGTATTGACCGTTACATTCTGATGGGGCATTCAATCACAGGACTTTATGGAGTATCCTATGTGAAGACATATCCGGATGAAGTTCTTGCTTTTGTCGGCATTGACAGCAGTGTTCCCAATCAACCCGGCATGGATGTGCAATTGCCTCTGGGATTGATGCAGTTCCTTCAGGATTCAGGTTGGATGAGATTCATGAAAGCAGTGAGTGCAGATCCTTATGCATCTCTTGATTTCGATGAACATACCAAAGAGCAGATGGAATTGATTTCGAATCAGGTTGCGACCAATCCGACGCTGTTGGATGAGCTAAGGCATCTCGGCTCCAACTTCAAAAATGGAGAACAGCTCACTTATCCTGCTGATCTGCCCGTGCTTCTTTTTGTTCAATCGAATAATGAGAACAATCCGCAGTGGGTTCCGCTGCATGCGGAGCAAGCCGCACAATCTGCCCAGGGCAAGATGATCCCGATGGAAGGTTCACACTACCTGCATCATACGAAATACCGAGAAATTGCTGAGGAATTTAGAGAGTATATGAAAACAAATCGAGTAGGTTAGTTGATCATAAAACTGCGGTACCATAATGGGTGCCGTTTTTTTTGTTATGCATTTCCGATTACGGATGATCAGAAAGGGAATGTATCTCTACCCGAAAAACGAATGAATTAATTGCAATCCATAGTTATAGTTCGTAATTAACTGTGAACAAATCGGTTGATTCGTTGACAATGCGTGTTACTTTTATTAAAATACGAAATGGACATCAGGTTATAACAGATATGAGGATCACTTTTTGAATCTCTAAGCTTAGCTGTTCAATCCTAATGACGAATATAGGAGCGGTAATATTACAATCCTATACGAAGATTAGGATTTTTTTGTTTTTATCTAATCCAGAAATAATTGAAAGTTGGAGGCTGGCTTTACCATGAACAATTGGTTCAAACTGAAAGAAAGAGGCACGAGTGTTTCAACCGAAATCATCGCAGGGATCACGACATTCTTCACGATGGTATACATAGTGATCGTAAACCCGGGAATACTCAGCAGCACGGGAATGGAGTTCAACGGGGTATTCATTGCAACAGTACTGGCGAGCATTGTGGCAACGCTGATTATGGGGATATGGTCCAACTATCCGATCGTTATCGCGCCGGGTATGGGTCTGAATGCATTTTTTGCCTACAGTGTAGTTGCAGGATATGGTGTGTCCTGGCAGGTTGCACTAGGTGCGGTATTTATCGCAGGGCTTTTGTTTATTGTTTTATCACTTACTTCCTTCCGTTACATGCTGCTCGATGCCATTCCGGCGAGTCTTAAGCACGCGATTACAGCAGGGATCGGTCTGTTTATTACGACGGTAGGCTTGCAAAATGCAGGAATTATTGCCGATTCGGAGTCGAATTTGATTACCATCGGGAATTTGGCAGAACCAATGACCTACCTGACGATTATTGGGTTGATTATTACGGTTGTGTTGATGGCTTACAATGTAAAAGGTTATCTGTTCATCGGAATGGTGGTTACAGCGATTCTGGCCTGGATAATGGGGCTATTTCAAATGCCGGAATCCATCGTATCCATGCCGGAAGGGCTTACAGCAACGGCTTTCCAACTGGATTTGTCAGGTGTATTCTCAAATGGCTTGTATACGATCATCTTCACCTTCCTGTTAATTACGCTATTTGATACAACGGGAACGATGCTGGGTGTTGCTGAACAAGCAGGACTCCTGAAAGACGGGAAATTCCCTCGCTCACGCGGTGCGCTCTTGGCAGATGCCGTAGGAACAACGACCGGCGCCTTGCTCGGAACCAGCCCAACATCGGCTTATATCGAGTCCAGCACAGGGGTAGCTGCAGGAGGAAGAACGGGACTGACGGCAGTAACGGTAAGTGTGCTGCTTGCGCTTACGCTGTTCTTCACACCTATCGTAAGCGTAATATCCGGTATTCCAGCGATTACTTCTCCGGCACTGATTATTGTCGGGTACTTCATGATCAGCGTTATCAGCAAAATCAACTGGAAGGATCTCGAAGAAACATTTCCTGCTTTCCTGATTATCATCCTTACTCCACTAACGCACAGTATTGCGACGGGTATTGGCGTAGGATTCATCTTCTATCCGGTTCTGAAGCTGCTTCGTGGTAAAGGCAAGGATGTTCATCCGGTATTCTACGTGTTTGCGGTATTGTTCTTCATCCAGCTTGTATTTTTGGATCACTAAAAAACGATTTATAATAGAAGGAGAGCTGCTTGTAATTGTACAAGCGGCTCTCCTTTTTGGTATTTAAACACCTTTTCAGAATTGAAACCAAATTTATTACTTAGGATCTCAAGTACAATCTTACACGATTGAAAGATTCATGAAAGCTTGATAGATAGGAGCTTTTTTCCACTGTCAGTATACTTGAACTATTAAAAGTTGCGCAGTGCAGCCAATCATGATGGAGGAGATACAGATGGATTTCATTCAAGTGGTACAGAAACTATTACCTGTTGCGGGTGTTGCATTAATAGTCGGTCTCATAGCCTTTGGAATCGTGTTATTGGCGTATAGGTTGTATAGAAAAAGAGGAGGAAAACGCATCATAAAATTATGGCAGTTTATAGCCTCATTTTCATTGATGGGCTGGCTGATCATGGTCATGATGTTAACAACATTTAGCAGAGGGGCTAACTATAGCGGATGGGTAAACCTGGAGTTGTTCAGCGGCTATGTAAATGCATGGAACCAATGGTCGCTGAGTGAATTCCAGCTTATTATTTTCAATATGTTGATGTTTGCACCCCTAGGCTTCCTGCTTCCACTTCTGGGAAAGAAGACACGTGGCTTCAAATCGATATTAATCATATCGCTAATGATCACAATTGGTATAGAAACATTTCAAATGGCGACAGGCAGAGGGATATTTGAACTGGATGACATATTGCACAATACGCTCGGCAGTTTAGCAGGATACGGGTTGATGAGTGCAATCCTTGATATCAGGCAGCAAAAGAGAATATCCCTCAAAGCGATGTTTCGTGCCCTCTGCATTCCTTTGACCTTTGTACTGTTATTTACAGGGGCACTCATGATGTATTCCAGCCAAGAGCTCGGGAATCTTGCCATTCGTCCAGCCACATCGCAGAAAATGAATCAGGTCCATGTGACGCTAGACACAAAACTGCCCGACCACGCTGAACCCGTAGCACTATATCGAAGCTTTGAGATTCATAACATGGAGTATGCCAAGCAGATGGTTTCATTACTGAGTGATCATTTTCAACTGCAGCAGAGAGGTCACATCTCCATTGACGGATTCAACCGGATCTGGAATCTGTATGACAGCGGAGGAACCGATTACACCTTTAATTACAACGTGAATAGTGGCAATTGGTCGTTGGCACCTAATCAGTATGCGACGAACTCAATGCAGGCGGAGGTTTTGGAGGAAAAAGGAACTGCCTATGGTAAGTGGCTAAGTCAGCAAGGATTACTGCCTAAGGAAGCTGAATTTAGTACACAAAATGAAGATACCGTTCGATGGGATTTGCATATGTCCAACTCCGAAATGGCAACAGAACAGCGAGACGTAGATCATGGGATGATCATCATTGTTCCTGCGGCAGAAGGTCTTATTCCACAAGATTTGTTCTATGCCATGAATAAGAATAAATATATACGTACCGTAGATGTGAGCAGTCCGGCGGACGCGTATGAAGAAGTTCTTAGAGGGAATTTCTACATGTATAATGATCTGCAAAAAAACGACGAATTGATTGTGACCGATTATGAACTGACCTATGTCTACGATTCAAAAGGGTATTACCAGCCCGTCTACCAATTCAAGGGAACCGTCAACGGGGAAGAGTGGAGCACTCAGATACCAGCCTTGAAGAATTGACTAAGAGTATGAAAAGGACCGTTGAGCTTGTGATGAGCTCAATGGTTTTTTGTGTTTGTTTCTTTAGTTTTTATAATATTTATAATTAAATCAACTTTATGTTTAATATTATTAAAATAAAATTTGATTTTATTTAATTATTTGGTTATTATATGTATAAAAGGAGGGGGAATATGGATATTAAAGACGTGCCTAATTGGGTTTTAGCTTTGGAAAATGAGGATATGGAGTTTATCCGAAAATTTGTTCTAAACTCAGGATCATTAAAAGAAATTGCGAAGATATATGAAGTCTCGTATCCAACCGTAAGAATTAAGCTCGATCGGCTTATTGAGAAAATAAAGGTCAATGAAGCAGAGGATAACGAAGATTTTATTAAATTCATTAAGAATTTATCTATTGATGACCGGATAAGCGTAGATGATGCCAAACTAATTATTCAGAAATATAAACAAGAGAGGAAAAGTGAATGATGAACGATGTTTACAGATTATTGATCATTGTAGGAATACTGGCAGTTCAGTACTTTTTTTCAACCAGAAGCAACGTTTATTGGGGTGCAATTGTACCCGTAGCTTATATTGGAATCTCCACATGGATGTTTGTTACAGAACGTATTGAAAGTACTCTTGGTTTTATCCTGTATCTACTACTAGGATTGCTCTTCCTGATTGCTGAATGGAGTGCGGGAAGAAAATCACTTCAACTGAAGAGAAATAAGGAATTAGCCAAGATGAAGACTCACGACATGAACTAGATACGCGAAGAACAAAAATGGGATGAGATGCAGGGTTGTACAAAAGCGAGCAAACAGCTCGCTTTTTCTAATTGTAGTTCTACACACGGGAAAAGTTTACCCACTCCAATTCTTTTAGTTCGTTATAACAGTCTTGCCGTGTTCAGATTATGTTTCACTGTGCCCAAAACGTTTCTCTAGACCCACATAATCTCTCGATGATACTATCAAAAACGTGCTAGAAGACTGGGGAATGCAGGAGGATTTTTTTCGTGGATCAACTGAAGTACGACAATTTAAAAATGGGTGAACGAGGAGCCATTATTAGCATCATTGCTTATATATGCCTGACCGCATTAAAACTGGTTATCGGTTCGATCGCAGGCTCAGAAGCGCTCAAAGCAGATGGGTTGAATAACGCAACCGATATTGTGGCCTCGATCGCTGTCCTTATTGGACTCCGGCTTGCTCAACGGCCAGCAGACAAGGATCATACATATGGTCACTGGAAAGCGGAGACCGTAGCATCGTTAGTGGCTTCGTTCATTATGATGGCTGTTGGTTTACAGGTTTTGTTCGAAGCCATTGGTTCCGTTTTTCAAGGGGAAAGTGAATCCCCGGATCTGATTGCCGCATATACAGGCATTTTCTGTGCAGTTGTGATGTACTTGGTCTATCGGTTTAATAAACGACTCGCTACCAAAATTAAAAGCCAGGCTGTCATGGCCGCAGCTCGTGATAATATATCTGATGCTTGGGTAAGTATAGGTACTGTGATTGGAATTGCAGGCTCGCAATTTGGACTGCCTTGGCTTGACCCCGTAACAGCAGTCATCGTAGGTTTCCTCATTTGTAAAACAGCATGGGATATTTTCAAAGAGGCTACTCACCATTTAACAGACGGTTTTGATGTGGAGCTTATTCGGGAGTACAGAAAAACCATTGCCACGATTGATGGGGTAGAGACGGTGAAAGATGTAAGAGCGAGAAGCTACGGCAATAATGCGGTTGTAGACGTCGTTATTACGGTTCGTTCTGACCTGGACATGCACCAAGCACACGATATATGCACCGATGTTGAAGACGAATTGCTTCGAGAACACGATGTGTATACTGTACATGTACATGTTGAACCCGAGATGTGGGAAGAATCCGTGTAAACGATATTGAAGATGTAAACCAGTGGACGTTCACTCGTTCATTGGTTTTTATTTTTTTGATAAATATCAGGAATGACAAAAGAATCAACTTCGCTCATCCGAATGCACCAATGAAGGCTATTGCCTATATATTGTTGTAGAAAAGGAGCTGACGGATCATGATGAATTATATTCCAACCTACTATTATCCTGTCTATCGAAAATCAGATCATTTGAGCTGGACGCCAGCCAGTGTCGATCTGAACAGGAAGCTCAGATCACTATGGGAACAGCATGTGTTCTGGACGAGATTAACCGTAAACAGTATCGTCGATGGGCTTGAGGATGTCCAGCCAACAACCGCAAGACTTTTACGCAATCCAAGTGATTTCGCCATGGTGCTTGAACCGTTGTATGGGACGGCTATTGCCAAGCAATTTGAAACATTGTTCAGAGAACATTTAACCATTGCGGCCGAACTTGTTAGTAACTTGAAGTCTGGTAACACAGCAGCTGCAGAAGATGCTCAGAAACGGTGGTATGCGAATGCAGATGCAATTGCAGCCTTTCTGGCCCAAATTAATCCATACTGGTCTCAAATCGAATGGCAACGTATGATGCATGAACATTTACGTCTCCTCACGGAAGAGGTGGCAACGCGGATAGCGAAAGATTACGTTAGAAATGTTGCAATAAGTGATCCCATTCAACAACAGGCGTTAGAGATGGCGGATATGATGACAATGGGAATTGTACAACAATTCCCGACGGTGTTTCAGTATTAATCAAAATGCATGAAGGCATCCAATTGAATTTTTTCAGAATAGTTAAATAAGATTGTTTGAACAATAAGTCGCTAACTAAAGCGACTTTTTTTGATTTTCAGTGATTAAGTAAACTAAGGGGAGTTTCCTCACCTGATGGAGGTTTGCAATAATACCATTTAGATGGATAATAGTGGTACAGCATATGAGAGGAGTGATGTCTTATGAGAAGACATTTATACGATAACAGGGCAGATCAAAAAAGGGTAAACACGTTTAAGTAGCCCTATAAACGGCGTGATTCCCCAAATGGTGAGGGGACAATACTATGGATCAAAAATCGATTTCATTCAAGATGGATCGTGTAACATTCGAACTTCAAGAAGAACATGATTTCACATGGCTGCAAGCGCTTGGTACCGTTTTTAGCGTGTTTGACCAGCAGGATTCGGGTAACATCAGTTTTGGAGTTGAGATTAACGGCAAGAAGCGATTTGTTAAATATGCGGGATGCAGACCCATGGCTTTTTCAGGAAATCCCGGAGATGCAATTGCCAGATTAAAGAGTGCCATGCCGCTGTACAAAACCCTGGCTCATCCCAATCTCATTGAACGTATAGAGCATTTTGAAACGGCAAATGGGTATGCTGTCATTTTTGAATGGTTTACTGGCGAATGCCTGCATTCACACTGGTTATTTGCAGGTGAAGCGAAACAAAGTCATCCGGAATCGCCTTTTTATAAATATAGACAGCTATCTGCCGAGCAGAGACAGCATTCACTGGATAAAATATTTGAGTTTCATCAACACGTGGAATCCAAAGGATACGTTGCTGTTGACTTTTATGACGGTAGTATACTATATGATTTTACAACGGGTGAAACGAAGATCTGTGACATTGACTTTTACAGAACGGCTCCTTCAGTCAATGACATGGGAGAGAACTTTTGGGGAGCAGCGCGCTCAAAGGCACCGGAAGAGTTCATACGGGGTGCGCCTATTGATGCGAGAACGAATGTGTTTACCATGGGAGCCATTGCATTCGGGCTGCTGGGTGGTGAGATGGATCATTCATTTGCAAAATGGGAAGCAAACAGATCGCTATATGAAGTCGCTTTACGAGCGGTTAGTCAGGAACGTGATCAACGATACAGAAGTGTCCGTGAATTCTTCAATGCTTGGAATGCAGCTAAAAAGTAGTCAGTGGACTATAGCAGCTTAGAAGAAGCTTAGGAGCTTCAAAGTCATGTTCTTTTTTTCCGAGTTACGTGAGCTTAATGGGTTATAACAATTGAACATTTTCTGACGAAAAGTCGCTATTTAGCGGCTTTTTTTTAATTACATGGTCTGATTTTTTACGCCTGGAAGGAATTTAGGAGCTTTATCCTTTGCATCTTCTTGTTCATACTCCGTTCATATTGTATTCATTCAGAGGACAACTTGGTTGGTTAGACTAGCATCAGTGGACCGGAAAGCCATTGTACAAGATGACAAGAGGAGCTGAAAGAGATTGACACAACAAGCAGCAAAGAAAGTAAGGAAACGTACATTATTCAAGAATGTGTTACATATTTTACTTAAAATCATCGCTGCAATCGTAATAGCCATCCTGCTTTTTGTAGCCAGCGTGTATACATTTAACCAGGTTAGCCGTTATTCAGAACAAAAAAGAACAGAACCTTACGGTCAGCTTGTATCTGTGGATGGGAAGCAGATGAATGTCTCGATTCAAGGGAAAGGCGAAGAGACGGTCGTCCTGTTACCCGGTTATGGAACTGCGGCACCTGCGCTTGATTTTAAACCGCTCATCACAGAGCTATCGCCATTTTACAAAGTCGTCGTCGTTGAGCCTTTTGGTTACGGATTGAGCGATCAGACCGAGAAGGAGCGCAGCACTGCAAATATCGTAAGTGAAATTCATGAAGCATTACAAAGCCTCGATATTGACCGGTACATTCTCATGGCTCATTCCATATCAGGAATCTATAGCTTGGATTATGTGAACCAATATCCAGACGAGGTGAGAGCGTTTATTGGGCTGGATAGCAGTGTTCCAACGCTGAAAGAAGAACAGACCATTGATTCATCAGTGACCACTCCGATTAAATGGTTTCGGAACCTGGGCTTCCACCGCATACAGTTAAAATTGAGCACGGACCCTTATGAAGGACTGTCATATGATCAACAAACCAAAGAGCAAATAGACATCTTCATACGTAAAAACATGTATAACAACACGCAGTTGAACGAGGCAGAGCACATGTATACCAACTTTACTGAAGCTGAGAAGCTATCGTTCCCTCAAAACTTACCTGTTCTTCTCTTTGTTCAAGCGAATAACGCGGCAACGGATCGATGGGTTCCCGAACATGAGA
Source organism: Paenibacillus sp. P13VS (assembly GCF_015143645.1). NCBI lineage: Bacteria > Bacillati > Bacillota > Bacilli > Caryophanales > Paenibacillaceae > Paenibacillus > Paenibacillus sp. P13VS. The sequence continues at coordinate 730,996 of NZ_WYEV01000003.1, read as the reverse complement.
AGCAAATAAAGGATGCTACACATGCAGAAATGGTCCTAATGGATGCGGGACATTACTTGTATCGCTCCCATCCCCAAGAAATCTCTGAAAAAATTAAGGAGTTCACTACTGAATTAAAATAAAAGTAGTCATAGGATAAAAAGAAGCGAGCTTGTGCAATCAATGCACGGCTCGCTTCTTGTTGTTTACACCTGTCCCAAATCAAACTTCACACCAGTTAATTTCTCGCTAAGCTCCCACAACCGTTGTGCTGAGTCAGAGTCAATGGCCCAAGGCAGTACACCTGGCATATCCTGCACCGTAGGTACAGCTCTGGCAATGTTCACATCTAAACAGTAAACACCGCCTTGACCTTCCAGCGTCGGACTTGTGGCACACCATACACTCGTTGCTGCTCCTTGCTCTTCTGTCTTGAGATCCATGCCAAAGTCCAGACTATTCAATTCTTCCTCCGACAGAAAGCGGGACAAATCGGTATAGATTGCACCAGGATGGACAGCGAATGCCCGAATGCCATAATCATAGCCGAATTCATCTAATGAAACGGCAAAAAGGGAGTTTGCAGATTTGGACTGTCCGTAAGCTCTCCATTTCTCATATTGCTCTTGTTCGAAATTCGGGTCTTCAAAGTTTACTCCGCCAAACACAATGCCTGATGAGGAGACCGATACCACTCTAGCGCTTCCAGCTTGTTTAAGGGCAGGCCACAAACGTGCAGTGAGCTGGAAATGTCCCAGATGATTGGTAGCAAATTGGGATTCATACCCACGGAAATCCCGGGTCAGAGGAGGAACCATTATACCAGCATTGTTAATAAGAATATCAAGTTGGCGTTGCGAATCCAGGAAACGCTTGGCGAAGGCATCAATGGAAGCAGGGTCCATGAGATCAAGCTCTTCTATCTCAACATGAGGGATATCGGCTAGAGCCGTACGAGCCTTCTCTATGGTTCGTGCAGGCACAATGACTGTAGCACCGGCTTCTGCCAAAGCACGTGTGGTCTCCAGTCCAATGCCAGAGTATCCACCAGTTACAATACAAATTTTATCGCTTAAATTGATTTCTTGGAGCGTTTCTTTTGCTGTGGAATGTTTCCCGTAACCTGATGTAATGGGCTCCTGAGGAGTACGACGATAAGTTTTGTTTGAGTGCATGTGTAATTCTCCTTTTCGTGATGTGTACATAACATACATCTTAAAGTTAACTTTAAGTCAAGCATCCTACTCGGGAAGGTTCTTCTTCGAAATCAAATCATCATAGAATCCAATTTTTTGATTGATGCGTTCCAGATTGGATTGGATTTGGGAGATCTGCTCTTCCACGCTTTTTTTGTGTTGGATTAAAATATCTCTTCGGTCTTCAAGCATAGTCTCCACCTGATAGCCTAAGTTCATATAGGCTTTCAGGTCTTCAATGCTCATTCCCGTTTCTTTTAAGCAGAGGAGAAATTTCATCAGCAGTACATGTTCTTCCCTGTAAACCCGTCTTCCGCCATCATTACGTTCAATTTCGGGGAGAATCCCCTCTTTTTCGTAATATCTGAGAGTCGAAGCATTGATATTCAATATAGATTGCATTTCACTTATGGTATACACGTGCTTCACCTCACAAACTTGAACTCCAATTTTTATATATCTGACTAATAGCTCTTCATATAAATATATCAAGGTATTCGTAGACTAACAAAATAACCGTTTGGTCGAAAGCGAGAAGGGAGCTAACTCTAGTGAAATTCATGGAGTCTAGACTTACGGGTAGAGCCCAGTTATACATAGTATTGCATTTCAGGTTTTTGCATATTTGGCTTGACCTACGTATGGGATTTGGTTACTAGGAGCATTTGCCTTTATGACGATAGGCTATATATATTGGTGACTTTACCTAGTCCCAGTTTTCAACCATCGCATATCTTAGGCATAAGGAGGTGTGTAATAGTTGACCTTTTCATTGGAGCTGAATCAGATTACTCGCATAAAAGAAAACGCTTTGCGTAAGCACCCGAAAAAGGCCAGCCATCGCTCTTCGACGAAGAAGAAACTGAAGAAGACAAAACCTTGTTATAGCCAGATTCCAAATCATGAGTCTCCAAAAGATCATAAACCATACTGTAGTAGAGATGCCAATGCTAAGAAATATAATAAGAAAAAGAAGAGCAGAAAGTGTAAAAGAGGATGTACAGGTTGGAGAGGACCACGAGGATATAGAGGTGTAAAAGGAGATAGAGGCGCAGCCGGGAGTGTTGGTCCAGCGGGTGCGCAGGGAGTCACCGGAACAATGGGCGCTACAGGAATTACGGGAGCAACTGGAGGCGTGGGTGCAGCGGGTGCGCAAGGAGTTACCGGTGCAACAGGCAACACAGGTCCAACGGGAGCCACCGGAGGCGTGGGTGCAGCAGAAGCGACAGGCGTTACCGGAGTCACCGGAGCAACAGGTCTAACCGGAGTAAGCGGAGGCGTAGGTGCAGCGGGTGTTCAGGGAGTCACCGGAGCAACCGGAGCCACAGGTCCAACCGGAGCAAGTGGAGGCGCAGGTGCAGCCGGTGCGCAGGGAGCCACTGGAGCAACAGGTGCTACAGGTCCAACCGGAGTAAGCGGAGGCGCAGGTGCAGCGGGTGCGCAGGGAGCCACTGGAGCAACCGGAGCCACAGGTCCAACTGGAGCCACCGGAGGCGTAGGTGCAGCGGGTGCGCAGGGAGTCACTGGAGCAACAGGCGCTACAGGAGCGACAGGAGCCACCGGAGGCGCAGGTGCAGCGGGTGCGCAGGGAGCAACTGGAGCAACAGGTCCAACAGGTCCGACTGGAGCAACTGGAGGCGTGGGTACAGCGGGTGCGCAGGGAGTCACCGGAGCAACCGGAGCCACAGGTCCAACTGGAGCCACCGGAGGCGTAGGTGCAGCGGGTGCGCAGGGAGTCACTGGAGCAACAGGCGCTACAGGAGCTACTGGCCCAACCGGTGCCACAGGTTTAACGGGTGCAACGGGCGTTACAGGTTCAACGGGAGTAACCGGTGTGACTGGGGCGACTGGAATTGCTGGCATCGATTCACCGTTTATTGAAACTCTCAAAATAGGAGACATCGATACGTTAATCCCATTTAATGCTGGGAGCGGAAATAATCAGGCCATTGGGGCACTGGCTTTTGATGGTCAAGACTCTACGATCAGCAGACTTGCAGCGTTTGTTACACAAATGGGTACAAATACAGGTACCTTTCAGATGGCCGTGCTGGAGCCAGTCACTGGCACCACAGCAAGCGTCATTGGTGTCACTACGGTAGCAACAACCATAACACCAGGCCTGTTCATATTGCCATTAACTGCACCAGTGACCCTTTCAGGTAATATAGTCTATTACTTAGCTGTTTATAACCAAATTAACGGTTCATCCATAGGTGGCCGTACTACAGGAACAGGGACTGTAGATGACGCTATTCCAATCAATTTCAGAGTTCAAAATCTTACAGGTTTAGCGGTTGGTGATCTTATTAATACCAGTGATGTCAGTTTGCTGTTATCCCCATGGGTCGCTGGATTAGTATAGCCGATATCCAACCATCGGCTTTATTGCTTTGTAGAAGAATCGAGGAATAGCTTGTTTCAAGCGTATTGAATACCAGTTCATTTTGATAAGAATAGAGAGAGCCGTAATGGAGCAGCTTGTCAGTCGTAGGTGCTCCATTGTTTTGTTTACCGGGGAACCTTTTCCAAGGATTCAATCTCCGCAAATACAGGTTTCAACAGATCTCTTGCTGTTGGGTGATGTGGCTGTAAGAGAAGTAGACAAGCTCCGGGCTTTACATATGGACCAGAATTTTAGTTCTGAAGGAGATAGGCTCGTTCTCTTTGCAATGGTAAAATAGCTAAAAAGCTCCAGTGCTTTCACATTTTTCAGCAAAATCAATAGAATAGGGTTCATCACGAAATAACGTAAACTGGGGGTTCTCATGTATAAACTGATGATTGTGGACGACGAATTGTTGATGCGCGTTGGAATTCGTTCCATGCTGAACTGGGAGGAATTTGACTTTTGTGTTGTCGGTGAAGCAGGAAATGGTAAGGAAGGATTGGAGCTTGCACTCGAAGCTTCTCCCGATCTGATCATTACGGATATCAAAATGCCGATTATGGATGGTCTTAAGCTAATAAAAGAAGCATCTGTAGTACTGAAAAATTGCAAGTATGTCATTCTGAGTAATTTTGATGAACTCCATTATGTGAAGGAAGCATTAAAGCTGGGTGCGGTAGACTACTTGATCAAAAGTGAAATTACAGAAACATCCCTGATCGAACTGCTTACGAAGATCAGGCAGAAACTGCAAAGCGAACAGAACAGTCTGACCAATGTACCATTGGTGCAGCATGATTATTCGAAGAGTTTAAGACATCTCAAGGATAGTTTCTTCCAGGATATTGTAAGCGGATTCATAAGTGAAAAAGATATGATTACCAAAGCCGAAGAACTGCATTTTCGCATACGGTCTGACAGGCTTGTGGTGATCAAGTTTGTCGTGAACTATTACGAGCAAGTGAAGAGGAAATATATTGAGAAAGGAGAGAAGCTGCTCCGCTTTTCGATCGTGAATATTATGGAGGAGATCATTCCATCCAAGTGGAACAAAGAGATCTTAGTTGAAAGTTCATCCGAATATTGGGTTATCGTCAATCTCCCTTCTGGCAGTGGGTCCAGCCAGGTCGATATTAATAAACTGTGCAGCAAGCTTCTATCCTCGATCAAGGATTTCATGAATCTATCACTAACGGCTGGTGTAAGTACAACGGTTTCCGGATTTCGCTTTCTTAGGAAGGCATGTCAAGAGGCAGAGTCCGCGCTAAGGGAGAGTTTCTTTACAGGTAGCAACAGAGTATTGTTTTACGAGAGTCTGGCTCAAGCACCGGCACGATACGAAATAAATGGGATGCTGAGTCCGCAGCAACAAAAAGACATTCATAAGTTGTGGGTAAGCAAAGACGTCAAAGAGGCGGAGAAGTTTCTTGAAATGGTGCGATCGGATCTGGAAGCAAAGCGGGGGGATGAGAACAGTATTCGTAAGCAATATATCACGATAATGGAAATGCTCCACTCTCATATGACACGCGATACACGAGGCAGCAAGCCTTACTTAAAGGAAGAGTCGCCCTATGAAAGGGTTCTAAGAGGAGAATATTGGGAGGACATTCATCAGGAAATGCTGACGCATATCGCATATTGCTTTCAAGCCGATTCCCAAATCATGCAGGAGCTTACGTATGCAGATCTGGCCATTCAAATCATTGACAAGTATTATGCCGAGGACATTTCTTTGCAAAGCGTCGCTGGTCAGATTAATGTGAATCCGTCGTATCTTAGCAGAATGTTTAAGCAGGAAAAAGGAGAGAACTTTATCTCCTACTTGACACGGGTTCGAATCGAACATGCCAAGACTTATCTATTAAGCCGCGAATTAAAAGTATATGAGATCGCAGATGCGGTGGGGTACCACAATTACACGTATTTCAGTAAGATTTTTAAAAAGTCAGTAGGTGTAACTCCAGAGGAATACCGTGAGCTAGAGCTGGAGTCCAGGTTATCCCGTGAATAGAGGTGCAGCATATGAAGCGTCCAGGACTCTTCCGTATCAAGTACAAAATTTTGGTGATTTGTATGACAGTGATTATCCTTCCGGTATTCGTAATGACCATTAATTCATATTACTCTTCTGAACGCTTGTTGGCACAGAATTATACCAAGCTGCTGAGCGATCTGGCCAAGCAGACCAATATTCGTATTGACGAGTTTCTCAAAGAAATCGAGAAAATCTCACTGCTGGCCAGTAATGGTCTTAACGACAGTTTGTCTGCGACACATGATGGAAGCTTTCCGATCCAGGATTTCCTGCGGGATGGTAAGGAGCAGAATGAGATTGCGGCCTATAATCTGCTAATGAATTACATCATGATGAAGGACCGCGTATTTTCCATTTACCTCTATAACTTGAACGGAGGACAGGATCTGTTCGTTAGTCCACACCAGCCCATAGACCCCAACTTTAAGATGGCGAACGAATTATGGTTTAAAAAGTTTATGCATTCCGATGATCGAACGATTACGTTGACCACCAGGATTGATAAGCAATTGGAAAATAAAATTCTGGCCGTATCACACGCACGCAAGATTCATGATGTGACTAATGGAAAACTGCTCGGAGTGATCGTCGTCAGTATCGATATCAGATTTATAGAGATCGTTAATCGTAACTTGCAGGAAGGACTTCGCTCCAGATTCATGATCGTGGATGAGGATGACAAAATTGTATACAACGTAAATGACCAGCTGATTGGGACCTTGTTCCGTGATAACGTTCGTCCAGTAGAATCATTGAATATTGTCGTAACCAGCCCGCTAAGTCAGCAAAAGTGGACCACTTATTTATATATGCCTTTGGATGAGCTGACTGCGGATGGCAAAATACTGGGTCGTAATCTCATCATGCTGGCTATCGTCATGTCCCTGTTTGCTGCCATTATTTCGATTTTTCTCTCGCATGTGATCACACGTCCCATCAAGAAACTTTTACGTAATATCGCGCTGGTTGAAAAAGGGCAGTTTGAACAGGTGGAAGAGGTTCGATCTCGAGACGAGATCGGACATTTATCCGTTCGCTTCAATAAGATGTCGTATGAACTGAAACGTATGGTTGAGCGAATGCAAAAAGAAGAAATAGAGAAAGCGACCGCCGAGATGCGAGCACTTCATGACCAGATCAACCCTCACTTTCTGTACAATACACTTGGATCCGTAAAATGGATTGCCTCCATGCAGCAAGCCGACAAAATCGTGGAAATGACAGATGCACTTATTTCGATGCTTCGCTATGCGACCAAGTCGGATGGAACCCTGGTAACCATTCGTGAGGAAGTGGATAATATCATGAATTACGCAACCATACAGAACGTCAGATATTATGGGTCTATTCAGATGAGGTATGAGATTGAAAATGATCTGCTGGATTATCTTATGCCCAAAATGATTCTACAGCCCATAATTGAAAATGCCATCTTTCACGGTCTGGCCGAAATCGAAGAAGACGGTGTAATTACGATTCGGATTCAGCCGCAGGGTGATAATATTTCAATAGAAGTCTGTGATAATGGTGTCGGTATGGAATATCATGCCATTCGAAGTTTTATGGAAGGAAGGGTCGATCCGGGCAATGGTTCTAATGGAATCGGTCTTCATAATGTGCAGCGGCGCATTCAACTGCATTTTGGCAAACCCTATGGAGTACGGGTGGAGAGCAAGGTGGGAGAAGGTACGATTTTCTCCATCCTGCTGCCTGCTATTGCGAGTGTACCTGAGTAAAAAAATAGAGGCTTGCAGGTGAACCTGCAAGCCTCTTGCGTTATCCTTTGACACTACCAAGTACCAAACCCTTCGTAAAATACTTCTGTAGAAACGGATAAACGAGCAAGATCGGAATGGCACCCAAAAACATCTGGGCGGCACGCCCGGTTCTGGCGTTCATCATGGAGAGCAGCTGAGTGTAATCTGAGCCTGATTTCAGCATGATTTGTTCAAAGCTCTGCAGGAGCGTCTGCAGATAGCTCTGTAATGGATAATTGTCCGGATTGTTCATATAGATAATTCCGTCGAACCAGGAATTCCAATGGGCAACGATACTAAACAATCCAACCGTTGCGAGAGCAGGTTTGAGAAGGGGGAGTAAAATACGGACAAGGACTTGTAAAGGACCCGCACCATCGATAATTGCGGATTCTTCGATCTCTTCTGGCAATCCCCTGATGAAGTTCATGAGAATGACCATACTGAAGACAGGAAGAGCGCCAGGTAATATCAGTGACCAGATCGAATCGATCAGTCCCATTTTGACTACCACGAGATAGGTAGGGATTAATCCTCCGTTAAATAGCATGGTCACGATGAAAAACCCCATATATACATTCCGTCCCATTAGTTTTTGTTTTGTTTTCGAGAGCGGATAAGCCGTAAGCACAATCAGGACAAGATTAACGAGTGTCCCTAGCAGGGTACGTTTGACGGCTACCCAAAGGGAAGAATAGAATGCCCCGCCGGATAATGCAAATTCATACGCTTTTGTCGTAAATTCTACGGGCCAGAAGGTAACACTGCCTGCAGACACTGCTGCGCTGCTGCTAAATGAAACGGCAAGCAGGTTGATAAATGGCAGAATGCATAGTAGAGAGATGATCATCAATATGGTGTAGTTTATGATATGAAACAGACGTCTACCTATACTTTTATCGTTGATCATAGGGATAGCCCTCCTTAGAAGATGCGATAGCCTGCTACCCTATACGCTAGGAAATAAGATAGGGCCATCAGTATGGTGGATATGATGGATTTGAATAATCCGACAGCGGTACCGATGGAATATTGCGCCTGTTGAATCCCTAAACGATACACATAGGTATCGATAATATCGCCTGTTTGATAGACGACAGGGGAGTATAGGTTATAAATTTGATCAAAGCCGGCATTAAGTACATTTCCAAGGGACAACACGGTCATCAGCACAATGGTGGGCATAAGAAGCGGCAGAGTAATATATATGGTCTGCTTCCACCGTTTGGCTCCATCAATCACAGCAGCTTCATATAGCCCGGGATCGATACTGGTTAGGGCTGCCAGATAAACAACGGTACCAAAGCCAAAGCCCTTCCAAATATCACTTATAATCATGGTCCAAGGAAAAATGGATGGTGTGCCTAGAAATGAGATTTTCTCTATCCCGAATACCCCTAAAAATGAATTGACGATGCCATCTGCGCTAAGAATATCCAGCATAATGCCAGCCATGATAACCCAGGAGAGGAAGTTAGGGATATAAACAAGGGTTTGGAAGGTGCGTTTGACTGCGCTTCTTACGACCTCGTTGAGCAGTAAGGCGAAGATAACAGGCACAATAATGCCGCCGATGATTTTGAAGACTGACATATACAGCGTGTTCCAGATTGTCCTAACGAAATTGGGCTGATTAAACACGTGCGAGAAATTGTCCCATCCTACCCATGGAGAGTTGAACCCCAGCCCCGGATTGTATTTCTGAAAGGCAATAACGAGTCCGTAGAATGGGATGTAACTGAAGATGAAAACCAAAATTAGGCTAGGTATCAACATTAAATGGTAAGGACTCTGCTGTTTTAATTTTCTCAGCATTCATTTTCCTCCGTTCACGGTAATAAGATTGAATCTCCGGCAAAATAAAAGGGGAGAGAAGTTAAAATTCCTCATCCCCGCTACCAAACCTATTTATTTCCCGTAAGCTTCATTGACTGCGCGAGTCGCTTCATCCCCACCGGCAGCTCTCCAGTTCTGAACAATCACATCGAAGTAATCGATACTTTCCGTACCCATAATGATCTTGGTGAATCCTTCGGTCAGAATATCATCCAGAGTTGTGCCGTAGCTCGCCAGCGCTTCTGGGGTTACTCCCCATAAACCTGTCTTGACATAGTTCTCGCTATCGAGCACTTTTTTCGCAAGACCATAAGCATTCTTAGGAGCCCCTTGCTGCAAATAGTCACCGACTGCTCCTGGCGTTGCATTTTCCATGAATTCAATACTGTTATTATATTTTTGCCACATTCCCGAAGTGGTGAGCCCGCTGGTGTCCTTGGACTGAAGTGCTGCGGATACCGCCTCAAACTGCTCATAGTCCGAGTTCGGATTAAGTACACGGAAGGCCCCAACCACGTGAGCGATATCGTTGTCCAGTAAGGCGGATAACGTTTCTTGCGATTCCTTGCCTTGGCCTTCATCAACGATATAAGCATAGTCGTTCAGGATTTTAATGACTTCTTCAGCATGTTCAAATCCCTTTTTCATGACAATATAGTTGCCGTTCGCGAAAGAGATCGATTGTTTGGCTTCCTTCCCGTCGATTGTGGGGATGATATACGGATAGAAGATGGCGTCCTTGCCCAAATTGGCTACCGTATCCACTCCAGGGTTATAGCCCCACCATTGATAGTAAGGCTGCATGCCCACTTTGCCGGCGACAATATCGGCATTCATGGCATTAAAGTCTTTGATCGCGAATTCCGGATCAATGATGCCAAGCTTATACCATTCGGCCCATTCAGCCAGTGCTGCTTTCATCTCCGGTTGAATTGAGCCATATGCGAGCTCTCCGCTGCTATCCTCGATCCAAATATCCGGATGAGCGTTCCATGCGATGGCAAGCAGATTCAGATAATCCAGCGATTGATCTACCGCTATACCATAACCACCGTGCTTTTCCATAAATTTCAGTGCGATATTCTTGATGTCTGCCACGGATTTTGGATTTTCGAGCCCCAGTTCTTCCTTCCAGTCGTTCCTGATCCAGACGAAGTCCGGTTGATCAATTAAACCCCAGTGCATCTGAGGTATCCCGTACAATTGGCCGTCCTTTTTACCCGATTCGAAACTGTCTGCATCCGCTTTCATATATCCTTTGAGGCGGTCGGAGGCGTACTGATCAAATGCATCCGTAAGATCCATGACCATATCTGCTTCAATTAACTGTCGTAATTGTGAGGGGTTCACCCGAAAGACGTCAGGAAGATCGTTCGATGATATGGCCAGATTCAGTTTGGTCTCGTATTCATCACTGACCCAGTCTGTTTTTACATCAATATTAAGTTTCTCTTTGTATCTCCTGATCCACACATTGTTGGTGATATCATCACCCTTGGGGTATTTGGCCGAAGTGTATTCAGAGGTTACCGTGTGAATGGTTACCGTTCCAGCCTCATTGGTGTCTGAGTCGTTGTTCGTTGGACTTTTCCCGGCGCTGCCATCACTCGTGCACGCAGCCAGTAATAAGGATGAGATGCATAATGACAACATGACCAATTTGCTCTTCTTGTTCATTTCTTTGCCCCCTTATTAGCAATATTTCAGCAAATCTATTCTTGAAAATATTGTAATCTAGAAAGGGATAACGCGATATCAAAGTTATTGACGAGAACGCGTTCGTTTTTTTACTTTTGAAGCTGAGAGGAGAATGGAGAAGAAGGGAAGGTGCACTTATTTTACTTAAGCCTAATCCTTTTTTTACTCAGGAATTAGGTTTTTGTTTTTTCAATATGGAAGTAGAAGGAGGTGAAGGATCTGACGAATGATTATGTATGGGGAATTTTCGTTGCTGATAGAACAGCAGCTTTTCCTAATTTTTTTCCAATAGGTATCTACACTACACGTGAATTAGCTTTGAACGGAGTTAATGCTCTACCACGAGATCGGAATTATCAAGTACTTCGAATGCCGTTAAATCAAAACTTCGCCTATTCTCATAAAAAAGAGTGGTAAGTTGGTTGGGATGGATGCGATTTATCATGAACATTTTCATTTCAAGGATGAAAGCTAATATGCAAATTGAATGTTTTAAAACAGCAGATCTCCTGGGCTCACACCCAACCCAAATCGCAACTCTGGGCATAAAGTGGTGTTAGGTCAATTACCTATAAGGAGTGAATCTGACAATATGGCTTATCCACAATCCATGTTTCCCTATCCTGTTAATCCAGTGGGACTTCAAAATTGCATTTATCATTTCACGTATATGTGGCTTCGAAATGGAGACAACTTCTGGTTTTTCCTGACAGCGGTCGGTGAATCAAGAGCTTATGGCTACAGATTTTTTGGCGGGAGATGGAATCAGTATTCAATTGGATTGCGTGAGATTCGTTCCTACAATTGTTCTCCGGTCCCAACGTTATATTGAAATAAAAGCAACGAAGCTGCCGTGTATATGGGCGGCTTTTTTTGTGTTGTTTGTGGTTAAAGGTTATGTCAAACGAACAGTAAAAGATAAAAACCGTGAATCTAAAATGATTAACGGTTTTATTTTACTTGGTTTAATACATGAAGCATGGCTAACTAATAGCAGTTCGTACAATGCTTGAATCATGAACGTTCAAATATAGCTTGACCTAAAGTTAACTCTAAGAGCTATACTGTCTAAAGGTTTAAAGTAATTTTTAGAGAGAGGTATGGATCAATGATTAAAAGCAACAAATGGAATGTTGCAGGCCTGGCCTTATTATTGGGTTTGTTTTCAACCTTGGGCCCATTCACGATCGACATGTATTTACCAGCATTCCCTGAGATTGCAGCAACGTTCAACACGAACGCTTCACTTGTTCAGTTCAGTCTTACTGCTTGCTTGCTAGGGCTAGGTGCGGGACAACTGGTCATGGGACCACTGAGCGATGCTTATGGAAGACGTACACCGTTATTGATTTCCATGGCCGCCTATATCATTTGTTCATTGGCGTGCGCCTACGCTCCGAATATTGGTCTGTTGATTTTGTTTCGCTTCACTCAAGGCTTCTCGGCTTCAGCAGGGATCGTTATTTCCCGCGCGATAGCTCGCGACTTGTACAGTGGACATGAGCTTACCAAGTTCTTCTCCTTATTACTGCTTGTAGGAAATTTGGGGCCTTTGGCAGCACCGATCGCAGGCAGTGGCGTTCTTTCATTTACGACATGGATTGGTGTATTCATTTCACTCTCTGTTCTGGGAGTGTTCTTATGGGCAATGACCAAGTGGCGTCTGAAAGAGACAAACCCGCCTGAACGACGCGTTGCTCCTAACTTTAAACTTCAGTTACGGAACTATGGACAGCTTCTACGTGACCGGAAGTTCGTAGGTTACATGCTGGCACAGGGAATTATGACGGCTGGGGTTTTTGCATATGTAGCAGGCACACCTTTTATCTATCAAAATATATATGGAGTCACGCCGACCGTTTTTGCTATATTATTTGCTTCCAACGGGATCAGCCTGATCATTGGCTCTCAGCTTGTAGGCCGGTTGGCACAGCGAATCTCTGAGCAGACGCTCTTATTATCGGGACTATGGCTTGCGCTTGTGGCAAGTATTGCTGCCTTGATGGTGACTCTGGCTCATGGCCCTCTATTTGCTCTGGTTATACCGCTGTTCTTCTTTGTATGTTCTATCGGGATTACGTCAACAGCAGCATTTCCACTAGCCATGGAGAGTCAAGCCAAAAGTGCCGGAAGTGCCGCAGCATTGCTTGGGGTTGTTCCCTTCTTGCTTGGCGCGTTGGTCGCTCCGTTGGTGGGGATTGCCGGTGAAGATACGGCTGTTCCATTGGGCCTTACTTTGTTAGGGACGAGTATTGTTGCGATTATCACTTACTTCGTACTCGTTAGAAAGGTACCCGATCATACTCAAGAGGTTCAGTCCGATCTCAACATGTAGTTAACCGAGTCCTAAAACATTGTACTTCGAAAAGTCGCTAATACCATTTAGCGGCTTTTTTTATATGTAGGGACCAGAGCCCAGTTCTGATGAAGGAATAAGAACGTGTACGAATAGCTATACCTGTAGAGAACGTACTAAAATAAATAATCAGAAAATTGAAAATCACCAACAGCATAAAGTAGGTAATTATATTGTTCGTTATTTTCTACAACACAGTATGTAAAACCGCAGCCAAGACTTAAGCTCGACTGCGGGTAACAATCTAATAATGCAGTTCATGAACTGATCTGCAACAGTTCCTCAGGAAATCAAAAAAACATAAAATACACTGGTGAGACAAAGACTTAAGTTGATTTTGCACCTCTCAGAAAGATACCTACTAACCTTTGACCCAGTGCAAGATTAGATTCATACTTTTGTGTGGTGTTCTCCCGATTCCCCATTAACATCAGGGTCGAAAAAGTCTCAGCTAAAAACATGGGGTCGTCTTCGCGGAGTATTTGCTGGTCCATGGCCAATTGGAAATGAGACGCCAATACGTCATGAATGCGAGCCTCGGCTTCTCTGATTTCCTGAATTTGATTTTTCTCAAGAAAAGGCTCAGCTTCTCTAATCATGGTTTCAACCTCTGCATGCGGGTTGGCCAGCCTTGCTTCGGCCAGCCGTATAAGTCCATCCTCCAGATGTTCAGACTGATCAAGAAAGTCTGAAGTTACTCGGCGTACATTCTGGAACATGGTTATCATAGCTACCTTGAAAAGTTCAGGCTTGCTAGCAAAGTGATAATATATGGTCGGCTTAGACACATTGCATCGTTTTCCAATTTGTTGGAGCGTGACAGTTTCGTAGCCGTATTCCATGAACAATTTGGAAGCCGTTAAAATGATCGTTTGCTGCACGGAAATTTGGGTATCCGCTTGCTTGGGTCTTCCGGGTAAACGTTTGGGTGATTTATCTGGCATTGCACACTCTCCTCCTTGAATATTTTATGACAAACCTCGTTCATAAGCAAAATCAACTTGTAATTATACTTACCGGTAAGTATAATTTATATGAAACTAAAACGAGTAATGAATAAAGGTGGAATGAAGTTGAAGACAGCAAAACGCAGTAACAAGTGGAAAAAGGTCCTCATTTGGTCTTGTCTATCCGTAATTATAGTTGTGATTGGACTTTTCGTTTATCTCCAATCTGTCACGTATAGTCCGTCGGAAAGAGCCGAAGCAGCCATGAACCCGGATGGTCAGGTTAGCATCAATAAGATCAAAAATGGCTATCGCTTTGAACCGGAGGGTACAGAGATCGTGGAACCCAACATCATTTTTTATCCGGGAGGTCTAGTGGAACCAGCCAGTTATGCTCCGTTTGCCAGAAAATTAGCAGAAGAAGGACATAGAGTCTATATTGCCGAAATGCCTTTAAATTTAGCCATGTTTGGGGAAAACAAGGCGGATTCTTTTATTGAGGAACATCCTGACGAAGCATTTGTAATTGGTGGGCATTCGCTGGGAGGTGTCTTTGCATCACGGTATGCTGCGCAGCATACAGACACGCTGGAAGGTGTCTTTTACTTAGCGTCCTACGCTGACGAGAGTGGAAGCTTGAAGGAGACGGACTTGTCCGCCTTACAGATCACAGGTACAGATGATGGAGTGCTGAATGTCGAACGATGGGAAGAATCCAAAATAAATCTTCCGCAAAGCACGACATATGTAAGCATCAAAGGCGGTAATCATGGACAGTTTGGTTCGTACGGGGAACAAAAAGGAGATCATGCACCAGCAATCACGGAGGAACAGCAATTGGAGGAAGTAGTAGCTGGACTCGAAGGATGGTTTAACCTAATAAATCGCTAATATCTAGTTGTGAATCCTCATTTCTTGATTTGAAACTATTTATAATTACCTTCGTATGTACTATGATACATAGAAGGGAAAATAAGGAATCGATTCAAGGAGGAAGATGGTTGAAAAAGAGCACAAAATGGGTATTATGGATTTTAGGATTCATACTGGGCGCAATATTTATTAATTTTTTCATGAATTTATTCAGTTTCGCTTATGCCTTGATTACTGTACTTTTACTTGCCTTAATGGGATGGGGATTCGTAATAAAGTTGAAGAATGATGTTCGTCAGTACGAAGATCATTATCGAAGAGAGTCGCATTCGGAGATAAACGATATTGAAAGGTACACCAGGTAGATCATATCACATGCCTCACAGAAAACAGCCGCCTATTACAAGGCGGCTTTTCTTTTTCGATTAAATGAAAGTCAAAGTCTTTACCAGTGAGATTAAGTGATCCTGATCGGCCCACAAGATGAAGTAGGAATACGTACTTCCTTGAATCACAACAGGAGTAGGATATTTGACAATAAGTGCAGCCTGATTTCTCATCTCTACGGGTTGGTCTTCAGAAGGAAATATGAAACAGGCTTCCTGTGCTTGAACCAAAGCAGGGAAGATTCGAGGATTGGTTCCATAGGGTTGCAGGACATGGAAGGCTTCCGCTCTGCATACTGCGTGAAGCTCCTCTTCGGAAGATATGGCCGATATTTGAAAAAATCCGTCCGATCCTTCGAATCGTTCTTCGGTTACTTTGCGCCAGTTTTGTGGATAGTAGAAGGATACCTTGTATACCTGGTTTAGGTATAATTTATAGGAATCATGTTCATCGAATTGTGGTGACCAAGCTAGAGATGTAATCCATTTGGCTTGAACAACCTTGGTCGGATGATTAGGGTGATCTAAATCAATAACCCAAATTTCGTCTGCTTGTTCTTGATTGCTGCATCCTGATAAGTAGGCAAGTCGTTTCCCGTCCGGAGACCAACTAAGAGGGGTGGAGAAACAGGTGGAGACCGCCCATGTTTTTTGCTGCCCGCCAGCTCGGCTGTCAGTTTGGATGAATGAAACGTATTGATTATTCACGATATCTGTGGCACTGTATGCGACTGTCGCCGAGTCTGGAGACCATTCGGGAAAATAGTTCTTGGCCTGAGGTCCACCTTGGAGCTGGTAGCTCAATCCTGTAGATAAATTCACGGTAGTGATTAAGGAAATGCTGGCTCCTGGAGATGTATACAGAGCAAACTCTCCATTAGGAGATATTTTGACATTGTGGAGTGGCCCCTCCGTATTACGCGTTAATTGCTGTTTGTTCATGCCATCCCGGTTGATCTTATATAGTTGAGTGATGCCTGCTTCATCCGGTGCTGCAATTAGGAAAGCTTCTCCAGAGGGAAACCATTGAACATCGGAGACTCCATATTGAATGATCGAGCCACTGGCATGCGTGTAGATATTGTAGATCACAATCCGATGGTCCTTGACATAAGCCAAGTAATGACTATCCGGTGACCAGCTCAGTAAAGTATAAGGCTTAATCTGATCAATCTGTGCCCATGTTCTACTGTTAAGATTCAATACCATCACCATATTATTTTTGCCGATAAAGGCGATGTGCTGAAGATCTGGAGACCAATATGGAGTTGAGAATTCTTCACCAAGATTCTGGGTTAACTTCATGGTCCGACCTGTTGAAACGTGATAAAGCCAAATGTCATAAGATCCATCCCCAACATTAGAATTAAAAAGGATTGCTTCACGATCAATACGGTTCATATGCCAATCCGTCCTTCCATTCGAATTCCTACAATATATTCAAGAATGGAAAATGGGCGAATAACAGATATCATAGTCGGACAATATCAAAGCGCAGTCTCTAATATCTCAATCAAAAAATAAAGGCATCGTTCTGATAAGAACGTGCCTTTATTACTTCGTTACCTATTAACGATTTACATGAACATATCCATTATCAGGACACCAGCAAGTCCCACAAGTGAGATTATCGTTACCATGACCGACCAGGTTTTTATCGTTTTACCGATACTAAGATTGAAATACTCCTTGTAGATCCAGAATCCTGCATCATTGACATGAGAGAAGGTAACGCTACCGGCACCCGCTGCGAGAACCATCAATTCGGGACTTACGCCCGTTGCAGCAACCAGAGGTGCGGCTATACCAGCTGCTGTCATACCGGCTACGGTTGCAGAACCGACGGCAATTCTTAAGATTGCTGCGATCAGCCAGGTTAACAAGAGTGGAGAGAGGGTCGAACCTGACATAAGGTCAGAAATATATTGGTCAATATGACTGTCGATCAAAACTTGCTTAAACGCACCACCACCAGCGATGATTAAAAGGATCATTCCGATTCCGCTTACAGATTCGCTCAGTGAGGTCATAATCTCAGGCATTTTTTTGCCCAGATTTAACCCAAAAGTAAAGATAGCCACAATAACTGAAATTAACAGAGCCACATTTGCATTACCGATAAAGTCCGTTACTGGCGAAATTGCTGAATCAGGAGCAAAAATCTCAACAACGGTCTGAAGTGCGATCAAAATGACCGGTAGAAGAGCTGTAAAAAGACTGATTCCGAATTTAGGAAGTTCTTCTTCTTTGAATTCCTTCGGATTAAACAGACCTTTAGGGATATCGATCTGTAATGCTTCTTTTTTGAACAACTTGGTGTAAACCGGACCCGCAAGGATAAAGGCAGGGATCGCAATAATTATACCCAGGATCATCGTTAATCCGATATTGGCTCCAAAAACGTTAGCAACCGCTGTCGGTCCAGGATGCGGAGGGACGAATCCGTGCATGGTGATAAGGGCTGCAATAACGGGCATTCCCAGATATAGAACTGGAACACGTGCAGCTCTCGCAATGGTAAATACCAATGGAATTAATACCACCACTCCTGTTTCAAAGAATAAAGCGATTCCAACAATAGCCGCTGTAATAACTGCTGCTAGCTGAGTCCGTTTTTGACCGAAGGCACCGATCATGGTTGTCGCAATACGCTGCGCACCACCGGAATCGGTCATCAGTTTTCCGAGGATACCTCCGAAAATAATAATCATCGTTAAATGTCCTAACGTTCCGCCCAGACCGGATTCAATAGATTCGACAGCCTGAATCGGTGTCATTCCTTCCAGTACGCCAACGGCCAGGGATACAATAATGAGTGATATGAAAGCGTTTAACTTAAAAGCCATCATTAATATGAGCAGTAAAATGACCCCAATGGTAACAGAGATAATTGGCATGTATTTTCCTCTTTTCTTTATTGGCTTGATTAAGGAGACCCTATTGTAAGGAGTGCACGATTGATTTTGGTATCACTTCGTTATCAGCGTTACTCCTTACAGTCTGGTCATATTGAATTGAATTAGAATGATTACGAACTCAACATCTCAACGACTTCTCTCAAATCCGTTTTGGTACCGACGTTACCAGGGAAGATGACATAGGAAATCCCCGGGAATTTACTTTCACTGCCTGTTGTCCACACAGGGATACCTGGACGAATCTGTCCAGCAACAGTAGCTCGTTTTACTTCCAGACCGTTCGTTCCAATATCGCTCGAGGTAATTCCACCTTTAGCAATGATATACGATGGTCTTACTTCCAAACGTTTGACAATACTCGTGACGGCATCCGAAATTTTGACGGAAAGTTTTAATTCCTCTTCTTTTCGGTCTTCTCCAAGATCCAAGCGTTCTCTTCGAGTGTAGACAGCCACATTTTTACCTTGAAGAATGAATTGGTTGGTAGTCTCCACAACTCTATCAAGCTCGTTCTCGAATTGATCGGGCTCCAGAACAAGGTGAACATTAAATTCAACAAATTCTACTGCACCGGATTTCTTCAATTCTTCAAACTGTTCCGTTGTTTTCTTAACATGGGATCCGATGATGACTAATCCGCCATGGTTTGTGTGATCACTCATCATCTCTTCACGCGTGAGCAGACTTTTGTCACTAACGCCACCCATAACCTTGGTAAGGGCAGCAGCACTTCTAAACATAAAGTGTTTACCTTGGTTGATGGCTCGAATTAAAGCAATGGTGAAGATCTGTACATCGACATAGTCGACCGCATTTACAATAACTTTGTTAAAACCTTCAACGCTCAACAGCTGCTGTTCAATCAGATCCAAGTTCATGGCACGCAGGCTTTCAAGCGAAATGTAAGTCATGTGTTCAGCTTTATACTGACCATTCGATTTTTCCTCAGCCCACTCACCCAAATGGGATTTGGTGTAACCAAAGGTGCGGTCCTTGGCAAATTCGGTTTCTCCGGCAGGAACCAGTTCCGTATCATATTGCACATAGTGAATATTATCGATCGTGAAGCGTCCGCCTTCTTTGAAGAAAGGAAGGATGATCTCACCGTCAAATCGGATATCCGACTGTGCTTCCACGGTATCCTTCAATACTTCCGTTTCCAGCGGGTAGTGACCTCTGAGTGTAGAATCTCCACGACTAATAATGGTGAACTCGCGGTTGTTTTTCTTGGCAGCTGCTACGATATTTGCAGCAATGTCCTGGTGTGCTTTTGTCGTTTCCGCAGCCGTAAATCCGCGTGAGTTGGTGAGAACAAAGAACATCGAATTCTCTTCCTTAAACCCCCTGTCGATGCTCTCCAATGACCAATCCGTATAGACCGATACACCATGTACCGTTTGAACACCGGTTGGATCATCATCCAACACGATAATTTTGTGATTAAAGCGTTGAAGCTCTTTATCGATCATTTCCTGGACAAGGCTGGTATCCACAGAAGGAATGTTACTGAACACTTCTTCAACAGAGCGTTTATTCGTTTTCATGGCCAAGACCCCTAACTTCAACATTTGCTAATTTTTCATAGTATTGTACGATTCCGCCGTGATCGTCCATTAATTTCCCGTCCACTTTTAAGGCATGGAATATTTCCAACAGGTGACTGGAAAGGGGAAGAGGTACTCCAATTTCATGAGCTGTATCCATGACATTGGCAATATCCTTCATATTGATAGCAATCGTGCCTCCTGGGGCAAAGTTTCTGTCCAGAATGAGCGGAACTTTGGCATCAAGAACAGCACTGCCTGCTAATCCGCCTCGGATGGCCTGATACATTTTCTCAATATCGATACCCGCTTTCGCAGCCAGGACAAGGGCTTCGGACATCGCAGCGATATTTAAGTTAACGATAATTTGATTCGCGAGCTTTGCTGTAACTCCGCAACCGCTATCTCCAACCAAGGTAACAGCCGTCCCCATATCAAACAATACGGACTTGGCTTGTTCGAATACGCTTTCTTTACCGCCCACCATAATGGCTAATGTACCATCAATGGCTTTAGGTTCTCCGCCGCTAACGGGGGCATCCAAAAAGCCGACGCCTTTTTTCGCAGCTTCTTCTGCAAGAGCAATGGAAACAGCAGGAGTAATGGAACTCATATCGATAATAATCGAGCCTTCTTTGGCTCCGGATAAAATGCCTTGTTCACCCAGAACAACAGCTTGCACATGTTGAGATGCAGGGAGCATCGTGATGATGATTTCACAGTTTTCAGCGACTTCTCTAGGTGAGGCGGCAGCAGCTGCACCCGATTCTACCAATATTTGTACCGCTTCCTGATTCAGATCATTAACGGTTAATTCGTGTCCTTTTTTTCTGAGGTTTAAAGCCATCGGTTTCCCCATGATGCCGAGTCCAATAAAGCCAACTTTTTTTGCCATGATGTTTTCCTCCTAATAACTTTTCTAAGAAAGGCTTATATGCCTATGAATTGATTGCTGTACACAGATTAGATTCAAACAACGTTGAAGTGAACTTAAGTTACGGAATATAAAATGATTGCTTCAGCAACCGCTTACATCGTTGTTTGCGTTTTCATTGTATACTAAAAATTAAAAATTGTATACATTAAAATATAAAATTGTATACAATTAATGAATTAACGTATACTTTTATTGCGAGGCATCGTTTATTGGAATGATTTTATGAACATAATTTGGTACTATATTTATGATGAGAAATGAAACTGAGGTGAAGTTAGTGCATGACAATAATAGCTCACGACCGGCGTATCATCAGTGTTACGAAATTCTCCGAGACAAGATCTTAAACGGTGAGCTTCCTAGCGGTACAAAGATCGTTGAAGAGAAACTAGCGGCAGAGCTTGGAGTTAGCAGAACGCCCATAAGGGATTCCATACGAAAACTGGAGAACGAAGGATTAATTGTTCAAAAGAAAGTGGTCAAGCCAACGGAAAAGGACTTACGTAATTTGTTCAATGTTCGGATATTGTTGGAAGGGTATTCAGCTAAATGCGCGGCGAATTTCCTGAAAGACAACGAGATTGAGGAACTGTACAAGTATGTGGAAATCGGGAGATCGGGGACCAAGGATGAGATTATGTCCGCGAATGAAAGCTTCCATAATGACATTGTAAAAGCGAGTAATAATCCACTCATGATCGATATTATAGACCGGATGCAGGCTATTATTTATCTGTTCAGGAAAACCGTTGTCATCTACAATCGTCCTCATCTGATTGATGAGCATGAAGAAATTTATAATGCAATCAAGTCCAGAGATGGCGAGAAAGCCGAAGAGTTGATGAAAAAGCACCTAGAGAACGATCTGAACTTTTATCTACATGTCATGAGTAATCAGTAAGAGGCAAGAGGGTAAGAGTGAAGAGGTATAACGAAAACGCCGGTGACCTTAATAAGGTTACCGGCGTTTTTAATTAGCGTTTCGGCATTTTGCTCTCATCCATATATAGCAGGTTCCACCGGTGACCGTCGAGGTCAGCAAATCCTGCACCGTACATCCAGCCTTCATTTTCAGCTGGTTTTCCAAAGATACTTCCTCCGGCAACTTCAACTTTCTGAATAAAAGCATCAACTTCTTCTCTGCTGTTAGCACCAATTGAGAATATGACTTCTGCGCTATGGGAAGTATCTGCGATGGTTGAACCTGTAAATTTCTCAAACGACGCATCCGGGAACAGCAGAATTGTGGTTTGACCGATGGTAAGCCTGGCTCTTTCGCTACCAACGCTTACCGCATGGAATCCAATCTCATTGAAAAAAGCAGTAGATTTCTCAACGTCTTTGACTGGAAGGTTAATCCAAATATCCTGTGACATGGCTGTAGCCTCCTGGAATATAGTTCGAACTAAACTTACTATACTTTACTGCAGCTTCCCAAGACAGTTCGAATTGAGCGTGGCTTCATACATGCCTGATTATTTCCTTTACTTAGGTTAGGATCAAGGCGTATAATCCGTTCAGACATCAGAGAGAGAGAAGAGGAGAATTGGATTCATGAATAACGGGTTAGTCAACGCTATTATTGCTTATATCATGTGGGGGGTTCTCCCGCTCTATTGGAAATTGTTCAATGATGTGCCCGCAGGCGAGATTCTGTCCCACCGTGTCGTCTGGTCGTTTGTCTTCATGGGTATTCTCGTGGCTGTCCAGCGCCGCTGGGGTGATATGAAGCGAATTGCTGCTAATCGGTCACAGCTGCTATCGCTCGCCACAAGTGGACTGTTGATTGCAGTGAATTGGCTTATTTTCATCTGGGCCGTCAACAATGGGCACGTTGTTGAGACAAGTCTTGGTTACTATTTGAACCCACTGCTTAACGTACTGCTAGCCGTTGTTTTCCTCCATGAGAAGCCAAACCGCGGCCAGTGGCTCGCCATTGCTATTGCTGCTGTCGCAGTACTCATTATCGCCATCGACTATGGTCGATTTCCGTGGGTCGCGATCTCGCTGGCTGCATCGTTTGGCTTGTATGGACTTGCGAAGAAAAAGACGGTTCAAGACGCTTCTGTAGGCTTGCTGTCGGAGACGGCAGTAGTGCTGCCCATCGCACTGGGCTATTGGATCTATTTGGCGGTCGTAGGAGAATCGACTGCATGGACGCTGTCTTCGTCTATGTTTATCGGCCTGCTTCTTTCTGGCGTAGTAACGGCGCTGCCGCTCTTATTTTTTGCTCGTGCTGCTGCACGGATGTCGCTGTCCACACTCGGATTCGTACAATACATCGGGCCAACCATCATGCTGTTCCTAAGCATATTCGTATTTAAGGAATCCGTATCGCCGGTTCTCCTTGTTGGGTTTGCGTTGATCTGGACTTCACTGATCGTATATGCGATATCGTCCGTACGTGGCACGAAACTCGCGAAAGCGAGCTGACGGCAGGGGAGATTTGGTTTTGTCATCTGGGGCATTACTATCCAATGGATGGTAATGTCCTTTTGCTATTTTGTTTCAATTTAATCCCTTCTAACAAAATTTGCATATTCAAATCATCATGAACAACGCAAATGAGTGATTCGTACTATAGAAGTAATCCTTCTTCCGTAAGGATGAAAAATATAGATGATTGTTTATTTTCGGAGTCTATCCATGATCTTATCAGATAAAATGTCATTTAAAAAATCAATTCATACTAATTTGGTCAGAATGATTGATATTATGTTCGATAGAAGTTATACTTCTGTTTATTACGTTAATCATCAGTGAGTAACAAGATAGTGAAACTTACATATATAGGAGGGGAACATGTGGCTCCAGAGTTATATGAATTGGAATTGGAGTACGACCTGCTCAAGCAGCTTCAGGATGCAACTGCTCCTATCGGTGCAAGTACGCTCGTTCATACCTTAGGCAAAAAATATGGATTAAGCCAGGCAACTATAGGCAGACGGCTTATGGAGATGGACGTTGAAGGGTACACGGCACTGGAAGGCAGGAAAGGTCGTATTTTGACCGAAGCGGGTTCAGAACGGCTGAAGTTAATTGAACGGGAGCTGCAGCAAAAAAATGCGAACTCACGCCTGATGCAGACGCTGAACCATTCTGGGGAAAAGGCGCTGCTCGACATTCTCGTTGCACGAAAAGCACTTGAACGGGAGATTGCTTCCTTGGCAGCGGAGCATGCCACAAAAGAATATATCCATCTGCTCGAACAATCGATTAAGGAGCAGCATCGGAAATTGGAGCAAAATATCATACCTTATGAGGAAGATCGGGAATTCCACCGGTTGCTCGCCTTTGCAGCCCAAAACCAGTTTTTGCGTCATGCCGTGGAATTGGTATGGGACACCAGCAGAGACTTTCTGGAGACTGCGTACATTCGGCGCACGGTTGGGAGTGAATTGGTGGTGGATCATCGCCAGATCCTGGATGCCATCATATCACGGTCCCCGGAAGAAGCCGAAGCCGCGATGGTCAATCATATCAATCAGATGATCGAAGATGTCAAACGTTATTTTGCTATAAAAAACCAGATATTAAACATCGAGGAAGCGCGTTAAAAAGGAGATGAACTTGTGGACAAAAACTATCGCTTGGGTATCGACATCGGGGGCACGTTCACGGACGCGCTGGTGACGGATCGGCAAGGCAGAATGGTGGCTGCACTGAAAACGCCATCTATCGCAGAAGCGCCAGAACAGGCTATTTTTAATGCATTGGATCAGCTTCAGGAACAAGGTGTCGACATTGGCGATATCGATATGTTCGTGCATGGCACGACGCTTGGTGTGAACACGTTGATTGAACGCAATGGAGCTGTAACCGGGCTGCTCGTAACCCAGGGCTTTCGGGACATTCTTGAAATTCGAAGACTTCGCCTGGAGGATACGACGAACCTGTACGGTGATAAAACGGAGGCGCTCGTACCGAGATATCTCGTCAAAGAAATTGAAGAACGGGCGCTAGCTAGTGGAGACGTGCTGCAACCTCTCAACAAAGATCAGCTGGTACAGGCAGTTGACGAATTGGTGAACGAAGGCATTACCGCACTGGCGATCAGCTTTATGCACTCTTACGCTAACCCTGCTCATGAGAAGGAAGCCGAAGAGATGATCAAGGAACGGTATCCGCAGTTGTTTATTTGCCGCAGTAGTGCCATCTGGCCGCAGCAGCGTGAATTCGAACGGACACTCGCAACGGCCATGAATGCATATGTGGGTGAACGCATGGGTTCGTACTTTGTTAGGCTGCAGGAAGGTATTCATCAGTACGGTTTAAAAGCAAATCTGCTCTCCACGATGTCCAACGGCGGCATTATGACAGCGGCAAGCGCAGCGAGTGAACCTGTTCGCACCCTGCTCTCGGGTCCGGCTTCGGGTGTTATTGCAGCGACGCATATTGCCTGGAAGGCCGGCATTGATCAAGTCATTACGTTCGACATGGGCGGCACAAGTGTGGATGTGGCTTTAATCGACAAGGAGCCAGCGTATTCCACGGAAAACAAGGTCGGTGATTTTCCGGTCATTTTGCCGGCAGTTGATGTTACGGCGATTGGCGCAGGAGGTGGATCGATTGCATGGCTCGACAGCGTCGGTGTACTCAAGGTTGGTCCACGCAGCGCCGGAGCCTATCCGGGACCTGCATGTTACGGCCGAGGAGGCGAGGAACCGACAACGACGGATGCTTACCTGCAGCTTGGCATTTTGCAGGCAGATCGTTTCCTTGGTGGTCAGATGAGACTTCATCCAGAGCTCGCGGAACGTGCACTGAACACGGTCGGCACGAAGCTGGGGCTTGACGCATCACAGACCGCACAAGCGATTCTGGATGTGGCCACAGCGAACATGTACGCGCAATTTTCGCCTCTAATGGCTCGTAAGGGTGTCGATCCGCGTGATTTCACACTGCTGGCTTACGGAGGAGCGGGACCAATGCATGCGTTTCTGATGGCTCGGGAAGTCGGGATCCGGCGTGTACTCGTGCCACCTGCTCCTGGAACACTTTGTGCCATGGGCTGCACGGTGGCAAATCTTCGAAACGACTTTGTCCTATCACTGCACAAGAGCAGCCATGCATTAGCCAGTGGAGAATTGGCCTCCTATTATGCAGATCTGGAGCAGCAGGGGCGAAGCTGGGTAGAGATAGAGGCCCGGGGCGGTGTTGAACTCGAGAGCGTCTACTGTCTCTACAGTGCCGATATGCGATATGAAGGACAGGCCTTTGATTTGGAGATTGCCCTAACGCAGGAAGAGATTGCCGATCCTGAACAGGCCAAGGAGAAGTTCCATGCGTTCTATCAAAATGTCTTTGGAATCAGCCAGCCGGAATCCGAAGTGATGTTCATCAGCCTGCGGGCGACAATTGTCGGCATCGTACCAAGCCATGGAAGCGTGGATTCGTATGCTCAAGTCAGTCATGGCGGAGGAGCAGAGGAACGAATGATAACGTTCGATCATGCGCGGAGAACGGCGAAAGTGCTGACTAGGGAACAGATCCCGCTGGAAGCAAGTATTCCGGGTCCAGTCATTGTGGAGGAATACGATACGACCATTTTTGTTCCTCCAGGTTATAACGTAAGAAGGGATGCGCACGGCAATCTGATCGGGGAGGCGGCGGAATGATCGCAGATAAGGTATTTCTGGAAATTTTCAATAATCGAATCCAAGCGGCGGTCGAAGAGATGGCTAACGTCGTTCTCCGAACGGGATTTACCGCTTTTGTCAAAGAGACCGGTGATTTCGGTACTTATCTATTGTCTCCTTCCGGAGAGACGTTTGGTTCACCGCTGGAAACAGGGTATAACCTTTCGCTCGGTATTCCAGCAGAAGCAACGATACGCAGCATTGAGGATTGGCAGGAAGGGGACTTGGTTATCTGCAATGATCCTTATGCGACCAAAGGCATGGTAACCCATCTGCCTGACATTCATCTCATCAAGCCCTACTTCCACGAGGGGCGCATTATTGCCTATGGGATGTGTTTCGTTCACTCATCCGATGTTGGCGGTAAGGTACCTGGAAGTGTCTCTCCAAGTGCATACGATATTCATATGGAAGGCATACGCATCGCCCCAGTCAAGTTATATGAAGCAGGCGTGTTGAACGAGCAGGTTATGCGAATGTTTCTGGATAACAGCCGGATTCCAGAGCAAAACCTTGGGGATCTCAAAGCGCTGATGGCAGCCTTGAATCGGGGTGAACAGCGGCTTGCCGAGCTGATCGCGCGTTATGGCGCGGAACGGATTGAGCAGGGCATCGAGCAATTGCTTGAATATGCCGAAATGAAGGCTCGTGCCATCGTTCGTGAAATTCCGGATGGAGCTTACGATTTCTGGGATTATCTCGAGAAGGGACCCGGAGGATATCCAATCCGTTTACGTTGCAAAATGACAGTCGAAGATAGCAACATTCATCTCGATTTCAGCGGAACCGACCCTCAAGTCCGGGCTTCGTTTAATATCCCTACGCATAATCAGCAAGGCCACTACATGCTAGTACCTGCGTTGATTCGATATTTCCGCACCTTGGACCCGACAATTCCATGGAACTCCGGCATGATCCGTATGGTGAGCAATTACGCGCCACCAGCCTCGGTGCTGAATCCGGAACCGATGGCTGCTGTCGGCGCACGTGCAGCCACGTTTATCCGTCTGATGGACGTGATCACGGGTGCTCTTAGCAAAGCCGAGGTCAGTAAAGTGCCTGCGGCTGGAGCAGGACAAGCCTGTATCGTCATGATGGCAATGACGGATGCAAATGACGGAAAGAAAAAAGTTGGGGTTATCCAGCCAATCTGCGGTGGTTCCGGAGCAAGACCAATGAAAGACGGCATTGACGGTATGGATTTCGCTGTTGGTCATCTGCGCAACATTCCGGCAGAAACGGTGGAGGCGGAAATGCCAGTCCTCATTGAGCATTACGGGCTTCGCGAAGACTCCGCGGGCGCCGGGGAATATCGCGGCGGAAGCGGGATCGCCTTGCGGGTTAGAATCGTCACACCAGACACGGTTATGACGGCACGCAACATGGAGCGCATGGAATTTCAGCCTTGGGGCCGAATGGGCGGCGATGTCGGAATGCATGGAGAGGCTATTCTAAACGAGGGGCTTCCCGATGAAAGAAACCTTGGCCGAATCGACGAACTGCTGCTGCAACCTGGGGATACGGTGACCTTCCTGTCCCAAGGAGGAGGAGGATATGGTGATCCATTAAATCGAAAAGCCCAGTCCGTGCTCGCAGACGTTCGAAGCGGTTTGCTTTCCATGGCAAAAGCACGTGAACTTTATGGCGTCGTGGTGAAGGGCACGAATGTTGACGAGTCCGAAACGCAATCACTGCGGGCGACGATGCAGATCAATGTGGAAGATTTCAGGTATGGTCCAACCAGAGATCAATTCGAAGCCATCTGGAGCGATGAGATGCAGCTGACGTTGGGACAAGCATTAAAGGAATATCCACTTGCTCTTCGGGATTACCTGAAGCGTCGTTCGATGGATATCTTGGAACAAAGGCATGCCAATGGACTGTCCGTGACAACCGAGGAAATTGCCTCCACCGTGAGCGGATTAAGGAACAGCATCGGACTGCAGGGAACAGGTCGCACGTAAGCCTGCAAAATGTGAACGTGTATGGGTATTAAACCAACTAATCTTATGGGGGAATTCGTATGTTTAAATCAAAGCGCAAACGTTTTTTCAGCTTGGCCTCATTAACGCTTACTGCTTCACTTATTCTTTCAGCCTGCGGCGGAGCAAGCAGCTCGGGAACCGCTTCAGAGAATGGGGGCACTTCGGATAGCAGCGGCGACAAAATCAAGCTGACCATGTTTATCTGGGCAGGCTCCAATCAGGACGTCGTACCTAAAGAAGTGGTTGCGGAATATGTCAAGGAACACCCTAACGTTGAAGTTACTTTCGAGGAATCCTCCAATGCAATCATGTATCCCAAAATGGTAGCGGGCAAACAAGCCGATCCGAACAATCCGGTCGTCAACTTCGGTTACTTTAATGCAGATGCAACAGCCAAAGGCGTAAACGATGATATGTGGGAGCCCCTGGATACCAGCATCGTAACAAACATCAAGGACATTCCTGAACAATTTCACCAGCCTGACAACAAGGGCGTTGTATGGGGCGTATCCAGCTTCGGCCTGGTTTACAACAAAGATCTGGTAACTACGCCGCCAACCAGTTGGAATGATCTGTGGGATAACGAGCAATTCAAAGGTAAAACCGCATTATGGGATTACATGTTCTATTCCTATATTTCCCCTCTGATTGCAACCAAAGGTGAGGAAATCGGCGCATCCTACGACAATCCTGAACCTGCATTTCAATATTGGGCTGACCACAGTGATCAAGTCGGCACGCTCGTTACATCCAACGACCAGTTGAAAGCATTGCTCGAATCCGGTGATGCCCTTATTGCACCATTCAGTGCGCAAGTCGCTCAAACCTGGATCGATGGTGGTTCACCGCTGGCTGTAGCTTATCCGGAAGAAGGGGCAATCTCGTTTCCGTACTCGCTCCAGGTTGTTAAAGGTTCAACACCCGAACAAACACGCGTGGCCAATGAAATTATCAATGAGCTGCTGAGTGCAGACGCGCTGACACGTTACGCCGAAGCAACCGGAACACCAGTGACCAGCACAGCCGCTGCTGTACCGGATAAATACAAGGATGATCCATCGTTCTCTGTTGAGACCCAGAGCAATGGCATCAATCCGGATTGGGACGTACTCGCTCAGAACAGCTCCGCATGGAAGGACCTGTGGGATCGTCTTGTGAAAACCAATCTTCAATAACATGGTCGCCTGGAACATAGACGAGATGGTTACCAGGCAGGAATAGGAGGATCCGAGATGAGCAATGAGCACCAATCCGTCTCGATTGAGGCAAAGCATGTTACAAAAATCTATGACGGACGGGCTGCCGTCGATCAAGTCACGCTTCAGGTCAACAAGGGAGAGTTCGTCTCCCTTCTCGGTCCGAGCGGTTGCGGCAAAACAACGCTGCTTCGAATGCTGGGTGGGCTCGAACAACCCGACGACGGAATCATTCTGCTCGGTGGGCAAGATGTCACGGGTGTTCCGGCATACGGCCGGAACAGCAATATGATTTTCCAGCAGTTGGCGCTGTTTCCGCATATGGATGTATTCAACAACATCGCTTATGGACTCAAGGTGAAGAAGACCCCAAAAACAGAGATCAAACGTCAGGTCCACGAGATGCTGGAACTCGTACAACTCGGAGACTACAGCAGAAGAGCCGTGTCTCAGCTATCTGGCGGACAGGCACAGCGTGTAGCGATTGCGAGAGCATTAATCAACAAACCGGAAGTGCTGCTGCTGGATGAACCGCTCTCCGCGCTGGACATGCAGCTGCGTCTTGATATGCAGCGCGAGTTGAAACGCATCCAGCGGGAATTCGGCGGTACCTTCATCTTCGTCACACACGATCAGAGTGAAGCGATGAACATGTCTGACCGCATCGGCGTTATGCGTGCAGGTCGGCTGCTTCAATACGCAACGCCGGATGAAATATATGAAAGACCTGCCGACAGCTTTGTAGCCAAGTTCATCGGGGATACCAACCTTTTGGAGGTTTCGGTTGTCGAGCCGGATTCAAATGGAATACGTGTAAGCATTTTGGGACATTCGCTGCTCGCCGGAAGCAATGAAGAACCTGCTTCATTTCGGCCAGGGGCGAAACATTCCTTATCCATCCGTTACGAGTATATTCGTCTCGGGGAAGAGGCAGCTCATTGTGCAAACCAGCTGCAAGGTCGCGTTATGGAGAGTGTATATGGCGGGGCAAGTATCCGTTATGTCATCGAAACGCTGGATCATCTTCGCATTCAGGCGAGTGTACCACATCAACGTGGAGGAACACGATATTCCCCGGGCGAATCTGTTCAGCTTGGTTTTGACGCGGATGATGCTCTGCTGCTCGCAGACTCAGGCACGGGTGCGGCATCATGAGCCGGATTACCGACAAAGTCGTCAATGTATACTCGTCCGGCAATCGCAAATGGACGACCCAATTGCTTCTGCTTTTACCCGCGCTGCTGTTGATGGGCATCGTGTATCTCGGCGGGTTGCTGATATTCGGAAGATACAGCTTCGACATATACGACAATGGCAAGCTGGTTCGCGGATGGGACTGGAGCACATACCGGGCTTTTCTAACAGACCCGTATTATTGGAAACTGATCGGAAATACGTTCCGCATTGCGTTCAAGGTAACCGCGTGGAGTTTGCTGCTCGCTTATCCGCTCGCATATTGCATCGCGGGCTTGAATAAGCCGGGATGGAAGCAGTTTTTGCTGCTGCTTACGTTTCTGCCTCTGCTCGTGAGCGCGGTCGTGCGTTCCTATGGCTGGCAGCTGCTTCTGTCCAAGCAGGGTTTCATGAACTGGCTGTTCATTCATCTGGACATGACCGAGGAAGGCTTCAATATGATGAACAACGAGACTGGCGTAGTCATTGCACTCGTACACATCTTCCTGCCCTTTATGGTCTTTCCGATTCTGAACGTGCTCTCCCAGAGTGATGCTTCACTCAAAGCAGCTGCACATGATCTCGGAGCCGGAAGCTGGCGGACCTTTTTTACCATAACATTGCCGTTGTCGGCCAGAGGTATTGCAAGCGGAATCCAAATCGTATTTACCTTGTGCCTGACGGCGTTCACGACCCCTCAGCTAATCGGCGGGGGAAGGGTCATGACGCTGCCGGTCTTCATCTACCAGCGAACATTGGACACCAACTGGCCGATGGCGGCAGTGGCCAGCTTATTCCTGCTGGTGTCGTCCGTCGTGGTATAGCTGCTGGTCAACAAAGGAGCGGAGTGGCTTATGTTCCGCCGTTCCCGGGAAGGAGGACGTGCACATGGTTAAATCGGGACGTGTGACAAAGTGGCTTCTTACGGTGTTCGTTGGAGCGGTCGCCATATACTTGCTGCTTCCATTATTAATGATTGCATTTACTTCCATAGGCTCGGGCTCAGCAAGCAAATTTCCGCCTCAAGGGTTCACCTTGGAATGGTACGCCAACCTGAAGGAACAAACGCAGTTTCTTGATGCTTTCAAAAACAGCTTGATTGCTTCAGCAGGAGCTGTCATTTTGGCATTGGTGACGGGCACGCTCGCTGCGGTAGCCATCGTGCAGTATCCTTTCCCGGGTGCGGGATTGCTGCGAGCTTTCTTTGTATCTCCAATGGTCATGCCCAAAATCACACTGGGTATCGCATATCTGATTCTGTTCTCCAAAATGCACATCGCAGGCGGATTATTTGGACTTGTACTAGGCGAAGCCGTCATTGTGCTGCCGTTTGTACTCACCATCGTGGGCAGTGCACTGGCCAACCTGAAGCCAGTCCATCGGGAAGCTGCGGCGGATCTGGGGGCAAGCCCCTGGCGGATCTTTTTTACCATTACGCTGCCTCAGCTCAAATTCGCCCTACTGTTGTCCGGATCGATCGCTTTTGTATTTACGTTTGATCAGGTCGAAGCTGCATTGCTGCTGCTTCGTCAGGACAGCTATACACTGCCGATTCAGCTATTCCTCTACATGGAGAAGTGGCAGGATCCAACGATCGCAGCCGTTTCGGTTGTATTGATTGTTGGCGCCTTGGCACTATTCTTGGCGATCAAGCTGGTGCTTCGCTCCATTCCGGGATTCGAAGGATGGTTTGGAAGCCGAAAAAAATAAAAGGGAGGAATCGAAAACATGAATTCACAGCAACCATCCGAAGGTTCAGGCTTAAATAGGGACCGTGCAGATGAAGTAATGAAAGCGAAGGGACTAAAAGCCCTGATCGCAACGACGCCGGAAAATATCCAGTATGTCATCGGCTCGCAATTGCGTGCCAGCAATTGGACGATGCAGATCTATGCCATACTGCCCGCTGACCCTTCTGCAAGGCCGTGCATCGTCATTCCCACGAATCGTCTGGGCGTCGTTGCTCAGTTTGGTATCACCAACGTTGACATTTTTGCTTATAGCGATTTCTTCGTTGAGGGAACGATTGAAGGCAAACCATCCACCGCAGACATCGATCTGTTCTATTCCTTGCTGCAAACGACTGTGATTCACCAAGGGGCAGCAGATGCCTTGTTTGCTGCGCTGAAACACCTTGGCATCGAGAATCAGCCTATTGGTATCGACGAAATGCGGATTGCGCCGGATATTATGGCACGGGTCCAGGACGCATTGCCAGATGGAGCTGTTGTACCTGCTTATAAATTGTTCAGGCATATTCGACTAGTCAAAACACCATTCGAAATCGAACGGCTGCGCCGCGCTGCAGAGGTCAATGAACGAATCGAACAGGAGCTGATTCATCTGATCGCTGCAGGCGTGCACGAGAAGGAACTCGCCGATCATTACCGGATCGCCGTGATGCGTGCGGGCGGTACACCAGCGATGACAGCCGTGGGAGCAGGACCGCGCAGTGCCCTGCCGCTGATCGAAAATTATTTCCACACGATCGAGCAGGGTGACCAGATCCGCTTCGATCTATGCATGCAGTTGGACGGGTACTGGGGAGATACGGGCCGTACCGTCGTTGCGGGTGAACCAACGGCCTGGATGAAAAAACATTTTAATGCGGTGAAGAGCGGTTGGGAAACTGCCTTAGAAGCGGTACGACCTGGCGTCAGAGCATCGGATGTATTTCATGCGGCGGTGTCCCGCGTACAGCGGGAAGGCATCCCTCATTACCGGAGACAGCATGTGGGCCATGCGATCGGCCTCGAGCTGTATGACGACTTGACCATTTCCCCGGGTGACCAGCACATACTGGAGCCTGGTATGGTTCTTTGCGTGGAAGTCCCTTATTACGAGCTTGGCGCAGGGGGCTTCCAAATCGAAGATACGGTTGTCGTGACGCCGGACGGATATGAGTTTCTGACACATATGGAACGCAAATTATTCATTAAATAACGAATCCCGGAAGGCTTCGAGCAAGCGATCAGGCAGCTGCCGATCAGGAGCTTTCCTGCCGAGAAAGTTGGAATTTCAATGATTCAGCAGGGAACCAAGACGTTTCGAAACATTAGCCTTGCGTTGTTTGCCGCAGGATTCGTTACGTTTGCGTTGTTATACAGTCTCCAACCTCTTATGCCGGAGATTAGTAATGCATTTGATATTACTCCGGCACAATCGAGCCTGACGCTTTCCGTTTCAACGGTGGCCATGGCTATTACCATGTTGTTTATCGGCACGTTGTCTGATGCCCTGGGGCGGCGATTTATCATGACGGCATCCTTGGTGCTATCTTCCATCATCGCTATTCTAAGCGCATTCAGCCAGGGATATTCAGATTTGCTGCTGCTCCGCGTCCTGCAAGGCGTGGCACTTGCGGGTCTGCCTGCCACGGCGATGACGTATTTGTCGGAAGAGATTGAACCTGTTAGTTTGGGGTACGCGATGGGGCTGTACATTAGTGGCAACTCCATCGGGGGTCTGGCAGGGCGGTTTATAAGTGGAGTTATCACGGACTGGTTCAGTTGGCGGGCAGCCATTGGATTTATCGGTCTGCTTGGCCTGTGTGCAGCTGTTGTCTTCTGGTTGGTCATTCCGCCCTCACGGAATTTTATCAAGACTTCTCCGGGATTAACCAAGGCACTGCCTCTACTATGGTCACAATGCCGGAACCCGCGGCTTCTCAGTTTGTATGGGCTCGGCTTCTTATTAATGGGCGGCTTTGTTACACTGTTTAATTACATCGGTTTTGAACTGACCGGTGCTCCGTATCATCTCAGCCAATCCTTGGTAGGAAGTCTTTTCGTTGTGTATCTTATGGGCACAGTCAGCAGTACCTGGATGGGCAGGCTTGCCGACCGTTATGGACGGTCCCATGTACTTAGCATTACCATTGCGATCATTCTGGCGGGTGCCATCTGCACCATGCATCCGGCATTGTGGATCAAAATTGTGGGTCTCGGTTTGTTCGCCTTCGGCTTCTTTGGTGGGCATTCCATCGCCAGCAGCTGGGTCGGTCTTGTTGCGGCCCATCATAAGTCGCAGGCAAACGCCCTGTATTTATTCTTTTATTATGTTGGTTCCAGTGTGAGTGGAACTGGCGGGGGATATCTGTACAGCCATTTTGGATGGATCGGCATTGTAGGCATGATCGGCGCGTACGCCGTGGCAGGCTTTGCACTGTGCCGTTTTCTCCTGATCGGGCAAAAACAACAGACGACCGGCACTCCGATATACTGAGAGACAACTCGAAATGTCAAAGGTCAGAACGCCATTCACAAATGAAATCCATAGTGATTCGATTATGAAGGGTCGTTTATAGATTCTTGAAGAACATAACCGTTATGAGAATGTAAATATGATATTTGAACCGTTGATCTGTATACAGATCAACGGTTTTTTGATGTGTACCTTTGATCTGTAAACAAGTGGATTCAGTGCCCAGATCTCCTGGTTTGTTTTCTGGAATGTATCATTCGAGAAAGGCGTGATCTGCTAGTTTGTTGTCGCTCTCTGCTAGTTACACATCGAATTGTGGAGCGTATCATTAGATCCGTGCAGTAGATATGCCTTCAGAAAGAATGAATATTCATTAATCAACCAGAACAGAGGAGAAATGCATTATGGATATGGGTTTAAATAACAAAACAGCGTTGGTAACAGGTTCCACGAAAGGAATAGGCAAAGCGATTGCCATCGAGTTGGCCAAAGAAGGGGTCAACGTACTGATTAATGGACGAAATCATGAGGATGTTGAACGTGTTGTCGGAGAAATCAAGTCTGCGTATCCAAATACTTCGCCTCAAAATGCGGCAGCTGATATCGTGAATGTTGCTGAGCGCGAAGCATTGTTCGCAAAGTTCCCGCAGGTTGATATTTTGGTAAATAACACTGGAATTTATGAGATCATGTCTTATTACGATGTAGATGAGGCCGTGTGGGAAAAATACATTCAGACCAATGTGCTTTCTGCAAATGCATTAACCAAATTTTATATGCCCGCTATGCTGAACGACGGATTTGGCCGGATCGTCTTTATAGCGAGTGAAGAAGCCGTGATGCCAGGTCATATGCCGCAATATGCCGTCACCAAGTCCATGCTGCTTTCGTTATCGAAGAGTTTGTCCAAGCTGACAGTGGGAACGGAAGTAACGGTCAATACAATCATGCCTGGACCAACAATTTCGGAGAATGTACAACAGATCATCGAGAGCGTCTATCAGGATGAAAACCTGACTTTTGAGGAAAAAGAAAAAACATTCATGGCTGCGAATCTTCCGCAATCCGAGCTGCAGCGTTTCATCAGACCGAGCGAGATCGGCAGACTTGCTACATTCGTATGCAGCCCTTATGCAGCGCCATTTAAAGGTTCACCGATTCGTATGGATGGAGGAATGGTTCCTACGATTTACTGAACATGCACGGCTTAGAAATGAAGTGAAAACTGTTATTCTCGGTTGCGGGTATGGTTCGTTTTCAATGATCGGATGTTGGTACAGTCTCACTGTACCGTTTTTGTAGTATAAACAGTTTGAAAGAGTATCCTATCGCTGATCAAGAAGATATCCATGTCTCATAATTAACGGCCTTTTTCTGATCGTACCTTAGCAAGTTGTTGGAAGTCGCTTTTGCGGCTTTTTTTGTTTTGACAAGACAGTTAGATAGGAAGGTGACCTCCATGCAATGGAATAAGGTGTACCACCTATATGGTGACTTGCTCTTAAAATCTATGTTTTTTTATGTTGATTTTAGTTGTAAAACAGTTTTAAGTGCCGTAATCTTATTTTGATTGTAATATCAATTATATTGTTTTATGAAGTAACTTATGGAGAAATGGAGAATAAGCTTCGATGAAGTCATCTGATTTAACCCGTCCATTTTACTTTTTATGGACGACCCAGACTGCTGCGAATGCAGCAGACGTGCTTTACATCATGGCACTTACAGTGCTGGTCCTTGATCGAACTGACTCTCTTGTGTCGGCAGCACTGATGCCGCTAATGCGCAGCGGAGCCCAGATGTTGAGCAGTTTGATTGCACCATTACTGATTAATCGTTTCAAGTTGTCCAACCTTCTACTAATGTCGCAAGTGGGACAATTTTTGTTATTCATTGGCCTGGCGGTTTATTTGCAGTTTAACGGAGAGGCTTCATCACTTGTTTTAGTATTTTTGCTAGTATTCGTGATGTCTTTTCTCGATGGATGGACAACTCCGGCTCGTAATGCACTGGTTCCGCGTTTGGTATTGCGTGAGCAAGGTCTGCTCAAAGCCAACGGACTGCTTAGCGTCAGCGATCAGATCGTGCAATTTGCAGGCTGGGGACTAAGCGGGATCATCGTTGCATTTATGGGAGCTAGCCCCACTTTATTGCTCACTGCTGTTATTTATGGTCTGGCCGCGGTATTTACGCTGGGTGTCAAGGAACCCGTGAGATCGGAAGTGGTAGAAAAGGAATTAGATGCACTTTCTTCTAATGCCATATCGGAAATTGGCACATCCAAATGGCATACGTTAACTGAAGGCTGGAAAATGATATGGGAAACGCCTCGCCTGAGGGTGCTAACCTTTATGGACATGATCGACATGCTCGGGGCATCCATTTGGGTAGGTGCATTTACCCTTGCTTTTGTACAAGTTGCACTTGGTCAAGGCGAAGAATGGTGGGGATTTATTAATGCCGCTTATTTTGCAGGGACCATAGGTGGTGGTTTGCTGGTACTGGCATTGGCACGGACCATCGGTAACCGTTATGTACTGGTGATGATGATTGGCATGGCTGGATATGGAGTGCTGACTGCGCTCTACGCACTTAACACGCTGCCTGTTGTTGCTCTTATTTTAGTCATGTTCATGGGGCCCTTCGCGGAACTCTCCGTGATTAACCGCCGTACATTGATTCAGCATAGTGTAGACAAACAGCTGCTGCCCAAGGTGTTATCTGCTCAAGCTTCACTTATGCATCTCGTATTCTGTATTTCGCTACTGGGCATGGCTGGACTTGCCGAATACATCGGGATTGTGAATCTCTATTTGTTCGCGGCCGGACTAACCATTCTAGCACTCTTGGTAGGTTTGCTGAGCTACCGGGCTTTCCGGGACCAAGCCAATCATACCCATATAAGCGGGTAATTGATGCTATGTACCATGATTAAGAAACGATAACATTAATAAAAAATCACGGGCAGTCTGCGGAATGGCAGTCTGCCTTTTTTAATACATAAAATTTGAATCGGTATGAATGATTTAAGAATTTAAGTTATGAGGTGTAAACGCTACTGACATACCGTGGTCAGTAGCGTTCTTTTATGATTTACAAGGGTGGAAGCTTGTTCAAACACCAAAAGATGATTTGGCATTGTATCTTCTATTGTAGAAAGGATGTACTTTTATGAATTTTACTTCTGTACGTGTGATTACTGACGACGTGGATCGTCTTGTCGAGTTCTATGAGGAAGTCATGGGTATAACAGCGGAACGTCCCGCGCCAGTTTTTGCCGAACTCGTTCTGCCTTCGTGCACTCTGGCTATAGGTCACTCCCAGACGGTACCACTGTTCGGTGTTGGTTCCGCCGTGGCTGCCGATAATCGCAGTGTCATCCTCGAGTTCCGTGTTCACGATGTCGATGCTGAATACGAGCGCTTAAAGCCCGTTGTTGATGACTGGGTGAAAGAACCGACCACGATGCCGTGGGGGAATCGTGCGATATTGTTCCGTGATCCCGACGGCAATCTCATTAACCTCTTCCAGCCAGTGAGCGAGGAAGCGATTAAACGGTTTAGCAGTCGAGGTTGAAGGTTTACTTCTAACCTAACGAAAGGATAGCGTCTGAGCTGGAGTTGACTTAATAATCTTGTTATCTGAATAGCATCCCTATTGAAAATAGCTTCACCAAATCCATAATATTCAATTTATTTAGTAACTTTTTCCGTATTCGAGCGTTTAATAGTATGACTTTTAATAGAATCAAATTTGCTAGGAAACGAAAGGGGAAGAAACGAAGAATGAATCTGAAGAGGAATATGTCCATAGTTACCGCTGTAGCTGTGCTTCAAGCATTTACAGTTGGTTCGGCGAGCGCACAACCCGTGGATCAGGGGGATGTGGCAGTTGTAACGCCTGCAAAAGTAGAATCCGTAGAGGTTATGAAGAAAGAACAGCAGCATACCGAGAATGTAGTGGAAATCAAAAGCAGCACAGCATCATCAAAAGCTGAATCTTCTGAAGAAGATACGGAAGCCTCCAAATCAGCAGTCGTGGAGACAACACAGGCGGCAGAAAATGATCCGGGTACTACTGATAAAGCAGCAACAACGAATGAATCCGAGGAGGGTTCCGCGATCCAGGAAGGAACTTCCGAGGATGATAAGACGCCTGCTACTCCAGCTGCTCCAGCTCAAGTCGAGCAACAACCTGCAACAGGAGATTCCGCTACTGTTACATCAGGTGGAGACCTTACATTGTATATGAACAGCAATAAAATGGAGCAGGATGGAAAGTCGTATCTTGCAGGCCAGCCAATGACTGTCAAAAACGGTGTATCCTATGTTGCGATTCGTGCATTGGTGGATCGTGTGGGATACGGAGTTAAATACGATAACAAAACCAAGGAGACCATCATTATCAGTGGTGACAATGAGCTCCGATTCAAAACAAACAGCAAGGTTTATACCGTTAATGGTGAGTCCAGAACGATGAAAGGCCCTGCGTATCAGCAAAAAAATACGTTTATGGTGCCGTTAACTTCCATTACTCAAGCGCTGAACATTTCCTATAAAGTGAATCAGTCGGCAAAAACCGTTGTGCTCAATCTACATAAGAAACCTGTTGCAAGCTTTGTGATTTCCCAAAAGGAAATTTTTGCGGGAGATACTGTGGATTATGTGACTTCCTATAGTTCTCCAAACGGTCTGGAGATCACGAGCGAACGCTGGACAGGTCGTCAGGATTCATTTGATCAAGCGGGTACATATACCATTTCATATCAAGTTCAGGATTCAAACGGCCAGTGGAGTGATCCCTATTCGGTTACCATTCAAGTTTTGCAGCCTAATCTTCCACCTGTAGCCATGTTCACAACGGACAAGGACCAATATAAAATGGGCGAAAAAATAACGTATTTGGATCAAAGTACAGATGATGAAGGCAAGATTGAGAAAACGGTTTGGGATAACAATCCGCTTGCATTCTTTGAACCTGGACCCAAAACGGTAACCTTGACCGTCACAGATAACCATGGGGCTACTGATACGTATTCCAAAGTCATAAACATAACCAATGAGACGTTATATAATGTTTCGGATTTTAATTTACTTTTCACACCGGTTGGACAGAAATTTACCTTCAATGGTGGCGAAGTGACTTCCATGGAGAAAGTACCTTATACGTATAGGGATGAGGCAAGTCTGCTCATTCGCAGCAACAGTCCGGAAACGGTTAATACGGAAGGCATTGTGTACCAGGAGTCTTCTTCAGGGCAAACGCGCTTCATGATTCACCATGTAAACAATACAGGCAAAAAAGTAAAAATGTATGTTATTGCAACAAATAACAACCCATATCCAGCAGTATTCGAGCAGCAAAATATGGGCTTCGCAGGACCGACACCGTTTGCTACTGTAGCCGGCAAATTGTCTATTGATAAATGGTTCAAGTCGATACAGACTGGAGCGGATCAAAAGAAAGAATATTTTGAACCAGGGGAAAGTAAACTGATTTTGACCGAACTCAATAAAACTCCGATGAAAGAAGGACAAGTAATCTCACTGTATTCGGATGCATTCAGCGATTATTCCCTGGATTATAACGTTATTCTGGTTGAAGAAAATAAAGACCCGTTCGAAGCGTTACCAACGCTGCCTGTACTCGATCGTGACGGTGTGCACAACCGTGGCACATACCCGAATGCAACTCGTGTTATAACCTACGACCAGCAAGTGGGAGCCACACCAGCGCGATTGCCCCTTGGAGACAATGCCAGTGACCCGAATTTGGTTGGAACGGATCCGATGGCTTACACCGATGCATCCAATGCAGGTAACTTTGGGGTGTTATACAAAATCACGTTAAGCAATGTTGCTCCGCGTACACTGATCTCGTTTAACCCACGTGGAGGAAAGTACTTTGGAGTAGCTCTTGTGAACGGTCAAGTTGTACAGATTGTCGATGGTAGTATATCGATCAACACGTCCAGTGAACAAAGCGTACTTTACCGAACAGGATCCTCTTCGGAGAGTGTAACCATCCTTTTCTCAGCCGCGCCAGGAAGCAACCTGCCAGTTAACCTGCTCTTCACACCGCTCCCAATGGAGAAGTAGTGTAGTTGATCTTATGACCAGAGTGAAAACAAATAATTTATGTTGCTTAAGCATTGAAAGAAGGACTCCCCTTAGGGAGTCTTTTCTGTTAAACAATCGCTGTTAAAAGAACTGGAATTATCTCTATTACGAACGATTTAGGGGGATAACAACGATGGCGTTTCCTGATCCAACATGGGCAAGGTTAGGATTTATGGAACCACCGAATTTTCATAATTCCGGCCATAATATTGGAGTAGTAATCATTGATAAAATGAAACCCCATCATACAATTCGCCACTTGGGTGACCGAATGAAGCACGTAACTGTCGAAAATGATTTAACTATAAATTGCAATAATATTGCATTCCAATCTTCGGGTGAGGTAGATGAGGAAGTCGGTGGACATGGCTTGATGACCATATTAAACCTGTCTCATCAACCTTTCTTTTTAGATGGAAAAAAACATGTAGGTCTTTCTCCTGCTGCAAACTTCATTGTGCTTGACCATGGTGCTTTCAGAGAAGGTGAGCTTTAAATTCTGCAGTCGAAAGAGGTTTGATGGTCATCTGTTCAAACGGTAATACCAGATTGGGCAACATTATGCCGCCTATCGAATACTTCACTGTGGGCGGCTTCAATGATCGTGGGAAGGCGGAGCGCCACCTTCATTTGCCTTATCCCGATGAGCCGTTTGGCAAGAATGGAGATGGTCATTTCAGGCCAGATATTCTAGCTCCAGAGGCAATGTAATTCATAGTTTAGAAATGCAGGTCAACCTGAAAAAAGCAAACCAATGTGTATCGTGTGTCCGTATTGCTGGCCACGATCATTCTATAGAATCTTCGGATAATATTGAAAGGGGTTAGCTTTATCCAAACTTGTTCAACAACAAATCGTAACTCGACAAGAACTATGGAAGTATGCTGAAGATGAATCGGATGTAATAAGGAAAATTGCAGTCTACGCCTTAGCTAAACCAGACGACGAATATGAGAGAAGGCTCTATTGGAAACGATTAAGCGAGGAAAGCTAGGAAGGAGTGCGCGGTTGGTATGCGCACGGATTGTTACAAAATACGAATGAATCAGAAGTATCCAAGTGGATTCCATGTTCCACAGATAGCAATTGGGCAGTCCGTTGGTCTGTTAGTGAATACTTAGCTAGATATGCTGAATCCTTTCCTCAATTGGAAAAGACGCATGATCCGGATTTGATACAAGAAAAGGCAAGTAAGGTACTGCAGTGGTTAAAGAAATCCAAGGATTTCATGTGAAGAAGAACAGGATTGAAAACGGTCTATATAGCTCACTAATAGGACGTAAGGATCTCCATAAGATGATCAAGCTCTGCAGTTCCAGACCGTTTCCCTTACATGTTACATATCTTTCATATTGAATTGCATACGTGCGAGCATGTCTGTCATCATGGCAACTTCTTCCTCACTGAAGTCAAGCAGCATCTGATGAACGAACTGGTTACGATCCTGTTTGAAGTTGGCTATATGCGTGAGTCCTTGTTCCGTTAACCGAACGAAGGTTTCTCTTTGGTCAATGGGATTTCGTCTTCTTGATACGAGTCCATCGGCTTCCAGCTGCTTCAAATGGCGTGTAATGGCAGCACTATCGATGTGAATGGCTTTTTGCAAATGGCTTTGAGTCACCTCTTCATGAATATAGAGATGATACAGCAGAACATATCGTGAGGAACTGATCCCCGTACAACGTTCAAATTTGGGTTTTAGCTGATTGCTTATATTTTTAAGTAGAATTAATAGGTTTTCTTGCTCCAAAGAACAATTCATGTTGTGCCCCTCCTTGAATGGTGCCGAATGTCTTGGAAGAACAGCCTGATTACCAAGGCACATCCCTTCCAAGACATTCAGCAGCTAAAGGCAACTATATCATAATGTGATGGCTGCTCGCATCATGGCATGCATCTTATTTGATTTAAGCCCAGAATGTCGTTTCTTCTGCTGGCAGGCGGTAGGAGGTATATCCCTCGCTCGCAGCTTTACCGATGGTCAGCAGCATGACTGGAACATAACGCTCTTTATCCAATCCAAACACTTCGGCAATTTGATCCTTTTCATATCCGCCAATTGGATTGGTATCATATCCATGCGCACGGGCAACCAGCATCAATTGCATGGAAACCAGACCGGAATCAAGCATAATGACATCGTTCATTTCAGCATCAGACATGCTACTATAGATCGGTTTAAATGCATTCAACTGAAAGTCCTTCACATCCTGTGGCATTAATCCGAGCTCAACGGCTTTCCCATAAATGTTTTCGGCATAATCGAAGTTGTTTTTGTCCGCAAACACGGCAATAACAGCTGAAGCTTGAGCCACTTTTTCTTTGTTGAAGCGGGACAGCGGTACGAGTTTGTCTTTACCCTCTGGTGTATCCACAACAAGGAAACGCCAAGGCTGCATGTTAATGGAGGAAGGAGCAGTGCTCGCTTCGTTGATCATTTGAGTCATTTCTTCTCTGGAAATTTTGACGGATGGATCATACGTCTTAATTGAGCGGCGTCCGTATATAATTTCATTAAAATCGTTTGTTTTTTGAGATGGTTTCATAATCATTTCTCTCCCTTTGTCTATTTAGTTGATGCATCAATATTTGACTAGTCAATAGTTGATATGTCAAATATAATTAAATTCATGAAACATTGCAACCTTTTTATTATGTTAAAATATTACAAAATATGAGATGAACTAATGCATTGTTCAATTGCACAATTAGAAAATAAGCGTTTGTCGAATGTGGTTGATTAGAATTGATTTGGCGAATTTAAAGTATGAGAGGAAGAGGGGAATGTCGAAATGAAGACAATTAAGGCTATGATGGAGCATCTGTACTGGGCTGACGAACGAATCCTGGACGCTCTTCAGAAAAGTGAAACGAGGAACAAAGACCTGTTAAAGCTGGTTAGGCATGTTGCGGTTGCAGAACGAGTTTGGCTCACCCGATTGCTCGGCAAGGATAGCGGGCAGTATTCATTGTGGGAGGAGGCAGAAGACCTCTCAGTGATCCGGGCGATGTTCGAAGAAAACGCCAAGCAATATCGCGTCTATGTGGAAGGACTTGAAGAATCCCGGTTGGACGAGATGCTTGACTACGCGAACCAGAGCAGGGTTCTTTTTCAAACATCTGTCCGGGACATCCTGTCTCAGGTTATCTTACATGGTCAATATCACCGGGGACAGATCAACCAAATGCTTCGAATTGAATCAGCAGAGCCTGTCCAAATCGATTACATCACGTTTGCAAGACTGTGAGGGGTGCTAACACTCAGAAGAGTGTGTAGGGAATTGGGTTTTTAACATATCGATTAGCGGTAGCTGAATAAAAACGAGAAGATTTACCGGAAATGACAGCCTACAGCTTAGCGGTTTGAAAAAAAGCAAGGAGCTTCTGCTGCTAGCTCCTTGCTTAGGTAAACGATCTTTACTCCAAAATCGACTGAGCCAGCCTTCTAATCTAAGCTGCACAGCGGTTTTTTTATTTGCATAATCATATTTTTTGAAGATCGTGTTTCTTCAGAATGCCAAGATCAGCGGGAAGAGATTAGACAATTCCCTTGTCCATCGCTTTGCCAATCAGCGTAGCAAAAAGGCTGTTAGACCAGGCGAACCACTCACGTGAAAAGTCGGAGGGATCATCGGGGTGGAAGCCTTCATGCATATACCCGGTATCAGCATCAGTCCTGATCAGCATATCGATTAATTCTTTCGTTTCCTCATCATTATCCGCTGTTAGTGCCTGCATAGATAGTGCCATATGCCACACATAACCCCCTGGCGTATGCGGACTGCCAATGCCTTTGGCATATTTACC
The DNA here is from genome assembly GCF_015143645.1 of Paenibacillus sp. P13VS. Lineage (NCBI taxonomy): Bacteria > Bacillati > Bacillota > Bacilli > Caryophanales > Paenibacillaceae > Paenibacillus > Paenibacillus sp. P13VS. Next base: position 686,020 of record NZ_WYEV01000003.1, on the reverse strand, counting down.
CTCGAAGTAGAATGGGTTATCGAAACTGAGAGCAAATCGGCGCGTGTTTTGATAGATTTCATCCTCCACCCCTACATAACCAATATAAGGAATAGATAGCAATCCCGGTGTGCCGGCATCATCCATCAGTGAATAGTTCCCGAATCCATCCGTTTCATAGGCGTAGATTCGGCCGTATTTCGGATGATTCACAATCCCGTACGTCCGGATGCCGAAGTCAATTTCCTTGCGCAGCTTCGCTGCTCGGGCAGCCAGCCTTTTGTCCTTATAAATAACGCTGGCAATCTCCCGGATATACTCCAGAATCACCACAGCGAACATGTTGGAGGGAATGTTGTAGCCGAATTCGCAGCTGTCATCACTCGGGCGGAAGCCCGACCAGCTCATGCCGGTGTAGTTGACAGGCATGCCGCGTCCATTATTGTATAACGTCTCCGTATCCTGAAGCGTCTGCCGGATAAAATGGTAGGGCGATTTCTCCCCGTGATACTGCTCCGTTTCAATAACGTTCACAATGGAGCTGAGTGCTTGGTAGCATGCGGCATCGAAGATATCCGTCTGCTCCGCTTCCTTCCAGTACATATAAGCCAGCTGAACGACAAAACAGAGGGAATCCAGCTCGTATTTGCGCTCCCACATCCAGGGATTTAAATTGCAATCATCCGTAGCCCGGTAATGCTTGTCGTTTGCTGTTTCATTAAATGCATTCGTGTACGGGTCGATATTCACATAGAACATCTGCCGGGCAATCAGGCCGCGGAGAATCCGCTGAAGCTCCGAGTCGTTTTTGGCAAACGGAATGTAGTGGCGCACCTGCTCCGTAGAATCGCGCAGCCACATGGCGGGGATATCGCCAGTAAATACAAATGTGGTGCCGTCTTCAAGCAGCTTGGTTGTCGTTTCAAGTGTATTGGGGAAGCAGTTGCGGAACAGCTTTTGCAATTTGGGATGATGGGCAAGCCGTTCGTCGGCTTCATTCAAGTACTCGGTAATGGAAGGTGGCAGATTCATAGTCATAACTCCTCCTACATCGTTAGGGTAAAGTTGCACGGCTCATAATAGAAGTCTTCTGATATCATCAGTCCGTGTGGTAGCCTTGGCATTCGTAGCAAATGTTTGCATACTTGCCCGTTGATCACAATATGTAACTTTTGCAGCTTAAAGAAAGGTTCATAATTCACACATTATAGCCATCATTATTCTGGGGGTATTTACATCACGGCAAGCCGAAAAGTACCGCAGCAGCAGGGTTTTACGCGCTTGCTAACATGACAATGCACAACCTACATATTTACGGTGTCAGCTAGGTTTCATTACAATTTGAATTGTAAGCGCTAGCATAAAAGGGATCAGCTAGAAGTGCGAAGCGGATACAAATTTATTTTATGTAACGAAAAAAACATAGAGAGGAGTGGGAGAATGAAGGTGAGTCATGCTGCAGTATCCGTAAAACCTTCATTGAAGAACAAATCCCTTGGCAAAAGAATCTGGAAAAATTGGGAGCTTTATTTGTTCATGCTTCCCGCGTTGTTGTATTTCCTCGTTTTTCATTACGGCCCGATGTACGGCATTCAGATTGCTTTCAAGAATTTCGTACCTTCAAAAGGAATTACAGGCAGTGAATGGGTTGGCTTTGACCATTTTGAACGATTCTTCAATTCCTATTTCTTTTGGGATCTGCTCTGGAACACGTTCAGCATCAGCTTCTATGAACTTGCGATCGGGTTTCCACTTCCGATTATTCTGGCGCTAGCCTTCAATGAGGTGCGGAACGGTCCGTTCAAGAAATCGGTACAGACAGTAACCTATGCTCCGCATTTTATTTCCGTCGTTGTTATGGCAGGCATGATCATTACCTTTCTGTCGCCTTCCAGTGGAATGATCGTCCGGTTCATCGAATTCCTGGGCTTTCAACCAGCACAATTTCTAACAGACCCGGCCTGGTTTAAGACAATTTATGTTTTCTCGGGGGTCTGGCAGAGTACCGGGTGGGGGACGATTATTTATCTCGCGGCTCTGTCTGGCGTAGATCCCCAGCTGCATGAAGCGGCCATTATGGATGGAGCGAGCCGGATTAAACGGATGCTGCACATCAATCTGCCAACCATTGTGCCCACGATTACAATCATGCTGATCTTAAATATGGGGAATATACTGGGCCTTGGCTTCGAGAAAATTTTGCTGCTGCAGAATTCACTCAATATGGAAGCCTCCGATGTAATCTCCACCTATGTCTATCGCGCCGGTCTGGTGGATGCCCAGTACAGCTTCTCAACCGCTGTTGGCTTGTTTAACTCTGTCATCAACGTGATTTTACTTGTTACTGTTAATCAGATTGCCAAACGTACCAGTGAGAATAGCCTTTGGTAGAAAGGAGTTGAGGTCTTTGGTTACCGCCATGAAAGAGTCCAGAGGAGACAAGCTGTTTGTGATTTGCACCTATATTTATTTGGTTCTTGCACTGCTCGTTGTTCTCTATCCGCTGATCTATATTCTCAGTGCTTCTATCAGTTCGCCGAAGGACGTCAATTCGGGAGCCATGTGGCTGTTTCCGAAGAATGTGACACTGGATGGCTACAAGCTTGTTTTCGAAAACCCGAAGATATGGAATGGTTATTTGAACACGATTATTTATACGGTGGTAGGGACACTGGTCAATCTCGCCGTTACGCTGCCAGCTGCGTATGCGCTCAGCAGATCCGATTTTGTCGGGCGCAATCTGTTTATGGGTCTCATTCTGTTTACGATGTTTTTCAGCGGCGGGCTCGTGCCAACGTATCTGCTGGTCAAAAACCTCGGACTCATTAACAGCATGTGGGCATTGATTCTGCCGGTGGCTGCTTCAGTTTGGAATATTGTCGTGGCCCGCACCTTTTTTCAGACGACCATCCCAAAAGAACTGCAGGAAGCGGCTCACATGGACGGCTGTACGAATCTGAAGCTGTTCATTCGCATTATTCTGCCGCTGTCGGCACCCATTATAGCCGTTATGGCTCTATTCTATGGCGTAGGCCACTGGAACAGTTATTTCCCGTCCCTGATTTATTTGAATGATGAAGCCAAGTATCCGCTGCAGATGGTTCTGCGCCAGATCCTTGTCCTTCAGGAGATGTCGGCCGAAACGACGGGCGCTTCGATCAATAGCGAGGTGGCGACTGCCATGAACAATAAGGCTGAAACAGCATCACTAATCAAATATGGAGTCATTGTGGTCTCCACGCTGCCGATCGTGGCGGTCTATCCATTCCTGCAGCGTTACTTTGTCCAAGGGGTCATGATTGGCTCAGTTAAAGGTTGAACCATTAGAATGTCTATATAACAAGGAGGAATTATTCATGCAGACCACACGCAAACCATGGAAGCTTCTGTTGTCGTCGGCTCTAGTTCTTACACTGCTGGCAGGCTGCAGCAATGCAGACAAAGGGGCAGGAGATAACAGTACCGGAGCTGTTGCTGTGAATAAAGAGGGTTTCCCGATTGTCAATGAATCTGTGACTCTTACGCTGATGGCGCCGGATGTAGGGATTCAGAACTGGGAGAACATGAAAGTGCTCCAGCAGATGCAGGAGAAGACAGGCATTAAGCTGGAATACAGGAATGCACCGAAGGACAGCTTCGAGACCAAGAAGAATCTGGTGCTCGCCAGCGGAGATTACCCGGATATTCTCTATGCTGCCGGTTTGACCACTGCGGAGCAGATGAATTATGGAGAGCAGGGTATCCTCGTTCCTCTGGAGGATCTGATTGAGGAATACGCTCCGAACTTCAAGGCGTTGCTGGATGAGAATCCGGATGTCCGCAAATCCATTACAGCGCCGGACGGGCATATCTATTCTTTGCCGGTAGTCGAGCTCAGTCAGCATTGGTATCGCAACCCCATGTGGTACAACGGGGACTTCCTGAAAGCATTAAATATCGATAAGCTTCCCGAAACGACAGAAGAGCTGTATACCTACCTGAAACGTGTGAAGGAGGAAGATCCGAACGGCAACGGTATCGCCGATGAAATTCCGATATCCTCGGTGACAACACCTGCTGCCAACCTGCGTGATATCCGTACCTGGCTGCTTGGCGCCTTCGGTATTTATGAAGAAGAGATATACGTGGACGATAACGATAAGGTGCACTATACACCGCTTGAAGAAGGATATAAGGAATATTTGACCTATATGAACCGTCTGTGGTCCGAAGAGCTGCTGGATCATGAGAGCTTCTCGCAGACGGCGGAGCAAAAGAAGGCTAAGGCACAGAACAACCAGGTCGCCCTCTTCTCCGACTGGCATGCCTACATGTCCAAAGGCGGAGAGCCTTCGACGGCAGATCCGATGTTTGCACCTGTCCGCAGCGAGTCGGTTGCTGCTCCGGCGATTGCGAAGAACAGAGGCATTACAACGGGTGCCTTTGCCATTACGGAGAGCAACCCGGCGCCGGAAGCCTCCATGCGTTGGGTGGATTATCTCTATTCCTATGAAGGTGCGATGTTTTTCAATAAAGGGCCAGAGGGCATTCTTTGGGAATACACCGACAAAGAGAACCGGGTAAAGAAATACTTGCCGGTACCGGATGGAAAGGAAATGGAAGATTATCGGGCCACTCTGACACCTAACTATGGTATTCCTGCTCCAACCCTGTCCATGGATGATATTAGTAAAGGGCTGAAGACAGACTTTGATCTCTGGGTAGAGAAGGAAACGAAGCAGAAGCTTCTTGATAAAGGCGCTCGGATTCCGTTCCCAACACTGTTCCTGACCGTGGAAGAGCAGACGGAAATCAGCAACTTGAATTCGGATTTGAGCACTTACGTGAAGCAGATGGAAGCAAAGTTCATCACCGGTGCAGAACCGCTAACCAGTTGGGACAATTATGTGGCGACCGTTAAGAAAATGGGCGGAGAACGTGTAGCTGAAATTAATCAGGCTGCGTATGACCGCTGGAAATCCAACTAATCAAGCTTCTGCGCAAACGATACCTTGAACATGAATCCCAGGAGGAACAGGCATGCAAATAACAAGACACCCGAATAATCCCATTGTCGTCCCAGGCGGCTATGAGTGGCGTAAGGTTACGGTCTTCAACCCGGCGGTCATCATAGATAACGGCAAATTTTACATGATTGAGCGCACTGCAGGCTCCCTGACTCCATGCAAGAATTATCTGGGGCTGCTGGAGAGCGATGACGGGGTAAACTTCACCCACGTGAAGGACGAGCCCATCGTGACGCCCGATATGCTGGGTTTTCCTTATGGCAGTGTGCAGGACCCTCGTATTGTCAAAATTGAGGGAACCTTCTATCTGAACTATGCCCTGCGTCCCTGTGCCATGAGCTATTATCCAACTGGAGCAGGCGTCCCCCTGCGCTCTATTCCCGAATATCCGGACGGATGGGGCGAAGAGGAGGGACACTGGTTGACCCGGTCCTCCATTCTGAAATCGGATAATCTCCTGGATTGGGAGTTTGTGGCGGATACGACGCCTCTTGATATTAACGACCGGGACAACATTTTGTTTCCTGAAAAAATAGGCGGGAAATTCGTGCTGCTGCGCCGCCCCGAGGAATATGTGGGAGAAAACTACGGTACGGATAAGGCGGCCATGTGGATTACCTACTCCGAGGATCTGGTGAACTGGGAAGAGCCCAAGCTGCTAGCCACCGCCGGAAACCTGTCCTGGGAATCGCGGAAAATCGGGGGCTCGACGCCTCCAATCCGGACCGACAAGGGCTGGCTGGTGCTCTATCACGGCGTTGATGAAGATATCGTTTACCGTGTAGGAGCTATGCTGCTGGATTTGGAGCAGCCTGAGAAAATCATTGCCCGGACTCATCATTTCATTATGGAGCCGGAGACGTACTACGAGAAATTTGGTTTCCAGATTCCGAATGTGATTTTCCCGACCGGAAACGTGGTCAAAGACGGTCTGCTCTATATCTATTACGGAGTAACAGATACAGCGATTGCTCTCGCCACGGTTCCACTGGATGAATTGGTAGAACATATCCTTCGGGAAGGGCAGTAAGCAGGACTGACTTGGTTAGTGATTCAGGTGCTTACCAGGGGGAAGAAGGAAGCCCGGAATTAAATGGGCCTTTTCACAACAGTCCCCTTCATAGCGTGTTCTTTACGGTATTGCCCTGGTGTGAGGCCGATTTCTTTTTTGAACTTGCGGATGAAATTTGGCGTATCCAAATAACCGACCTGCTCGATAATTTCCTTGAGCGGTGCGCTAGTGTTCTCCAACAGCCGTATCACTTCGTCCACACGTTTTTGCCAGATATATTGTGAGAAATTGCTGCCTGTCTTCTCTTTGAAACTCCGGCTCAAATAAGAGGTTGAAATGGCAAACTTGAGCGCCACATGTTCCAGGCTGAGTGTGTAGTCTGCGAACTGCTCGTCCACGTATGCCAGAATGTCATCCATTAACGACGATTCGCTAGTCTCCGTGTTCCGCTCAACCTGCGTGCAAATGTCAGCGGCGAGAGAGAGCAGGCGGTTCTCCAGCTCTTCCAGCGTTTCAAAGGAGGTCAATTCCGGTATATTGGCGAAAACACTATCCATCCCAAGTTCGGAAGCCGTGCGCAGAAAAGCGTTCAGAAGTTCGAAGCAGATGCAGCGCAGCAGATGAACCTGCAGCGGCTCGTCTTTGATCATCTCGATGGTATCAGCAATCATCTGGACGGCTACGGGTTCGTTGCCCTGTTTCAGACTCTGCTCCAGCTTCAACATGGATTTGCGCGGGATCCAGAAACTCTCGGTGGCGGAAGGGTTCAGCTCTGCAAGCTGCTCGAAGTAGGTTACCTGTCCGCTGCGACGGATCATCCGGTGCTCCAGTGCTGCAGCAGCTTCGATAAACGATTGATTAAGAAGGCTCAGGTCGCTGTATGCCATACCGACACCGATGCTTAAGGACAGCTGCGAGTGCTCACGAATGATCGCTTGAATGCCTTCAATAACCTGCTCCATTTGGGTCTGGGCCAACATATCTGCCTCTTCGGGAAGTGAAATGATCAGGGCAAATTGGTCCTTGACCGAAAACTCCACTCCAAAGATCTGTGCACCAGAAGGGGGCAAGCATACATTGCCGAGGATCTCCTGCAGGAGATGCCGTTCCTGCCAAGACTTGCTGCCCGGCTTGGTGTCATCCCAGGATAGTATAGCTGAGAAATAAAGGCCTTCTCCCTGAGGATGCCTGAAACCAGTACTGAAGATCATCTGCTCGATCTCAGGGTCGTCCGGCTTGCCATGCTTGAGCAGCAGCAGCATACACTGATTGCGGACGAAAGGCTCCTGTAAATCAATTTTGGCACTGTAATCGTGGATAGTCTGCCGGATCCATTCCCACTCATTGCGAACCTTGGGAGCATCCTTGCCGCTGCTTTTCAGCTTGGCGAATTCCATCAGATCCCTGATCGGGTGGTACTGCCGTTTGGCCAGCAGCAGTGCCGCAGCAATGCCAGTGATTACCGTAATACAAAAGACAATTAAAATCAGCGTCTGAACATGGGCCACACGGCTGAAAAATTGGAAGCTTGGCATCGTGGTCACATAAGTCCATCCATTTTCTTCCGATTGCACCGAAACGACGGAGTGCTGTTCCCCGTCCAGCTTCAGATTATGAATTCCAGGCTCAAGTCCGGATATCTTCTCAAGCTCGTTCTGGGGAAGAGTGACACCATGGCTGTTTGCGGTCAATACCTCTCCGGTAGGACCGAATATATAGCTGCTCCCCGTGAAGTCACTCAGAATTGAATCCATAACACCAGTAAGCTTGGATTCTCTCATTAAATAGACAACCGTTCCATATGGGTAGGGGTCATTCGGTTTAATGGGTACAAGCATGACAAGCATTGGATCCGTTCGGGAATTAATGGTTACATTCTCCGCGGGACGTACCAGCGGTTGTCGGGTTTCATTTAAGTCCTGCCGCAATTCTGCAGGGGACCAGTGTTCAAATTGATAGAGCGTATCGAAGGTAACATGAAGATCAGCGAGACCACGGTGAGAATAGATATTGGAGTCGTTATGGAAATACAGAAGCAGGTCCTCGGCAATGTTACTGCTGGCTTTGTAATTTGCCAAGGCCTGTATCGCCTCCATGCTGTAGTAGGGATCCTTCACCATGTATGGGGTCAAATACTTGTCATAAGCGATTCGCCCGGCTATTTCCTGAAGTTCGTTCATACGGGTATCTATGGTGTTCTTCACCTGATTCAGCTGATTGACATTGGATTGTTCAATTTCGACACGAAGGCCCTTGACAGCGTTTTCATATACAAAAACAGTAACCCCTGTTAGAGGAATGAGAAATATGAGGATGTAGGAAAACGCATATTTCAGAAGAAGTCTTGATTTGAAATGATTCCAGCTGAGTCTAAATTGGTTGAGCAAGGATGGCTTGAGTGCCGGATTAGCCATATAGTTGTCCCTCCCGTATTTAAAAAGTTCGAATTAGTCATTCTGGAATATAAATTTATGCTCTGTTCTGGAGTATACTTAAGTCAGCATAAACATTATAACATTATAATCTTTGGAATAAAGTAGCACGTCAGGTTTATTTTTAATCGAAGGAGGTACAGGTTTCATGAAATGAATCCATTTTTGAATTTTGCCTGTATACCTGGGTCGAAGAAGGAGATGGGATGATTGGGCACAGAGAATGTGCTGCGCAATTTGCAGCTTGTTGACGGGCGGATCATGGATATCGCCATTCAGGACGGGGTCATCACGGACATTACACCGTCAGGCCAGGCTGGGGAAGCAAAGAGAGGTCAAGACTGTTCTGGGTTATATGTGTCTAGCGGATGGATTGATCTGCATGTGCATGCCGTGCCGGAGCTTGATCCTTATGGTGATGATATCGACGAAATTGGTGTGAAGCAGGGAGTAACCACGCTCGTGGATGCCGGAAGCTGCGGTGCAGATCGGATTGGTGCCTTGTACACTGCCAGCCTGAAGGCTGAAACGAGGGTGTTTGCTCTATTGAATATTTCGAGGATCGGGCTTGAAAGGACAGATGAGCTGTCACAGCTGGAATGGATAGACCGGGCTAAGGCCCAGGTAGCAGCAGCGGCTTATCCTGATTTTATCGTTGGCCTGAAAGCACGCATAAGCCGAAGCGTCGTCCAAGACAACGGTATTGAACCGCTCAAGCTGGCACGCCTATTGTCCGAAGAAACGAAGCTGCCGCTCATGGTTCATATTGGTTCCGCTCCGCCTGCAATCTCCAAAGTATTGGAGCTATTACAGCCGGGCGATGTAATTACCCATTACCTTAATGGCAAGTCCAACAACCTGTTCCATGAGGACGGCACACCTCTACAAGGACTGCTTGATGCTGCTTTCCGTGGAGTTCATCTGGATGTTGGCCATGGCACAGCGAGCTTCTCTTTCCGGATTGCAGAACAGGCCAAAGCGGCCGGCATTGAGCTGAATACAATCAGTACGGATATTTACCGCGGCAATCGTCTGAACGGGCCAGTGTACAGTTTGTCGAATGTGCTGACCAAGTTTCTCGTACTTGGCTACAGTCTGGAAGAGGTCATCCGCGCAGTTACAATCAACGCGGCAGCATGGCTCGGCAAGCCGGAGCTCGGACAGATTAGGGTGGGACAGCAGGCGAACCTGACTTTGTTTGCTCTGGAAGCAGGTGAGAAGCAACTGATGGACTCGGAAGGCGATGTTCGAATTGCACAGCACTATATTAAGGTTAAAGGAGTCTATGCTAATGGATCACTCATTACAAGCTAGATATGGACTGAAGCGTGTAATAAATGCCAGTGGTAGAATGAGCATTCTTGGCGTTTCCGCGCCTACCGATTCGGTCATGGAAGCCATGAAACAAGGCGGACAACAGTACGTGGAAATCGCGAACCTTGTAGACAAATCGGGTGAATATATTGCACACCTGCTTGGTGCGGAAGGGGCAGTAGTTGTGAACTCGGCGTCCAGCGGTATAGCCCTGTCGGTGACAGCCATGGTGACCGGCGGTGATCCGCGGCTCAGTCTTCGTCTTCACCAAGAGCCGATAATGAAAAATGAAATTATTATGCTAAAAGGTCATAACGTGCAATATGGAGCACCTGTTGAAACGATGGTATTTCTTGGCGGCGGACGGGTTGTGGAAGTGGGATACGCCAATGAAGGCCGGCAGGAGCATATTGAACAGGCTATCGGTGAATATACTGCGGCTATTCTCTATGTCAAATCTCACCACGCTGTGCAAAAGAACATGATTTCTGTGGAAGAGGCCTGGGAGGCAGCACAGCGCAGAGGGGTTCCGTTAATTGTTGATGCCGCAGCAGAAGAAGACCTGTCCAAATATGTCCATTATTCAGATCTGGCGATATACAGCGGATCCAAAGCGATTGAGGGTCCGACCTCCGGGATTGTCGCCGGTAAAAAGAAATACACCGAATGGCTGAAGGTTCAGCTGCACGGGATCGGCCGCAGTATGAAGGTTGGTAAAGAGACGACCTTCGGACTGCTTCAGGCGCTGGAGGAATACCAGAACAAGACCGATAACAGCGAACGGGAGAAGCAGGCACTGGAGGCTCTTCAGGTGCTCGCTGAGATCAATGGAATTTCAGTTCGCATCGTGCAAGATGAAGCGGGCAGAGCAATCTACCGTGGACGCATCCAGGTTGATTCCAATGTTGCAGGAATGGATGCGAAGGATGTGAATGACCAGCTGCGTGAAGGTGAAATTGCGATATATACACGAGACTATGGTGTTAAGCAAGGTTATTTCGATATTGATCCAAGGCCGCTGCAAGGTGATGATCTACAAGTGATTATCACAAGAATACAAGAAATCGTGGGAGGTGAGCGTACATGAGTCAAATTCAGCAGCGACTGTATAAGAACAGGGCCGCACTTAATGTACTGGCTGGCAGTATCGGGAACGCTAAGGAAGTATTCGAAGCTGCAGAAGGATATGTACTGATAGGTGTGCTCTCCAAAAACTACGATACGGCGGAGGAAGCAGCAATTGCCATGAATGCATATGGTCAGAATATTCAAGATGCCGTATCCATTGGGCTCGGAGCCGGAGACAATCGCCAGGCGGCTGTTGTGGCGGAGATTGCAGCAAGTTATCCGGGAAGCCATATTAATCAGGTCTTCCCGGCAGTGGGGGCAACCCGTGCGAACTTGGGAGCTAAGGACAGTTGGATTAACAGCCTGGTTTCTCCATGTGGGCAACCCGGCTATGTAGATATATCCACTGGGCCTGTCAGTTCAGGAACCGCTCCGCATGCCATTGTTCCGGTTCATGCTGCGATTGCACTGGTTCGTGATATGGGTGGCAATGCACTCAAATATTATCCCATGCAGGGGATGAAGCTGGAGGAGGAATACCGAGCCGTTGCCAAGGCCTGCGGAGAAGCCGGGTTTGCACTGGAGCCTACGGGTGGAATCGATCTGGCTAACTTCGGAGCCATACTGGAGATTGCGTTAGAGGCAGGTGTGCCCCAGGTTATCCCGCATGTCTATTCTTCTATCATCGATCCAGAATCGGGAAATACGAACGTGGAGGACGTTCGTAGACTACTCGATATGATGAAATCGCTGGTGGACCGGTATGCCTAAAATCGCTGCTTTTGGTGAAGTGATGATGCGTTTGCAGGTTCCGGGCTATGAAACGTTGATTCAGAGCAGCAGACTGGAGTATTCTTTCTCTGGCAGCGGGGTCAATGTAACGGCTGCACTGGCTAAATACGGCCATAACGGTGCGCTTATAACCACCTTGCCGGAAACGCCGGTGGGCGAAGCAGCTATCGCTTATCTGCGAAAGCTTGGAGTAGATACTTCACTGATCAGCCGTGGCGGTAAGTATCTGGGAATGTACTTTCTAGAGAATGGCTTTGGAGCCCGTCCCGGCAGAGTCACTTATACAGACAGGCTAGGCAGCAGCTTCAATACCGCGGCGGCGAGTAACTATGATATGCCGGCTCTTGCAGCCAAAGTCGACGTTCTTCATTTATGCGGCATTACGCTGGCAATGAATGAAGGCGTTCGCGAGCAGATGAAACAACTTGCTGTAGAAGTGAAGCGGGCTGGGGGAAAGGTTGTTTTTGATTGCAATTACCGTCCTGCGTTATGGGGAACAGATGGCTATACCAAAGCTCGTCCACACTATGAAGAACTGCTCGAACTTGCGGACATCGCACTGATTAATGAGAAGGATGCGCGCTATATTCTTGGCATTGGTGCTGGAGATTATGATAGAATAACACAGTTAATGCAAGTGATTCCCGAAGTTGTGGAGCGCTTCGGCATCAGAACGGCAGCGGGAACCCAACGAGAGATTAACGCTGACAACACGCATTCCCTGACAGGTTATATCTGTCATGAAGGTACGTTTGTGTTTTCCGGCAAACTGACCTTCCCGGTATATGACCGAATCGGAGCCGGCGATGTATTTGCCAGCGCCATTATCCATGGGGAATTGCAGCAATACCCGCAGCAGCAAACGATTAATATGGCAGTGGCGGCAGCGATGCTGGCCCATACTACGCCAGGCGATACAGCGCTTTTTAGCGAGAGTGAGGTGCTCCGGGCGCTGTCAGACCATACCTTAGATGTTGAAAGGTAGTGAACAGCAGTGTCCTTGAAGCGCAAGCAAGGTCCTTTATATCAGCAAATTCAAAAAATTCTCAAAGACCGAATACTCCATGGGGTATATCCTCTCGGAAGCATCATCCCATCTGAGCCGCAGCTGGAGAAGGAATTCGGTGTTAGTAAAATGACGGTCCGCGGTGCGGTCCAGGAGCTATCTCAAGAAGGATATGTGCAGAAAAAAAGTGGTGTTGGCACGATTGTGATGCGCAATACCTCCCATCAGAAGCTTTCCAAGGGAAAGCGGTTTACAGAGCTGCTCGTAGAAGAGGGCCATAAACTGGAAAAGAGAGTGCTGAACTCCCAATTAGTCACCAATGATGAAGGGACAGAGGAATATAACCGCTTCGGTCCGTTTTGCCAGCGGATTGAAAGGCTCTACATTCTGAACGGTCGGCCTTATATCCATCTCATACACTTCCTGGCTGCAGCTGCCCTGCCGGCAGGTACACAAGAAATGAATACAGATATTCAATCGCTGTACGACTCACTGGAGGAGAACGACATTAAGCTGGAAAACTTCAGGGACCGTTTCTTTGTAGAGCCAGCACCTCCCGAGGTGTGCCACCTGCTGGAGATCCCAACGGGGATGCATGTGCTCAAGCGCCTGCGTAACTCCTATGACGGGGAAGGAAGACTAATAGAGCACAGTATCGGCTGCTACAATACAGAGCTTCATCATTATCTGGTCAGTTATGACACCTGAATTAAGCCATGGAACCGTGTGGCATTAAAAGTCGCTAATAGCGGCTTTTTTTGATTGCTTCATAGTTTTTTCGATTTAAAAACAAAAAATTGTATTGTCTGGATATAAAATTACCGGGTTTATCTATTCAAATCAAATCGATTGAGAACACATATAAACGAATCGAATGAATAAGGATTTAAGAATTTTTATGTTATTTTAAGGTATTATTTTCCGAATACATTATATTTAATTAAAAAGTAGATTTAGGAAAAGACCTAAGGGGGATCATAATTTAATGGACAACAACAAGCCGTCGCAACCTGACAACGAAGAAGAAGTGAAAGATTCTTTAACCGCAGAGCGGGAAACAACCGAGCAAGAAACAACGATTCTGCCCGAAATGCAAGAAGAAGAGAATCAACAGCATTCATCCGAGGTTCAACCACAAGTGGTTAAAGGGAAAAAAAGCGTGGTCTGGATGGCAATCTCGGGGGTTCTAGCTGCAGCACTTATCGTTGTACTTGTATATCCACCGTTTGGTGGGGGCAGGGAGTCTGTGGCTTCGGTCAATGGGTCGGACATTTCTAAGGATGAGCTGTATAATGAATTGGTTTCACTTGGTGGCGAGAGCACACTAAACAGCATGATTACAATGAAGTTGATCGACCAGGAAGCTGCAAAAGCGAACGTCTCTGTTACTGAACAGGATGTGAATGCCGAGATCAAGACTCTAAAAACCCAATATGGCGGTGAAGAAGGGCTTAACACGGCACTTTCTCAATCGGGTATGACCATGGATTCACTCAAGAAAAATACGGAAGTCCAAGTGAAAATTCGTAAAATTCTTGAACCAAAAACGACTGTAAAAGATGAAGATATCAGTGCCTATTATAAGGAGAACAAAGCAACATTCGCCACACCGGAGCAGGTGAGAGCATCTCATATCCTTGTGAAGACAAAAGAAGAAGCGGATGAAATCAAAAAACAATTGGATGAGGGAGCAGACTTTGCAACCTTGGCAAAAGAAAAATCCACAGATACAGGCTCTGCAGCGAATGGCGGGGATCTTGGATTTTTCGGAGAAGGTGAAATGGTAGAAGCATTTGAGAAAGCAGCCTTCTCCATGAAAAACGATGAGATTAGCGAACCCATTAAGTCCGATTATGGTTACCACATTATCAAGAGGACAGATTATAAAGAGGCAACCAATCCAACTGAGGAAGACAAAAAAGAAGATATTCGTAACATACTGGTTGACCAGCAGGTCGGTGAACTTAGTACCAATTGGTTGAGCGAATTGCGCTCTAAGGCAAAGATTGTGAACACACTTGAGCCAGCGGATGAAAGCACGGATGCGGCTGCAGCCTCCACTACGGATACAGAATCCTCTGCCAAGGAATAATAGTAACGACAGATGGAATAGTAACATATAAACAGCTGACAAATTCGATTGTAAGGTTCGAGTTTATCAGCTGTTTTTCTTGTTTGTGAATGATAAAGATTAAAGAGTAATCTAATAAGGAAGAGATCATTGAAGGTGGGGAAATGATATGAATAAAAATTTTTCTTTACTATTCCTTGTAATAATCGCCTTACTAAGTGGATGTCAACGCCAACCAAAATCCGAAGTTGTTAACATTACAGAAGAGCAAGCTAAGCTCATAGTAGAGCAATACCATGAGAAGAATAACAATCATAGTATGGTTGGTTCAATCGATATCACTTCGGTAAAACACATCAATAATCAATACGAAGTGAGGTGGGAAAGGAAAATCAACTGTGAAAACGGGATAGATCTTGTGAGTGACCAAGATGGGACTATGGGAGACAGTGTGGTATCTATTTGCTAGACTCATCGGGTTCAAGAGTAGTGCACCTGATATAAAACGATACTTTCTTTGATGATGATCCTATTTGGCTGGCTTCCAATGAACCTTATGACAAGTAAAAATCATTTTTAATGTCTCCGTTGCTCCATTATAAACGAGTCTGCATTAAAAATGGCTTCGGAATTGAAGTCATATGAACGGATGTTAATTCAACCGACTGTTCTTCTTACACTGTACATAGACGTAATAATAGCAAGACAAATGCACAACATTGACGATGGACCATACAACAAGCCAGATGATTGGAGTCGACAGCATAGTCCAGATACCAAACCAAGGCAGCACACGTCCTCCACCGATAAACGTCATCAATGGGGAAAGGGTCAAGAGAATGAGGATCGGGGTCAGCCTTCCAATCGTTATCAGAATTATTTTGCTGGTCGTCAGGCGTTTGTTTCTAAGGCGGATGTGAAAGTAGGCATATATGCCCCATACAAGCGTAGCGATGATCAGCGCAATCATAATCATTTCCACGTTTCGACCATTCACAAATGAGGTTTCAGGTTTTTCCCCTCTCATGATCTTCGCGATGTCATCAATAAAAGTCGAGTAATTCACAGAAGCGTTTAACCCGGAGTTGAACATTACCGCAATGCCCATCTCCTCGTCCAAATAAATCTTTTCTTCTGACTTGTATGTCCAGAAAATGCCGCTGTGCGAGATGATTCGGCCGTGAGATTCTTCTTGGTCAGCAAGCCAGCCCATGCCGTAGGAACCAATGGTCCCCGCTGCGTGATATTGTTTCATTAGGGTAGGAGAGAGTAGCTGTCCTTGATATTGAGCAAGCATCCATCGGGACATGTCCTCGGCGGTTGAAACGATGCCTGCCGGGCCTTCAATAAACCATAACGGCTCCTTCTGTCCTACCGCCCGTCCCAAACTCAAGTAATGTCCTAGCGGAATAGCTTCATTTCCATAAAATTGCTGCGTTGTACGGACACTAAAGGTATGGTTCATACCTAGCGGCTTAAAAATGTGGTTATACAGATAATCTGAAAACCGCTCTCCGCTCACATTTTCCACGAGGTTCGCCAGCAGCACGTAATTGGGATTATGATAGCTGTAGGCTGTTCCAGGGCTATGGGCAAGTTGAACCTCGCTTAATAGCTGGTTTACTTCATGCAGCGCCTGAAATTGCGGTTTCCTCGTCATATCTGGATTTACTTTGTCATTGAGACCGCTAGTCTGATTCAATAGATGGCGGATCGTGATGTTGTGAACGCGGGGATCCCGTACAGAATGCTTTGGAAAATAAGTATCGTAAGCCGCATCCAGGTCAATCTGGCCGTTGTCCGCTAACTGCAGTATGGCGAGTGCGGTAAAAGACTTGCTTAACGAAGCAATGGGGAAATGAGTGCCGCCCGTAACCTTTTGACCATCTTCAAATGTTCCGTAGCCTTTTGCATAAAATACTTCATCTTCTTTAACAATGGACAGTGAGGCAGCCTGCATGTGATTGGCTTTCATACTCCGATGCATATATTCGTCGATGTCTTGCAGGATTTCTGATTTGTCACGGACTTCTGTGGCTGAAACCTGGCTTTGCCAGACTGAACATAACAACAGTGAACAGGCGATTGTAATAAACATTCTTTTTTTCATTTTTAGCATCATAGCACTCCCATCATTCAAGATAAGGAAATGCTATCAGAATATTTTCAACTATTTATCAACTCGATCCCAATACTTGCCGTGACGCTTCCACCGCCATGAGGTCCATTTTCAATCAACAGGCTTCCATCATGTTTGTCGCAAAACACTTTACAAACGTATAGGCCCAGCCCACGATGTTCGGATGCATCCCACACTTCGCCCCGGTAAAAAGGCAGGACAGCTTTGCCTAGGGCATCTTTTGAGAAGCCCGGTCCGTCGTCTGTGACGTTAATTATCATAAAGCTTTTCTGAATGTCATAGTGAACATTCACTTGGCTGGCAGCATATCGAATTCCGTTAGCCACCATATTCTCGAAAATTTGCATGACGATATAAGGGTCTACGTTGATTTGGACATGATCATATTCCATGTAGGCGACGAAGGTTTTGCCAGATTGCCTTGCCATTTGTTTGGCACTGTCGTTCAGCAGCGTCATAAGCGTGATTATATCCATCGACTGACGGCGTACGGGGACATCTTCTAGTTTCTGAATCGAGTTCATGGCCTCCGCATAGCTCTCGAGACGCACGATGTGAAGATTCATGGTGTGGATCAGTTCCAGCGCCTTTTCTTCAGACAATTTCTTTTCCGGCAGATAGGCTGCGAGTAGCTCGGTGTTTCCTTTTAAAACTGAAAGCGGTGTTCTCAGATCATGAGCAAAAATGGCATTCAGTTTCTTGCGTTCCTCAACCGATCGCCAGAGCGTCCTTACGTTTTTCTCTAATGTTGAGCGCATGTGTTCAAATGCTTCGATTAGCTCGCCCATCTCGTCCCGGCTGTCGTAGGAGATGCGGAAATCCAGATCGTTGGCCGAAATTTTCTCCGAAGCTTGTTTGAGTATCTCCAGCGGACGTTTTAGTTTCCATCTGTAAAACAGGATGGACATGGTAACAATCCCGGCTGCCACCGTAAGCATAACCATCGCAACGAGGGAGGGCAGAATCCAATCTGATTCTCCGAAACGCTGCCGCAGCTTCTCCGCCCAGGCGAACTCCATAGTTACTACGGCGAGCACAGCAATAACAGTGGCTGCAGATAGTAAAATAAAAGATTGCCGTAAGGTAAAACGCTTGAATAGCCGTCCATTTATGTGCTTGGCCATTTGTATCCTACTCCCCAAACGGTTTCGATTCGGTCATCGCATCCGTACTCTTTGAATTTAGAGCGAATTCGCCTGATATGTTCCGCGATTACATTACTATCACCATGGTTGTCCCAACCCCAAATTTTTTCGTACATGCGTTCCTTTTCGAACACGATATTGGGATGTGTGGACAGCAGCTCGATGATCTCGAACTCTTTTTTGGCCAGTGGGATTTGCTTATCCTGGTAGTAGAGCACCCGTGCTGTATAGTCAATAACTATACCATCATTAAATCTCACCGAGGATTTGGTGTGGATACGCTGTTCCCTGCGCAAATGAGCTTCAACCCGGGCACCCAGTTCGTGAATGCTGAAAGGTTTCAGGATGTAGTCGTCACCTCCGGCCCGAAATCCGGCTATTTTATCCGCATCTTCGATTCGAGCTGTTAAAAATAAGATGGGGCACGAGACAAAATTACGGATTTGCTCGCATAATTGGAGCCCGTTCTGTTCAGGCATGTTGATATCTAGCAAAACAAGGTCGGGCTGTTGTTCGACTTTCCGCAGCGCTTCACTGCTATCCTTGGCCGTTAGGACATGATATCCATTGATTTCGAAATAATCGGTCAGCAGCTTTCGAAGATCGGCTTCATCGTCCACGATTAGAATTTTGTTCATCAATGCTCAGTCTCCCGTCAACCATTTTTAAATCAGCATAGCAAAAAACTATACATAATAAAATCTCCATCGAATAGTGGGCGCTAAACGGATCATCTTAGAATGAACTCTAAATACAAAGTCATACTGGAAATAACCTTTCCACCATAGCTTATATAAAGGGAAGGCTATTTAACTTATTTGAATAAGAATGTTGATAAGTGGGTTAATAACGGGGGAATTGACAATTCTGATAAATGTAAGCAGCTACACAAAAAAAGTATAAGGGAAGGTGATTCTTTTTGGATCTTGTCATTTATTCGGCACTGGCACTAATTTATTTGTTTCTTGTGGTCAGGATTGCTGCTCAATTATCTGGAAAAAGACAATGGCTCAATTACGCCATCTTCCAGATTTTTGTATTGTTCAGTCTTGCGTACGATAACGGAATTATTGCAGCAGGTCGCTTCATAGGTGAAGGAGAGCTGCTCAAGGGACTTAGCAGTGTTCGATTTTGGCTTCATGCCTTTGCTACACCCACGTTGGTACTTGTAGGCTACTACATCCTGCGCAGCTCGCAAGTCAAGTTTTCAAAACACATCATTACACATATTGCGGCGTGGGTAATAACAGTGGGCCTTATCATTTACCAAATTGTAAGTTCAACCTTACAGGAAGTAAAAAGCCTTATACCCATAGAAGAATATGGGGTTTTGAGGTATACGTCAGAAAGTCTGGCAGGTCCGCCATTCATGGTGATCATCGTTGGTTTTCTGCTGTTGTTAATAGGTATAATCGTCCTAGTAAAACAAAAATGGGTATGGCTGTTTGTTGGTACCTTGCTATTGTTTGTAGGTCAAGCGCTCCCAATACCTGTAGCAAGCACAGCTGTAACCAATATATTTGAATTGATCCTCATGGTGTCCATCTGGATCACCACTTCAAAAGCTTTAGATTCACAGAGGCGATAAAGTTTCCATTCATACGAGCTGATATGTAGTAGGGAGAAAAGTGAAGTGTCTAGTGAATGAGTGATCAACTCGTTCATTAGACTTTTTTTAGTTGTGGAAGAATAACAAAATTCAATATGCGAACGAACGGGATAGTTGAATTCAACGAAGGGTACAATACTACAAAAACGATGGGGGTGCTCTTTGTTTAAACAGGTTGTTTCATTGATTTTAATTTGGACTGTATCGCTCGGGCTCAATGCGGAGCCACTAGTTGCAGCTGCTAACTCTAAGGGTGTTTCTTTAGATATTGAAATGCAAGAGTTACAACGCGCTGCCGATTTTAAACTGCTAGTACCATATAACTTAGACCGGAAAGTTAAGGTTGAAATAAAGAATCCGTATCCATATGTACCTGGTCAACCTGTTTCCGAAATTAGACTTCATTTCTTTGATGATACCGGACAGACATATTTGTTGGCAGTAGAAGAACACAAAGCAGTTGGCTACAAAACAGAACGTCAAGTCACTAACGTAGACCTTCGAAATCAGACAAGTGTTACCAGAACTTTTGTTGAAGATTTTAAGTTTAGTGAACGTGGAGAGAAAATTAACATTGACGGAACCGAAGGGCGATTTGAAAGGTGGGCTAACCGAATGCCAGGAGGATACCTACGATGGATTCAGGACGATACTTATATTGAAATCGACAGTAAAGTCTTTACCAAAGAGGAAATGATGGATTGGGCTAGTCACTTTTCGATGATGAAAAACGATAATACACCATAAAACTTGCTGGACATATGAGACAAACATACGTAAGGAAAGACCCAAGCTGACAAACGGGCGCATAAGGTTAAAATATAATGTTACACAGGAGGTTATCGTTTCTTGAAATTCGAACTAGGGCGCTGCTTACTGAATGAACGCTTGATGGAAGCCGGAAAGTCAGCAGAGTGGCTGGCAAAGGAATTGCTTTTTAAACCGGAACGTGTCTACGACTTTATGGAAAACAAAAGAGTAATGCCGCTTAAAATTGCTATATCGATCGCCGACTCTATCGGTTGTGATGTTCGTGCGTTGTATGAATTAATTCCGGGTGATCTCGAAGTAAAGGGAGAATGATGGAATGTTGACGTGCGCTATCTCAATCCGGAGGTGAAGTCCTTGTTTGGAAGCGTGATAAGAAGATTACTTGTATCGCTTCTCTGTCTGACCCTTATATTAGAACCTACTAAAACCTATGCTGAAACCGATACAAATTGTAAGGAACAAAGACTGATTCTAACTCTTTTAAGTCCAAAAATAGAAGAACAACTAACTCTCTTTTATATAGATCGATTGAAAGAGAAGCCTATGTTTGCTCCTTTTCTGGGTGGGAATGACCTAAAGTTAGAATACCATGTGTCTCATATTATTGCCCGCGTCAAGGTTGAACCTTACGTTGGTCCTCACTTAAGTGTTGGTCAGGATCTGATTACATTCCATATAGACGTTTGGCTACTCATAATAGATGGCCTCGTAAGGAAACGCTAACTTATTCAAGCGATATTCTTTGGGTGACATGGACATATATTGCCGAAAAACTTTGCCAAAATAGCTGGGACTCTCAAAGCCGCATTGTTGGCCAATTTGGGAAATTGGAAGCTCAGTAGTGCGGAGTAGTCGGACTGCAACTTCAATCCGTCTGTCTTTGAGATAGGCTAGCGGTGAAGTTTTCTCTGATTTCTGAAATAATCTGCACAAGTAATGCTTATTGATATCACAGTGGCTGGCCAGCACATCCAGCGTCAATGGAGCAGCATAATTCTCCCGGATGAACTTTTTGCATTTCTCGATCGTAGTAATCGAAAGGACGCCGATATCCCTCTCCGCATCCCGACTCGTCTGAACCAAGATAAGCAGCCACTGATAGACTTGCATGGATAAGCGATACTTGTCCGTTACTTTCTCCTGATGAATTAAATGAATGATTTGCCATAACTCCTGAATCAAGGGAGAATCCGCGTTTCGTTGAATGACATGACCTTCGTTATCATGAATCATATCCCAGATTCGGTTCGCTTCATCCCCGCGAATGTTTATCCAGATAAATTCCCAAGGTTCATTATTCTCTTGTTTATAGTAATAGCAATGCTCTCCAGAGATTTTAACGAGCAGCGCATGTCCCTTCGGTAAGGGAAGCGTTTGATTATCAATGTCCAGATAACCCTGTCCATTAAGGGTGTATTGAAAAACAACGTGGCCGGGGTCTGGTCTATCGTCACTTGGACAGCGATATTGCTCGCTGGAGACGATCTGCCATCCAATAGAGTCCAGTGTCATGATTGATGTATCGTCGTTACGAAAAGCATACGAGACCGTATGGACCATACTTTTATCCCCTGCCTAAAAAAGTCAATTTTCTTATATAATACGTCACATTTTTTAGATTGTCTGCCTTTTTTTACACCTGTAAGATAATTGTAAGCGGTAACATAAGGAGGGGGTGACTATCGTTTGTGTTCCTTTGGTTAGCGAAAGAAGTTTTCCTGCAACAAAGGAATAGTGCTGCACAAGTGCAGCGAATGACAACATCATGCAGGGCGGATTGAACTGAATTCCTGGGGCTGTCTTAAAACAGAAGGACTTCTTTCCCCAGATTTGACCCCAGATTTGAAGTAACAATTTTTGGATAAAGGAGGAGCTAATCCAATGGACCGAAGAACTGTTTCCATCCAGAAATCGATATTTGTATCTTTTCTAGCATTCCTTATGGTTATTTCATTGGCTGTACCTCCGGCTCCGGCACGCGCAGAGTCATCCGACATCCTGACGGGCCGCCAGGGAGAATATCTTAACCGAGGGCTGGTTGCAGTTCTCGTAGACAATGGCGTTTTTTTAAGCTGGAGGTATTTAAACAATGATCCTGATGGGATCGCTTTCAATATATACAAAAATGGAACCAAAGTGAACGCGTCACCGATCAGCGAAGTGACGAACTATGTGGACACAACCGGCTTCGACAGCTCGCAATATCAGATATCCACCATCATTGAGGGCAAGGAGCAGATACAGCCAGAGGTTGTATCGGTCTGGCATAACGATTATCTGCCTATTCCACTTGATAAGCCGGCCGACGGTCGGACCAAGGACGGCGGAACTTACTCTTATTATGCTGGAGATGCTTCTGTTGCGGACTTGGACGGTGATGGTGAATATGAAATTGTCTTCCTGTGGAGTCCGAGCAATTCTAAGGACAATTCTCAGGCAGGTTACACCGGCAATGTCTATATCGACGCCATCAAACTGGACGGCACGAAGCTATGGAGGATTGACCTTGGAGTCAACATCCGTGCCGGAGCCCATTATACGCAGCTCATGGTATACGATCTGGATGGCAATGGAAAAGCCGAAGTCGTTGTGAAAACAGCTGATGGCACAAAAGGCGGACAAGGCACGATCATTGGTGACGGGACAAAGGATTATCGCAATGACGGCGGATACATACTGTCAGGGCCGGAATATCTCACACTTTTTGACGGTGAGACTGGCGCGGCTATATCGACCGTTAATTATGATCCCCCAAGAGGAAACGTCAGTGATTGGGGTGACGGCTATGGTAACCGTGTAGACCGTTTCCTTGGCGCGATTGCTTATCTGGACGGCACGAAACCGAGTGTCGTGATGAGCAGGGGTTATTATACCCGCACTGTGATTGTTGCTTATGACTATGTAGGCGGGGAACTCGTCAAGCGTTGGACGTTCGACACCAACGAAGCAGGCTCACAATATCAAGCACAGGGCAACCATAATCTAAGTGTGCTGGATGCCGACAATGACGGCAAGGACGAGATCATGTTTGGCGCCTTGGCCATCGATGATGACGGCAGCCTTATGTACAGCACCGGACTTGGACACGGTGATGCAATGCACGCTGGCCAGCTTGACCCGAACCGGGATGGTTACCAGGTGGTAAGCGTGCACGAGCATTCGGATGCGGCATACGGATTGGAGATGCGCGATGCAGAAACTGGTGAAATTCTCTGGGGTGAGAAAACTGGTTTTGACACCGGTCGCGGGATGTCAGCGGACATTGATCCGAACTATCCGGGCTACGAATCATGGGCCACGACCGTTACCAACGGTCAAAGTGTACCTGTAACCAATACCTATTCGGCTGCAGGAGAGGCGATCTACACGGTGGACGAAGGACCCAAAACTGCCAACTTCGCCATCTGGTGGGACGGAGATCTTCAGCGAGAGCTGTTTGACCATCAGTGGGATAACAGTACCGCCAAAGGAATTCCACTCATTTACAAATGGGATTACGAAAATAAAAAGCTGAATGAAATCTTCCGGGCAACTGGTACGTTAACGAACAACCATACCAAAGGAAATCCAGCGCTACTGGCCGATATTTTGGGTGACTGGCGTGAGGAAATTCTACTGCGAAGCGAAGATAGCTCGGAATATCGTCTCTACACGACGACCATTCCATCAGATTATCGAATCCCAACGCTGATGCAGGATCCTGTGTATCGACTTGGCGTGGCCTGGCAAAATGTTGCCTATAACCAGCCGCCTCATACCGGCTTCTATCTTGGAGCGGAAGCTACAGCATTCCCTAAAGCCAATCTGTCACTGACGCGAGAAGCAGAAATGCTGGATCCTGTCTATCGTTTTGACTTCGGTACCGAGACAGCGTCAGGGAATACGGCAGTACAGGATACGCTTTACGCACCAGATCCGGGATACGGATTCATAGAAACAAGTGGTGTTACGGTAGGGGCAGACCAGGTTTCCGTCGAGACCGGAACGACATTTGCTGTTGACCTGCCGGATGCCAACTATAAGGTGACCTTGCGGCTGGGTAATGACGGGCGTGACTCCAACGTTGGCGTCAAATCCGAATATGTCCAGAAGCTAGCAATGACCAATGTAAAAGCGGGCGAACCGCTGGAGTATTCCTATGACATTGCCCTGGTGGATGGTCAGCTTGATTTCCTCTTTACGGGAACAGCCATAGATATCCAAGACATTATCATAGAGAAATATCCGAATAAATCGGCCGGTGCCGCAACGACGATCTATATGGCCGGTGATTCAACCATGCAATCTTACAGTGAGATGCAGGCACCACAAGAAGGGTGGGGTCAGCAATTCGGTCGTTATTTCTCAAATGGGGCAGTGATCGTGAATGATGCGATCGGCGGCCGAAGCAGCAAATCGTTTATGGTAGATGGTCGTCTGGATACGATACTGCAGCGAATCAAGCCGGGAGACTTCTTCTTCATTTCCTTCGGTCATAATGATGCCAGTGCAGGTATACCGGACCGTTATGCATCACCTGAAGATTATAAGATATACCTGGCTCGATATGTAAACGGTGCCAAACAGCGCGGTGCAACACCGGTATTGCTTACTCCGGTTGGACGCAGAGATTTCAATACCGTAACTCAGGAATTCAATGTCAGCTTCCCGGCGTATGTGCAGGCTGCCAAAGAGGTAGCGGAGGAGCTGGATGTGCCGCTGATTGATCTCAGTAAGCTGAGCATTGCGTACTACGACAAAATCGGTAATGCTGCAACGGAGAAAGTGTTCCTTTACGCTAATCCGGGTGAATATCCGAAATACCCGAATGGAATCAACGATAATACCCACTTCAGTCGTTATGGCGCGCAGAAAATTGCCGGACTGGTTGCTAGTGCGGTCAAGGACATGGAGTTGAGTATTTCTTCTCTAGTTATCGACCCTGATATGTCCGAGCCGGAACCGGAGCCGGAAGTTCAGCTCTATGAAGAGGATTTTGAAGGCGACGCTGCAGGCTACCAGTATGCGATGGTTAATGCTACGGGTATTGCAGGAACGATGGCGGGAACAGTTGTTGAACAAAGCGGAAATAAAGTACTATCCGTCACGGGATCTGGATCAGGACATCGGGCTAAAGTGTTCCGTATGTTCGATGCCGTAAACGGCGATCAGGTAAACGTGAAGTTTGATTGGCAATCGGGCAACGTAAGTGCCTATCCGTCAGAGGGGCATCTTACCATCATGGATTCTAACGAAAATGCGCTTTTCACACTGTATACGAAAACCGGAAGTTCCAAAATTCATTATTATGTCGGTGCTTATAATCCGGACTACGGCACAGGCGATACAGCGATACCTGAAGGGGGAACGGCTACAGAAATCTCCAAGAACCAGTGGGTCAATGTCGATGCAACCGTTCATTTTGCCAAGAAAACGCTGGATCTGACGATAACGAACCTAGCGGATCCGACAGTTACGCAGACAATTGAAGGTATCCAAATGAGTTCCGGTGCCTACGCGGACAACGTCAGAGCCCTTCGGTTCTTGGGTACGAGAAAAGGCGGTGGAGGCACGTTGAACTGGACCACTCAGATCGATAACGTGCGAATTGAAGGCACACAGCTCCCTTCCGAAGGTGGCGATCAAACGGCCTTGATTGCTCTGTATGATGAGATCAAAGAATTGGATCTGTCGGAATATACAGACGCATCGAAAGCTGTGGTGAATCGGGCTTTGGCAGCTGCGGAGGCCATATTCAATTCCGAAGCCACTCAGGCTCAAGTTGACCACGCGTTTAACATGTTAACCGTCGCCAAGAATTCATTGACCAAAGAGGCAGCAGAAGAGGTAACTGAGTACAAGTTTGATTTTGGTTCCGGCAGCGCTGCTGATGGATACATCAAGGTAGATGCCAAGAGAGCGTACATCGAAGGCAATGGGTATGGCTTTGCCGATACTGCGCTGACCGAAGATATAAACCGGGAAACCGGAGATGCGCTGAAGGAGGATTTTACGCGGGTAAACGGAACTTCCTTCCTGGTGGAAATGGAACCAGCCAATTATCGGGTAACGATGACCGTTGGGGATGCAGAGGAAACGACCAGCGCAAGTGTCATTGTGGAGCAGATGACGAAGCTACCGCTCACAACCATTGCCAAGGGCGATTTTAAAGAAATCACAACGGATATTGCACTGATTGACGGCGTATTTAACTTTGATTTCTCTGGAAATACACCGAAGATTAATGCACTGAAGATTGAACGTCTGCCTGAAAACGGGGCGGGGGATAAGCCTGTTATTTATTTAGCGAGCGATTCCACCGTAGCCAATTACGCGGAGAACTATCGTCCTCAAGCAGGCTGGGGCGAAACGCTGGGCGGATATTTTGATCAAGATGAAGTCAGCATTGATAACCGGGCAGTCGGTGGTCTCAGCAGTAAAACCTTCCTGGTTGGTGGATATCTCAACGATTTACTGCTCGACATCCATGAAGGCGATTATCTGTTTATGCAGTGGTCTCATAACGATTCCACACCGTCCCGTCCGGAGCGTTATCTTACGCCTGAGCAGTTCAAGGTATACTTGAAAGAATACATTGATGGAGCTCGGCAAAGAGGCGCGATTCCAGTTCTGGTCACACCAGTGAACCGTCGTGATTTTACTGGAGAGACCCTGAACAAAAGCTTCCCGGAATATGTTAAGGCGATGAAAGAAACGGCAAACGAGACGGAAACGCTCATCATCGATCTGAACCAGGCAAGCTGGGAATATTTCCAGAAGCTTGGCACGGAAGGAACCAAATCGATTTTCATGTGGGTAGGAACAACGGAAGACAATACACATTTACAGATGAACGGTGCAATCAAGGTATCTGAACTTGTGGCACGTCTTGTGAAAGAATTGAATATACCGCTGTCAGCCTTTGTCACACTGGATGGGGAATCACCGGAACAGACTGCCCCCCATACCACGGTATCCGTGGATGGAGATGAGCATGACGGGTGGTATACTTCACCAGTACAAGTAACCTTTACAGCGAATGATGAAGATTCCGAGATCGAAGGAACCTATTATCAAATCAATGGTGGCGAAACGGTGAGTGGCACACAGTTGACTCTAAGTGAAGAAGGTACACACACCATCACCTACTGGAGCGTCGATGTGGGTGGTAATCAAGAGAGTGAACAGTCTCTGACCCTGTCTATTGATCTCGTACCACCAACCATTGAAATTCAAGGTCAAACCGAGTACACCATTGATCAGCAGGTGGAAATTGGCTATACAGCCGCTGATTCAATATCCGGCGTGGCAGAACCGACGGGTGTGCTCCTGGACACTCCTGCTTATACACTGGAACCCGGCCTGAACAAGGTGACGGCAACCGTCTCCGATTTGGCTGGCTGGGAACAGACGGTAGAATATAGCTTTGGAGTTATTGCTACATTCGATAGCCTGATTCATCTGACTAATTCCTTTGCGAATGAATCGATCGATCCTAATGCAAGTGCTCTTGCTGAGCAGCTTGCGAACACATTACAGCAGGCCAACCAGGCAGCTATCAATCATGAAGGAGCAAAAGCACGTCAACTTCTTGCATCTTACGGTAATGATGTTCAAGCTGCCAGAGGAACCGTATTTACGGATGAGCAGGCCAATGTGCTGCTTAAGTGGGAGGAATGGATCAATCAAGCAACTCCACTAGCGAACGGGGCCCCTGGAACGCCTGTGTTATCTGACAATAACGGTTACGACACGGGTCTTAAAGATGGGGACTACACGGTCACGATGAATTTGTGGTGGGGCAATAACGGCAATCAGTTCAAACTGTATGAGAATGGAGAATTGATCAAGGAAATTGCACTGGTCGATCAATCACCATCCGCTCAGTCTGTTCAAGTTGATATTACCGGAAAGAAAAATGGCACCTACATTTATACCGGAGAGTTGATCAATTCACTGGGCACAACGATGAGTGTTCCGCTGACAGTCACTGTTACCGATGCTTCTCCGGGGCAAGCCGTTCTATCAAACGACAACTGGGACGGTGACGGCAACTATAATATCAGCATGAATCTGTGGTGGGGAACGAACGCAACCGAATACGAACTTTACGAAAATGGTAAGTTGATCGACACACAGTCGCTGCAATCGAATACGCCTAATGCACAATCTGCGGTTACGGAAATTACTGGAAGGACACCTGGTATCTATGAGTATGAAGCTGTACTTCGTAATTCTTCAGGGGAAACCAGATCTTTCAAGTTAAATGTAACCGTACAAAAGTAGGCTGAAATGTTTAAGGTATTCCTTTACCACAAGTGATTTAGAACTGAAGTAGATTAGGTATATTAAAAGTGCTATTCCTCATCCATCTGAGGAGTAGCACTTCTTTAATTTTCAGAAATCGTAAAAAATACGTGATCTTTTACTAAGCCGAGGATAATTAACAATGAACCATCTAATCCAACGGGCAGCTTAGTTCCGTGAATGTTAAAATATATGAGACCATGATAACATCGAACAGGAGGGTTCATATGCTGCCTTTTCCAGCCGGTACAAGTCGAAAAGAAAAATTGGATTTTGTGTATGAGATAAAGGACAAGTTGATGGATAAATATGATGAGGACATTGAAGCTATTGGCATCTATGGTTCGCTTGCTCAAGGAAAAGACGGCCCTTATTCAGATATAGAATTACATGTTATTTGTCGAGATGGAGCGAACATACCTAGCCATGAATTAATCTATCATCCATTCAAATTGGAGATTTCTACAAAGCAGACATCGGAATGGTTGGATCAAGCGTGTTCAGTAGACGATGGGTGGGCAGTTAAAGCGGGAAGCTTATTACACATCACCTCTTTGTATGATCCGAAAGGGATATTTGAACGGGCGAAAGAAGCTGCACTTTCCGTACCTGAAGAAGCATTTAGAGAAGTGATCGCAGAATTTATCATTTGGGAGCCGTACGAAACGATGGGCAAAATACGAAATATGCGAGTTACGAATAATCTATCTTATCTACCCCGTGCTGTTTTTGATTTCACATGGCAAAATGCAAAATTAATTGGTCTGTTGAACATGCAATACTATACCAGTAGAGCGGTAACTCTCGAAGAATCTTTATCTAGACCAATTAAGCCAGAAGGATATGTTGAGCTCGCGAGAAAAGTAATCAGTGGAGATTTAACTGAAAAGGAAGAGCTTTATCAGCTCTGTGAAAATCTCTGGTCTGGGCTGAACCGTCTAATTCAGGAGTTAGGGATTGAGTATCGAAGCGAAAAACTGGAACTCTGACAGTCTGTTATGCATCTCTGATTCCTTCTTCAATGATGGGGAAACGAACAACCCAAATTCTTGTTTTCAAGTTGAAATCTCTTCATGCTCGGTCACGAATATGTAAATCTACATACATTTATGGTTAGACTACAAAGAAGGACGTTCCTAAACAGGACGTCCTTTTTTTACTATGCTAACTACAACGTGACTGCTGATTCGAAAGTGGATCGTAGCGGATGTAAGAACATGAAGACTGTTCTCAAAAAAGAGCCTGCACCATTACGGTTAAGGAACACGCTACTTAGGCCAAAATATTGGAAGATATTACGAAGGAAGAGTTTGCGATGTTCAGCAGTCTGTTATCCCGTATCGAGAACAATGCAAGAGCTTATACACAAAACTAGGATGAAATAGAGGTTTGTAAGATGGATCATACTCAATTTACTCATGACAACAGACGACGTCCTAAACATCCGTTTCCGAAGAAAGCAACGTATAGAGAAGCCTTCCGTATCAAACCGCTTCCGCTCAATTGGTTCAAGGGAATTGGCTCGGCGATCAGTGTGGGAATTCCTTCTTTAATCGGTTTTTTGATCGGAGATCCGGCTCTTGGCATACTAGCTTCCGTCGGAGGTTTTACTTTTCTCTATGTATCGAATGAACCGTATTCCCAGCGTGCTGTAAGATTATTCTGGATTGCGCTTGGATTAACTGCTTCATTTGCACTCGGTGCGTTAAGCTCTTATAACGGTGTACTTATGGTGCTTATGTTTGGAGTTGTTGGGTTTCTGAGCACCATGCTGTTTAAGCTTTTTGAAATAGCCGGCCCTGGAGGCTTGTTTATCGTCCTTGCTTATGCGATTGGCACTTCCATGCAGCATGAACCGGCTGTGCTCGGATCCAAAGTGCTATGCGTATTGCTGGGTGCCATTTTTGCCTGGATCGTTGCTATGACAGGAGTGCTTGTAAATCCGCACCGTAACGAGAACAAGGCCGTTTCGGCGGTATACCAGAGCTTGGCGAGTCTTCTGTCATCGATCGGAATGGATACGTATGCAGAACGGCAGCATCAAACGGCGTTTCTCATCAAGCAGGCAGAGCGAACATTATCCCATGCCAAGTTGTTCGGAGAACGGAATCGGAACAATGATGTTTTGGCAAAATTGATACGATTAAACGTACAAGCTGAAGCAATATTTCTTTCTATACTCGATGTCTCGCAAGAGAAAAAGCATGAGATGGAAGATCAGCTCGCCGAATCACTGCACACCATGAGCAATCAGTTTCGTGATAAGGACAAGGAAAAACATGTAAACATTCAAATATCGGAAGAAGGAAGCAGTACTTTTCTAAGAAATCTCTATGAAGACGTTATGTTCGCATATGAGATACATTCTGGGACAGTTAATTTGAGCCCTACTCCAGCGTCGTCTGGTGCCGAAGAGAAGAAAAATGTAAGTGGTACGGATCTATTTAAAAAATTGTTCAGCAGGGATTCTCCTATCCCTTTTATCGCTCTCCGTTACGGAACCATAATTTTTATTTCAGCAGCTATTGCGTATGGTTTCCATTTGAACCGTTCGTATTGGGTTCCGTTATCCTCGGCTGCAGTTATGGGAGGCGGGACATATGTCAGTAATCTGCATCGCGGCATACAACGTTCGGTGGGCACGATCATTGGGATTTGGATAGGGGCAGCCTTGCTATGGCTAAAACCTGCTGGCTTGTTTGTTTCGTTAACACTTGCCGGATTGCAGTTTATCGTGGAATTAATCTACGCCCGAAATTATTCGCTCGCAGTTATGTTCATTACTCCCAGTACCCTTCTGATTGGAACGACAATCAATCCAGCTCTGACTAGCGGGTATTTCATATCCGCCAGGCTCGTCGATATCATTATTGGAAGCATCGTGGCCATTGTCGGGACGGCGTTGTTATGGAGGAAGCTTTCTTCTAAACGGTTGCTTACCGTTTTTTCTGATGCTGTTGAAAAAGAAGGGGAAGTGTTGATTTCCATGTTAGAGAGTGAACATACGCCAATTCAAGCCTTCAAACAACAGGAGCTCCAACATGAATTGCTTCAGCTCCGTATAGTATATGACAGTGCATTAGCGGAATCCCTTCGCAGGGATGTAAAGGTTACAAGTCTTTGGCCTGCAGTGGGGGATTGCTTGCACCTGGGTTACATGTTACTCGCAGCGTACCGCCATCCTTCAAGAGAAGTAGCGGAAGAGCGGGTGCATGAGTACAAGGTCTATTTCGAGAGGCTTAGACACTCCATCAAAGATAATGAGAACCTCTGTATTGACGTGCCGGACGTGCCAAGTCTGCCTGAATACCCTTTAATCCATGAAGATCTTGCTCAATTACACGATTCTATACGTAATGAATCCCTTAAGAAGGGGATGGAATTGCACGGCTAGAATATTTATTAGAACGAATTGGAAAGTAACCCAACATTCACATTCTCATTTGTGAAAAGAATACAATAATTCCTTTGATAGTGAGTAGTTTTTAGAATTCATGTTGTCCAATCCAAGTGCACTTCATTGAGCAAAGGAAGTGCACTTCCACTGAGGAGGGATCAACCCGTGAATGTAGTCACCAAGTTGATGAGTGAACTCAAAGATCGCGATAGCCGGCAGCAGTTGAAAGGTTATCGAGACCAAGTGAAACTCATCAGAAAGAGGAATTTGGAGGCCTGGGACGATGAACGACTTCAAGAGGAATCACATCGACTGAAAGAGGAAGCGTTAGGAGGCAGAGCTCTGGATGAGCTGCTTGTCGATGCTTACGCTTTAGTCTGCGAGGTGGCGAAGAGAAAGCTCGGATTAAACCCGTACGATGTACAGATCATGGCAGCCATCGCTCTGCATGAGAGATTTCTAATCGAGCAGCACACGGGTGAAGGAAAGACACTCTCCGCTGTTATGCCTGCTTATCTAAATGCATTGACAGGCAAAGGCGTGCATGTGCTGACGTTCAACGATTATTTGGCCAACCGAGATGCCGAGTGGATGGGACCGATCTATCGCTTTCTTGGGTTAAGTGTAAACTCAGTTCAAGCGGGCATGAATCTATATGAGAAAAAGAAAGCCTACGCTAGCGATATCACCTATGTGACAGCTAAAGAAGCAGGATTTGATTACTTACGCGATACGATCGCGCTCAACGAAGTTGATCTGGTTCATCGTCCGTTCCACTTCGTCATCGTCGACGAGGCGGATTCGCTGCTTCTTGATGAAGCACGGGTGCCGCTAGTTATTAGTGGAGAGTCGGGCTCTTCCAAGAATGACGACATACGTTTCGCAAAAGTGGCTTAGCAGCTCAAACAAGGAGAGCATTACGAATTCGATGAATTCCAACGGAACGTTTACTTGAATGAAGCAGGCTCAGCGAAGGTAGAGTCACTGCTCAGATGCGGCAATCTGTATGATAGCCACAATACACATTTGTTAACGTCATTAAATTGTGCGCTGCATGTGGAAACGTTACTAAAAAGAGACGTCGATTACATCGTCCGAGACGGTGGAATCGAGTTGATTGACGAATATACGGGCCGAGTGGCTGAAAACAGGTTTTTACCTGACGGACTGCAAGCCGCGCTTGTAGCCAAAGAAGGGCTGCAGTGGACGGTAGGCGGGAAAATTCTCGGCACGATTACTATTCAACACTTCATTAGCCTGTATCCGGGTATTTGCGGAATGACGGCTACAGCGCATGCTTCTGCAATGGAATTTGAACATATCTATGCACTGCAGGTCATGCGAATTCCGCCGTACCAACCGAATATACGGATTGACCACCCGCACCGAATTTATACTCATATAGAAGCCAAACGAAAAGCGCTTGTACAGGAAATTTCGTCTGTCCATGAGACGGGACGTCCGATTCTCATTGGTACATCCAGTGTTGAGGAGTCCGATGACTTAGCGGAAGCGCTGGCGAAGGTAAATGTACATTGCCATGTTTTAAATGCAAAAAACGACGCAAAAGAAGCCGAAATTATCGCTAAAGCAGGAGAAATGGGTGCCGTAACTGTTTCTACAAATATGGCAGGACGAGGCGTAGACATTCGGCTCGGAGGCGGAAATCCTGAGCAGGCAGGATTGGTCGCCAAACTGGGAGGCTTATACGTAATCAGTACATATGTGAATGAAAGCGTGCGGATTGACGATCAACTACGCGGGCGTTCTGGCCGCCAGGGCGACCCGGGATCCTCCGTATTTTTCGTAAGTTTGGAAGATGAGTTAATGGTTCAGTTCGGCATCCATAAATTGGTTCACGTACCTAGGCAGGATGAGGCTATCGATGATACGGTGCTTCTCAGTAAAATCGAGCATATTCAGCGCGTTATTATGGGTCAGAACTTCGATATTCATCTGGAACTGAACAGTTATTCGGATATGGTGGAAGATCAGAGGCGAATCCTATACGCCGAACGACTTAAGATTTTAAAAGGCGATATACCGATGAGCCCCTCGGAACAGAGGATACGTCTTTTTTATATCGATGAGTTCTGGGCGGAACATCTGGCATATGTTTCTTACCTTCGCGAAAGCATCCACTTGGAGAGCATAGCCAGCAGCAATCCAATCGACCAATTTCATATGCAAATCACCCAGGCCTACGAGCAAATTTCGGTTAAAATCGATCAGGCATCTCAGAAGATGCTTCTAAGACTTGGAGATTCAAATGATCCATCGGAGTGGGAAAAGCTCGGTCTGAAAAGCCCTGCATCTACAAGGACTTATATTATCAACGATCAGTACAGCGAAAACAGACGCAGCTTATGGACTGGAACGACCGTCTTTGCTTTTTGGGGCAGCCAAATTTTGAGATGGGCACTATGGCCGGTGTATAAGAAGTCAAAATAATGATT
Organism: Paenibacillus sp. P13VS; assembly: GCF_015143645.1. Taxonomy (NCBI): domain Bacteria; kingdom Bacillati; phylum Bacillota; class Bacilli; order Caryophanales; family Paenibacillaceae; genus Paenibacillus; species Paenibacillus sp. P13VS. The sequence goes on along the minus strand of NZ_WYEV01000003.1, from coordinate 651,536 downwards.
AAAAGTAGTATTTCATTTTATTTGAATCAATTGATGCTGCAAAAAAAACTCCGAAGCCCACGACATTCAGGGTTTCGGAGTTTCTCTGTCAGGACAGATTAAATAGTGATGCTCTTCATTTCATGGATTTTTTGGAGCATTTGAACAAGTATTATCTTCTCTTCATCATCCTCTGTGTGGAGATAACTCTCCACAAACCTGTATCCAAAGACGAGCAGGATCATTTCATAGACGCAATGGTCTGCAACAGGGGGTGCATCTGCATATTCAGAAAATCCCTGGTAATACGCGGGAACACACCGCTTGTAGTAATCGACCATGGAATGAACATCCGCTTCATCCGCAATCAGACTTGCTAAATCTTCGCCCAAGTAGCCCCATCCCGATGTATCCCAATCAATGAGCGCAATTTTCCCATCAGCATAGATCAAGTTGGTCACCCAGAAGTCCCTATGGCATAGCACAAGGGGGAGTTTTTCGATGCGGTCAAATATTTCGCCTGCGTGCTCATCAATGTCGATCAGCATTTGCCGCACATGCTTCGGGAATGCGCAGTCCTCTGAACGTATATAGTCGTAGACAACCGGCCATGACCGGTAGTGCAGATAGGTGTTTTTCATGAGGTTTGCATGGCTCAGGTTAGTCAGGCTCTGCAGCACAGCAGGTTGTTTGGCATACAGTTTACCTTGAAAGCGTCCCAGTTCCAGCGCGGCCTGTTCATACATGTCACCGGTTAAGTCTAAACCGGATACGCCATCAATATATTCAAGCCATAGATGGAATTCATCTTCTTCGGTATTCATCTCGGCGTAATAACATGTTGGCCAGCGCAAGGCATTGGAGAAGGTTTCACCCAATTCAGATGCATAGAGGTCATATTCCCGGCGCCATGAGCCTGGATCATTGTAACGATTCCATTGCTTCTGAATTTTTAGCACGATGCGGTATGACAATTTTTCGCTCTCGGGTGTTTCGGCAACCCCCGTCACCAAGTTTACATTTCCCACCGTACCGCCATGTAATGGCGTGGTTTGGTAATTGGCCGAGATGATCTCTCTCTCAAATATTCTGTGTAAGACAGCGTTCAGCGTTTCGGATTTGATATTCATATCTTTTTACCCCCGTTTTTTTTCATGTTCTTGCTATACATGGCGAGCGTTTTGCTTCTCGCCCTCTTGTTCATGAGGTAACTCGTTTTATCCTGGACATACCTGTTCTCATGGAGTTGGGCGAGATAATGTTCCCACCGCTCACGATACAACGAACCGTCGGCAATCGCGGTAAGAACAGCACAACCGGGCTCGGTCTGATGGCGGCAATCCGCGAATCGGCATTGAGGGAACCATGCCTCCACATCGGTAAAACTTGTGCGTAAGCCTTCATCGGCATCAAAAAGACCAAGCTCCCGCATACCCGGGGTGTCGATGACCATACTTCCGGAGGGAAGCATGAACAGCTGACGATGGGTTGTTGTATGCCGCCCCCGGCAGTCGACCTCCCGGATCTCCTGAACCTTCATTACGTTCTGTTCCATTAATGCATTGAGGAGAGACGATTTACCAACGCCAGACATACCGAGAAAGACAATTGTTTTGCCAGGCATGAAATAGGAATTGAGTTCGTTCAGTCCCATGGCTGTACGACTGCAGATTGCGTGAACCGGCACACCAGGAATACTTTCTGTGACTTCGGAGAGTGGGATAGTATAATCTGGGGCGAGATCAGCCTTGGTCAGAATGATGACCGGCTGACCGCCGCTCTGCCTGGCTTGTGTCAGGTACCGCATGATGCGGGAAACGTTGAAATCTCCATTCAGCGATGAAAGGATAAACACATAGTCAAAGTTGGTTGCAACGACCTGTTCCAACACGGTTTTGGTATAACCCGTGGCATGACCGGAGTAATCCGCGCGTGAGAATTTGGAGCGGCGGGGCAGTACTGTAGCGATGAGCGAGTCTCCGCTCTCGTTGTAGTGCAGCAAGACAAAATCCCCGACGCATGGAAAGTCCACACGTGTTGCCGCGCCGTGATAAAAGGTTCCTTTAAGAACCGCTGTTACTTCCCCGCGCTCGGTCATGACCGTGAAGCGCTCGCGCCTAAGCTCTGTCACCCTGCCGGGCAATAACCCGCCTTGCACTGCATCTATCTCTGTATATCCATAGGTTTTCAAATCAATCATGTTATTGGGTAGCTCCTTTAATGTTGTTTTTTGGACGCAAAAATGCCACGGACAAGCAGCCTCTTAAGAAGCTGCTGTCGCGCGGCATCAGGACGCAAAAAAGATACGACCTTCATCGTATCTGCAAACAGCAATATTCACGAAAGGTTACTTTGGATGGCATACCAAATAATGCGGGCGTTTTCCCGCTTTTTTCATGTATGCCAACTATTCAGTTTTAAGACGAAACCACCATATAAGTAGCTGCCATTAAAAACATCTCCCTTCGTGTAAGGAACTAGCTTATCACTAAGCTCTTTATAAAATACCCTTTTCTTCCAGAAAAATCAATTGAAAAATGCAACTTACCGAAAACGATGCTTCCTCTAATCTTAAGGAACATTAGCGTTTACATTACAGAGAAAGTATATTATAGTTATTAAAGAGTTATTTTATCTGTAATTAAAGGGGAGATCAACATGAATCCAAAATTACAAAAGAAAATTAACAACTTAGAAAATATCGAAAGATTTCCTGCAGAGGAACTATTGGAGCTGCTGCCCATCAAGAAAACCGACAATGTATTGGACCTTGGGGCGGGCACTGGCTATATTTCCATGTCCATTGCTGATCGAGTGAACACCGTATTTGCATTGGACAATGATAAGGATGTTCTTGAATATTTGGAAAACCAAGCGACGGAGAGAGGTATTACGAATATTAACTCTGTTGTAGGTGACTTCAGAGAAATCCCGTTAGGTAACCAGGTTGTTGATATAGCTATTGCATCCATTTCTTTACACGAGGTTAAGCCTCTTGCAACAGTTTTGAAAGAGGTCAACAGAATATTGAAAGACAGAGGCTTGTTCTTATGTATCGAATTAGAAAAGTCAGAGACTTCAACGGGTCCGAGAGTTTCTTCCAAAGATATGGAAGTGGAAATGCTTGATGCTGGCTTCACCATTGTTAATAAGATCTACCCGTCGACCCAAATTGCCAACCAATCTGTCTATATAATCCTTGCTCAAAAGTAAAAAGGGCACTTATATTCTGCTGAAATATAAACAAAGCTTAATATGAATGAACGCGGGGCTTTCGATATCATCGGCAGCCTCGTTAATCTTCAGATGAATTTACGCTTGTATCCTGTTGCTCCTGCATGATATGGAAAGATATAACTTATATGAATTCTTCACCTTCATGTAAGAAGGGGTGTGTATTAACTTCCCCTTGTCCTGCCACTGGTTTTGGTGGCGAGAAGTATGAAAGCGTTTGACTTATTCGAATATCGATCTATAATTATGAAGGAAATTGGACGAGGACGGGAACTGACGAAGTGTCCTGATATGTGTCCGCCTGAATGGATCGAAATGCCGACGAGCTTCAAAGTAGGCCTCAGCCTATGGGGATAACGATATTCGGTATAGCTGTATGTATACTCACAGCAAGCTTCCATAACCAGGAGGCTTGCTGTTTTTATTTTCAGAAGGAGACTAGGTCAGAATGACACTTAAAAAAAGGATCTTTTTATTGTTCTTCCTCAGTGCGTTTATCCCTTTTATCAGCATATTTGCGATTTCCTACTATACCATTGACTCCATTTTCGCAAATAAAATCGATGACGGCATCCGCAGCAATTTACAGCAGGTGACATCCTCATTGGAGAATTCAATCACCAATCTGAATCACGTTACACAGCAATTGTCCTACCGTGGAACCATTGGCAAAAAGCTGGATCAATTCCTGAAGCCTTCCTCGGATATCTTCCTATTGATGGAGGCGAGAGACGAATTAAAAAGTGAGTTAAGTGTGGTCACGTTTACCAATCCGAATATTGGTTTGACCTTATATTACTTCCAGAAGGATGGAACTACACAGTTTGGCAACTTTCCGATTAAGGATCGTTTTTCTCCGGAGTCACTGCCTGTGCTCTTCCAGACCTATGGCATTAAGTACTATGGTCCGCATATCAGCATGAACCGATTCGATGACCAACTCGTTCTGTCTGCTCTGCGAAGAGTACAACTGCCTGAAAGGGACGACGTGTACATTTACGTTGAGTCAGGCTTTCGCCTCACACAGGATAACTTGGGATACAGTCAGTACAACGGGGCTCTGTCTCATCTGATCCTGGATGGTGAAGGCAACATTGTGTACAGTGAAATACCGGAAGCGATGAAGGTCGGGGAGAATTTCTCCAGCTTGACAGCCGATCCTGCCAAGGACGGGATATCCCGGGGGTATCACTGGTTCAAGGAGGATTCATCACAGAAATGGAGCGTCGTTTCAGTCATTTCGCAGGCTCAATATCAGCAGGAGAAAAACCAGTGGTTACTTCAAATATTGCTGGTCGCATTATTTTTCCTCGGCTTTACCGTATTTCTGGCTTGGCTCCTGTGGAAGATGGTGTACAAACCACTTGGTTTGTTCCATTCGGAAATCAACGGGATGTCCAAAAACCCACAAACGACGGGGAGCCGAGCTCGCACCCAGATACCCGAATTTGATTTTCTACTCGGTGAATTTTCGAACATGCAGCATCAAATTGGCGATCTCTTCAAGGAAGTACAGCAGAAAGAAAAAATTCGTGCAGACCTGGAAGTGGAAAAGCTGCTCTATCAGATTAACCCGCATTTTCTGATGAATACACTGGATACGGTACACTGGCTCGCCGTCATGAACGGACAAGGGGAGATCGACAAGCTGGTACAGTCATTGAACAAGCTGCTCTATTACAACTTGGGCAAATTAGGGCAAGTATCCACGATGGAAGAGGAGATTGATGCATTAAGACAGTATCTGATTTTGCAGCAAATTCGGTATGACTTTGAATTCGACGTCCGTATTACTGCTGACGAACAAGTGCTTCAAATTCCTGTGCCTCGTTTTATTCTGCAACCGCTGGTTGAAAATTCGCTCTATCATGGATTGAGTGACGAAGGTTTTATTCAAATTGAAGTGACATGTAATACAACATTGAACATTATGATACAGGATAATGGTGCAGGCATGAGCGAGGAAACCATTCATAAACTGCTGAACAACCGTGTAGCTGAACAACAAAAAGTAGGAATGGGCATTGGACTCAATTACGTTCATCGCATGTTGAAGTCACAATATGGGGACCAAGCACAATTGGTCATCGAGAGTGAATTGGGAACGGGGACAAGCATTCTGCTCATACTGCCCATTAAAGGAGAAGATATCTCAGCATGATTAAGGTATTGATTGTGGATGACGATAAGCTGGTACGCAAAGGCATAAGCTCAGCGATGCCATGGAACGAATTCAATATGGAGGTTGTAGGAGAAGCAAGTAACGGAGCGAAAGCATTGGATTTCCTGAAATCCCAACCAGTCGATCTCATGTTGACGGATCTTGCGATGCCGGTAATGTCAGGGATAGAACTGATGCGAGCCACAAAACAGCTCTATCCGGAGCTTCATATTGTCGTGTTAACCTTGCATCAGGATTTCGATTATATCCAGGAAGCGCTGAGGCTGGGCGCCATTGATTATATAGCCAAAGTCCAGCTGGAGAAAGAGCAATTCGAACATGTTCTGCACCGGATTCATACTCGTATTACGGGGTTGACGAGTTCTATCCGAAAGATGCCTTCTACCAATGAAATCAATGTCCATTACCCGAATGTGTATGCACTCGTTTCCCAAGATCGCAAATCCGAACAGAAGTGGCCAGTGGAGCTGACCACCGATGGTGATGTGATCCGGTGGGAGGTTGAACGGAATAGCTGGATGTGGGCAGCTTCCTATGACGAGCAGGACCCGCTGTTCCTTCAGCTGAAGGCATCCATGAATCAAGTTCCTCATAGTACGTTATTGTTGTTGTCCGATGTACAAGAGAGAACATGGTCTCAAATCAAAAACTGGATTATGAATTATACAGAGGCATCTCTATTCTATGCGTACAACCCCGAACACCGAGTCCTTGCCGTTTCGATGAACGAGGAAGAGACATTTTTAAAAGAACCGCAGGATGAGGACATAGACCGGATTAAGCACAGTTGGTTCCAAACCCCATGGACTCATCATGACACGTACTACGACCAACTCATTGAACAGTTTACCTCATTACGATTAAACAAGGGCCAGTTGATGGGGTTACTATACTCCCTCGTTATGGAATGGAATCACCTTTTTGCCCAAACAACGCTTGGAAGGATCTCGATGATTCATGGTTTCGATTCCTGGTACGAGGTTGAGAGATGGATTAAACAGACTGCTGTAGTTATTCGTAAGGCCGACGAACAGACTTCGTATTCCCAGGAAATCATCCATGCCGTGAAAAAAGCAGTGATGATCATGCAGGATGACTTGGAGCAGGCGTATACCGCTTCAGGTCTTTCCCAACAACTCAACATCAGCCGAAGTTATTTCAGTCAATGCTTCAAAGATCTGATGGGGAAAACCTTTAATGAGTATTCCAGGTTCATCCGGGTAGAGAAGTCGAAGGAGTATTTACTCAATACAAACAACACCATTTTCTGGATTGCCGAGCGAGTGGGATATACGGATGAAAAATATTTCAGCCGGATTTTCCGTGAAACGACAGGCCTTCTGCCAAGCGAATATCGGCAGCAAGGCAGAGGAGTCAAATAGCAGATGTGTTCCTATTGAACAAACACCCATCATAGGGAAAGTGACCGTTTCCATGATGATCGTTGGAGGCCGTCATGGAAGTGGTCCAAGAGACATTTTATCGATTATGGATAAATTGAAGGCTGACAGTTTCCGGTTTGAGGAGCTGCCGGCCTTTGTTTTCAAGTGGAAATAAGGATAGATAGATGAATGTAAGTCAGCAGGTAGGATAAATGTTTACGATCTAACCAATGCTCTACGATTGCGGTCGAAAACTGTAATCATTTCTCTATCCAAACGAACGTGCAATCCCTATCTCAGTGGATCTACACTCCATTTTATAATGAAAGCGTAAACAAAAAATGATAAACAGAATAAGGGGAATCGAATTAGATGAGAACAAAATGGTCCATGAAAAGCAAACCGCTCACGAAACGTCTGGCCGTGTTGTCGATGTCTGCGCTGATGGTTACAGCTCTCGCGGCATGTGGAGGCGCATCCACTCCTCCTACTGCTGAGGAAGCAGGTAAGTATGAGGTAACTCCGGGGGATCCGTTCAGTGCCTACAAAGACGAAATCACCGTAACCATGGGACGTGTGACTACAGCCAATCCGAAACTGCCGGCTGGAGATACCTATGAGAACAACGCATATACGCGACTGGTTAAAGATACATTTAACGCTCAAATCACAGATCAATTTGAAGCTAATGGTGAAGATTACAGCCGCCAGGTATCGCTTGCCATCGCCTCTGGGGAATTGCCTGACATGATGCGTGTCGACTCCAAAGACGAACTGAAAGAACTGGTGGACAATGACCTGATTGAGGATCTGACAACCATTTACGATCAATATACTACAGATAACATCAAGCAGATTTACGATTCCTATGATGGGCGTGCCTTAGATAATGCAACGATTGATGGTCGTTTGATGGGTCTTCCGGCGACGTCCCTGGATTCCGCACCAACGATGGTTTGGGTACGTCAAGATTGGCTGGATCTGCTGGGGATCCAACTCGATCCAGACGGAGATGGCGCCATCTCGCTCGAAGAAGTAGAGAAGACAGCACAGGAATTCCTGAAAAGAGATCCTGGTCAAACCGGTAATCCGGTCGGTATCCCTTTTGTCAACACACTGAATACCACAGATTACAATGCCTCAGCCTATACCATGCTTGGTGTTGCCTCAACCCAGGGGGCGTTCCCACAATATTGGATGAATGGGGAAAACGGCAAAATTGTGTATGGTTCCACGACAGAAGAGACCAAGCAAATGCTGGGAATCATGGCGGATTGGTTCAAGAACGGCATCATTGATCCGCAATTCGGAACCCGGACGTTTGATGACATTACTGCACTCTATACCAATGGTCAAAGTGGTATCGCTTTTGGACCTTGGCATATCCCGGACTGGGGATTGATCAGCGTGAAGCAGATGGATAAAAATGCGAAGTTTTCGGCGTATACGTTGGAAGATGCAGAAGGTAATGTGAACGTGGCACATGCTAATCCATCCAATCAGTTTATCGTGGTAAGAAAAGGGTATGAGCACCCTGAACTGGCAGTGAAGATTGTAAACCTGTTCTACGACAAACTGGCAAATGATAAAGATGTGGCAACAACCATGCCGGAAGCTGCCAAGTATCAGGAGACTGGGGTAGACGGTTCTACGAGACCGTTTAACATTGAAGTCAATTCCGCTACATCGCTGCTGGATGATTACTCTGATGTCGTTCGTGGAATTAAAGGGGAAATTGGTCTGGATGAGGTTCGTACAACCGAGTCGAAGAACAATATCGGAAGCATTAAAACGTATTTGAGCGACATGGATACGGATGACGTAACTGCTTGGTCCAAATACCATTCACGGATTAACGGCGTTGGACTGATCGACAAGCTGACACAGGAGAATAAATTCGTTTGGATGACTCCTGCTTTCTCTGGAACGACATCGAGCATGAAACAAACGTGGGCCAATCTGACGAAGCTCGAGCAGGAATCGTTCATCAAAATTGTAACGGGTTCCGAACCGCTGGATTACTTCGATACATTCGTCAGCAACTGGAAGAAACAAGGCGGTGATCAAGTCATTCAGGAAATCGAAGACGAGATCGCATCGAAACAATAGACATCCATGAACAGTAGCAGGGCTGCGATATGCAGCCTTTCTTTCAGGAAAGGGGTTCATCCATGAAACAGGGGAAATTAAAAGCAAGAGGACGGCTCGGCACAGGTGCCATGTACCATATGATGATGCTGCCGGGTATTTTGTTTTTGCTTGTATTCAGCTATATACCAATGGTCGGTGTCATTACGGCTTTTCAGGACTATGTACCAGCCAAGGGCATGTTCGGCTCCGAATTTGTCGGGTTGAAGCATTTTATTTATATGTTCAAACTCCCGGATATCGCTCAGGTCATCAGCAATACGCTAGTCATTGCCATTGCCAAGATTCTGCTCGGAACATTAATGGCGATCATATTTTCCGTATTGTTGAATGAAATTCGTATTAAATACGTTAAAAAATCCGTGCAGACGATTGTTTATCTGCCGCACTTTCTATCCTGGGTTGTACTCGCATCCGTCGTGGTCAACATGTTCAGTTTGGATGGAATCGTGAACCAAATGCTCGCGTTCTTTGGCCTGGATCATATCAATTTCCTGGGCAGCAACACGTGGTTCCAGCCACTGATTATAGGAACAGACGTCTGGAAGGAATTTGGTTATAGTTCCATCGTTTATTTGGCTGCTATTACGTCGATTGATCCCGGTCTATATGAAGCGGCAGGAATGGATGGAGCCAGTTGGTGGAGAAAAGTATGGCATATTACGCTGCCGGGTATGCTGCCTATTATTCTGCTCATGGGTGTAATGAGCCTGACCAACATTTTGAGTGCGGGCTTCGATCAAATCTATAACCTCTATAACCCGGTAGTGTATGAAACGGGCGATATTCTGGATACTTACGTGTACCGCATTGGTCTCGTTGGACGACAGTACAGCTTCGGTACGGCAGTTGGATTGTTCAAATCCGTGATCGGCATTGTGCTGCTCTTGTCTGCGAATCAACTCGCCAAAAAATATACTGACAGAAAAATTTTCTAAGGAGGCAACGTCCGTGTCCTATTCTGCAAACGTTAAAGAACGAATTGGCCGGTTTGTCATCTATGCCATCGTAATCATGCTGGCATTGGCTTGCCTTCTTCCATTATGGAATATTGTTGCCATTTCATTCAGCAGCAGCGAGGCTGTATCGGCGAATGCCGTAGGTCTCGTTCCGGTCAATTTTACGACAGCCGCGTATTCAAAAATTATTGATGATGCACAGTTCTGGCGCTCCTTTGGTATATCTGTTCTGCGCGTTGCGCTGGCCCTTGTGCTTAACATGATTCTGATTATTTTGATGGCTTATCCGCTATCCAAGTCGAAAAGGGAATTCAAAGGCAGAAACATCTATATGAATATCATGATTTTTGCCATGTTGTTCAGTGGAGGCATGATTCCGAGTTACCTGCTGATCAAAAACCTGGATATGCTCAATACGATATGGGCACTTGTTCTGCCAGGCGCTGTCCCGATTTTCAGTGTCATCCTTGTGATGAACTTCTTCTCTGCAGTTCCTAAAGCACTGGAAGAAGCGGCGTTTATCGATGGGGCGAATCCGCTTCAAGTTTTGTTCCAAGTGTATGTTCCCGTGTCCATACCTGCGCTGGCGACCGTTGCCTTATTCAGTATCGTGGGTACATGGAACGACTTCTTCAGCGGTTTGATCTATATGACCAAGGTCAGCAACTATCCGCTTATGACTTATATTCAGTCCCTTAACGTAAATATTGCCGATCTGCTGCAGGCCGGAACGAATTCCAGTGAGCTCAGCAACCTGACTGAGATTTCGAATAAAAACCTGAATGCGGCTAAAATTGTAGTCGCGGTCATTCCGCTGCTGTTGATTTATCCGCTGCTGCAAAAATACTTTGTAACAGGTATTGTCGTTGGATCAGTCAAAGAATAATGAGAGGTTATACCACACCTTAACGGAGAGGCACACCAATCTGGAGAAGGTAGAAAGGTTGTAAGACATGGAGAATAAAAAATGGTGGAAAGAAACCGTTGTATATCAAATCTATCCACGGAGTTTTCAAGATAGTAACGGAGACGGAATCGGCGACTTGAAGGGTATTGTGTCAAGGCTCGATTATTTGCAGGAACTCGGCATTGGTGCGATCTGGTTGTCACCTGTTTGCAAGTCACCTCAAGATGACTTTGGGTATGACATTTCCGATTATCAGGATATCGATCCAATGTTCGGGTCTCTGGATGATATGGAATCGTTAATTCATGAAGCCGGGAAACGAGATATTCGGATCATTATGGATCTGGTATTGAACCACACATCAGATGAACATCCTTGGTTTCAAGAAGCCAAAAAAGGCAAGGACAATCCGTACCATGACTACTACGTCTGGAGAGATGGTGTGGAAGGAACGCCTCCGAACGATTTAGGATCCACATTTGGTGGCTCAGCCTGGCAATGGGTTCCTGAAATTGGGCAATATTATTTGCATCTCTTTTCCGTAAAACAGCCAGATCTGAACTGGGAAAATCCCAAAGTTCGCCAGGAGATTTACGATATGATCAATTGGTGGATCGACAAGGGAGTCGGCGGGTTTAGACTTGATGTAATCGACTTAATCGGTAAAGAGCCGGATGCGAAGATTACGGGGAATGGGCCCAATTTGCATAAATATATCAGGGAACTTAGCAAGGAAACGTTTCAAAAAGCAGAAGATCTGCTAACGGTTGGAGAAACATGGGGCGCTACTCCTGAGATTGCCAAACTGTACAGCAACCCGGACGGCAGCGAGTTTTCAATGGTGTTCCAGTTTGAACACATCGGCTTGGATGAACAAGAAGGCAAAGGAAAGTGGGATCTCAAGCCGTTGGATGTGCTGGAATTGAAAAAAGTGCTGTCTAAATGGCAGACAGAGCTCAAAGGCGATGCCTGGAACAGCTTGTTCTGGAACAACCACGACTTGCCTCGAATCGTCTCCCGTTGGGGAAATGACGGAAAATACAGAATTGAATCGGCTAAAATGCTGGCTACCCTTCTTCATGGCATGCAAGGCACACCTTATATTTATCAGGGTGAAGAACTAGGCATGACGAATGTTCAATATGCGATTGAAGACTATCGGGATATTGAATTGCTCAATCTCTATAAAGAAAGAATGGGGAAAGGATATCCTGAAAGCAGCGTGATGGAGTCGATCTTCGCCAAGGGACGCGATAACGCGCGAACACCGATGCAGTGGGATTCTTCCGATAACGCTGGGTTTACAAGTGGTGAACCTTGGATCAAGGTGAATCCGAACTATACCGATATCCATGCCCAGGACAATTTAAATAACCCTGAATCCATATTTCATCACTATCGGAAGTTAATCCAATTAAGAAAAGATCATGAAGTGATTGTGTATGGAGATTATGAGCTGGTTTTCCCGGATGATCCAGAGGTGTATGCTTATACCCGAACGCTGAACGGAACAAAAGTCCTTGTTGTATGTAATTTTAAAGGAAATATGGTCGAGCTCTCGCTTCAGGAACACTTGGCAGAGACGAATCAGCTGCTGATATCGAATTATGCAGGTGAACTGCCTCTGAACGAACTGCGTCCATATGAAGCGAGAATGTACCTTATGCATGCATAAAGAATAATACTATAAATAAAGTCTATATAAACTACTTAAACAGACACACGTTAACGGAGAGGCAGAACCAATCTGGAGAAGCGAAGCGTTCGCCTAAAAGCTTTCTGAAGGAAAGCTGCATCGGAAGCATACGCTTATCACCGGATTTTCCCCTTAGAGAAGGGGATTCAAAAAATCTGGGGATAACAGCGATCGGAAGATGGTACTGTGCTCGTAGTGCCCTTGTGTGATCGATTAGTGCAGTTTATATCGTGGTTGAGAAAGAAGGATTGCATCAAATGAAAAGAGTATGGTGGAAAGAAGCAGTAGCTTATCAAATCTATCCGAGAAGCTTTATGGATTCCAATGGGGATGGTATTGGCGACATCAAGGGAATCATTTCAAAACTGGATTATATTCAAGACCTCGGTATTGATCTGATATGGATCTGCCCGATGTATAAGTCTCCTAACGACGATAATGGTTATGATATCAGTGATTACTGTTCCATTATGGATGAATTTGGCACGATGGCTGAATTTGATCAATTATTAAAAGAAGTACATCACCGTGGCATGAAACTCATCATGGACTTGGTGATCAATCATACCAGTGACGAACATCCGTGGTTTATCGAATCGAGATCTTCGCAGGATAGTCCGAAACGGGACTGGTACATCTGGAGAGATGGGAAGAACGGAGAAGAACCGAATAACTGGGAAAGCATCTTCGGAGGTTCTGCTTGGGAATATGATGAGGTCTCCGGACAGTACTATCTTCATCTGTTCTCCAAAAAACAACCGGATTTGAATTGGGCAAACGAAAACGTACGGAAATCCATATATGAAATGATGAACTGGTGGCTGGATAAAGGTATTGATGGTTTCCGTGTCGATGCAATCAGCCATATCCACAAAGAAGAGGGCCTGCTGGATATGCCAGTCAAAGAAGGCTTTAAATACATCTCTTCGTTTGAGAAGCACATGAATGTCAAAGGAATTCAGCGTTACTTGCAGGAAATGAAAGAAGAAACGTTATCCAAATATGACGTGGTCACCGTTGGGGAAGCCAATGGGGTAAAAGTAGAGGACCAGGAAGATCTGTACGATTGGATCTGTGAAGTCAGAGGCAAATTTAATATGGTCTTCCAATTCGAACACCTTGACCTGTGGAAAAACAGCACTGACCGGCAGCTCGATGTTCCCAAACTGAAAACCGTCTTGACCAAGTGGCAAAAATCGCTGGAAGGCATCGGTTGGAATGCACTGTTTATTGAAAATCACGATCAGCCACGTAAAGTTTCATCCTGGGGAAATGATGCGGAGTATTGGTATGAAAGTTCAACAGCTCTTGGAGCCATGTACTTTTTCATGCAGGGCACTCCGTTCATATACCAAGGACAAGAAATAGGTATGACGAATGTGGCTTATCCTTCCATAGAGGACTATAACGACGTAGCTGACCGGAATCTATATCAGATTAAACGTGAAGAAGGGATGTCGCATGAGGAAATCATGAACATCATCTGGGCATCGAGTCGCGATAACTCCAGAACGCCGATGCAGTGGTCTTCTGCAGAACAAGCCGGGTTTACCAATGGTACGCCGTGGCTTAAGGTGAATGATAATTACGTTCATATTAATGTAGAGAAACAGCTGCAGGACCCACGTTCCATCCTTCACTTTTATAAACGAATGATTCAGCTGCGAAAAGAACACGACACGCTGACATATGGTATCTATGAGCTGCTTATGCCGGAACATCCTAGTGTATTTGCTTATACACGTACTCTGGCAGAAGAGCAGGTGCTGGTCGTAGTCAATCTCTCTGATCAAGCCGTAGAGCTTAAGGAAGAAGAGCGTAGCCTTAACTTCTCCGAGATCTGGCTGACCAACTATGAGGATAGCAAGCTGCCAAGGGTGCTGCGGCCGTATGAAACGATCGTTGGTTTAAGCGATAAAGAATACGTCTGATGTTCCTACAGGTATCCAATGAAGCAAACAGAGATTTTACTTTCTAATTTCTGATATCAAACAAGTGAACCCCTTAGAAAAGGTATTGGAATAAGTACCGTTTATCCAATGAACTTCTAAGGGGCTATTTGTTATGCCTTCAATCTATCCATTGGAGAGGGTCCTTCCTGCGTATACAAACGAACACACTTCAGATTGATAATTTGTTAATTATCCTTTATTATGAAAGCGTTATCGTAAATTGAATTCCTATTGTACCATTCGGTCACTTGACCAACATATTAAACCTCGAGGTGAGTAGAGTGAAGTATAGAAGATTGGGCAAGACCGAGCTGGATGTATCCGTCGTAGGTGTGGGCACCTGGCAGTTTGGCGGGGACTGGGGTAAAGACTATACCCAGAAAGAAGTCGATGATATTCTTTACCGTGCCAAAGAACTTGGTATTAATTTGATTGATACAGCAGAATGTTACGGACCTCACCATATGTCGGAAAGCTTTATCGGCGATTTTATATCCCGTGACCGGCGTGAGGATTGGGTGATCGCATCGAAGTTTGGTCATCAGTGGCATGATCACTGGACCAATGCCTGGAGCGTGGATCAGATCCGTGTTCAATTGGAAGAATCCCTGAAAGCCCTAAGAACAGATTATATCGATCTGTATCAGTTCCATTCCGGATCAGATGAGGTGTTTGATAACGACGAGCTGTGGACCATGCTGGACAAGCAGGTACAGGCCGGTAAAATTCGAAATCTTGGTATCTCCATTGGCAGCAACGATAATCTGCATCAGACGAGCAAGGCTAGCGAGTTAAACGCGAAGGCCATACAGGTCGTATATAACCGTCTGGACCAGAAGCCCGAGGAGAGGGTATTCCCGTCATGTCAGGAGCAGGACCTTGGTGTGCTCGCAAGAGTCCCACTGGCCAGCGGCTATCTGAGCGGCAAGTACAAGCCGGGCGCTGTGTTCGATGACAATGTCAGAAAGGGACGCGAGCGTCAAGAGATTGATGAGAAACTGCAGCTGGTCACTGAAATCCAGAAGAACGAAGTCCCTGAAGGTGTCGACATGGCCTCGTGGGCTCTTGCCTGGTGTCTGAAGCACCCAGCCGTTAGCTGCGTCATTCCAGGTTGTAAAAGTCCAGAGCAGGTTGAAGCGAATGCCCGGGCTGCAGATCTGGAATTATAAGCGAGCTTGATCAGTGTAGTTTGCAGAGGACTATACAATCGTAGTTTAAAACGGAGAAAGCAGCCGCCCAAAGTAGAAGGGGTCGGCTGCTTTTTTTGATCTAGAAGAATTAAAATTAATACTTAAATTGAATCGTCAAACGCTCTAACTTTTGAGACATATCGGACAAGGTTGTGGCTAGGCTCGTAATTTGTTCCATTGAAGCCAGTTGTTCTTCTGAAGAAGCAGCTATGTTTTGGGAGTTGTCTGCAGCTTGAAGTGCAAGATTGGAGACTTGCTCTTGACCCGCTGTGATTTCCTGGACGCTTGCCGTGATCTGCTGTGTAACGCTGGCAAGTTCCTCTGTTTGTTGAGCGATAAAGTTGGTAGACCCTACGATTTTGTTAAACTGTTGTTCCGTCTCATTAGCAATCTGTAAGCCGGAGTCGACGTCCTGTTTAACTCGATTCAACGTTTGGAGCGATTGTTCGATATCTGTACGCATATCTTGAATCAGCGTCGAAATCTGGCCAGATGACTGGTTCGATTGTTCAGCAAGTTTTCTCACCTCAGCAGCAACGACCGAGAAACCGCGGCCTTCTTCGCCTGCGCGGGCTGCTTCAATCGAGGCATTCAGAGCAAGAAGATTCGTCTGCTTCGCAATATCCGTAATGGCATGCAGCATGGTACCAATCTGCTGGCTGCGTTCATCCAGCATTCTCATGACAACATCCGTTTCATTAACCGACTTGTTGATCAGCTTCATTTGCTTCGCCGTATGTTCTACGGCTGTACCACCTATGTTCGCGAGTTCCATCGCATCAACAGAAGAATCGGCAATGGTTGATGAGCTTTCCGCTATTCGCTGGATCCCGATCGATATTTCCTCGAGTGAGTTGGTTGTCCGTTGAAGCATCATTTGCTGCTCTTGTGCACCTGCTGCAGATTCTTGGATCGAGATGGTGATATTCTCCGTTGCCTGACTGGTGTGCTCCGCACCAAGAGTCAACTCTTTGGAAGATGAGGCTACCTGTTTGGTAGAGAGATCAACTTGACTAATAAGTGTTCTCATGTTTTTGATCATATGGTTAAAGTCCTGAGAAAGC
This sequence comes from Paenibacillus sp. P13VS, assembly GCF_015143645.1. Lineage (NCBI taxonomy): Bacteria > Bacillati > Bacillota > Bacilli > Caryophanales > Paenibacillaceae > Paenibacillus > Paenibacillus sp. P13VS. Next base: position 634,843 of record NZ_WYEV01000003.1, on the reverse strand, counting down.
TCACCAATCTCATCCTTGGATTTCATCTTAACTTCTTCAACAGTTAGGTCCCCGTCCGCAACGGATTTCAATCGCTTAGCGACCATAAGGATCGGCTTCGTTAGACGTCCTGAGATGATGCTAACGATAATGGAACCTAGAACAACCGCCACAGCCATAATTATAAGAACAAGATACAGAACTTGTGTGGCCCCACTGTTAAACTCACTTAAGTAGGCACCCGAACCGATGATCCATCCCCAATGCGGGTCCATTTCAACATATGAAACTTTCGTTTCTACCTCACCTGTACCAGGTAGAGCCCACTTGTAGGTGACAAATCCGCCTCCGGCTGTACCAACACTAACGAGCTCTTTCCCCAAATATACGCCGTCTTCTGTAACGACATCTGTCAAATCCTGCCCTTCATTTGAAGGGTTCATTACGGAACGCGCATCCTTGCCAACAGCCCATGGATATCCTGTTTCCCCTACAGTATATTCACTTTTTACAGGCCGTTTATTATCTGCATTCTTTTCACCGAGCAGTTCTACGCGGAGCTTTTCCTGCGCTTGCTCCAATGTTAAACTTCCGTTCTCTACCTGCTCGTTGAGGAGATTAATCATACCAATGACCATTCGTACACTATTTTCAAGTGCGGCCTTGCCGGATTCATTCATTTCATTTTTTGAAACGGTATAAGAACTGAACCCTATTACGATTGTGGGCACGATAAGTATAACCAGGCACAAAGAGACTAACTTGGCCCTTAACGTTCTCATTTTTAGAATGGATCCTATCTTTGTTTTCACTTCAGTTCCCCCTAAGTATGTCAATCTACAGATCTAACTCAGAACCTGATAGTTAAAATTTGAATTAAATCTGTACCTAATATATCGAAAAAAGAGGGGGCAAAATGAAGTCTTTGAGCGATGGAAATCTGTGTAAACGAACTCGTCCATTGTGCTCAACACTGGGCTAATAGAATTGGTAAAACCAAAAGTGGCATTTGCATAGAAATGGATTCTTCACAAGTAGAGACGCTGAATATGTCCCATCTACAGTGATTCATAAAACAAAGGTAAACAAACACTTATTGTTGTATAATGATGGTAAAATATACAGGTGAACTGATAGGGGCGAGAGATTTTGCACAGAAAGATCAAGATTAACCTTTTTTACGTAGCTGCTGGGATTTATCTGGGTATCGCAATTGCAGCATTTGTTCCGTGGATTGAAATTGGTTTGAAAATAACGGCATACTCAAGCATCATCGCACTATTAATAACGATCTATGACTCTTCTAAAGTTAGCTTTAGAATTAACTCAAACCAAGGTAACTTGCGTAAACAAAGAGTCCATTATGTATTTATGTTAGCTATGAAAGTGTTAATGATAATTTCACCGTTCGTTTTACTGTTCTGGATTAATTATGAGGATGATGAAGAAGTTATAGCCAAGATCAGTAACTATGTAACGTTTGCTGCTATTGGAATTGTGTTCTTTACACGAGGCATGGAATTAAAAGGTTTAAGCAGCACTCAAAAATGATTATAGGCATATTGCGTTATTATAGCTCGAAAGGGGTGTTACCTTATGGTAATGACTCCTTTTTTTTGCATTGGAGAACAGAATTAAAGATAGCTAGAAATGAATTGTAATCTTTATCTTAATGGAGTAATATGCTAATTGTATATATCTCAAAGATACATTGTGAACGGGGAGGGCATATGAAAAGAATCAATACCACCCACTTTGCGATTCTAGGCTTGCTTCGGTTGAAGCCCATGAGCGCCTATGAGCTGGTTAAGTTTTCTAAGGAGAGCATCGGCCTTTTCTGGAACGAATCGTATGGACATATTCATAAGAGTATCAAACAATTGCAGTTAGAAGGCTCAGTTTCGGTGGTGGAAGAAGCAGAGACGGGGAGACGTAAAATTGTCTACGGCATTACAGAGCAAGGATGTGACCAACTTGATTCCTGGCTGGCTCTGCCACCTGAAGAACCCGTTATGAGAAACGAACTGTTAATGAAGCTCTTTGTCTCCGATGAACGTCATATCCCGCAACTCATCACTTTTCTTAAAGAAGAATTAACAACTAATGAGCAGCTCATCACGATGTTGGCAGGAATTAAAGCGAGTGTTCCCAAAGGGGAAAGCAAGCAGGCCCAGCTCTGGTTGTTAACTCTGGACTATGGGGAGAGATATCTTCGGATGACCATGGAATGGTGTCAGCATGCACTGGAAACGTTAAGTCATCCAAATAGGGGAGATTAAAATGGATAAAAAACGATACACTCTTATTCCCATCCTATTGATCACGATCGTGGTGGTTGCATGCGCACCTCTCCTATTATGGTTTAGAAGCAGTCCACTTCTCAAATTAAAGGTCTTCGAAAGCGATGTATTCAACCTGGAGATTAGTTATCAGATTACGGTGTTGTTATTAGCTGTTATTGTGATTGGAATTGTATACGGGTTAGCCGGTAAGGGGGGACTTAGGTACTTAAATCTGAAAAAGCGAGACGGAAAAATTCGGCCCGAACCGTGGATCGGCGTTAAGCCGAAGGAAACAGAGACATGGAAACACTTGGGTCTAAACTTTGCGGTCATCATTACGTTGGTAACGGCTGTCGTTATCTACTTCCAAGTGGTGCACGGGGAAACCGTGAGACTGGAGCTGTATCCCGGTGTTATCCTCATCCTTGTGTTTGCACTAATGAATGCTTTTTCTGAAGAAATCATCTTTCGGTTTTCATTTGTTGCTGTTGTAGGCAAATATGGTTTGTCCCCGTATGTAGCTCAAGGACTGGCGGCTGCAATCTTTGGCGCCGTTCATTATTTTGGACATCCAGGCGGGATAGCGGGTGTAATCATGGCAGCGTTTATCGGATGGTTTTTAGCCAAATCAATGTTAGAGACGAAAGGTTTCTTCTGGGCGCTGACGATTCATTTCTTGCAGGATGTTCTTATTTTCAGTGCCTTATTTATGCAATAGCTGTGCTGGGGAGCTCATACCAAAAGTTAACCGCCCATTGAAAGGCGGTTAACTTAATCCAATGACTACTAGGAGTCATTACATTTATGTTAAGGGACGTTTGCTATATTTTCCGAATAACCACCCTATAATCCCGAAGAATGCGATAGCACTAAAAACAAACTTTTGCTCAGCTAGATCGAAGTTGAAATATGAGGTTAGCGAATTTTGAAACACTCGTTTGCCAAGTACCATTAGATAACTAACGACCCATCCCACAATCATCCCAAACAGTAGATTTCTTAATTTATGTTCATCATATTTACGCTTAATTAAGAAGTACCCTAGGACGATGAATGCCAAAGGAAGCCACATGACGTATCTAGCCATAGCTATAGAAAATATATAAATACCGAACCTCCTGCGATTGCAATACCTCGAATATTCCATTTGGGATACATCCAGATAAACATTAGAAAAAGAGCGAGTGAAAGAATTGGAAAATCAATCACAAAGTTCTTTTTTTAAGTATTTCATCTAACCAGAAATAAAAGCGTCTGTCAATGATTGGGTCTGTAACTTCATTTTTTGTATAAAAGACTGCACCCTACTAAATACTAAGTTCCGGGGGTGTACGAATGGATAAAATGAAAATTCATCTTGAGGGAAAAAATACAGCTTTAATTGTCGTCGATGTTCAAAACGATTACTGTCATCCAGATGGGGCGATCTCCAAAAGCGGAATTGATGTGAGCTCAGTAAAACAAATGATGCCTCATTTGCACTTTTTGTTGGAAGCTGCAAGAAGAAGCTCAATACCCGTCATTTTTTTGCAAACCAACCATGAAGATGCCACGGACTCCGAGGTATGGCTTTCACGTTTTCCGGATGGTGTAAATCCTATTTGTCGCACAGGAAGCTGGGGCGCAGAGTTTTACGAAGTGTCACCACAGGCGAATGATATCATTGTCAAAAAGCATCGTTACAGCGGGTTCGTTCACACCCGATTGGAGACCGTTCTGCAAACGCTCAAAATAGAAACCCTCATCATGACAGGGGTTAGCACGAATTTGTGTGTTGAGTCTACAGCGAGGGAAGGTTTTATGCTTGATTATCACATTGTACTAATACAAGATGCCTGCGCCGCTTTTTCACAAGCAGAACATGATATGACGCTGAAAACAGTGGATACGTATTTCGGTATGGTTACTGATACAGCAGGAATAGTCTCTTATATCGATACCTCACATAAGACGACAGTTAATTAGGTAGAGACATAGGAGAAGAATTAGAACATGCACGCTTGATCTACGACTGTTTCACTGTATCCTGTTATGTAATGACTGTTGGTTTTCCAAGTAGATGAAGCTATTGAGGGGATAAGTATAATAATTGTCGCAGGACAAATAATGTTCCATTCAAAGTCGCTAAATTAGCGGCTTTTTTGTCTTATGGAACTAAATTGGCAGCTGAGGCATGAGTGCAACATTTCGTCTGCTGAGAAAGTCAATAAGGGGTAAGATGTACGTAACAATATGATGAGAAGTAGGTGAAGAAACTGAAACATCGTTTACTCACGATCATTTTTCTTTTCACAGCCATATTCTTTTTTGCGAATGGTCAAGATGTCAAAGCTCTATCCTGTGCTGAGAAGGGAAGCCTTCAAGAAGAGTTAGACGGGTCTACGGATGCTGTTTACGGTGAAATAAAGAATATTAAAGTTGATCTGAAGCAAGAAGGGATCACGGGCACAAAAGAGAAAGTTAGATATATACTAGTGGAAGTTGAGCGAGGCTGGAAAACGGAAGTTGATTCTCAAGTCATTGTCGCAACCGACTACACTTGGGGTTTTAACTTCAAGGAAGGCAGTAAATACTTCATATTTATAAGTGAAATGGATGGCGAATTAAGCAGTAGTCCGTGCAGCACGACCATTGAAATGAATAACCTTAATCAAGCAACTAAACAATTTGGTGAGGGATTTGAGCCAAAACAACAAGTCAATCTGGAATCCAAAATGTGGTTTATGATGGAACAGGATTTTGATTTGTATATCGTTCTTGCAATAATCCTTGTGGTGAGTGCCGTCGTCATAATGAGAGCAAAGAAGAAAAGGAAACGGAGCTAAGAATCAATGGTCTAAGGGAAACATTCGTTGAATAAACAGAAGGTTTTCTCTTGACCGAACTACATAATTCCAAGGGAAAGAAGGATACTAATGACAACGTTAGGATTGATCCGACACGGAGTAACGGATTGGAATGACGAATATCGGACACAAGGCCATTCAGATATCCCGCTCAATGAAAAGGGGCGACAACAAGCTGAACTCTTGTCCCGAAGAATTGGCACAGAACAGTGGGATTATATTTATTCTAGTGATTTATCCAGAGCACTTGAAACAGCGGAAATCATCGGCAAATTCAAGAATATTGAAGTAAGAACCGACCCACGCTTGAGAGAAATGAACTGTGGGCTTATAGAAGGGACAACAGAACAAGAACGTGTCAATCGATGGGGGTATGGTTGGTTTAGACTGGATCTCGGCATCGAATCAGACGATGAGATTGTTAAAAGAGGCAAGGAGTGCCTTGCCGACATATCAGACAGACACCCAGACGAGAATATATTAATCGTGAGTCACGGTGCATTCCTAGGAATGACATTGAAGAGACTTATCCCGCATATCGACATGACAGAAAGTTTAATGAATACATCTGTCACGATACTGCATACAGCACAACCTCGATGGGACTGTTCGGTGTATAACTGCACTACACATTTAATGTGAAACCTATCGAGATCGTAAAAGGGAATATGGAAAATGAAATGTTGAAGCCGTGATAAACGGCTTTTTTTATCAGTACAACAATTCAATATACGTCCCAATGGAATGAAGATTATTTCAATAGGGCTCTGTACCCCTGCATCTCTGTGTAGCGAATGTTAGGGGTATTTAGTCTGTATGTTTAACTGTATTGACTAAATAAGTTAACTCGTGTTAATTTATTTACTGTAGTTAACTTCGAGGAGATGCATTTAATATGAATCAGGATATCTCACTAAGGGAATTAAAAAAAGCCAAGAACAAAATCGCGCTGTATGAAGCGGGATTATCCTTAATGAAGGATCGAATGTTCAGTCAGGTTATGATCGAGGACATCTGCAAGACTGCTGAAATATCCAAGGTCACATTTTTCAAGTTTTATCAACGTAAAGAGGATTTGCTGATTTATTTTATGCGGGTATGGCTTACTGAACGAATGATCGAGATCGAACAGGAAGATAAAAAAGGATTTCAGGCATTCCGCCATTTGCTGTCCAAGGTTGCTAAGGAGCATCAAGTAAGGCCGGGGATGATGCCGAGTTTGATTTCCTTTCTTGCCGAACAGAACATGCAGCCTTGTATGCCTGAACTGAGTCAAGCGGAAGTATCACTTCTCTTTCCAGGTCACGAGGAAGCGGGGAGTCAATCGCCTAATATGTTCGTTTTATTTCAACAGTTCATGAAGGAAGAACAACAAGTGGGTAAGCTCAACAACTCTCTCACCTTGGAGCAATCAGTACAGATCTGCTTCACCATTTTCTATGGTGCGTTTCTGACGGCTCAACTGTACAATTCAGCGGATATTAGCCGCTTTTATGATACGCATCTGGGTCTGCTTGAAATATAGGAGAAGGAGTGAGTAAGTATGGCTAAAGTGATCGCAGGTCGTTATACCGCACAGATGGAGGGTTCCTTCGTAGTTTTCGTGATTGGTTTTCGGATTAACAAATGGTGGGCGGTACATAAATGGCTGCCAGTTATGAATTCCATGTCCCCTATGCTTCAGGAGCTGTATCGAAACAAGGAGGAGCTAGGGTTCATGGATGGTTCCTATCATTTTTCAGGCCGTGGACTTACACTCATTCAATATTGGAGGAGCTTTGAACATCTGGAGCACTATGCCCGACATGGTGCTAACCACCTGAAGGCATGGAGGGATTTCAATCGCAAAGTTGGAACTGGGGGAGATGTAGGGATTTTCCACGAAACCTATCTGGTTCCTGAAGGGCAATATGAATGTGTTTACAACAATATGCCGACTTATGGATTGGCAAAAGCAGGAGCCCACGTTCCGGCAACGGGGCGTAAAGAAACGGCAAGCCGGCGGCTTGGCCGCGAAGGAGAACCAGCCATACCAACACCTCCGAATCCTTAGTCCAAACGTCTCCTGCCATTGCTGAAACAAACGAAAAAAGGATACAACCCAAGTTGATGCTCGAATGTTAATTTCCTTTACAAAGTAGCGTGTTTGTAGATAATGGGGCAGCATAGGTATAAGCCCTTTTTGTATATAGCCTTGTCAAAAAATGCATTTCTGAATAATCTAACACATACCACAGAAGAGGGGGAAGAAATATGAGTTCAGTTGGATACGGCAATGATAACGTAGGAGGAATTGGTGGGGGATATGGTGGTTTTACGTCCACTGGTGCTATTCTGGTACTTTTTATCCTGTTGGTCATCATCTCCAAAGCTTTCTTGGTGTAATGATCTCTGAATAAGCTGCAGGTAGTGCTGAGAAAAGAACTCGTAAACCTTCAAAACTAACTGTGCCTTAAGCGTAATTGGTATGGCTAGCGGAGTTTCGGAGGTTCGCCTGCAATATAAAAAAAGGAACTGCTAATACGGCGGTTCCTTTTTTTAAGAAGTTGGAGTTGAGGTCAAATACAGGAGATGGTGAGATCTCCTGGTTCTGTTTTGTGCATTTGTTTAATAGATCCATTTATATTTTTCCTGGCCATCTATTCTTTAATACATATAAAGTTTGCTAAGTTATTCAGGCTGTTACGTAAAAAAAGAGATGATTCCCTGGTATTATCCCCTCATGGTAGACAGTGAAAAAAGAGGTCATGATACAATGAACTCAAACACTGGATACCGGAGGGGATTTTTGTTATGTCAGCGAAGAAAGGCCAAACCTTTAATCGATATAGCGAAGAAACGAAGAAAGAAGCCGTTCGTCTGCGAGTGGAAGAAGGCTGGGCGTACAGTCGGATCATGACGAAGCTTGAGATTAAGAGTGAGAGCCAGATTATCACATGGGTTCGTAAAAGCCAAAATGGAGAGAGTTTCGAGGATTACCGTGGACGTTGAACGAAGAAGCATTTTAGTAGTGCAGAAGAAGAAAATGGTTATCTGAAAGCACAGGTAGAATATCTAAAAAAGCTCAATCCAAATTTGCACGGAGAGGGAAGCTGGATTTCGAAGCCCGGTGCCAGTCCGTTCGAGAAATAAGCAAGTGGGCACCTGTGGTTTGGCTGTGTAAAATGGCTGAAATTTCGCGAGCGGGTTACTACAATGGAAGAAAAATGCTGCCCTTAGAGAAAAACGAGCAGATCGGGATGCGGATATAAAAGCACATATTTTAGGCATTCATCGGCTTCGTCCTTATTTCGGCTACAAATGTATGCGAACCGCGTTAGGCAAAGAAGGCCTTGTAGTGAATCACAAAAAGGTACGCCGCTTAATGAGAGAACTTCAGATTCGTTCCGTGATTCGAAAGAAACGCCCATTTGCTGGCCGGAAACCGTCTGTTCTGTTCCGTAATGTCCTAAATCGGGAATTCTCAGCGATATCTCCTGTGCAGAAGCTCGTGACGGATATTACGTATGTCCGGATTGGGCATGATTTTGCTTATCTCTCCGTGGTGATGGATTTGTACAACAATGAATTGTAGCATGGGAACTCTCTGAGCGAAATGACTTAAAACTCGTTACGGACACAGTGAAGAAACTGAAATGTGGACCTTCCTTGCTCCACTCGGACCAAGGGTTTGAGTATACAACACAAACCTATGCCAAGTTACTGGAAGAGAAGAAGCTTACAGGAAGTCATTCCCGGCGTGGAAACTGCTATGACAATGCTTGTATTGAGTCGTTCTTTTCCCACTTAAAGACGGATCAGCTGTCTGAGCTTAAGGCAGAAGATCGAGAACGGGTTAATGAAATCCGTAAAGAGATCCAACAGGTTATCTTGGAAGCAGCCATTCCTTCCGATGTTGTTAAAGCAGTCGTCCAATCACTCTCTCGCTTTGGTGAGAATCATGCCTATGCGGTGCGCTCAAGTGCAACTGCTGAAGACAGGGGATGATATGTTTGAAACGTGGGGCGGCATTGCCGGTGTACAGAGCACGTTGGAGTTGATGCTGGATGAAGGATATTTGAAAAGGGGAGTTCCTCTTCCAATGCTGGCGCGTCTGTTGTCTGGTGCCCCAGCCGAACGATTCGGACTGGATCAGGCGAAGGGACGTATTGCATTGAACTGCGATGCCGACCTGGCCCTGGTTGACCTGAATGCTCCCTACACACTTAAAGCATCAGACCTCTATCAGAAGCATCGTCATTCCCCTTACATTGGCCGCAGCTTTGGCTGTAAAGTTAAGATGACACTGCTGCGAGGCCAGTTGACGTATAGTGAAGCGTCGCCATTTCCTAACCATGGTACCGGCAGGGAATTCAATGTTGTCTGCCCAGGAGAGGTGAACATAAGTAGCTAGTCATGCTTAATCTTGAAAAGAGTAGGTCCCATTTCAAGGAGGGAAAGCCATGACCGCAAAAGCTGGTAGATTGTCTGCCGTTCAGGAAGATCTTCTCCGATTGGTTCAAGATATTCCGCGAGAGCAAATGCAACAATATGTCGACCGCTATATTGGCAGTCTGCTTACAGTAGAAGGTTATGATCCTGAGCTTCTACAGACACTGGAAACGTACGCAATCTGTAATGGCCACATCAATGAAATGTCCTCCAGGTTGTACATTCACCGCAATACAGCAGCTTACCGACTGGAGAAGTTGGAACGGCTCATAGGTATTCCGCTTAAAGAAACCGAAAACTTGCTGCTGCTAAATCTGGTGTTCCTGTTCCGCCGTCTGCTTGATGCAGAAAAGGCCAAGGCGTCTGCCGATAGCCTTCTTACTCTGGACTATTCAAGCCGTTATCGCACATCATAGTTCCCAACAAAATGAAAGAAATAGAAAGAGAAAAGGGCGACTCTAACCGTTTTTGAACAGCGGTGATCAGAGTCGTCTTTTTTGGCATTCATTGAATTGAAGCCCTGGATTTCAAATTCAGAATAAGATTATTCATCAATAATTCTTAAGGATATGTCATTGTATCGAGCACGAAGAAACCTTACTTTTAAATAACTATGGAAACGCTAACAAGGCAGAAAGAGTGGTGTTATGATATGCGCTAACTGTAATTTCACCTTGCAATGTAATGACAAATTCAGGTTTGAAAGGTTGTAGATCCTTGGTGTTACATGAGGATAGATTAGTATTTCCTTTTTATTCGATTGCCACTTGAGAATCCAAATTCATTTATCGGGTTACGACACCAGTCGCTCGCCTAAGTATAAAAGGGAGGATAACTATGAGAAAATTTGCAATCATTCTGCTTATCGGAATATTCGTAACAGTGATCACCGCCTGCTCGGCAAACAGTGATCAGGCAGCGGAAAATTCATCGGGTAATGGAGAAATTTCCGGTGACCTTACCGTATTTGGTTGGGGTGGCGGCGAGGAGCTCCAGTCTCGAAAGGAAGCAACTAAAATTTTCAAAAAATTGTATCCAAAAGTGAAGGTGCATGAAGTTTGGCTCCCGGCAGATAACATTGATGTCAAGCTGGATGCAGCTCTGGCTGCAGGAAATGCCGGAGATGTGATCATGATGTCTCCAGACTGGAAAGGGTTGAGATCCAAATGGTTCGAAGATTTAAACCCTTATATTGAGAAGGATCAACTGGACCTTGAGGCATTGTTAACACAGGGGGTTGATGGGGGATATGTCGATGCGGACGGAAAACGCGAAGGCATGCCGACAACTGCTTCGGATTTTATGATTGCTTATAATAAAGACATTTTTGATAAGGCAGGGATCCCGTACCCAACGAATGACTGGACTTGGGATGATTTTTCGACAACAGCCAAACAGGTCTCCTCGGGTGAAGGTGCCAACCGGGTCTATGGTATTGTGTCCCACTGGATCTTGCAAAGCTTTGCGCCTTATATATACGGCGGGATGCCCTATAACGAAGATTGGAGCAAACAGACTCTGGATGATCCCAACACTCTGAAGGGGTACCAGTTGTTCGGAGACCTGGTGAATGCAAAAGCAATGCCGGATGATGCAGCGGCCAAGAGCATGCCTATGGACCAAATGTTCGCTGCAGGCAGAGCTGCGATGTATCCGCTGGGTGTGTTTGAAGCTTCGACGATTGCCAAAAATATCGGTTCCAATTTTCAATGGGGTATCGTGATGCCTCCAAAAGATCCATCCGGTAAAACCGTCAACATTAAATTCCAGACAGGCTTCGCCATGAACAAGGATTCCAAAAATAAAGAAGCAGCGTGGGCTTATATTAAAACCGTCTCTCTGAATAAAGAGGTCGGAGATCTGTACAGTAAGGTAAACCTTCCTGCGGCCAAAGAATCGGCAGATAGTACGTTTGCCAACTTGAAAATTGAAGGCACTGATATCTCCATGGTGGATTTCGTAACAGGGCTGCAGGATGCCATAACTTTCCCGTGGGGTGGCTCCATTGCAAAGGCGGGGGACCTCTATGAGCAAACCTGGCAGCAGGTCACCGTTCAAGGGAAATCCGCAGAGGAAGCGGCCAAAGCCTATACATCCCAAATTCAGTCCGCTCTCGACTCCATTCATCAAAGTAAATAAACGAATAATGAACACCTGGTTACAACGAGGGGGGAGCGATCTTCCCTCTTCTATCCTAATCCGGTCTCAATAGGAGGCAGCTTTGGAGGCGAAAGAATGAAGGCACGAAACAACCGCATTGCAAACAGGGAGGAGAAACAATTCTTCCTTTTTACCTCGCCATGGCTTTTAGGTTTTCTCATATTCACCTTATATCCAATGGGTTATTCTATCTTTTTGGTTTTCACCGATATGGATATGACCGGCTCAGGCCAATTTGTCGGCTTCGATAATATCGTCAGGGCCTTTACACAGGATCCGCTTTTTTACCGTTCTTTGTTAAACACATTATATTTTGTGTTGGTTTCTGTTCCGGCCAGTTTACTCCTGTCGTTTCTGATTGCTCTTCTGCTCAATCAAAAAATAAAGGGAGTTGGTTTTTTCAGGACCAGCTTCTATATCCCGTATATCACATCAGGGGTTGCGGTTACCTTGCTTTGGGGCTGGATTTTTAATGCCCAGTTTGGTTTTATCAACTATTTCCTTTCTCTGTTCGGTATTACCGGTCCTAACTGGTTAAGCGATACGAAATGGGCCATGCCGGCGATTATTATTATGGGGATCTGGACCATCGGGAATTCCATCATCATTACACTGGCGGGGCTGCAGGATATTCCGGAAGCCTTATATGAGAGCGCTGAGATTGATGGAGCGAGCAGTTTCGTTAAAATTACGCAGATTACCCTGCCCCTGATCACGCCAACGCTTTATTTTAATCTGGTTATGGGGATCATTGGTGGTTTCCAAATCTTTATGCAGCCGTACATTCTGACTGAGGGTGGCCCCAGCTACTCCACCTACACGTACATGATGCATATTTATAACAGCGGATTTAAATACAACGAAATGGGTTATGCGTCAACGCTGGCCTGGTTATTGTTCGTCGTTATTATGATCATCACACTCATCGTAAACCGGACTTCCCGACACTGGGTTTATTACGATAACTAAAATTGGGGAGGTGCAACCATGGAGGCTTATTACAAAAGTAAAAAAAACAGCGCCCGGATTAAAGTCAGCCTGAGTTATGTGATATTGACGATCATTGCAGTCGTGTTTATTTTTCCGTTTATATGGATGCTTTCAACCGCCTTTAAAATCCCTTCGGAAGCCTATACGCTGCCTCCCAAAATCATCCCGGAAACATTTACTTGGGATAACTTCATTCAGGGCTGGCAATACGCGGATTTCACCCGGTATACATGGAATACCTTAATCGTAACAGGACTTGCGACAATTGGAACGGTTCTTTCCGCTTCATTCGTAGCCTATGGCTTTGCGCGGTTTAAATCTCGATACAGCGGATTGTTATTTACGGTCGTGCTTGCTACCATGATGCTCCCCAGTCAGGTCACTCTCGTTCCTACGTACCTCTTGTTCACCAAGCTTGGTTGGCTCGATACCTTGATGCCTCTTATCGTTCCGTCTTTTTTTGGGGGAGGTGCGTTTAACATTTTCCTGCTGCGGCAATTCTTCAAAACGATTCCGAAAGATTTGGATGAAGCCGCATATATCGATGGTGCCAATGCATTTCAGATTTATTACAAAATACTGCTGCCTGCAATCAAACCTGCTTTAATTACGGTCGGTCTCATGTCGATAACTTTTCATTGGAATGATTACATGTCTCCGCTGATTTATCTGAACAGCGATCAGAATTTCACCCTCGCTATCGGTTTGCAGTTCTTCCAGAATTCTTTTGGCTCCTCTCAAATACAGATGCTGATGGCCGTTTCTTTAATTACCGTTATTCCTGTGCTGATCCTCTTCTTCATCGGACAGAGATATTTTATTCAGGGGATTACAATGACCGGAATCAAAGGATGACCTTTTCGGAATCTGCTGGGCCGGGAATTAAGTTACTCGTACGTTTGTGGAATTTCTTGGGTGATGAACCGGTCATTTGTTTGAACTGTCTGCAAAAATGCTCCACATTGCGGTAACCGCACCGGTCTGCAATCTCCGCAACCGTATACTGATCATGCCTGAGATATTCTTTGGCTAAGCGAATCCGGCTGTGAATAACATCATCCATACACGAGAGGCCAAACAATTTTTTGTAAATCAACTGCAGGTACCCCGGACTGATGCTAATAATTTTAGCCATTTCCGATATGGTCCAGGGGTGGCTTGGATTGTTATGGATGGCCGCACGAAGCTTTAAAAGGTTGTAGTGCTGAGGACTAATTTCCTCTTGGAAGTAAGACTCCAGCAGCTTGTTGAACAGGGTTCGGAGCAGACAATCAATGGAGGATTCTCTGTAGTCCTTATTGAATGAATTCTCTACGACGAGCAGCTGGAACAGCTTGTGGCAATATTCAGGATCATCCAAAGGAAAAGGCTTGCCATAGGGAAGCGAGGTTTCGGTTACGTAAGGTTCATCGCTTTCAAAGCGGATCCAGTCATTAATATAATTCCCTGCGGAAGCTCGGTAGTAAATTTTTTGATGGGGCTCGAAAAGAACAGCACAATGAGGAGGGTATTCCTTGATATTTCCATCTACCCAGAACTGAGCGGGAGTCTGTGTAATGACCAAGAGCCAGCAGGGATGTCCTTGGGGAATATCAAAAACAAAATTGCTATGATGTGCTGCGTCATATTCAACGTAAAATATATTTGTCATTGATTTTCACCTATATCATGTAAGTTTGTCAGACGGACTATTGTTCTATTATACCGAATTCATTTTCGATTCATATTGCTTAATTACTTTGACGAGGAGTGTAGTTTTTATGAAAAAACAGGGGTTAAATCCATATCTTCCATCATGGGAGTACGTCCCTGATGGTGAGCCTTATGTATTTGAGGATAGAGTTTATGTGTACGGATCGCATGACCGGTTTAACGGACATGTCTTTTGTCTAAACGACTACGTATGTTGGTCCGCGCCTGTGGACGACCTCGGAAATTGGCGCAATGAAGGTGTAATCTACCAAAAGGCAGATGATCCGCTTAATCCGGACGGCAGTATGTGCCTTTACGCCCCAGACGTTACGCTTGGTCCTGACGGACGATATTATCTTTATTATGTACTGGATAAAGTGCCGGTTGTTTCTGTGGCTGTAAGCGATTCACCTGCAGGAAAGTTTGAATTCTACGGATACGTGAAATATGCGGATGGCACTCGCTTGGGGGAAAGAGAAGGGGACGAGCCCCAATTCGACCCAGGTGTGCTGACCGAAGGAGAGCGTACGTATCTATATACCGGATTCTGTGCGCCCGGAGACCGATCGAGACACGGTGCGATGGCAACGGTGCTTGGTCCTGACATGCTGACGATTGTGGATGAGCCCGTATTCATAGCGCCGAGTCAGCCATACAGCGAAGGCAGCGGATTCGAAGGACATGAATTTTTCGAGGCCCCTTCCATCCGGAAAAGAGGGGATACCTACTACTTGGTTTACTCCTCCATTGTCATGCATGAATTATGTTATGCGACCAGCAAATTTCCTAACAAAGGGTTTGAATATCAAGGTGTAATCATAAGCAACTGCGATCTACATATTGATTCCTATAAACCAGCTGACAAGCCGATGTATTATGGCGGAAACAATCACGGCAGCATCGTTGAGATCAAGGGAGACTGGTACATATTCTATCATCGCCATACCAATGCGGACGCATTTAACCGTCAGGGCTGCATTGAACGCATCTCTTTTGATGAGCATGGAATGATATCTCAGGTAGAAATGACTTCCTGCGGCGTGAATGGGGGCCCACTTGTAGGAAAAGGGGAATATCCCGCATACCTTGCATGTAATCTTTTTGCAAAAGATGATCAAATGTATACCGGTGGTTTTGGAGGGGGCGCTTGGCTGGACAGCCGTTTTCCGAAGATTACCCAGGATGGGCGAGACGGTGATGAAGAGGTCGGATATATTGCCAATATGGTAGATTCAGCCACAGCAGGTTTTAAATATTTCAATTGTGATGGGATTCGCCAGGTCACGGTAAAGGTCCGGGGATATTGCAATGGAGAATTTGAGATTAAAACCGCATGGGACGGTCCTGTACTGGGAACGATCCCGGTACATTTTACAAATGAATGGAAAAAATATACGGCGGACATTACCATTCCAGACGGCAGACAGGCTTTGTATTTGACTTACAGGGGAGCAGGAGGCGCTAGCCTGGCTTCTTTTACATTAGCATAACGGATACACAGTTTGAATGACACACCGTTAAGACAAAGCAAAGCAGCTGCTGGTAACCCGGCAGCTGCTTATTTCATGTGGAAAAGTACTTCAATCACCGAGATGCTCCGCTGCAGCAGTCCGCTGGGAGTGGATACGAAATTCGCTTGGCGTGATGCCCGTCCATCGCTTGAACTGACGGCTGAAATGCGCATTGGTCTTGTATCCCAGCATCATCGCGATATGGTCAATGTTCAGGTCTGTTTGTTTTAACAGCCGCTGGGCTTCGTTCAGAAGGGTTTCTGATAAAAACTTGCGCGGGGCTGTACCATATACCTCCCGAAAGATCCGGTTGATCTGTGAAGGGCTAATGTTCAGTGACTTCGCGATATCTTGGATCCAGGTTCGTTCGCTCTCCCGAACGTCACCATGAAGATGGATATATCTTACGGAGTCCTCAATGTGCTCGGCAATTTGGTGGGCGATGGTTTCTTTTCTCGATAAGGTAACGGATGCGTTCTGAGATAACTGGCCAACCAGGGAGCCGAGCAGTTCAAATACGGCGGCATGGACTTTCATCTGTTTGGAAGAAGACAACGGCATGGATAAGTGTTCTGTGGCCAGGTCATACAAGGTGCACAGTGAAGAGGACAGTCCTGAAGCCAGGCTCGAATCTGCCGGATAATAAATGTCCTTGCAGCGGTTGAGTTCTCTGCAGAAGGAGGTATCGTGTACGCTGAAATGAACGGAAAAGTATGTGAAACCCTGCGGTCCGGCACCTGTGCAGGAGTGAGTCATACCCGGACGAATAAACAGAAGGTCTCCAATCGATTGACTGTACGACTGACCGTTGACCACCATGTTCATCTCGCCGTCCAACATCCAGTGAATTTCATACATGGAATGCTCATGAGACGGATACGTCCAGTTGGAATCTACTTGTCTTGCATGCAGTCCGAGCAATTGAAAAGACATGCGAACATCGGGCAGACGGCCTAAATATACGGCTTCTGAAAGTTTGGTCACAGCTACCTCCTCGTAACGCTCTGTATTCCAAATGCGATTAGATTTATTTTAACAGAAAAATAATGCGTGAAAAGGGTAAGTCGTCGGAGTGATAAGTACATCGTCATGAAACATCGCTGGTGCTATGGTAATGTTATCAACCCGGTAGGGAGATAGGGGGCAAGCTGGAATGAGAATTATTCGATTTTTGGATGGACAACAGAAGTGGTTGGCAGCCGTTACGGATGATGAACAAGCGTATCGTTTGCCGCAAGCAGATTTTATGACTTTAATCTATCAGGCGAGGGAGAAGGGTGTTACTCCGGTTCAATGGATTGAAAGCGCTCTTAAACCGGTAAACAAGCTGACCGATGATTGGACTTCTCTGCACCTGATCACACCAGTTGATGCACCGGAAGTGTGGGCAGCAGGTGTGACATATCAGCGGAGCCGGGAAGCGCGGAATTATGAAGCTACGGATGGAAAGTTGGATGTGGAAACCTTCTACGATAAGGTCTATGACGCAGAGAGACCGGAGATCTTCTTTAAATCCACTGCAGCCCGGACTGTCGGGCCGAATGAGGCTGTCACGCTGCGCAGCGATTCTACTTGGCAGATCCCGGAGCCTGAGCTGGGACTGGTGCTTGCCGCAGATGGCAGCATTGTGGGATACATCGCCGGGAATGACATGAGCTGCCGCGATATCGAGGGGGAAAACCCGTTGTATCTGCCACAAGCTAAAATATGGCGCAATTCCTGTTCCATAGGCCCAGCTATTCGACTAGCGGAAACGGTGAAGAATCCCTATGAGTTCAGCATCGTCTGCCAGATCTATCGGGATGAATCAATGGTTGTGAAAAGTGAAGCGAGTACGAGTGAATTAAACCGCAAGCTGGATGAACTGGTTTCCTTTTTGGCAAGGGATAACGATGTGTATGACGGTACGGTACTTTTGACAGGCACCAGCATCGTGCCTCCGAATGATTTCACCCTTGAACCAGGAGACCGCATTGAAATATCCATAAGTGATATCGGGACACTGATCAATCCTGTCATTTCAAACTAGTTTAGAAGGAGGATGAATGCGATGAGTGCATTTCAGTTAGAGCAGACCTATAACAATTTTATTAACGGGGAATGGGTAGAACCAACGTCCGGAAAGACGGAGCCAAGCATTAATCCGGCAAATCGCAAAGAAATCGTGGGTTATGTGCCAGCCTCGGGTGTAGAGGACCTGAACAATGCAGTCGCAGCGGCAAAAGAAGCGGCGAAGTCCTGGCGGAACTTAACGGGTGCGGAACGGGGGAATTATCTTTTTCAAGCTGCTAATGTGCTGGAGCGCCGGGCCGACGAGGTGGCGGAAGCCATGACCAGAGAAATGGGGAAGACATTCCCGGAAGCCAAGGGAGAAACGATGCGCGGCGTCGCTATTTTGAGATATTACGCAGGGGAAGGCATGCGAAAAACGGGTGATGTGATTCCCTCCACAGATCGGGAGGCACTAATGTTCACGACCCGTGTGCCGCTTGGCGTCGTAGGTGTCATCGCACCTTGGAACTTCCCCGTGGCTATTCCCATCTGGAAAACAGCACCGGCTTTGATCTATGGCAACACCGTTGTATTGAAGCCAGCTCAGGAAACGGCTGTTACGGCAGCCAAGGTTTTGGAATGCTTTGAGGAAGCCGGCATCCCGGCTGGTGTTCTCAATCTCGTGTGCGGAAAAGGCTCGGTAATCGGCTCCGCACTTGCTGAGCACCCCGATGTAAACGGAATAACATTTACTGGTTCCAATGAAGTCGGGAAGCGTGTCGGCGCTGCAGCACTTGCTCGTGGAGCCAAGTATCAGCTTGAAATGGGTGGCAAAAACCCGATTATCATCGCGGCAGATGCTGATTTGAATTTGGCTGTTGAGGCCACCATCAGCGGCGGCTTGAAATCAACTGGCCAAAAATGCACAGCCACCAGCAAGGTCATTATTGAACGAAAAGTATATGATGCCTTTAAAGAAAAACTGCTGTCACAAATCCAGGAAATCCGTCTGGGTGACGGGATGTCTTCTGGAAGCTGGATGGGTCCATGTGCGAGTGAAAGCCAGCTGAGTACCGTGCTTGGTTACATTCAAAAAGGACAGGATGAAGGTGCCGTACTGCTCGCCGGAGGAAAAAGACCGGACAATCCTGAGCTTTCAGAAGGATTTTATGTACAGCCGACGGTATTTGAAGGTGTCGAATCACACATGACCATTGCCCGGGAAGAAATATTCGGCCCAGTCCTCGCCTTGATTCCGGTGGATTCCTTGGAAGAGGCCATCGCGTCGGCAAATGACAGCGATTATGGTTTGAGTGCTTCAATCTATACACAAAATGTCGGGGCCATGCTGTCCTTCATCCGGGATATGGATGCCGGACTCGTACGAATTAATGCGGAAACTGCCGGCGTAGAACTGCAGGCACCGTTCGGTGGAATGAAGATGTCAAGCTCGCACTCCAGAGAACAGGGGCAAGCGGCCATCGAGTTTTTTACGGCGATCAAAACAGTCTTTGTGAAGTCATAAACTGTGGGAGGCTACCATGTACGAACAGATTAGTTCGATTATGGGGGAGAAGGAGTCAAGCAGCTATGATATTATAGCGCATGCTCCAGGGGCAACAGGACGTCTGCCTTTAACCGATGATTTGCTGCGGAATGCTCCAAGCGGCGACTTGTTCGGCATGTCCCAGAATGTCGGAATGGGCTGGAAGCCTGGAGAATTGAACGGAAAACAGTTTCTGATCTTAAGTACGCAGGGTGGTATCCGCAATGAAGATGGCAGTCCCGCAGCTCTTGGGTACCATACGGGACACTGGGAAGTCGGCTTGCTGATGAAAGCTGCCGCAGAAGAAATCTCGAGCCACGGAGGAATCCCGTTTGCTGGCTATGTCAGCGACCCTTGCGACGGAAGGTCTCAAGGAACAACCGGCATGTTCGACTCACTGCCGTACCGGAACGATGCCGCGATGGTATTCCGCAGATTGATTCGATCCCTACCCACGCGAAAAGGCGTGCTCGGCGTTGCAACTTGTGATAAGGGATTGCCCGCCATGATGCTTGCCCTTGCAGGTATGCCGCAGCTGCCAGGAGTTATTGTTCCCGGCGGCGTTACGCTTCCGCCTACGGATGGGGAGGATGCAGGTAAAATTCAAACCATTGGTGCAAGGTACGCAAATGGAGAGCTCTCTCTTGAAATGGCATCGGAGCTAGGGTGCCGGGCCTGCGCTACACCGGGCGGCGGCTGTCAGTTTCTAGGGACCGCGGCAACCGCCCAGGTGGTAGCAGAGGCAATGGGCATGACGGTGCCGCATGCCGCTCTGGCACCTTCAGGGCAGCCCATCTGGTTCGAGATGGCGCGCCAATCTTCGCGTGCACTGATCAATATGGAGTCCCAAGGGATTAAGATGGCAGACATTGTTACAGATGCGTCCATTCGAAATGCCATGGTCGTTCATGCCGCGTTCGGGGGATCTACCAATCTGCTTCTTCACATCCCGGCTGCTGCCCATGCAGCGGGTTTAACTGTGCCAACAGTACAGGACTGGATACAGGTGAACAAAAACGTTCCAAGATTGGTTAGCGCTCTGCCGAACGGACCGATCTTCCATCCGACCATACGGGTTTTTCAGGCCGGAGGTGTTCCCGAAGTTATGCTTCACCTTAGACAGCTTGGCCTGCTGGATGAATCTGTACTTACAGTAACAGGTGCTTCACTGGGTGAAGTGCTGGATTGGTGGGAATCGTCAGAACGTCGTCATGTCATACGCAAGCAATTGGAAGAGAAGGACGGGATTGATCCGGACAGTGTGATCATGAGCAGAGAGCACTCGCAGCGTCTTGGGATTTCTTCGACCGTGACCTTTCCAACCGGGAATATCGCGCCAGAAGGCTCTGTCATCAAATCCACATCCATTGATCCTGATGTGCTGGATGAACATGGCGTGTATCGGCATCGTGGCCGGGCCAAGGTATTTACAACTGAACGAGAGGCAATCCGTGCCATTAAGACTGGCGGGGTTCTGGCTGGGGACGTTGTTGTATTGCTCGGTCGTGGACCTTCAGGAACCGGGATGGAGGAAACGTATCAGCTTACTTCTGCGCTCAAGCATTTGTCTTTTGGGAAGTATGTTTCGCTCATCACCGATGCCCGCTTCTCGGGAGTTTCAACCGGAGCATGTATTGGCCATGTTGGGCCCGAAGCACTGGCAGGGGGGCCCATTGGCAAACTCCGAAACGGCGACTTGATTGACATCGTTGTGGATCGGAGCAAGCTGGAGGGCAGCGTGAACTTCATTGGTGAAGGAGATACGGAGTTTTCGCCGGAAGAAGGAGCTATCATTCTGGCTCAAAGGACCTTCCATCCAGATATGCGTCCTGATGAAAATTTGCCAGATGATACCAGGCTGTGGGCTGCGCTGCAAGCTGTCAGCGGCGGAACATGGAGAGGGAATATATATGATGTAGACCGGATCATAACTGCCCTGGAAGCCGGCAAAAAAGCGCTGGCATGGTGATGCATTCTTATCATTTGTTGTATCTGCCATTAATTTAATACCGGAGGTTGCTTCTATAATGAATATGATTACCAACCCCATTCTTCCCGGTTTCCATCCCGATCCGTCCATATGCCGGGCGAGGGAAGATTACTATATCGCCACTTCCACCTTCGAGTGGTTCCCGGGTGTACGAATTCACCATTCCCGGGACCTGATTCATTGGCGGCCGATAACTTCTCCGCTGACCCGCAGCACTCAGTTGAACATGGAAGGAAACATTAATTCCGGAGGGGTATGGGCGCCATGCCTTAGCTTTGACAACGGTGTATTTTACCTGATCTACACAGATGTCAAAAGCCGTGTAGGGGCTTTCAAAGATACTCACAATTACCTTGTTACCGCAACAGATATTGAAGGACCATGGTCCGAACCGGTTTTTCTGAACAGCAGCGGCTTCGATCCTTCCTTGTTTCACGATGAAGATGGTCGCAAGTGGCTGGTTAACATGATCTGGGATCATCGGAAGGGCAAAAATCGATTTGCAGGCATCGTGCTGCAGGAATACTCTGTTCAGGACCAAAAGCTGATCGGACCTGCTGTTAACATTTTTAAGGGAACAGAACTGGGGCTGACAGAAGCGCCTCATCTATATAAATACAAAGACTATTATTACTTGATTACGGCTGAAGGCGGCACGGGCTATGAACATGCCGTTACGGTTGCCCGCTCTCGTTCCCTGCAAGGCCCTTATGAGGTGGATCCTGCTAATCCAATTCTCACTTCATACGGCAGACCGGATTTAGATCTGCAGAAGGCTGGTCACGGCAGTCTGGTGGAAACTCACACGGGTGAATGGTATATGGCTCATCTGGTCGGAAGGCCAGTTCAAGAGAAATTTTGCATCCTGGGACGTGAGACTGCTCTTCAACCGTGTACGTGGAGCGATGATGGCTGGCTGAAGCTTTCAAACGGTGGTCGGCATCCGGAGGTTTCGGTGCCTGCACCGAAAATCTCGTCGGTTCCATTTGAACCGGTACCGGAAATGGACCATTTCGATCAATCAGAGCTCCGGAACGATTGGAATACCCTCCGAATTCCACCCGATCCATCTTGGCTCAGCCTGACGGAACGTCCAAGTTACTTGCGCTTGCGCGGGATGGAGTCCATGAGCTCGACACACAGACAAAGCATGGTCGCCCGGAGGCTTCAGGATTTCAGCTGTGAAGCTGAAACTTGCCTGGAATTTGCCCCGGACCATCCACAGCAAATGGCAGGGCTAATACTGTACTACGATACCAAAGACTATCTCTATTTACGTGTCACCTATCATGAAGAGAAGGGAACGTGCTTGGGAATTCTTCAGTCGAGATACGGATTATACGATGAACTGTTGGAGGATATTCCATTGAAATCAGTGAGTCGGATTCGGTTGAAGGTGGCGTATGAGTACGACCGTGCCTGCTTTTACTTTGCATGCGATGATGACCCATCCTGGTATCCTGCAGGTGGATGGTTGGATGTCACACATCTGTCCGATGAATCTCCGGAATACATCCGGTTTACAGGAACTTATATTGGTCTCTGTGTGCAGGATCTTGGCGGTACCCGCAAGCATGCTGATTTTGATTACTTTTTATATAAGAAAACAAACAACGAAACGACATAAAAACCGATTCAATGCTGAATTAAGACCTTTGTAGTAAACATTTCGAGGACTAACCTTGAGGTTGTAAAGTACTTAACAGATGGCTCCTGTATTCTTCAGGGGTCATTTTTTTTATAGCTTTGACATCTGCCAAGCTGCTGATCTGGAGATTTATTATATCTGCAACTTATGCTGCGAGAAATATCCTATAATTTGTCAGGTTTTAGCTGAATGAATAATATAGTAAGATTTACAAATAAAATCTAGTTTTTGTTTTTGATGTGAAAGGGGTTGGTACGTGAATTTTTATTCGCTGCTGGACAAGTTGATTTTCTTGTATCCGCTTTCAATTTACAATAATTTGAGGAAGGTGAAGATATTGAAATTTAAGATGAATTTAAAAAAATCGGTTCATGTTCTGTTGGCCTGTTTAACAGCCCTGCCTCTCATGTTAACGCCGACACACGTATCAGCAGCAAGTGATGCCAACATTAATTTGTCCTCCGAAAAACAGCTTATCAAGGGGTTTGGAGGTATTAACCACCCAGCCTGGATTGGCGACTTGACGGCAGCTCAGCGTGAAACAGCCTTTGGCAACGGAGCGAACCAGCTTGGTTTTTCCATACTAAGAATCTATGTCGATGAAAATCCAAACAACTGGTACAGGGAGGTGGCTACTGCCAAAAGAGCCATAGAGCAAGGTGCCATCGTATTCGCTTCTCCCTGGAATCCACCAAGTGACATGGTCGAAACCTTCAATCGGAACGGGGATACGAACGCCAAACGATTGAGATACGACAAATATGCTGCGTACGCGCAGCATCTGAACGACTTTGTCAGTTATATGAAAAATAACGGTGTGGATCTGTATGCCATTTCGGTACAAAATGAGCCGGATTATGCCCATGAATGGACCTGGTGGACTCCGCAGGAGATCCTTCGTTTCATGAAGGAGAATGCGGGATCCATTCAGAATACCAAAGTCATGGCACCTGAATCGTTCCAGTATTTGAAAAACATGTCTGACCCGATTCTGAATGATCCTCAGGCACTCGCCAATATGGACATTCTGGGAGCTCATACGTACGGGACACAGTTCAAAGATTTCGCATACCCGCTCTTTAAGCAAAAGGGAGCCGGCAAAGAACTGTGGATGACAGAAGTGTATTACCCGAACAGCGATAACAACTCGTCGGACCGTTGGCCTGAGGCATTGGACGTATCTTACCATATGCATAATGCCATGGTTGAAGGAGATTTTCAGGCTTACGTATGGTGGTATATTCGGAGACAGTACGGTCCGATGAATGAGAACGGGACTATTAGCAAACGTGGTTACAATATGGCCCATTTCTCCAAATTTGTGCGACCAGGCTATTACCGTGTCGATGCAACCAAAAATCCGGATACCAATACCTTCGTCTCAGCCTATAAAGGTGATAATAAGGCAGTCATTGTGGCGATTAATCGCGGCACCTCGGCTGTAAGCCAAAAATTCGTTCTTCAGAATGGTAACGCTTCTACTGTATCCTCTTGGGTTACGGATAGCAGCCGAAACCTGGCAAGCGGAGCGCCGATTACGATGTCAGGTGGAGCCTTTACAGCACAACTGCCAGCCCAAAGCGTAACAACGTTTGTAGCCAACATTACCGGTGGTAGTGTCACTCCAGGCAGCGGAACTACGTACGAAGCGGAAACGGGCACTACACTTACCGATGCCGTGATCGAGACTCTCTACCCGGGATACACTGGGACCGGATACGTGAACTTTAATGCGTATACAGGTTCGGCCATTCAATGGAATGCCATCAATAACACGATAACAGGTACCAAAAACGTGAAATTTCGTTACGCCCAGGAAAGCGGAACGCGTAATCTCGACATTTTCGTTAACGGAACCAAAGTCATCAGCAACGAACCTTTCCCGGCGACAGGCAGCTGGTCGACCTGGAGTGAAAAAACCATTCAGGTCCCCATGAACGCTGGAACGAATACGATTAAAGTGGTCACAACCGGTACAGAAGGGCCAAATATTGATAACATCAATGTCACTGCAGTCCAATAAGTGTACCGTTATAACAATGTAGAGAATAATTAGCCAAGCCCCCGTCCTGCTTTTGAACCGCTAATCGGTTCCTGGGATGGGGGTTACTCATGATTTTGAAGCTGCGTGCTTACTACCTTACAAGGAGAGTGTAGACTTTGGAAATGAGGAATGAAGAGGGAGAAGTGTTAGCCATTGTAAATATCGATTCATTTCAAGAGGAGAATACCATTGATCGCATTGTTCGCCAATTAAAACCTGGGATGGGAAAAGGGATATATCTAGCCGCTGATAAAAAAATCAGTCAGCAAACAAATTACGGAGCAGTGAACTGGTCGGGAGGTGTTACAGAGTTAATGGCAAGACTATCACCATGGGAGCCCGTAATTCCTGCCGATGCTAATGTGATGGATATTCAGGTTTATTATGGATTTGACAATCTGACAGAGGAAGAAATCGATGAAATGGCTAGGGAGAGTTCAGAAACCGGCAAAGACGTTGTGAGAGATCTGAAACCAAATGATACGTTCGTTGGTGTCAGTTTATTATATTGTAAAGATGAAACGCTATTTCAATTCCGGATTTTCGGAACAACGAAAAGTCGTATTCAGGTACCTGATATAGAGAAACAAACGATTGAGAAGTTAACAATTCGTTCCAACGAAGCCGTTTACATCGGAGACAATGAATCACAGAGATTGATTTGGGCGGAGGTAGGACCGACTAGGGGCAAGGCATTACAGTATGAAGTCGTGGCTGAAGATAGCAGCCGTGATTGGCTAATTTCTATTACGGAGTCTTTGAGCTAAGGAAGAAAGGAGATCATTAGCCCGATTCTAAGACCTCTTATGAAGCAAGCCAGTATTGTTTGTTTTAATAGAAGGTTTTACTAAGATTTAAAGTGACTTTTGCATCATTATAAGGCAGCAATCCACCAATAGGGGGCTAGCCTATGAATCCAACTCGGACAGAGATTATTGAGATATTGTTTAAAAGTAAAAGAACGATTTTTTTAATTTTATTGTTCAATATCTCAGCTTCAGTAGTCTCCATCGCTCAACCGCTCCTTTTTAAAGATTTATTTGACAGTATCCTACTAGGAAAGCAAATCGGGAAGGCTGCACTCTATATTGTGCTGCTTATGCTCATTCCCATTGTATTTGCCGCTTTGAACGGCGTTACCTCATATTATAACAATGAGTTGGGGAATCATTTATCCAAGAACCTTCGCCTCCGCCTGTTTTCTCAATTACTGCAGACCCGACCAAGAAATGTGGATAGGATCGGAAGGGGAGAAGTTATTAACCGGATTACCTCACAAGTGGGGGTATTATGTGAAATTTATGTGGTAGACACCATCATGTCGATCGTATCAAATGGCATATTGTTAATCGCTACTTTGTGGATTATGCTCTCTATGAGTGTTGAACTAACGTTAGTTGCAATGATTTCATTTCCTGTGTTTATGTATGGCTTCAAGCGTTTCAGAAACAAGACGGAGAGGCTGGATAAGCATTATTATGACATTTTGGAAAAGGGAATACGTTATTTGAATGATCTTTTTCACAATCTAAAAGCGGTACATATGTCTAACGGGCATCAGGCGGAGAAAAAGAGGTGGAGCAACTGGAATGACGAAGCCTGGAAGGTTTCAAAGCAGTCCAGGGTTTTCCATCATATGATCATAAACCTTGTTGCTGACACGGTTATTTCTTTGGTTACAGGTATCATTTATGGCTATAGTCTGTACCTGATTCTGAACGGTCAAATTTCACCAGGTACGTTGCTGGCATTTATTGTTATACTTCCAAGGTTATATGGCATATTCAAGACGCTTTTTACGTTAAATATCGATATGAGCCGTATGAAAGTGATCGTGGATAACTTAAATGAAATAATTGAATTAGAAAAGACCAAATCAGGAGCTGAAGTTCCGGATTATACCCGAATCCCGCGCCTTCAGTTGAGAAATGTATCGTATCGTTATGCCACCGAGGACTCCTTCGGTATTTCCAACTTCAATTTGAATATTGAACCAGGAGATTTCGTCGGTATTGTTGGATTAAGTGGCTCAGGGAAATCTACTATCTTTGAACTTATCCACAGGTACATAGAGCCAGATGAAGGGGAGATCTTACTGGACGGAGTCTCAATTAAAGAACTGGATATACATGAATTAAGAAAATATGTTGGCTACTCTCCGCAAAAGGGATGGCTGTGGAACAAGTCTATTATAGAAAACATTATTTATCCGCTGGAAAAAGAAGAAATGGATGAAGAATCTTGGTTCAGGTTTAATAGTGCTGTTGAAATGGCTCATGTTCAATCATTTGTTCAAGCCATGCCTGAGCAATATGACAAGAAGGTGGAGAGCCACGGAGACAATCTTTCTGGTGGAGAAATCCAACGAATTTTATTAGCCAGGGCATTCATGAATGAATCTCGAATCCTGATGCTGGATGAGTACACCTCTGCTCTGGATGCTATGACGGAGAGTGACTTGAATGATACCTTGTTGAACCTGAAGGGGAAGCAAACGATATTGGTCATAGCACACCGACTCTCCACCGTAAAGAATGCTGATTACATCCTGGTGATTGAAAAGGGACGAATTGTAGAGCAAGGCAGCCCGATTGATTTGCAGCTTCAAAAGGGGGTTTATTACAAGATGGTGGAGAAACAGAAATTATAATTTATGCTCATTAACGATTAAATTGTAGATGACTCTATACTTAAAAAGCAGGTGAATTTCATGGCATGGGAAAAAGTATTCACGGTACATGTTGCAATAGGGGATACTACGGATCTCTCCAACAATAATGATGGCGACTCCGTAGTCATGATTTCTTTTGGTGGCCATGTCACAGGAAAATATTTCGAAGGTGACATTCTTCCTGGAGGGGTAGATACTCAAATTATTGGCCCGAATGGCGGTCGGCATAGCTTATCTGCAAGATACATGCTTCAAGGTAAGGATTATACAGGGGAAGCTTGTAAAATGTATATCGAGAATAATGGAATGTTCGATGAGAAACTGGAGAATGTATTGTTTCGAACCTCTCCTAAAATCATCACGAACAGCGAAGCGCTGTCCTATTTGAACAATGATAAACTAATGGGCGAAGGCATACCTTCGAATACTGGAATAGATATTCATATCTATAGAAACGTATAGCTTAGATGAGCGCCAAACTGAATTTTCGTATATCGTGAAAGGGACGAAGCAGCTTAGAACACTGCTTCGTCCCTTTTTAAATCCTTCTTTATTTTTTCTTTTTCTAAATTGAATGTGAAGATTTCGAGGCATCTCTGGGCGGTATACTACTCACCCCGCACCGAAGGGGCATACGCCAACACTTCCATCTCAATCAAGTAAGGGCCTAATCCGCTGAATACGGTAATACGGGCAGGATAGGGCTCTTTCATCATTCGCCTGTATACTTCGTTGTATTCTGCCTGATCTTCTACTCGAGCCAGATGAGTGGTCGCCTTAATGATGTGGTCGAGTGTGAGGCCCGCTTCCTGGAGGATAACTTCAATATTACGAATGCACTGTTCCGTCTGCTCCTTAATGCCGCCAATTGGATCAAGCGTCTGCGGATCAACGCCTACCTGACCTGCGACGTAGACAAAATCTCCTGCGCGGACAGCGTGTGAGAAGGGGAGCGGGAATTGAGGTGCTGCGCTTGTGTGTATGATGGTAGACATCGTAGCGATCAATCCTTTCCTAGTGGGAGTTTAGGCTTGGCGTTGCGAGATGCCATTCCGTAGCTTGCTGATAATGATGAGCGATGGACAACAAACGGTCTTCTCTCATGTGTGGGCCAGAGAGCTGCATGCCGATAGGCAGGTGCTTCCCGGAGGTTGAATCAAATCCGATAGGAACGGTGATGGACGGTAGACCGGTATTGGTAAAGGGTCCGTTAAAGATCGGGCTGCCTGTCTTGTAGCCATAGGGAGCCACATACGGAGTTGATGGCGTTAATAGAACATCGACCTCATCGAAAAGCATCATCATCTCGCTGCGGAATAACGTTCGGATGCGTTGTGCCTGCAAATAATCAACGGCACTCGTCTGGTAGCCGAGCTCAAGCTGCTCCCGCATCGTAGGTCCGTAACGATCAGCTGCTTCTGCGTAGCGTTCCTGATGAAAGGCGGCAGCTTCTGCCCGCATCACCGTACGGTGAGCAGCAAAAGTCTCTTCCATATAAGGAGGCAGATCAACCTTCTTCGTGTGCATGCCCATCTTCTCAAGTACAGCTATTGCCGACTCAACGGCTAGCATGATCGCCGGTTCATCTGTGTGAAAAAAGCTGCTTGGCAAACCGATAACCATTCCTGAAATAGGATGCATAAGAGTGCTTGTTAAATCTGGCTTGCTGTGGGGCAGCGAGAAGGGGTCCATCTCATCTTGTCCGGCTAAGGCTTCAAGAACAATTGCATTATCTTGTGCCGATCGAGTGAAGGCGCCCACATGGTCAAGGCTCCAACTTGCTGTTATGACACCGTTACGGCTAACCCTGCCATAGGTGGGTTTCATACAGGTTAACCCGTTGTAAGATGCGGGTCTAAGCAGAGAGCCGAAGGTCTGAGTTCCGAGTGTGAAGGAAGCCATACCAGCCGCTACTGCAGCAGCGGAGCCGGAGCTGGAACCGCCCGGGGTATGTTCCACATTCCATGGATTGCGAGTTGGCGGCTCTCCCCCCTGAAAGGCATATTCTGTCGTTGTGGTCTTGCCGAGTAAGATAGCGCCAGCCGTCTGTAATTTATCAATCACCGTTGCATTGGTCTCAGGTATGAAGTCTGGATAAGTGCTTGATCCAGCCGAGGTGCGTATGCCAGCAGTATGGATAATGTCCTTGGCTCCGTATGGGATGCCATGCAGTGGACCGAGATAATCGCCATTCATCAGCTTGTGTTCCGATTCTTTTGCGGCCTGCAAGGCTTGCTCAGCAGTAATAGTAACAAAGGCTTGCACAGCAGGCTCCATCTCTTCAATCCGTTTCAAATAGGACTGTGTGAGCTCGACAGGAGATATCATCTTGTTCTTAATCAGTTCAGCCGCTTCGGTGATCGACAGCTCGTTAAGTGGTTTCGTTATCATCGCAGAGGCACTCTCCTGTAAGGGGGATTGGGTCCTGTTTCTTCAGGCAGCTTGAAGCTGCGAATCAATTCCAAGTCTGCTGTGAATAGGGCAAGCTCCTCGCTCGTAATAACTCCATTCGCATATTTGGCGTTTTCAGTACATTGGTGGGTGAGATAGTCGTCCTGATTCAGAATAATCAACCTTTCTCTCTCTATTTGGTGAAGCTTGCATCGATAATATCCTCGTAAGCGAGGCCTTCCTTCAGATTGCCAATGAAGCGCTGCATACCGATCGCGGCCTCAAAGGCTGATTCATTGATATGCCCGTCAGCGGGGTATACCTTACTGTCAATCATGCGTTGTACGGCTTGCTCCACGACTTTCTTGTCCAGATTCGGGAATTCCTTCACCGCGACTGCCTTGGCACCCTCAGGATTCGAGTGAATGTAGTCCAATGCTTGCTCTATAGAGGTGACGAAGCGCTGGGTGAGATCCGGATTTTTCTCCATGAAGCTTGTGGTTGTGTTCATTGTTGCAAAAGCAAAGTCAGGATAATCCTTCGTAAAATCATGGACAATGTGCAGTCCCTCAGCAATTCCTTGATCAAGCTGAGGCTCATAAACGAATGCAATGTCAGCTTTGCCGGCTAATACGGCACCAAGTTCGGAGCCATTCTGAACCTCCGTGATCGTGACATCCTTGTCGATATCAATGTTATTGTCTTCGAACAGCTTTCGCATTAAGCTGTTGGAACTTGTGGGTGCCAAGCCGACAACGATGGTTTTGCCTTTAAAGTCCTCTGGCGAGCTCACGGATACACCTTCACGCGCAACCGCCCATACAGGAGCGCTGCCCGATAGAAGGACCAGTGAGCGAGCATCTCCACCTTTTGCATTAGCGAATGCGACATGCTCAGGACCATGAAAGGAGAAGGCAGATTCGCCTGAAATGACCGAAGACAAGGCAGTTGGCCCACTTCCGGCAGCGCGGATCGAGGATAGCTCAATACGATTCTGCTCTAGGAATCCTTGATTGTTTGCTACATACAGTGGAAGGTAGAGCAGGTTGTGATACACCTCGGAAACCATGATCGTATCCACTTTGGTATCTTCTTGCCCTCCGCTCGCCATAGTGTCTGTTCCATTTACAGACTTCGCATTGCTTCCACATGCACTGAGTAGTGCAGTCAATAAAAGGGTCATCGTTGATAGAATAGCTATCTTTTTGAAAATACGCATTGGTCATCAGGCTCCTTTTATGGTGTAAGTTGTTTATACGGAGGTGGACTTGCTGCTGTTTTTATTGTCATTCCATGGAAGGAGGCGTGACTCGATATAACTGACACAGGTGTAGAGCAGCATGGCAACCAGCATAAGCATGAACACACCGACCCACACAGCCGGAAGGTTGAACAGGTTGCCTTCGACAAATACCATATGGCCGAGGCCTTTGTCTGAAGAAATGAATTCTCCGCCAACGACAGACACGAGTGCCAATCCAATATTGATACGGAAGGCGGAGATAATCCATGGCAGAGAGGAGGGAATAATAATTTTGCGGAAAATTTGTGATTTCTTCGCTCCGAAGGATTTCATGAGATTAATCTGGGACTCATCAATTTGGTGAGTTGCTTGGTAAGCGGATAACAGCGCTACAATAAACGTTGCCACAGAGGCAAGAACAATCTTGGAAAAGATGCCTGAACCGAACCAGATGATAATCATGGGAGCTAGAGCAATCTTCGGGATGCCGTTCAGCGCTACAATAAACGGATCAAGCACCCTGGCGACGGTCTTGGAGTACCACATGAGTAGTCCTGCCAAAGAGCCAAATAGACTTCCCGCCACAAATCCGATAATGGTAGCATTAACCGTGGCTAGAACATCTGTAAAAAGTTGACCTGAGCTGAACATGGTGATAGCCGCATCAAGAATGGCACTCGGCGATCCCATCAGGAAACCGTTTATCAGCTTAAGGTGGACTGCTGCTTCCCATATCACCAGGATGATTGAAACAATAATGAACCGCCATATCATCGTCATCGTCCATTCTTTGGTGAAAGGCGATTGTTTGCGTTTGGTTTTATTTTTCGCAACCCCAGTATGGTCCTTCGTTAGGGACATTTCAGGTGATGTACTCTTCATTAGCTGATCCTCCCCATTTGAATATCGAGCTCCGACCAGATTGATTCAAAATACTGCTTGAACTTGGGGTCGGAACGGGCTTTTAGTGCTGAACCGTACTGCGAAGCGAGACCGATGTCATACACTTGCTTCACTGTTGTGGGTCTTTTGCTCATGACAGCGATGCGGTCGGAGATGGCGATCGCTTCCTCGATGTCATGAGTGATAAGAACTCCGGTCTTGCCTTCGGATTTCAGGATAGATAAGATTTCGTCTTCCAGAATGAGTCTGGTCTGATAATCCAGTGCGGAGAAGGGCTCATCCAGTAATATAATATCCGGCTGGGTAACGAGAGTACGTATAAGGGCTACACGCTGGCGCATTCCCCCGGACAATGTGGAGGGATAGGCACCGGCGAATGAAGCCAGGCCGTAACGATCCAGATAATCCATGGCAATACCGTCGCGATCCTTTTTGGGCATGCCTTTCACTTCCAAGCCTAGCGTGACATTGTCCAGAATGCTCCTCCAAGGAAGCAGAAGATCTTTTTGCATCATATAGCCGACATGTCCGGTTGTCTGATCGATCTCTTGACCGCAGACGATAACCTTGCCGTTCGTTGGCTGGAGCAGACCCGCAATAATATTGAAAATGGTGCTCTTGCCGCATCCGCTCGGCCCAACGATACTGAAGAACTCCTGCTTCTTAATTTGCATTGAAACCTCAGCCAGTACCTGAATATCTTCTCCGTTTGCATTGACGAATGATTTGGAGACGCTTTGTATTTGAATAGCCATAATGGGCAGCCCCTTTCCTCCAGCGTTGATGAATGATTCTTTTTTTGTGTTAGTTAATATAACATCATTGGATGTATTCTTATCATAAAGATTGTCGAATCAATTGTCATTAGTCATGTTAAACATAAAAATAGAATTAAATCAGTTAAAATGCACAGAGAGTGAACAGTGAAATGAGAAAAACAAAAATAAACGTGTCATTATAAATGACACGCTATCCATTCAAAATGTATGGGGAGCTTCGTTAGGGGATGGGTTAGCATTCAACACTGATTCAAGTGCAAAGGCGAGGCGAAAGCGCAGACTTTCCATCGGGTCCTTAATGTTCCTGCCGGTCAGTTTCTCACATTTCTCCAGCCTATAGATAACCGTATTGCGATGGACGTACAACTCTTTGGCTGTATCGCCGATTTGGCAATGATTCTCATAGAAGGAGGACAAGGTTTTCATAAGTTCACTGCGTT
Source organism: Paenibacillus sp. P13VS (assembly GCF_015143645.1). Classification (NCBI taxonomy): domain Bacteria; kingdom Bacillati; phylum Bacillota; class Bacilli; order Caryophanales; family Paenibacillaceae; genus Paenibacillus; species Paenibacillus sp. P13VS. Next base: position 601,305 of record NZ_WYEV01000003.1, on the reverse strand, counting down.
CGTTTGAATCCCGTCCGGCGAAGGGTTTGAAGGTTTCTTGATGAAACTGGAGAATCTCATCATAAGGAATCATGCGCAGCAACCGGCTTATATCCATGGTTTGATAGGAATGAACGAAGCGGGTCTTTTTCAGCTGATAGCCGGATTGGAGTGCCTTAACTGCCTCTTTATAGGAGAGTCCGATATCCAATACGTTTGTGTAGGGGTTGCCTATTCCGAATGAAACGCTGAGCTGCGAATCCGTATACAGATTACTCGCTAATTTCTCAAGCTGCTGGACAACCGTTTGTTCATCCCAAGACGACTCACCCAAAAAAACGAGAATGCCGAACTGATCGTTCTTCGTAAACATGACGAAGGTGAGATTCAGTCTGGCGAACGCCTGTTTAATCAGCTCATAATAAGCGTCTCGTTCCGAGATGTATCGCTCTTCCTTGATAGGAGCAAGGTTCGGATTAGGCCTGGCCGCTAGAGATTCGTCCATCTTGGCAAGGATGAGAACCGAACTCTCTTGTGCCTTCAGTCCGTATTTTTTGCCGCGATGGAGCGCCTCTTGTTCAGAACGAAAGAAACCCTGAATGAGATCGGAGAAATATTCATTCTTGTACCGGCGTGAACGCTCCTTGACCGCCTGTTTCTTGGTTAATTCGAGACCGATGACATTAACGGCTTGCTCTAACGCCAGACTGGAGAGCTTCGAGGCTGCAGAGCTGTCGTACAGCGCAATCAAATAGCCCTCGTGCCGGTCGGTGAAGATGGGATGCAGCTCGATATGCCTATATTTATCGGTATTAAGCAGGCAGATAGAGGAAGCAATCTGGAAGGAAGGGTACTCATGTATAAATGTCAGTATAGGCTCAGCGAGAGAATAGGGATCTATATGTTGTGCATGATGGGAGATTGCCGTAATCTGCTTCTTCGAATCCAGAAGCAATACAGGTGAAGATAACAGCTGGGACAACGTATCGACAATAGATGGAATGCCTTTTCCTTGCATAACCATCGTGGAAAATTGCTTGTGAATAGACAAGGCGTAGTGGAGCTCATGAGTTTTGTTTTGAAGGATGGAGCTGATCGAATGCTGGAATATTTCACCGAGTGTATTGTCGATTTCGGACAGTTCGATAATCGGGAACCCCAGCTTGTCGGCTGTCTCGAGCAGTTGCGGAGATAATTCAAAAGAGAAGCGCTGTGTCTTGATCGCAAGTGCCGCACATCCAATCGCATGCATATCCGTAATGAATGCAAGATGAGCATCGGGGCGGTCTTTCAGTATATAGCCGTTCGTAAGCAGCATATCTCCTGGTTTCAGGAATTGTACAATGTCTGGTGCATCCATAATGTTAATGGATTGTACCAAGCGATTGAGGCCGTGATGCCCGGCGATAACTTTTGCTTTGGATAGAATGGGGATAGTCAATAAATGCTGGAGATCCATCTTCAATCCACTCGCTTTCGTAATGGTAATGTTATAAAAGCTAACATATATTTGGGTCATCGTAAAGAAAATTTAGATTATCAAAACTTATACTTGACTCAAAAGCACAATGGTGGGTATTATTTCCATACGTCAGTGAGTAGGAGAATGGATGATGTATATTTTAGAATTAAAACAACGTCATCATCATGGAGAGCGTTAATCTGTTCCTTGAAAAAAGAGGGATGGGTTAACGCTATTCGCGCTTCCCATCCTGCGATATACAACGCGCAGGACTTCGGTCTGGCGCGTTTTTTATTTTTTTATAACAGAAATGGAGGATGTGTGCATGGCAATCATGACGGATTCAAAAGGCAACATATTTTTGGAATTTAATCCTATCAAGTATGAAAAGCTCATTACGATGACGCTGGATGCTCCACTAACCCATGCCCTAATTGTGGTGAAGTGCCAAGGGAAGTTCCTCCTTATGCATAATAAGTGGAGAAACAACTGGGAACTGCCAGGAGGTGTGATTGAACCTGGTGAGACCGCTGAACAATGTGTCATTCGAGAATTGTTAGAGGAAACCAACCAACCTATGGACACGGCTGAATTTAAAGGGTTAATGAAGTTTAAACTTCAGCCAAGTTTCCATGGACCTGAACGGACAGAATATGGGGCTCTGTTTATGGGGGAACTGTGCGAACTTCATGAGTTTGTTGAAAACGATGAAGCTTCTTCAATTGTTCTTTGGGATGGTTCATCGGAGATTGGTGACATCGCAGAAATAGATAGGAAGTTAATTGAGTTTGTTTGATACATGACTAAGCTAAAGGACGAACCAACAGGTTGGAATTAGCAAGGAATTTCAGTGAATGATTTCGGCCGTAGGTAGGAATTTAAGGATTTGTACCCCAAAGCCGAAGTTGTACCTTCACCTTGTGCAAATGATAGGTGTATCATTAACAAAACAGTTTTGTAAACGCTTACGAAAGAAGGGGGTACATATGCAGCGCTTATGGTCCAAATTCTCGCCTTTGTTTCGCAAATTCATGATTTCGTATCTTATTGTTCTCATGATTCCTCAAATTGCCGGATATGCTTCCTATCGAACATCCATTGAAGCAGCGAGGACCAGCTCGATTGAGAACAGCCTCAAATCGCTCAACCTGAGCAAGGAGATTATTGAACGAAATCTGATGCTGGTTGAGGATTTCACGAGACAACTGGCCATTAACCAGGATTTAAACCGTCTAATAGCTGATCCCAAGCCGCATGACGTTAATAATGTCTATGGTTTGAGCCGCATGCAGCGCAGCCTGTCCATGTACAGCAGTACGAATGATTATTTGTCTCGTTTTTTCATCTATATCCCCAACTATAATGTCATTATTACGCCTACGACGGTTTACTACCGACCTGAGCATTATTTTGCTGCCAACCGCCTGGAAGGCATCACGTTTGCAGAGTGGAAAGAGAATGTATTAAAAAAGCCTCATTTAAACGAAATTATTCTCCTACAAAATTATAAGAAGGAGATTCTCAGTGGTGTGTTTGAGGACGCTCCAGCTATCACGTTTCTTCAGTCGCTTCCTTTGAACAGCTTCAACAAGCCGCAGGCTACCATTGGCGTCATGATTGATGAGAATCAGATGGCGAGTTTGACTCAACATATTGTGGAGCAATATGGGGGGTGGACATTGGTGACAGATTCGAATGGGGATATTATTTTTTCGCGTGGTATAGATGAAGCCGAGGCGGAAAACTTGAAAGGTATGCCCGCTAACAAGAACGATGAAGTGATGCCTATGGACGACGGGCGGCTACTTATTTCCATTCACTCCAATCAAAATGGCTGGAATTACATGGCTGGCATCCCCGAAGGTGCGCTTATGGTAAAGGCCGATCAGATCAAGCAGGTTACCTTAACGTTTACGCTAGCAACACTTGGTATTGGATTATTGATTGGGCTAATGCTGGCTTACCGACACAGCGCACCGATTCACCGGCTTCTGTCGGTCTTCCGGGAACAGGATATAGGGCTGCCCGGAAAGACAAGCAACGAATATGATTTTTTGGCAAGCAATATCACCAGCCTCATTACCAATAACCATGTACTTAAGAATGCATTAAACGAACAGATTCCCATGTTACGGGATGGATTTATCAAACGTCTGCTGACAGGTGAGTTTTACACCATCCCCGAGTTGGAGGCGCTCTCTTCCCAGACCGATATACCTCTTCATACGAGCCGAGGGGTTGTAGGAATAGTGAAGGTAGACGGTTATGGAAGTCCGGATAGCGAAGAAATTATTCAAGAACTAAGCGTCGCCAGGCTTATTGTGCATGAAGCCTTGACGGCATGGAATTCAGAGGTATTGATAACCGACTGGGGAACAGATCAGATTGCTTTTATACAACCGCTTACTGTTGAACCCTCGGATATAGCCATGCACACAACGGTTTCCGAACTGAGCAAACGGATGGATGCAGTTTACGGGGAATACCGGGTGTCGACCACTGTTGGAATGGGTGCTTCTTATGAGGTGTGGAATGATGTTGGCCGTTCATTTAACGAGGCCAGACAAGCATTGGAATATGCCATTCATATGGGAACAGAGCATCTGGTGAGATTCGAGGACACCGTCAAGGAAACCGAATTGTATTACTATCCGATGGAGTCCGAACAGCGTCTGCTCAATACGCTGAAGGCGGGTGAAATGGAAGAATCGGATCGGGTTCTGGATCAGTTGTTCCACCGCAATTTTACCGAGCGGGAGCTGTCTTATGACATGACACAGCAGTTCGTTGTGGAATTGAAGGGAACATTTCTGAAGCTGGAACCCAAGATCATGCTGGACGAAGCGCTTGTCGATGAGTTTAAGAACCGGATTGCGGCTATTCAGGCAACGGACAGTGTTACCGTACTCCGGGACAAGTTTCATCAACTGGCAAAAGACGTATGTCTGGACATACAACGCAAAAAATCCAATTTACATGCTGAAATTGTTAACGAAACGATGGCTTACATTCAGGAACGCTATGCCGATGCAACCTTAACGGTATATCGCATTGCAGAACAAATGGGTAAGCCGGAAAAATATATCTCGCAGTTATTCAAGGAGTATACCGGAGAGAACCTTTCCGACTATGTGGAGAAGGTGCGAATTAACAAAGCTGCTGAATTGCTCCGTGAGACTGAGCGAACGATCGATGAGATTGCTCTGACCACCGGATACAACAGCGCGCATTCATTCCGGAGAGCCTTCAAGCGAGTCCGTGGGGTTTTGCCTAGTTCATTTCGCCAGATGGAGAATGAAATGTAATGAAGCTGGGACAATCATGATGATCAATCCAACCAGAAACATCAAAAAAATCACTGCAAAATTAAAGCTATATCAGGCTTCTCGGCCTTGTTGTCCTTGAATCGTACCTCATTGAGTAAAGTGTACCTTTACGTGACTGAGGAAACCCTCTTATGATTACGAACAAGAAAGCGCTATCAAAAAAAGAGGGCCTTAATCAATAGGCTACCTCCTGGGGGGATGACTCTGAGAACAACAATCTCGAATGGCAAAACGGTAGTAAAACAAGGCAGGCGGTCTGCAATGAAACTGGCCTTGTCCAGAAGCTGGAGGAGACATTGGCAGCTCTATCTGTTGATGATTCCTCCCGTCGCGTACTTCATTATTTTCAAGTATGTGCCTATGGTTAATGCAGTGCTCGCTTTCAAGGATTACAACGTGATCAAGGGGATCTGGGGAAGTCCGTGGGTAGGCACCAAATATTTTGAACTGCTTTTCCAAAACCCGGCGTTCGCTACCCTGATCAAAAACACACTGTATATTTCGTTTTACAGTTTGGTCGTGGGTTTTCCAGTCCCCATCCTTCTAGCACTGGCGTTGAACGAAGTCAAGAATGCCAAATTCAAAAAAACGGTACAGATGGTTACTTATGCACCTTACTTTATTTCAACGGTGGTCATGGTATCCATCATCATGCTTTTCCTATCGCCGCGCCTGGGCATTGTGAACACAATTGCAGGGACGCTTGGTTTTGAAGCGGTCAATTTCCTTGGAGAGCCTGGGCTGTTTCGTTCCATCTATGTATTTTCAGATGTCTGGCAGAGCATGGGATATTCCGCAGTCATCTATTTGGCAGCACTTGCAGGTATTGATCCTTCATTGTACGAGGCGGCCAAGGTTGATGGAGCTAACCGGTTTCAGAAAATGGTGAACATCGATCTGCCCGGCCTACTGCCAGCGGCAGTCATTATCCTGATTCTGAGCGTTGGCAATATCATGGCCGTCGGATTTGAAAAAATTTATTTGCTGCAAAATCCGTTGAACTTATCGGCTTCCGAGATTATCTCCACCTATGTGTACAAAATGGGTTTGCTAAATGCCAATTACAGCTTTGCTACCGCAGTTGGCCTCTTTAATTCGCTTATTAACCTGATTCTGTTGTTAACGGTCAATGCTGCTGCCAAGCGTCTGTCCAATACAAGCTTGTGGTAATGCGGCAAAAGGAAAGGGGGGAATCAGATGAGCAAGTTGCAATCCCAAGCCGGCTCAGCGGTTAGTCAGAGGAGCACCATCAGAGAATCTTTTGGGGAGCGGGTGTTTATAACCATCATCTACCTCATTCTGACGGTTGTCTTGATTGCAGTACTCTATCCACTGATCTATATCGTAAGCTCTTCTCTGAGCAGCCCGGCAGCAGTTACATCCGGAAAAGTCTGGCTGTGGCCTGTTGATATGACACTCGACGGCTATAAGTCTGTATTGCGTAACGATCAGGTTATCATGGGATACGCCAATTCGTTATTTTACACCACACTAGGAACAATCATAAGTGTAGCGCTGACCATTATGATTGCTTATCCGCTTTCCAAAAAAACCTTTGTTGGGCGCAGCCCTCTCATGATGTTTATTACATTCACCATGCTATTCTCAGGCGGATTAATTCCAACTTACCTGGTGGTTAAATCCATGGGTCTGATTGATACACGCTGGGCTCTGTTGATTCCTAATGCCATCTGGGTGTGGCAGGTGATTATCGCACGTACTTTTTTTCAGAATTCCATCCCGGAAGAGCTGTCCGAGGCAGCAGATATTGACGGATGCAGTGATATCCGTTTCATTTTCAGCGTCATTTTGCCGCTCGCCAAACCCATCATCGCTGTTTTGTCATTGATGTATGCCGTGGGGCAGTGGAATGCGTATTTTGATGCCCTGATTTATTTAAAAACGCAATCGCTCTATCCGCTTCAGTTGATTCTCCGCAGCATTCTGATCCTGAGTAACACCACGGGAAATATGGATGTGGGAGAGATGGTGAAGCAGCAGCAAATGGCCGAGCTGATGAAGTTCTCACTCATTGTAATGGCCAGCTTGCCGGTACTCGTCATTTATCCGTTTGTGCAGCGATATTTCGTTCAGGGCATGTTGATTGGCTCCGTCAAGGGCTAATTCACTACAATTATTCATAAGGGAGAGGGTCTATTTGAGAAAAACAGGGTCATTCGTACTTGCTTGTATACTGCTCCTGTCTATAGCACTTGCGGGATGTTCATCCTCTAATGGTGGCAGCGGAGAAGAGGGGAGCGACCCTTCATCGGGGGACAACGTGACCATGAATGTGTTTGCTCATCAAAGTTCAGATACCAACCTTCAAACGAACAAGTTTACGAAAAAGATGGAAGAGAAGTTTAATGTGAAGATCAACTGGACGACCGTTCCTTTTGACGGCGCTGCTGAAAAAAGACAAATATCATTGGCTTCAGGGGACTACCCGGATCTGTATTTGCTCATTCCATGGGTGGACCGTTTTTCTCAAACGGACTTGTTGAAATTTGGTCAGCAAGGTGTCATTGTGCCGCTCAATGATCTTATTGAGCAATACGCACCGAATATCAAAAAGGTACTGGACAGCAGTGAGTATTATAAAGCAATGAACACTGCACCCGACGGCAATATTTACGGTCTGACGGGCTTGAATGAATGTTTCCACTGCTCCTATCCGAACAAAATGTGGATGAATACGAAATGGCTAGAGCAGCTTGGTTTATCCGAGCCTACAACGACGGAAGAATTTAAGGAAGTGCTAAAGGCGTTCAAAACCAAGGACCCGAACGGCAATGGCAAAGCAGATGAAGTGCCTCTGAGCGGTTCCATTGAAAACTTCGGCGTGCACATCATTCCCTATTTGATGAACGGGTTTATCTACGACGATGACAGAACCTATCTCATTGCTAAGGATAGCCGGGTTGATACGGTTGCCAACAAACCGGAGTGGAAGGAAGGACTGGCCTATATCAAGTCTCTGTATGATGAAGGTTTGATTGACCCTGGTGCGTTCACACAAAATGTGGGGGCCTTTAAAAAAATCGGAGATAATGCGGATGCGCAGCTTCTTGGCGCAGGTGCAGCCATGCACCCATCTCTTTTTGTAAATACAGCTGAAGGTGCTCCGTATGGTAAGGATTATAATCCGATTGCTCCTTTGAAAGGGCCTCATGCCAATTATGCAACCTATAACTATCCAATTGACCCTGGAGCATCGTTTGTCCTCACAAACAAGGCAAGTGAAGAGACACAGATTGCAGCCATAAAAATGCTGGATTATCTCTATACACAAGAGGGAGCTATGAGTGCATATCTGGGTGAGGAGGGCACCAGCTGGCGCAAGCCGGAGGAAGGCGACGTGGCCCTTAATGATCAGGTAGAGCCGCTCTACAAAGCCATCCCCCTCCCCACAGGAGCGGAACCTCGTAATGACAGCTGGGGGGCGCTGAGTCAGTATAATCACCACAGGGCATACCGTGATGCCGAAGTACAAGGCAAGGACATCTATGCAGGTGACGGATATGAGCGCCGACTTTATGAGGCAACACTCTTGATGGAAGGCAAAGAACCCAAGGAAGTTTTTCCGCATTGGGCACTATGGGTGGACCCGGCCAATGCGGACGAAACAAGCATGATGCAGACGAACCTCAAGGATTATATTGACCAGAATGCCCTGCAATTCATCACTGGAGCAAAGAGTCTGGAAAAGGATTGGGACGATTATGTGAAAGGACTGGAAGGTCTCAACATCCAGCGTTATCTGGAAATTATGCAGGCAGCGTATGATTCTTCATCCATTTCCAAGTAGGGAGAATGAGGAGGTTTATACCCATCCTGGGCGATAAATCAACCAACTATTAAACACGGGCCGGTTCGCATTCTTGCGAATCAGGTCCGTAATCTTTTATGGCAGGCAGCCACCAATTTCATTGAGTTTTATCGAAGAAACACTCCAATACATGATCTTTTCGATTCCCATATCATGAAAGAGTATGGATCTGCATGAATACGTTATTTTTATTCTTTGTTACGATGTTATTATGAGATTAATCTCTTATCATTCATTGAAATTCATAGTGGAGGTTCAGAATGAAAGAATCTAATCGGAACAATCATCGCATGTGGTACAGCAAACCGGCAGAGATATGGAACGAGGCCTTGCCAATCGGGAACGGTCGGCTTGGAGCAATGATATTTGGAGGCGTGGCGGAGGAGCGATTGAAGTTAAACGAAGACTCGATGTGGTATGGGGGTCCCCGGGATCGGAATAACGAAGATGCACTGCCCCATCTGCCCCATATCCGCAAATTAATCATGGAAGGGAAACTTCGAGAGGCTGAAGAGATGGCCAGCATGACGATGGCCGGGCTTCCTGAAGCCCAAAGACATTATGTGCCACTTGGCGAGCTGCAGTTATCATTCAGCAATCATGATGGTCCTGTGGAAGACTATGTACGTGAGCTGGATCTGGACCGGGGCATCTCCACGGTTAGTTATACCGTTAATGGTACCCGTTATACTCGTGAGCTGTTTGCCAGTCATCCGGATCAAGCCATCATCATCCGAATAACAGCAGACAAGAAGAATACCTTGTCCATGAAAGCCCGATTCAATCGACAGAATTGGAGATACCTGGAGAAAACCAAGAAGTGGGAGCAGAGCGGACTCATTATGCTTGGTGAATGCGGTGGTACAGACGGCAGCTCTTTCGCGGCTGTGTTGAATGCGATACCAGAAGGAGGTGCCTGTCAGCTCCTTGGCGAGTATTTGCTGGTGAAGGACGCGAGCTCGGTCACACTGCTGCTTGCTGCGGAAACGACTTTCCGCCAGGAAGATCCGGAATTATACACTACACTTCGTATGGAAGAGCTCAGCCGGATTCCTTATGAAACACTGCTTGTACGGCATACATCGGATTATGATGAACTGTTCAGCCGGGTTTCGTTGAACCTGTCCAAACGTTCTGATCGTCATGATGGTCCGACGGATGAGAGATTACAACAGTTCCAAAGGGGAGAAGAAGACCCCGAATTGATCGAAACCTATTTTCAGTTTGGTCGTTATTTGCTGATATCCTCAAGCCGGCCAGGCTCCCTGCCTGCTAATCTTCAAGGGATATGGAATGACAGTTTCACTCCGCCATGGGACAGCAAATTTACGATCAACATTAACGCCCAAATGAACTACTGGCTCGCCGAAAACTGCAATCTAGCCGAGTGCCATGAGCCATTGTTCGATCTGATTGAGCGAATGCGGGAGCCTGGCAGAATTACCGCACAAAAGATGTATGACTGCCGAGGGTTTACCGCGCATCATAATACGGATATCTGGGCAGACACGGCCCCTCAGGATACCTACCTGCCTGCTTCCTTCTGGCCGCTGGGTGCTGCCTGGTTATGCCTGCATTTATGGGAGCATTATCGCTATAGTCAGAATCTCATTTTTCTGGAAGAAGCATACGAAACGATGAAGGAATCGGCGCAATTTCTCCTTGATTATCTGATTGAGGATGCAGATGGGCGTCTAATTACCTGTCCATCCGTCTCTCCAGAGAACAGTTACAGACTACCAAATGGTGAGGTTGGGGTGCTATGCGCTGGCGCTTCAATGGATTTTCAGATTATTGAAGCTCTGTTCACTGCATGCATTCAAAGTGCCGAGTTGATCGGAAGGGACCATACCTTCAGGGAAGAACTTGCTGCTGCTCTGAAGCGAATTCCCAAGACTCAAATCGGCAAATACGGACAAATCCAGGAATGGATGGAGGATTACGAAGAAGTGGAACCGGGGCACCGGCACATCTCACATCTATTTGGTTTGTACCCTGGAGAAAGCTTCACTCCAGAACACACGCCGGAACTTGCAAAAGCCGCACGTACAACGCTCGAACGTAGATTGGAGAATGGTGGGGGGCATACCGGATGGAGCCGGGCCTGGATCATTCACTTCTGGGCAAGACTTCAGGATGGGGAGAAGGCTTATGAAAATGTAAGAGCTCTCCTGGAGCACTCCACGTTGCCCAATCTTTTTGACAATCATCCTCCGTTTCAGATTGACGGCAACTTCGGAGGATCCTCCGGAATTGCTGAGATGTTATTGCAGAGCCACACCGATGTGATCCGGCTTCTGCCTGCCTTACCAGACAACTGGTGTGAAGGGAGTGTGGAGGGGCTCAGGGCCCGAGGCGGATATACCATTGGATTTTCGTGGGCGAAAGCGGAAATTACTGAAGTCACCGTAAAAAGTACAATTGCTGGACGTTGTCAGTTGGAAGGTCCTGGCCTTAAGCCGATTTCTTTCGACGCAGAAGCTGGCGGAACGTATACATTTACACCGACATCGTCTGAAATATTGTCACAAACCCAATGATCGTATTAATAAATCGATCTGCTTCAGAAGAAGCAGAATATTCAGCTCATTGTGCTACGGATGAACGGCAAGCGTGATCTTTAGAAAGAGCCAGAATGTGTTTTCGTGAGATGTAATCTAATGTGACAGCAGCACAAAAAAAAGAGGCATTCCAGAGCGATGGTATTCGCGGGGCTGCCTCTTTTTGCTTACAGTTTGTAGTCAATGCCTTCGCCAGCGCCTGTGCGAGCATTAATGTATACGTGATTAACGCCTTCAATCCCGGTGACGGGAAATGCATAAACGAGTTTGTCGTTGTGGAGCTTCAGCTTTGGCTTACCCGAAACGTTTACGTATGGGCCAAGCTTCGCAGAGGCTTGCTCCGCTGTCAGCTTCGGGTGAAGGGGGAAGTTTTTGTTATAATGTGAAAAATAATTAGACGCATCAAAGCTCATCAACGCACCGGTACGGCGATCAAATCGCCATACGACTTTCATCTGCGGAATGGAGATTTGCTCCCGGACTGGAATATAGACGAGATAAATGGAAGTTTCTTTTATGTCTTTCGCTGTTAATGTCAGATGTTCGTCAGACCAGCGAGTCATCCAGGCGTCCGCAACTTCGATAAACTGCTTTAAGTCCATATTTTGCTCTACAGCTGCATCTTTGGAGATCGAGCCCTTGCGTTTCACTTGGAGCACGTGTCCGCTTTTACTTAGTGTTACGGTATAGGAGCTGGTTGGTTTTCCATCGGTGTCCGATAAACTGAAATTCATGACTTCTCCGAACTCTGAACTGCTCCCGCCAGAGGCCATGTGGACGATTTGTTTACCTGCCCCTTTATTCCAAGCCTCGCCCATGAAAATCTTTGCTTTGGCCGCAAGCTCCGTAGCCGTATACGTGGTTTCACCGGCGAAAACGGTCCCTGGCTTCAGAGGTATGTAAGGATTCTGGTTGTACCGGAATTCATTATAGGCTTTATAGCCGGCCGTGAAGAATGGGTTGAGCTCAGACAAGGCCACTTCCATTTCGGTAGAAATCTGTTGTATATCTGAAGAAGAGGAATCAAAGGCTTTCTTTCTCATCTGCTCAAGATACGGTAGAGCGGTCCTCGCGAACGTTCTCAAGCGCTGAATTTGTTCTAATTGGTCCGGGGTGAGCGACCTTCCCTTCTCACTAGCGGGATAGGCCAAGTAGTGGCGGCCTTCCGTGATGAACCACTCATACGAGGACGAAAATTGAAAGTTCATTGTGATCGATCCGATCCTAACATATTCCGAGATAATATTGGCATGTTCAATCGCTGATTGAAGTGCTTTTTGCCGATCTGCAATCGTAGATGCCGCAAGGGATTCCGCAAGCGCATAGTCAAAATCACGCAGGTAGATTGATTGTATATTCGACCAGTATTGCGTACTGCTCTGTTGCTGCCGCTCCCATTGTCGATTATTCTGATGTTCCGTATAGCTGAAATACGCGCCTGCTAATGTTGTCACGCAAAGCAGACCAATGATGGATTTGGTACGAACGTTCATGTCTATTAAAACTCCTGTCTATGTCTTCATAATGCTTATCCACTGTAACAAAGATGTGAACACTGTTTAATGAGTAAATATTACCAGTATTATTTTCTTGCCCGTTGACTAAATCTGTACGCTAATACTGACGAAAAATATATTAGAGGTGTTCAGAATTTGTTGAGACTGATATGCTAACTTAGTTTTAAACGCAACTGAACCTGAGGATCAAATCAATAGGAATATAGGGGATAGTAGACAAGATGGAGAGAAGGATAAGAAATTCTGTAAAGGCCTTAATTATTGAAGACAGAAAAATGTTAGCAATTAAAATAGACGATGATGGCGATGCTTTTTATATACTGCCTGGTGGAAGCCAAAGTGCGGGGGAGACATTAACTGAAGCCGTAAAGCGTGAAGTCGCAGAAGAAATCGGAGTAGAGATCATTCCTAATTCATTGGAATTTGTCATTGAAGGCGTATATGGCGAGGCGTTTCACCGTGTGGATTTTGTGTTTTTATGCAAATATAAAGGATCAACGGACCATTTACTCATCCAAGGTGACGGACATCACGTCCGTTATGAATGGCTTGATATCGATAACCTGATCAGACAACCATTGTATCCTTCCAAATTGCGAAAGCAAATTCAGCAGTTATTAAATGGAGAAAAAACCGAGATGTATTTAGGAAATGAGGAACCAGGTAATCCTAGGTTGTAAACTGAGATTATCGTATCTAACATGGTTCACTTATAAGAAAGCATCCAATGGGGCCATTCGGCGAGCGATATCGTAAAAGGCAAGCTTTTGGCATAATAAAAGAAGGAGCCGCATGAAATCATGCTCGCTCCTTCTTTTATTATGCTATGGGTTCGGTACGATGAAGGAAACCGTCGTTCCTTCACCAGGTTTACTTTGAATCGTTAAGCCTTGTCCATACATTTTTTTGAGTCGTCGATCGGTATTCGTTAATCCCACACCAGAGGTCCCCGCTTTTTTGTTACGATCTAATAGGGAAGACAGCTTGGTCTCATCCATACCCACTCCGTTATCATGTACGATGAATTGGATGTAATCCGCTTCTTTTGTAGCAGATAGAGTAAGCTTTCCTCCACTGGTACGGTTCAATATTCCGTGCCGGATGGCATTTTCTACGATAGGTTGGATCGTAAGTGGAGGAAGTTTAGCCTCCAACGGATCAGGCAGATTCCACTCTATTTCCAATCGCTCTCCAAATCGCTCCTTTTCGATGTATAAGTAAGCTCGCAGTAAATCAAGCTCATGGGACAGAGGCACCTGGCGCTCTAAGTTCCTTGAATTAAAGCTTCCCTTTAAGTAATCACCGAAGGCTTCGAGCAGCGTAATCATGCGATCTGGATCTAATAGACTAAGCGAAGCAATGGAATTGATTGTATTAAACAAAAAGTGAGGCTGAATCTGAGCTTGGAGCCACGCAGCTTCCATACGTAATTGCTCGTCTACAGACTGTTTAAAATGGATTAAAGCGCGAATTCTGGATTGAAGCTCTAACATATCAACCGGTTTTGTTAAATAATCATTAGCACCCGCAAGAAACCCGGTATGAATATCTTCTGGTCTGATTCTAGCCGTCAATAGCAGTATAGGCAGCTCGAAAATGGTAAACTTCTTTCGTATCATTTCAGTCAGGGTATATCCCGACATTTCCGGCATCATCACATCGGTTACGACCAGATCCCACTGTTGTTTATGGTTAATTTGTCTAAGGGCCTCTTCAGCACTATTTACAGCGGTAACCTCATAGTTGTCCAGCTCCAGCAATGATTTTATAACCTTCAGATTGACGGCATCGTCATCCACTACAAGAATAGACCCCTTGATATGATCCACCTTGTATCCATTCTCTGAAGAAACAGCTGCTTCCATCGCTGCATCCATCACATCGGATACCATATGATTGAGATGAGACTCCATTTCTTCACGGTTCTGTACACCTTTAACAGCCGGTATGGCTTCTGCCAGAGGTAAGGAAAATGTGAAGACGGATCCTTGTCCAATTTTAGACGTCAGCTCCAGTGTTCCGCCATGAAGTTCTACTAAATTTTTGCTTATGCTGAGTCCCAGACCCAAGCCGCTGCCTGGAGAAGTTATGCTGGAATCCGCTTGTTCATACGGGGAGAATATGCGCTGCTGCAGTTCTTCGTCAATTCCAATACCCGTATCTATTATATGAACATAAACAGCTTCATTCAGGATCTCCGCACGAAGAGAAACACAGCCTTCCTTGGTATATTTTAATGCATTGTGCACTAAGTTGAACATTATTTGGGTAAGTCGGTTTTCGTCAGCTGCTACGTTAGGTAATGTATCTGGAATCTCGTTTTGCAGCTGCACGTTCTTATCTACCGTCATATAGTTCAGCATATGGACAACTCCCTTGGCCACTGCTGGTAAAGAAACACTTGTTGGTTCTAGCGTAATCCGGCTATCCTTCAGTAGGGTAATATCTATCAAGTCATCGAGCAGATGTGACATGCGTTGTCCAACTTTGGTAATTAGCATCAAATCTTCTTGATCAGGTGTATCTAGCTTACTGCTCTTCCGAATGATGATGGATTGGGCCATATTAATGATTGCATGGAGCGGATTACGAAGCTCGTGTGACGTATTCGCGAGAAACTCATCTTTTTGTTTGTCCACTTTCTTGAGCGCTTCGGCTTGTTTCTCGGCACGTATTGCTGTTTTGGTGAAGCGTACAAACCAAAAGGATGCAAACACAACAAAGGCTACAATCAGGTCAATTGGGTAATACGGCAGGTCTTTATTAAACCATGATTTGAACAATCCACTGAATGCTATATTAAATGATACAGCAATGCCCGCAAGTAATATTGAAGTGGCAGCTTCTTGACCACTCCTCACAGCCTGCCTTGAAATAATCGGTACGAGTAAGATGGCTATAACCATGAAAATTCCTAGAATCTTAGAGGTATAATCCAGCCAACTGATCGGAAAGAAAAGTGTAATGGATACATAGGTGTAAAAGAAAATAGAGAAAATAAAAATCAGTTTCTTAAAACGATGTACGCCAAGCAGGTGCTTTGTACATAACACTAGACAGTAACAAAGGGCGGAGTATCCAATAATCCTCATACGTACTGTCCATTCGAAGTTGATTGGTAACCATTGAAGCAGCATTTTATCATCGTCTATTAATGTAACCAGCAAGGCAAACAAAATAATTCCGGCAAAATAAAGAAGCTCTTTCTGTCGGTGCCCTACGAAAAGAAGAATAACGATATATAACATATGAAGCAGCAAAATAATTCCGACGAGCAGCTGCATATCTTCGCTAAAATGTATTTCATTCAAGATAGCAGATGGAGTACCAAATTTAATGGATTGAATAATGCCACCTTTATTATGGTAGTGAAAATTACTGACATGAATGACGATATCCATGGTGGACTGCTCCACGGTAAAGTTACCTGTATAGGGTACAACCTTAGAGATCGTTCCAACCGGGTTGTCATCAGGATGGCCTGATTCGTATAGAAGGCTTCCATTAACATATAAGCGATACGCAGTCTTAATTTCAGGAATATGAATGCCATAAGACGCATTAGATGTAGGCAAAAGTACACGAAGTCGATACGTTCCGAAATTGGATTCAGGACTCGTATCATTAAAAGTACCGGGAACCTCTGTCAAATGAGCAGAATGTGATGTATCACGAAAGGATGTGCTTGGCTGAATGAAGGTACCCGGAGTAAAGTTCCATTCCCCGTTCAGTGTGATCGTCTGTTGATCCGTAAATTTCAAGTTGGACAAATCAAGTTCTCCCTGGGCTGCATGTGGCTGATTCGGAGGGGAGAACTCCGTGTACCAGAAAAATCTTACTCCAATTAAAGCTGTTAAGTATATGAGGATGAGCCAAGCCATCCTGTGTCTGGATATGAATTTCTTAATAGGTGCGAAAGTTGGCAACATGAACAATCCTTTGTCATACGTTATAGTGGGCTAGTAAATAGGCCTCTCTTTTTGCTATACATTTTAAATGCGGATTAAGAGGGCAGTTGTTTCTCTTGCCATTCCTTAAACCATAGTTGAATATCGTTTCCTGGGAGAATATCGTATTCTTCTTTTAGTCGTGTCGTGAGTTCTTGATAACACTCTATCGTTTTCTGTGGCTCGTTCAATTTGTCATACAGCTTCATTAAGGCAAACGAAGACTTTTCCTCTAATGAATAGAGGCGGTGAATTTGCAAGTATGTAGTCAACGCATCGCCAAATCTCTGCTGATCCTCATACCAACTGCCGACACTTAGAGCTGTGTTTAGCCATAATTGTTTAAGTCTATGTCTTTCTGCCTCTGCCCACCAATAATCGTATTCCTGCAAATACTCACCCGTATAGCTGTTTATCTTCTCCAGATGAAGCTCCAGGTTCTCCTCTGAAATATCGATGGTTTGCATCGAATCTTCCCATAGTGATACGTCCAAAATGATATCGTCCAGCTCCAACAAATATCCTTCATTTGCACTCTTAATCTGAAATCTCTTGCCATATGCAGTAAGCGTTTTGCGAATATGATAAATGGTTGTATATAACTGTGAGTAGGCCTTGTTCACATCTGTATTGCTCCACAATAAGTCAACGATAAACGATTTACGAACAAGCTGTCCCCTATGCTGAAGCAGATACAGGAAAAGCTCCTGTGCTCTGAAGGTTCTCCATTGCATCAACGTAAATTGTCCAGGCGATTGTGGCTCCTCAATCATGACTTGTTTGAACATGGTCATCCTGAGGGGTTGATGGGGATCAGGGTTCTCCAATCTGGCGGTACTCTTGCCCAATATGCGATTCATTGTTTTGGACAACCGATCGAAGCGAACCGGCTTCACAATGTAATCTATGGCGTTTAATTCGAAAGCGTCCACAGCGTATTCCTGATAGGCCGTAACAAATACCACCATCAGGTCAGGGTTATACTCCAACAAGCGTTCCGCCAGTTCAATACCATTGATCTCAGGTAACTCTATATCAATAAAGGCTATATCCACTTTGGCATGTTCAACGATATCCAAGGCATCGTAAGGGTTTGTGAATTTACCGATAATATCAAGGCTGAAGTTTTCCATCTTAAGTAGTTGAAGCTCCAAATAAGACAACGCTAAAACTTCATCGTCAATAAGAATAGCTTTCATGTAAAAATATACTCCTTATTAGCGTTTATTTAGTTATATCGATTTTAACATGGATGTTGAAAAATGGAATAAAAACTCGAATGATGTAGCAAAGTTAGTCGTATATCTTGAGTTTAGGAACGGTGGGGCTGATTGAAATGTTGGTCCTTTTTAGTAGAACACCAATTAATTGTTATAGATCCTTTCCATCAGGATGGCTCGCTCAGAGAAGACCTGATATTGCGGAGCTGCATCCTCTATACGAGAGACTTAAGGAACGGAACAAAGCGCTTGGCGTATCCAGTGATTAAGTGAAAACTTGGAATTTTCTGAAGTGTGAATTCATAGAAAATAATGAACAAAGTAAATTATATTTTATGTTGTCAAAATGATCTGGGTCGTGGTAACTTAAGAGCAGTAATTAAATGGAAAATTAAAAATGGTTTACATGGAGGAGCCTGCACACTGCGGGCTCTTTTTGTCTTTTTTCCCTTATCAGCGATGTTAACACTCATTATAGAGGAGGTTTGTATTTGAAGGTCGGACAGAAGAACATCTTCTGTCTGGAGAGTGGCCTGATGGAACAGTGTTTCGCAAGATTATACGTTTATTATAGGAATCGAAACGGGAGGACTTTTTATGATCGATGTGCGCAATCTTACTTTTACTTATCCGGGGCTAAGGGAGCCTACGATTCGAAGCATGGATTTCTATATTCCAAAAGGTGAAATTTTTGGCTTTCTGGGTCCTTCAGGAGCTGGCAAAAGTACAACGCAAAAAATATTGATTGGTGTACTTAAGGGATATCAAGGCACTGTACAAGTGGCGCACGTAGAACTCAAGGATACCGGGCCTGACTATTATGAGCGGATTGGAGTGGCATTTGAATTTCCGAACTTCTACTCGAAGTTTACCGTTTTGGAAAATTTAAATCTCTTTCGATCGCTGTATACAGGGAAAACGGTAGATCAAAAAAGGTTGCTGGAACAAGTCGGTTTGGAGAAAGCGGCAAATCTGAGGGTATCCCAGTTATCCAAAGGCATGAGGATGCGTTTGAATTTTTGTCGGGCCCTGCTGAATGACCCGGATATTCTTTTTCTGGACGAACCAACCTCAGGTTTGGACCCGGTAAATGCCAAACTGATGAAAGATCTGATCCTGGAAAAAAAGAATGAAGGCAAAACGGTTCTTATTACAACACATAACATGCAAGCCGCAGAGGATATTTGTGACCGGGTAGCTTTTATCGTCGATGGACAAATCAAGCTGATCGATTCCCCGCGGGAGCTAAAGCTTCGTAAGGGACAACAGCGAATTAAAATTGAGTACCGTAAAGATGGGCAATTGGTTCATGCCGTTTTTCCCCAACATGGACTTGGCGAAAATGATTCATTTTTAAGTCTTTTGAAAACCCATACGATTGAAACCATCCATTCTCAGGAGGCTTCGTTGGAGCAGATATTTATCGAAGTTACAGGGAGAGAGCTTACATGAAATTCCTATCCGCTTTTGCCTTTGACATCAAATTTCAGTGGCGTCATGGGTTTTATATCGTATATGCCCTGGTTTGTGCATGTTATTGGATATTGCTGAACTTTATTTCGAACGATTATTTAGAAAAGGCCATCATTCTGTTAACGTTTAGTGATCCTAGTGCACTCGGGTTGATCTTGGCTGGAGGTATATTGCTTCTGGAGCGAGACCAGGGAGTTCATCATCCTCTTTTTGTTACGCCGCTCCGTACTCGTGATTATCTGTTAGCAAAAGTGGCTTCATTATCGGTTCTGTCTCTAACTGCTGCTTGGGTAATTCATATAACATCCAGTGGAATTCCACAATCTCCTCTTTTATTCTCAGTTGGAGTACTGTTAACTTCGAGTCTTATGACACTATTATCCATCGGGGTAGTCGTTCGTTACCAGACGATTAACGGGTTTATCCTGATGTCTCAGGTTTTTGCGCTTCCTTTACTACTTCCCTTGCTTGGTTTTTTTGAGCTATGGAATTCTAGACTGTTGTATCTTCTTCCAACAGAAGGCACATTAGTTCTTTTAGGTTCCGCTTTCTCTGTCTTATCGGCGAGAGAGGCTATATACGCTCTGTTTATTCTGCTCATCTGGAACTACGTAATGTATAATTGGGCCGATCATTCTTTCAAGAAATATGTTCTTGGAAGAATAGGAGAGGGGAGGACTGGAAATTGAATCGATTCCGAGTCCTTTTATTGAATGATATTCGTCATGCAGGCCATGATCCGGTCTTGATGGCTGGCTTTTTGGGACCGATACTGTTGATCTTGCTTACTCGATATGGATTTCCAATGACAGCTCAGTGGCTGGAGGCAAGTTACTCTTTCGACCTGACCGTATACAGACACTTTGCTGCAATTCTTCTTATGGTAACGATCCCCATGCTGTTAGGTATGATGACAGGTTTATTAATGCTGGACGAACGAGATGAGAATGTCATCTCCTATTATGCTGTAACTCCACTCATGAAAAGAGGCTATATTTCCTACAGGTTAACTTTACCTACAATCTTAAGTACTCTACTAACAACGATGTTTATCTTATCTGTAGGATTAACGGGGTTTTATTGGGAGATCGGGTTTGTGTTAGTGTTGTTGGCTTTGGAAGCACCATGGTTTGCACTTTTGGTTGCAGCTTTTTCAGCCAATAAAGTAGAGGGGTTAGCGTTATATAAGATTGGTTCGCTATTGTTCATTGTTGGCCCCATTATCGTTTTTTTCGTACCAGATGCGTGGTTGTGGGTAGGGGTGTGGATTCCAACCTATTGGCCAGCATTGGTTTTTTTAACAGGGACATCGGGTCATTTTTTCGCTTCGTATATTTATTTTAGCATTGGATTCTTATATCATGTTGCCATGCTAATCATCGTGATTCGTTTGTTTATTAAAAGAATGGATTAAGAATTCTCTAAGAGACGTGGTATCATCTATATAGTTTGCCATGATGACGGCCGGGAACATTGGACGAATTACAAAATTAAGGCTGCTGATGATAATATACATTTATTCGGAATTATATAAGAGCGTTTAAAAGCGGCTCATTATTCTTCTTTCATAACGAATGAAAGAAGAATAATGAGCCATAAGAGAAACATCATATTTTTCAGAAAAAGGGGCGGGTGAATCTTTTATGCAAATTCTAGTATTGGGTGCAACTGGACGAGTAGGCACTCAGATCGTTGCCAGGGCACTTAAGGAAAAGCATCATGTAACTGTATTGGTTCGTCAACCCGAAAAGTGTCAGGTAAATGATGAAAATTTAACAATCATTCAAGGTAATGTCTTGAATCAGGAAGATATTAAGCGTGCTATCTATGTAGCTGATGTTGTGTTCAGTGCACTGAACACAGACGGGACCAATACACTATCCAAAAGTATGCCATTAATCATTGAAGCAATGTATGAAGAAGGGATAAAGCGAATTATTACTGTAGGGACAGCGGGTATTCTGCAAAGCAGGCTTTTTCCGAGTATTCTACGATATCAATCCAGTGAATCGAGGCGTAAATCCACCCGCGCTGCCGAGGAGCATCACCGTGTGTACTCTCTGCTTCAAGAATCAACATTGGATTGGACGATCGTGTGTCCTACGTATTTACCGGACGGAGAACATTTAGGCGTATACCGAGTAGAGCGTGACGTTTTGCCTGAAGGCGGGACTGAGATATCCGTGAGTGATACAGCTGAATTTACCTACAAGCAAATTAAAGATGACTCTTATATCAAGACACGGGTAGGTATTTCATATTAGGTACTGTTGAGAGACAAAAAATAGTGCGATATAAAAATGAAAGCAGCTAATCACATATGATCGGCTGCTTTTGTTACGAATGATAAGTTAAAAATTGTATTGAAACTCATTTGGTTTTGTCATTAGTAATTTCAAGATTATTTAACCGATAACCCATGTAAGAACCACTACCGTTAACCAGATAAAAAAAGTTGCTCCGCAAATAATGATTTCATAAAAATGAATCTGAAATAGTTTGTATGTGCCCCTATTTTTCTGAGACAGTCCCAAAAAGTGACATTGTTGACTAATATAGAACAAACCACAAGCTACGGTTAAACCAGACAAAATAAAAGCAGATGTAGGTAAACTCATGACATATCTGGGATTACCACCTGTCTCAAGGCTTAGGTTGAAATCAAAATGTTTAGCAAGCAAAAGTGTCAGAACTATACCAGTAAACAAGAAAAGTCCTATACTAAACGGATGTGTTCTGTAATCTATTAGACGCAAAAATATTAGCATAATATTACTTTTAGGTCGAAACTCGTCCTCACTCGCATCCTCGGTATCATCATGCATGATATAAAAAAATGAATATATAATCATTCCGACAAATAGGATGGGTTGCAGCATATTAAGAGCCAAACCCCAATCAAAAATAGCCAAAAGGGCAAGGAAGGTAAGAACAAATAGAAGTAATTTGCCTCCAACTGTCTCTCGTTGCTCCCACATCCGGTTAACAAACAACTGACTATTGGTCTCTTCTTCGCTTTCTGTATCTTTTATCTTGTTTAGGTCTGGAGTAAGATGCTTTCTCCTTATATATAAGGTCCCATATGCAAGGATCATTAAACAAGCGCCAAGAAGCAAAAGAAGAAATGTCTCCTTCGGGTAAACATCATATGAATCATATGTTTTCACAACCCAAATTCCGTCCAAAATAATGATGAAAATACCAACCATAAGTACATACGGAGAAGCTTTGTATACGATTAATCTCACTCCTTTTCAGCGCAACTATGGAGGTTAGAGTGTTTAACTTTTACTCCACTTAAGAAATGATGACCCAAAGATTCCGTTGATTAATCAGTGTGAGAGAAATCTGGTTCTCTAAGATTTAGAGAATCATACAGATAATCTATTTTCAGCCGAAAAAAGTATCCATGAAAACGGAGGAACCAGTTCAGCCCTTTGTTTCGCTAGGCACATTCCCCGTATGTAGTCATATACTGACTGCATAATATTTGTAAAGGGATGGTGCAAATTGTATTACTACCACACACCAGCACATCAATATGGTGGATACACGAATGGACATAATCCGTATTATTATCCAAATTATACAGAAAGAAACAATCATTCACTAGACCAAGGATCTCATATGGGTATGGTAAATACAGGCCAGCAAGTGATGCTTCTAAAGGATTACGGAAAGAGACCTCTGGTGGTAGATATCGAAAAAGTAACTAAGCTTAATAATAATTTTCGTACAGCTTTATGGACGGGGGAACACTTCCAAGTAACTCTTATGAACATAAATGTAGGTGAAGATATCGGATTAGAAGTTCATCCGAATACAGATCAGTTTATTCGGATTGAAGAAGGTCAAGGACTGGTTCAGATGGGGGATCGTAGAGAGAATCTCGATTTTGTCGTGAATGCCTTCGAAGACTATGCAATCATGATACCTGCTGGCAAGTGGCATAACATAACGAACACAGGAAACAAATCACTTAAAGTCTATGTGATTTACGCTCCACCGCAACATCCATTTGGCACCGTCCATCCAACAAAAGCTGATGCCATGGCTTCAGAATAACACACTATTTAATCGTTATTTAACTTATTAGAGACCGCTCTATTGAATAGAGCGGTTATTTCATTACCCACATTTGTGCAATCAAGTTTAAGAAGATAATCCATCAACTACCGACTTTCGTTAATTGTATGAAAGGGGGTGCGGCATTACATTGAACGTATAACACAAAGGAGGATCTCGATATGAGTACAACAGATTCATCAGCCGTTTCTAATCAGGTGCGGGTATGGGAGGTACAGGTTGAAATTCCCACTTACGAAACAGGAAAACCTGACAAAAACCCCATGTTTCTGGAGAAACGCGTGTACCAGGGGAGTTCCGGACGAGTCTACCCGCATCCAGTCATCGATAAAATCCTGGATGAGAAAAAATCCAAATCCTATTGCATGGCCATTCTTGAAAACGAATACGTCCGCGTCGAAATTATGCCTGAAATTGGTGGGCGGATCTACCGCGCATTAGATAAAACAAACAATTATGATTTCGTGTATTACAATCGTGTTATCAAACCGGCTCTCGTTGGGCTTGCTGGTCCATGGATTTCAGGAGGTATCGAATTTAACTGGCCGCAGCATCATCGACCGAATACGTTTGGACCTGTACAGCACACGGCAACGGAGAATGAAGACGGCAGCGCAACCGTATGGGTTAGTGAGATTGATCGCATGTACGGCACAAAAGTAACGACGGGTTTCACATTGCATCCAGGTAAGGCCTATATCGAAATTAAGGCGCAAATGTATAACCGGACCTCCGAGCCGCAAACCTTTTTGTGGTGGGCCAACCCGGCCGTAGCTGTTAATGATCATACACAGACCGTATTTCCACCTGATGTTACAGCAGTCTTTGATCACGGAAAAAGGGATGTATCCAAATTCCCGATTGCTACAGGGACTTATTACAAAATGGATTATTCCGAAGGCGTCGATATCTCCAGGTATAAAAATATCCCGGTCCCGACTTCTTATATGGCATATAAATCCGACTACGACTTTGTAGGCGGTTACGACCATGGCGTACAAGCAGGATTGCTGCATGTAGCCAACCACCATATCTCCCCAGGCAAGAAGCAGTGGACGTGGGGCAACGGGGAGTTCGGCCAAGCCTGGGACCGAAGTCTGACGGATGAAGACGGACCTTACATCGAATTAATGACAGGCGTATTCACTGATAACCAACCCGATTTTACCTGGCTTCAGCCGTATGAAGAAAAGTCGTTTACCCAATATTTCATGCCGTACAAAAACATTGGCGTTGTCAAAAACGCTTCTATCGATGCAGCGGTGAATTTAGAGGTAGATGAAAAACTCCGCGTTGCGACAGTAATGGCCTATGCGACATCTATATTTGAAGGTGCGACAATTGAACTGAAGGGACGTAAGCGTACGTATGTCAATGATACGGTTACACTTTCGCCCGAGTCGACTTACAAAACGATCATTACGTTGGACGATGAAGATCAGCAGCATGACCTTATTGTCAAAGTGCGAGATGCCAAGCAAAAGCAGCTCATCAGCTATAAGCCGGCGAAACCATCCATCGAACAGATTCCGGATGCCGCCAAACCGCTTCCTCGTCCAGAAGAACTCAAGAGTACAGAACAGTTGTATCTTGCCGGACTTCATTTGGAGCAGTACAGGCACGCTACGTTTGAACCGGAAAGCTATTACGAAGAAGGATTAAGAAGAGATGGTTCTGATATTCGTCTCAACATTGCTTATGGAACACTTCTGCTTCGAAGAGGTTATTTGGAGAAAGCGGAGTCGCATTTCCGAAAGGCCATTGAGTCATTGACCTGGCGAAATCCCAATCCGTACGACAGTGAAGCTTATTATCAACTTGGCTTGACGCTCCAGCTCCAGGAACGAAATGAAGAGGCTTTCCAAGCCTTTTATAAAGCAGTGTGGTCTGCAGCATATCAGGATAGCGGTTATTACGCATTAAGCCAGATTGCTTCCCTGCGGGGTGCGTTTATCGAAGCACTGGATCTGGTAGAACGTGCATTGATTCGCAATACAAGAAACTACAAATCAAGGCTCGTAAAAACGGCGCTCTTTCGCAGGTTGGGTCGTTATGAGGAAGCTATTGTGTTTGCAGACGAAACGCTGACGATGGACATTGCGGATTTTGGTGCACGATATGAGAAATTCATGAATCTTGAAGCCATCGGGAAAACCGAAGAGGCTCATCTGGTGAAATCGGAACTACGCCGGTTGTTGAGAGATGACGCGCATAATTACTTGAACCTGGCTTGGGATTATGCAGGAAGTGGTTTCTATGAGGAAGCATCAGGTTTATTAGAAGAAATATGCTCCAAACAGAGCGGAATGACGTATCCAATGGCTCATTATACACTTGCTTATGTCTACGACAAGATGGGACTCACGGATAAAGCAGAACATGAACGTCACCTTGGAGGGGCGGCTGCCCCGGATTACTGTTTCCCGAACAGCCTGTTTGATCTAAGTGTATTGCTTCATACAGTCCATAAAAATCCATCGGATAGTAAGGCCCATTATTATTTAGGTAACCTGTATTATGATAAAAAACGAGCGGAAGAGGCCATACAGCACTGGGAGATTTCCACGGGCCTTGAACACCAATTCGCCACGGCTCACCGCAATCTTGCGCTGGCCTATTATAACAAACGTCATGACGCAGAAGCTTCATTGCAATCGCTTCATCAGGCATTTGCATGTGACAAGGATGATGCCCGAGTTTTCTACGAGCTCGATCAGCTGCTTAAGAAAATGGGCGTTTCAGCACAAGAACGATTAACGAAGCTTCAGGAACACATTCACTTGGTCGAACAACGCGACGATCTTTATCTCGAACATATTACACTGCTGAACACGCTAGGCAAACATCATGAAGCACTGTCTTTATTATTAAGTCGCCGCTTTCATCCTTGGGAAGGCGGGGAGGGAAAAGCAACAGGACAATATACACTAGCTCTCGTTGAGCTTGCCAAGCAGGAGAATGCAGGTCAATCCTATCAAGAAGCCATTTACCTGCTTCAACGGGCGCTTCAATATCCGGAGAATCTGGGTGAGGGCAAACTTGAAGGCGCGCAAGAGAACAGTATTCACTATGAGCTGGGCATGGCTTATCAGGGACTCGGACAGCTAGAAGAGGCTGTGTATCATTGGAAACTCGCATCAGAAGGGTTGGAGGAACCAGCGAGTGCGATGTATTACAATGATCAGCCACCAGAGATGATATTCTATCAAGGCCTAGCGTGGGATCAATTGAACAATTCGAAAGAAGCAAAGCGCCGATTTAACAAGCTGATTGACTACGCAGAACGACATCTGTTTGATGATGTGAAAATCGACTACTTTGCTGTCTCCTTACCTGATTTTCTGGTATTTGAGGATGATTTGAATAAGCGGAATCAAACCCACTGCTTGTTTATGCTTGGCCTTGGATTACTGGGTCTTGGGAACAAAGAAGAGGCCCAAAAACGATTTAATGAAGCGTTACAGCTGGAGCCTAACCACCAGGGAGCGCGAATTCACTTGGAATTATGTTAAGCATTATAGGGATAAATCTCATGGGCAGTAGAGTTAACCTTAATGAAATCCGGGACAATCCGTTCCGGATTTTACTTGTTTCCAAGAAACTTGGAGTGATTGGGTTGTGAATTCATTTACTTACTGTGTGTAAATCTGGTTCATATCTGGTATAATAAAAACAATAATCAGGAAATACAATGAAAATATAGGTAAAATATAAAAAAAGATGAAGAGGATAGGTGGAACGGCCCATGGCGAAAATTGATCGTCATACTTTTCAGACCAGAACCAGACATATGTCTGCCGACCTGAAGCAAAAAATTAACTCCGGCTCTTACAGCCCGGGAGAATTTCTGCCTTCTGAGTTGGCACTAACAGAACAGTACAATTTAAGTAAAAACTCCGTAAGATACGTACTGGATGAGCTTGTACAGGAGGGATTGATCGTTAAAATCCCCAGGGTGGGCACGCAGGTGGCAAAGCCTGCTTCAAGGGAAACCATTCGTTTTGGTGTATATCCCTCACTTTATAAAGAAGCAGGGATGGAGGAGCTTATTAAGCGGTTCCACGAGAAACACCCACATATTCATGTGGAGACCATTGAGCTTCCTTATATGAATTCAGACAGTATCGCTAATCTTGTCAAATTAGGGATTGTCGATGCGTTAACCATCAACTTGCAGGATATGTACCAATTCCAAGAAAAAAAGTACCTTGATTTGTTGGTCGACCAGGATCGAGACGAGACAATTTACCCTTTTCTTACAACATATTTTGAGAAGGAATCGGGTGTTTTGGCAGCACAGCCTTTCATCTATTCACCTGTTATTTTGTGTTACAACAAGGAGCATCTGAGAGAGAAGAGACTGGGTGAACCGAATAGCAGCTGGAGCTGGGATGAACTGGCGGCGCTGCTCAGAGAACTTAAGGCACCACATCGCTACAGTATCGCTTTTCAGTTATTTTCCATGAATCGGTGGCCGATTTTTTGGATGCAAAATGAGGACGATCTATCTTCGGCGGATTCCAGTCCAGCTCAGAACGGAACTAGCTTTCCAACAGAAGGATTGAGATGGCTGAGGGATCTTGTGACAGAGGAAGGCATATTTCCGCTTGCCTTGGCACAAGGTGAATTTGAAGCCGAGAAGCTGTTTAAGGAGCAGAAGGTATCCGTCATGCTAACCACATATTACATGCTGAATGAGCTTAAAAATGCGGACTTTTCCTTTGATATTGCACAGCTACCACATTTTAAGAATGATCGGACACTTCTTCTGTCAACGGCCATTGCTCTCAGTGCAGAATCGTGCCAAAAGGACACGGCAGCCTGCTTTGTGAATTATCTCCATTCAGATGAGGCACAGACCTATATTAGGCAGCAGACCTACAGTCTACCTGCAAGCAGATATATAACGGAAACCTATTCAGTTGAGCTTAAAAACAAACCGTCCAGGCTGGAGCTTCACCGTGATTATAGTTCGAAATACATGACGTATCGGGATCTGTCGATTTCCATGAAAACTCAGATTCGTTTCGGCGAAAGCCTGAAGCAGTACATGTCTTATCTAATGGATGAAGAGGGACTCGCTGAAGTGCTGCTTCCGTCTAAAAGTCTCAAGTTATAAAAAACGAATAGAAGCTTAAAAAGGCACTGCCATCAGGTAGTGCTTTTTTTATTTTATATGAACTACAAAAGAACCAGTTGACAGAAAACGTACCGTATGCTAATTTCTTATTGAAAATATGAACCACATAAGATCCAACTATGAAAGTTAACAGGGAGAGGTGAACGTATTCGGATGAAGACCGTGGCTGAATTGGAAGCAAAGCTTTCGGAGGCATCAGATCGGCTAATCAATGACTTACATAAAGTGGACGGGGATCTTCTTATCTTGGGCGCAGGCGGGAAGATGGGCCCAAGTCTTGCGAGATTGGCCGCACAAGCCATCAGAGCGGGAGGAATGAACAAGAAGGTGACTGCTGTATCCCGGTTTCAGGATCAGGAGGTGAAGAACGATCTTGAAAGCGCTGGAGTGGAGACGATTTCCTGTAATCTTTTGGACGATCACGAGTTCATGCAGCTGCCTGCAGCGGACAACATCATATATATGGCTGGCAACAAGTTTGGTACAACGGGCAGAGAGTATTATACGTGGGCAATGAATACGTATTTGCCGGGAAGAGTGGCAGAAAAGTATAAAGATTCGCGTATCGTCGTTTTTTCTTCCGGGAACGTGTATCCCTTTTCCCCGGTGGCTCTCGGCGGAGTAGATGAATCGGTATCTCCAGAACCTCTCGGTGAATATGCACAATCTACTCTGGGGAGAGAGCGAATGTTTGAATACTTCTCTCATACGTATGGCACGCCGATGCTGCTGTACCGCTTGAACTATGCCATTGATTTACGTTATGGGGTGCTGCTCGAAATTGCCCAAAAGGTCCATGAAGGCAAGTCAGTATCACTTACGATGGGGCATGCCAATGTGATATGGCAGGGAGATGCCAATGAGATTGCCTTAAGGAGCCTGCTTAAGTGCCAAAGTCCTCCCGAAATTTTGAATGTGACCGGACCTGAAACCATGTCCGTACGCTGGGCAGCGCAGCAGTTTGCCAAAAGATTTGGTATTACTGCATCGTTTGAGGGAAGTGAATCCGAAACGGCTCTACTCAGCAATGCAGCTAAGGCGTTTCGCGAATTCGGTTATCCGAGAGTAGGCTTGCTGGAAATGATTGATTTCATTGCCGAATGGGTTGAATCCAGAGGACCTACGTGGAACAAACCAACCCACTTTTCGGAGAGGAAGGGGAGGTTCTGAATGGAAAAAAAACAAGCTTCACTTACACCGGAACTGGCAGCTGCATTCCATGAAGGGTTGGTCATCCCCGCTCATCCGCTTGCTTTGAATGAACGCAGAGAGCTGGATGAAGTCTATCAGCGGGTGCTGACCAAGTACTACATCGCATCAGGAGCTGGCGGAATTGCAGTTGGTGTGCATTCCACCCAATTTGAGATTCGGGATCCCAAGGTTAACCTCTATGAACGGGTGCTCCGCTTGGCCGCAGAGGAAACGGAGCAAGCTCGCCTGCAGCGGCCCTTCATCAAAGTGGCGGGGGTTTGCGGGGATAGTGAACAGGCGACGCAAGAAGCCCGGATTGGTAAAGCTCTTGGATATGATGCGGTGCTGCTCAGTATGGGTGGACTTCATGATTGGAGTGAGCAAGACCTACTTCGGCATACGGAAAAGATAGCCGAAATGATGCCGGTCATCGGATTTTATCTTCAGCCTTCTGTTGGTGGCCGCTGGCTGAGCTTCGATTTTTGGCAGGCCTTTGCTGAAATTGATAATGTCATCGCCATCAAAATAGCTCCTTTTAACCGATATCAAACGATTGATGTTGTCCGAGCGGTTTGCTGCTCAAGCCGCCGCAATGAAATTGCACTGTACACAGGGAACGATGACAACATTCTGATGGATCTACTTACAACTTTTCGGTTCGAAACGGAAGAAGGCACCATGGAAAAAGAAATCGTTGGCGGGCTGCTGGGTCACTTCGCTGTCTGGACACATCAAGCGGTCCAGCTGCTGGAAGAAGTGAAGCGTCTCCGCAAGCCCAAGGGATCACCGTTGTCACGGGACTTGCTCACGCGAAACGTGGAGATTACAGATGCCAATGCCGCTTTTTTTGATCCTGCCCATCAGTTTGCTGGCTGTATACCGGGGATACACGAAGTTCTTCGAAGGCAGGGTCTCATGAGAGGAATTTGGTGCTTGAATCCGCAGGAGACCTTATCTGACGGGCAAAAAGAGGAAATCAATCGGGTATACCGCCAGTATCCTCACCTGAATGATGATGATTTTGTGAAGCAGCATCTGGATGAGTGGCTTAGGGTTGCTGCGCTTTCCCAGTCATGAATATCGGAATCATCGGCCTTGACAGTTCTCATGCCCTGGCTTTCACCCGTATTCTTCACGAAAGTCAGGAGACTCTTTTTGCAGATGTGACTGTGACGGCTGCATATGCGGGCGGATCTCCGGATTTTCCACTCAGCTTCACCCGTGTTAACACTTTTGCCGGCCGGATGACGGAAGAATACGGAGTGAGACTGATGCCCACGATGCAGCAAGTAGCAGAAAACACCGATGCCATCCTTATCTTGAGTGCCGACGGAAGGATACATCTGAATCAGTTCACGGCGATCTGTTCTTACCGGAAACCCGTATTTATCGATAAACCTTTTGCTTTGTCTTCAGCAGACGCAGGTGAAATCATCAGACTCGCAGAAGAGTTTCAAATCCCTTTAATGAGTGCTTCAAGCTTGCGTTATGCCGAAGCCCTGCCTGAATGCACAAGAGGAGACATCTTGGGGGCGGACGTATACGGCCCAATGCACATCGAATTTACGCAGAGACATTATTTTTGGTACGGCATCCATTCGGCAGAACTACTCTTTCAAGTCATGGGCCCTGGATGCAGGGAAGTGACCGCATTCTCTACCGATCATGGCGAGCTCATTACTGGAACCTGGAAGGAGGGGAGGATGGGGATGATCCGGGGAATCCGAAATGGTCCAGAGAACTTTGGAATAACGCTGCATAACAGAAACGCTAACCAGCATATCTCGCTTGAACCGAGCTACAAAGAGCTCCTGAAGTCGGTCATGAATTGGCTTAAAAACGGCGTGTGCACCGTGCATCCTTCCGAAACGCTGGAAGTTATCCGGTTTTTGGAGTGCGCAGAGCAAAGTCGTCTACAAAAATGCACCATCCTCATGGAAATGTGATCAAACCTTATACGTCTTGACTCCTTGCTCTAGTGAATCAGATCCACCTATCTGAAGGAGGAATGTTTGATGAAGCTGAAAAAGAGGATTTCCATACTACTTGCGATCACACTGTTGACCTCAATCCTTGCCGCATGCAGCAGCGGTACAGACAAAGGCGGTTCGACCGCCCTACCGCCCCAGGAACCCGGACAGTACGGTGATACAGGGGGGCTTACTTTGCCTCTTGTTGATGAGCCGACGACCATCACGTACATGCTGCCAAGCAATGCAAAAGACCTGGGTCCGAGCAAACTGGTTGTTCAGGAGCTTGAAAAACGGACCGGTATTAAAGTGAACTTCCAAACGTACTCCCCACAAACCTACCAGGATAAATTAAAAGTCATTGTGGCATCCGGTAAGCTGCCGGACATTTTTACAGGGCTAAAACCGGCCGAACTCAAGAAAATCGGCAAACAAAACGGCGTCGTTGCCATCAATGAATACGCAGATCAGCTCCCTAACTTCAAAAAGCTATATATGGAAGAAAACGACTGGGTCATCAAATCTTTCGGCGATGAAGCCGGCAATATATATACCTGGCCTATCTATAATCTCAATCGCAAAGTCAATCACGGATTCATGTTCAGGAAGGATATTTTCGATGAGCTTGGTATCAAGGAATGGACGAATACAAACGAGTTTTATGAAGCTCTGAAAAAAGTAAAAGAAGCTTATCCCGATTCTTACCCCTATGCCTCCAAGAGCTTGGCTAATATCTTCAGAGATTGGGCCTTCGGCTGGGGACTCGGCAATACGGATCAGTACCCTGCCTATTATGATGAAAAAGACGGTACATGGAAGTACGCTGCAGTACAGCAGGAGCATAAGGATATGCTTGATTTCATGAAGAAGCTGTACAACGAAAAACTGCTTGATCCAGAATTTTTGACGGATACGCAGGATTCCTGGACGACCAAGATGACCACAGACAAATCGTTTGTCACGTTTGACTGGATTGGACGCCTGGATCTCTTTTACAACCAGATCAAAGAGCAAAATCCAGACTATGACCTCAGGTATGCCAATCCCGTGGGACCGACCGGCAATATTAGAACTCTGCCCGAGGTTTCAGATTTCAGCGTTGCTGTTGCCAAGAACAAAAATACAGAAGCTTCACTTAAACTACTCGATTATCTGACCAGCCCATCCGGGAGCGAGTTAATGACGATCGGAGTGGAAACGGTGAACTTCGAATGGGGCGAGGACGGATATCCGGTGTATCCGGAACTAAAGGATCTTCCCCTTGTGGATATAACCGTGCTCGAGGATCGTTATGCCATGTGGCTCGAAGGAGCTTACCTAAGACCGGACCATCGAAGCATCTATTATCGTTTCTCGGAGAAAGAACAGGAGGCGCAGGATAAAATCGTGAAAGAGGAGCGTTTCGAGCCCCTTGATCCGATACTTAATTTTACGGACGACGAAACCTCCAAGATTGCCGAGCTGCAGACATCACTGCAAAAATCAGCTGAAGAATTCAACTCCAAATATATTCTTGACGCCGGCTACGGAGATGCCGAGTGGGAGAATTTCAGAGGTCAGATCAGCAAAGGCGGTGTGGAGGAACTGATGGCAATCTATAATGAAGCTCAAAAAAGATATGACGAATCCAAATAAATGAGCTTAAGACATGATTGAACTGGAGGAGGCGATGCTTGGAACGTTTCCTCCTTAGGGAAAAAGGTATTGGAGGCGATAATCTTATGGCAGACATCGGCACGGAACATTCGGCAGCTTACCATAAAGAACTGCGAAAGAAGAGCTTCAGAGGTCGGCTTAAACAGACGTGGAATCATATTAAGCGCGACAGGCAGCTGCTTCTGCTGTTTCTTCCTTGCATCCTATTTTATGTCATCTTTCGTTACGGGCCCCTATATGGATTGATTATTGCCTTCAAAGACTACAGTGTGTTTACAGGAGTGCTTGGCAGTGAATGGGTGGGACTGGAGCATTTCATCAAGTTCTTTACGAACCAAGATTTTTGGCTGCTTTTCCGGAACACGCTGCTCTTGGGATTATATACCCTTATTTTCGGCTTTCCCTTTCCCATCATGCTTGCCCTTCTGCTGAACGAAGTCAGAACCAAATGGTTTAAAAAATCTGTTCAAACCTTCAGTTATCTGCCTGCCTTTTTGTCCGTGGTCATTATCAGCAGCATGATTATCGATTTTCTCTCCCCAAACCATGGTATTTTGAATCAAATGCTGGCTGCTCTTGGTTTTGAGAAAAAATACTTTCTCGTAGATCCGGGCTGGTTCCGTCCGATCTATGTCATTTCGGAAATATGGGCGAACGCAGGATACGAATCCATCATTTATTTGGCAGCCATTGCGGGAATCAGTCCTACGCTTTATGAAGCGGCCAAGGTGGACGGTGCCAGTCGTTTCCATACGATCCGCCATATTACGCTTCCTGGATTGTTTCCCACGATGCTTATCATGTTCATCCTGAAAACCGGATCCATGATTCGCGTCGGTTATGAGAAAGTGCTGCTGCTCTATAATCCGATGACCTATGACGTTGCAGACGTATTTTCAACGTATGTATACCGCAAAGGACTGCTTGAATCCAATTACAGTTATGCAGCCGCAGTAGGATTATTCGAAGCGCTCGTTGCAATGGTGATGCTGCTGTCCGCCAATGCGATCAGCAAACGGCTGGGAGGTAATGGCTTATGGTAGGTGAGCGCAAAATATCGGTTTTTAGTGTCATGAATTCGCTGATCCTCTGTCTTGTTGCTGTAGCGACACTCTATCCCATCGTGTACATTACGGCTGTTTCTTTAAGTGATACTGCAGCGGTCGTTCAAGGTAGGGTGTTTCTTTTTCCGAAAGGGCTGAACCTTGAGGCTTATGTCGAGGTGCTTAAAAATGACACGATTCCAAGAGCCTACCTGAATTCTATTTTTTATACGGCATTCGGTACGTTTGTGAATTTACTCTTTACGGCTGTAGCTGCATATCCTTTGTCGCAAAAAGGATTTTTCGGACGCAAATTTTTTATGATGGCCATTGTCCTCACCATGTTTTTGAATCCCGGTATTATTCCCACGTATGTGGTCGTGCAGCAGCTGGGGTTAACAGATTCGGTTTGGGCACTCGTACTTCCCAATGCCATCTGGACAATGGAACTGATCATTCTTAAAAGCTTCTACGAAAACATGTCTTCCCAGATCCGCGAAGCAGCCCTGATCGACGGAGCTTCCGAATATCGGATTCTGTTTAACATTGTCATTCCCTTATCCAAGCCTGCGCTTGCTTCCATCGGACTTTTTTATTTCATGGGCCACTGGAACAGCTTTTTCCTACCGCTGATTTACTTAAACGATCCGGATAAATATCCTTTGCAGGTCGTGCTGCGGGATATGTTAATCTACAGCGCAGAAAACGACGCGGGACTTGTGGATCGTTCAGCCCTTGCCCCACAGTCGATTAAAAATGCAACCATCGTACTTTCGATGATTCCCGTTTTGCTCATTTATCCGTTTGCCCAGAAGTATTTCGCCAAAGGGGTGATGCTCGGTTCGGAAAAAGGCTAAATCGACTGAAGGAGGAGCCGTATCTAATGAAAATCGTTGCTGCAAAGGAAGGAAAGGTCGCGATATTGCAAGCGGATATACCCGAACTGAACAAACGACATGTGCAAGTGAGGACCGAATATTCCGGGATTAGTCCGGGTACGGAAATGAGTGCGATTAAAAGATCAGGCGAATCCCCGGTATACCTTGGCTATAGCGCTGTTGGGATTGTAGAAAAAACGGGAAGTGAAGTGAGAGATATTGTACCGGGAGACCGAGTGGCTTGTTATGGTGTGCCTTATGTAAGACATGCAGAAATCATTTCGGTACCGACCAATCTGGTAACTAAAGTACCTCAACATGTGAAACCAGAAGAGGCTGCATTTACCGGGCTCGGAGCCATCGCCATACATGCGCTTCGTACGGCTGACGTGAGATTCGGCGACAAGGTGCTTGTCGTTGGACTGGGCATTCTCGGTAATCTTGTGGCCCAAATCGCCGCTGCTGGTGCATGTCACACGGCTGCATACGATCTGAGCAAAGCGAGGGTACAGCTGCTTCAGGAGCAGATGGGCATTCAAGCAGGCTTTTCAACTGAAGAGGAAGTGGAGCGTTTTGTGATGAACGAAACGGGAGGTTTAGGATTCGATTCCATCCTCTTATGTGCTGGCGGGCCTGGAGAAGTGCTGATCAACAAGTCACTTGAGTGGCTTCGTGACCGTGGAAAAGTCGTGATCGTTGGTGATTTGTCCATGGAGTTTTCACGAGATTTGATGTTTCGCAAAGAAGCCCAGGTCCTTATCTCTAGAGCAGGCGGACCTGGAAGGTACGATCTGCAGTACGAGCACCACAATCAGGATTATCCCATCGGTTTCGTGCGGTGGACAGAAGGAAGAAATATGGACGAATACGTCAGGCTGCTTGCTGATAAGCGAATTACGGTAAGTCCCGCCATTACGCATATGTTTACCTTGGATGAAGCATCTGAAGCTTATGAAAATTATCAATCCGATTCGGCTCAAGGGGCACTTGCCACGCTGATCAAGTATTTTTAATGCATGAAGAAGGGGAGATGTGTGATGAAAAAGCCTTATTTCAACCTGATCACCATGTTCATGAGTTGTTTACTTGTTATTGTGATGTTTCCCGTGCAGTCTGCTCCTGCCCAAGCAGAGGAATCCAGGCTTACTCAAAAAAACTTCGGCGCCCCCGAAGAACTGCTTGTTCCCAACAATTACACGGTAGCTGTCTTTAACGGAACGGTAGGCTATGAGGATGGAAAACCAGTCATGTATGCCACGAGTAAAGGCAAGCCTGGCTTCCTGAATGTGATTGACCTCGAAGAGTACAAACTGCTTCGGACGATTTCACTTGGGCCATCGGAAAGCTCCTGGGCGCATACCGTTGCGCCGAACGGTACGCTTTATGTGGCTGCCGAAGGATCGGGTGCACGATTATGGGAGTATTCGCCAGTCACCCATCAGGCTGTTCAAGTGGCTCAATTTGAAGGACAGTCTGTCTCCAATAGTATCACGACGGATGAACAGGGTAGAGTGTATGTGGGGACTTATCCGGGGGGCAAGGTTTGGCAGTATGATCCTGTGACCAAGCAGGTGAGGGATTATGGCCGTGTTATCGGTGCGCTTGATCAGGAGTATGTCCGCTCCATTGCTTACCAGGGGGGATATATTTATGCCGGTACAGCCCATGAACAGATCGTGCGTGTGGATTTGGCTACAGGTGAAAAAACGAATATTGCTGCTTCGCTTACCGTCAAAAATGATACAGTATACGATTTGAGTACGATCGATAACCGTTATTTGTTCGCGCGTTATACGGATGGAAGTGGTGTACCGGGTGAGGGTTATATTTACGATACTACAACAGGAACCTGGCTTGATGTGGAGCTCCAGCAGGTAACCGGTCTTCACGCAGCTGACTCTGTGGATGGAAAGCTGTATTATATGTCCGAGAAAAAACTGAAAACCTTTGACCTGGTGACACATCAGGTAGAGGAAACCGGCATGACCTATGAGAGTGGGTTCAGAGGGGCGGATTGGGTCGAGTTTCAGAACAATCCCGAGCTGCCGGGAAAAACGCTCGTTACGGTACGATATGACGGCGGAGTGGCCATGCTCAATATCGATACCCAAAAGGTCATCGTACAGCCACCAATTATTCCGGGATTGCCGGGAGTCGTCAATCGTCTCCAAAGTGTATCTGATACACAGCTGATAACAACGGGTTCACAAGCCAGATCTTCATTGGTAGATTTAGAGAGCATGACGACAAAACCTTTCAGCATTGGTCAAGCGGACAGTGTATACCCGATTGGAAACAAAGTTTATATGGGAGTCTACCCGGAAGGTGGCTTGTACGTTTATGATCTGAATCAGGAACCGGGAAGCACGAATCCGCAGCGTCTCGCTGTACTCGGGAACGATCAGGAACGTCTTGTGCATATGTCTGAAGGGGACGGCAAGCTGTTTATTTCGACCATCTCCGGATACGGGACGCTGGGAGGATCGCTTACAGTCCATGACACCGCTACAGGTGAAACCAAAGTCCATCGAAACGTGGTTCAGAATCAGAGTGTGCTTAGTACCGCTTATGTAGACGGGAAGGTTTTTGGATCTACGACCATCAGAGGAGGACTGGGCTCCACGCCGAGCGAGCAGGAGGCCAAAATTTTTGTGTGGGATGTTCAAAATGAGCAAAAAATAACGGAGTTTACGCTGGATATTCCCGAACTTGTCGATCCGATTTTCATTGGGGACCTGTCTCTCGGGCCGGATGGATTGATCTGGGGAGCATCCTACGAATATATATTTGCAATCGATCCAGACACGTACCAACTTGTAAAATATAAAAAGATATATCCGAAGCTCTATTACACCCAGTGGCATCATCATCCGATGCGTTGGTCGAAAGACGGACTTTTGTATGTCCTGTTTAACAACAAGCTGACAGTGATTGATCCCGAAACACTGGATTTCAGAACATTAACGGATGCTTCGAGATTTGATCTTGGGATGGATGGGGACCTGTATTTTACAGATCTCGCAACCAATACGATTCTGTATCGAATCCAAATTGATGGAGAGATTGTGGCCGAACCGCCGGGGCTCCCTTTGCCGGTAAACAATGCGGGGTTGGAGCAGCCAGAAGAGAGCGGAAAGCTGCCGGGCTGGACTTCACTGTTTGCAACAAGTAGAGATGTTTATTTTGAGCGAAGCAGCAACAAGAGTTATGCTGGTGATTATAGCCTGAAAACAACGGACCTTGTTCGTACTGCCTCCGTTGCAGTGCAAAGCGATCCAATTCCATTAGTGCCTGGAGAGGAGTATACCGCAAGTACTCAAATATATATTGAGTCAGGCCAGCCTGGTTTCATGTTCCGATTTTATAACGCAGAAGGGCAGAGCTTGTCTACTTTGGAAACGCATCTGGATGAATCGCGACTTCACCAATGGCAAAAAGTAACTCTCCGCGGTACGGCACCGGAAGGAACGTCTTACGGCAGACTAATTGCGGTAACCAGCCGCTATAATATCTCTACAGCTTACTATGACAATTTTTCCGTAACGGTTAAAGATAATACGGCTCCCTTAACTGAAGCTGTGTTTAATCCGCAGGCAAATGAGCAGGGTTGGCATCATGAAGATGTTTCAATTACGCTAAACTCGGAAGGAGCAAGCTCCATCTTTTTCGAAACTTCGGGGGCTGAGGAAATCAATCTGCGCGAGACCGAAGGCGGTAGCACTGAATTTACCGTAAGCGAAGAAGGGGTGACGGCCGTAACTTATTGGTCTGTATCGGCTTATGGTGTGCCCGGGGTACCCTCTACTACCGAAGTTAAGATTGACAAAACGGCTCCTATCATCGAGTTTTCAGGAAAATCCGTCTACGAGCTGGATGAGGAAGTCCGGATCGAATGCTCCGCTCAGGATGCATTATCAGGTGTAGCTAAAAGTGATTGTGATGCTGTGCTTGCTGATCGCCCCGCCTATTTGAATGGTGTTGGGGAGCATTTGGTCCATGCTTCCGCTCATGATATCGCTGGGAACGCTACGAATTCTTCTTTTTCTTATGAGGTGATCCTTACCTATAAAGGTATGGCAGGACTTATCGACAAGTTCCTCGCTAATGATCAAGAGCTGGCTGATCGATTGAAGGAACAATTGACCAAAGTAGAACGAGCCGATGAATCAGGTAATGAGGGAGGGAAAAAAGGCGCAATCAATGGATTTATCCATCAAGTGCAAGCCAAGATTGACAAGGGAATAACTCAAGAATATGCAGAGGTTTTGATACAGTTGGGGTCACAAATGTAATATTTATTGGAATGAAAAGCTTTTCTGGACCTGAATCTCGATCAGGCTTGAATATGTAATATTTAAGAATAGTAAATCAGAGGATAGTGAATATGTTAATTGAAAAAGGACGTTGTCATGGCGCGTGACAGCGTCTTTTTATTGTCCTAATAATAAGATGAAGTATAGAATTAAGAGTGAGTTAATATAGGAGATCATCCGCTACAATGGATAATAATAACAAACAAAGTCGTTTGACTTTCATTTTACTATATCGTATTATTCTAATATAACGATACAGGAGGGTTAACTTTGGATAAACTCGGTTTTAACGATAGCGGTGATTTGAAGCAGTTTGAGGAACCTGCTAACTTACTGAAGGCCCTTTCCCATCCTATACGCCTGTGCATTGTGCGCGGGTTGATGCGTAAAAAGAAATGTAATGTTTCCTATATGCAGGAGTGTCTGGATCTGCCGCAATCAACCGTTTCCCAGCACTTACAGAAGCTGCGCAGTGCAGGAATTGTTGATACGGAGCGAAATGGCCTCGAAGTGAATTATATACTTGCAAACCAACGTATTGAACAGATTATAACTGTTTTATTTGGAGAGGATGAATGTGAATCATGAGTAAAAAAGTAGTCATTGTTGGTGGAGTAGCGGGTGGTGCGTCAGCAGCTGCCCGCCTACGCCGGCTGGATGAACATGCGGAAATCATCATATTTGAAAAGGGTCCCTACATTTCATTCGCCAACTGCGGCTTACCTTATTATATCGGCGGAACGATTGCTGAGCGTGACCGTTTGTTAGTACAAACACCTAAAGGAATGGCAGATCGCTTCCGAATTGATGTACGTACACAGAGTGAGGTCATATCCATCAACCCCCAGCATCAAACGATTCTAGTGAACAGCGAGGAGCGCGGTCAATACGAAGAAACCTATGACGAGTTAATTCTGTCTCCCGGTGCACGTCCGATGGTCCCTGATTTGCCGGGTATAGATAATCCATTGATTTATACAGTGCGTAACATTCCAGATATTGATCGAATCAAAGATGCATTAAGTGCATCTAACAACGAATCAGCAATCGTTATTGGTGGTGGATTTATCGGTGTTGAAATGGCAGAAAATTTGAGGGAAGCTGGACTACATGTAACGCTGGTCGAGGGTAACGAACAAGTGCTAACTCCATTTGATCCTGAACTCGCAGCTGCACTGGCACAAGAAATGGAGCAGCATGGTGTTAATTTGCAGTTTTCCAAGCGTGTTAAGGGTTTTCGATCAATGGAGCATGGCATCGGGGTCGAGCTTGCAGATGGTCACGTTTTAAAAGGAGATCTTGTGATTCTCGCGATTGGCGTGTCCCCAGATACCTCATTTCTGCAAAGCAGTGGTATTGCCTTGGGGACACGTGGACACATCATTGTTAATGAGGCCATGGAAACCAATATACCGCATATATATGCGGTTGGTGATGCAATTGAGGTCAGTGATTACATCCATGGAACCAAGACAGCGATTCCGCTTGCAGGTCCTGCGAACAAACAAGGACGTATTGCTGCGGATCGGATTGCTGGCATACATTCTACCTACAAAGGAACACAAGGGACTTCTATTATTAAAGTGTTTGGACTGACTGGAGCAACCACGGGCAGCAATGAAAAGGTATTAAAACGTCATAACGTGGATTATCAAACGGTGATTGTTCATCCTGCTTCTCATGCATCGTATTATCCAGGATCGAGTGCAATTACTCTGAAATTGCTGTTCTCACCTGAAGGAAAAATCCTGGGTGCCCAGGCAGTCGGATTCGAAGGAGTGGATAAACGGATTGATGATATTGCCGTTGCTATTCATTTTGGGGGTCATATAAGCGACTTGACTGAACTTGAACTGAGCTATGCACCGCCCTATTCATCAGCAAAAGATCCGGTTAATATGGCTGGGTATGCAGCAGATAATATTCTGGCTGGACGTGTCAACACATTCACCTATGATCAGCTGTCTATGCGCCAGCCGGAGCAAACCATATTACTAGATGTACGTAGCGAGCTGGAGCATCGGAATGGCCACATTCCCGGATCATTAAACATCCCAGTGGATGAGCTTCGTGAGAGAATGGATGAGCTAGATGTCTCTAAAGAAATCTGGGTATACTGCCAAGTAGGTTTACGGGGATATACTGCAACACAAATTTTGCGTCAGCACGGTTTCACCGTTAAAAATTTGAGTGGTGGATTCAAAACGTATCGCCAAGCGCAATTTAAACCAGCTCCGTATTCTGCCCAAAAGCATGAGGTTACAGATGATCAGAATCATGGCAATCATGTTTCTCATCCAAAGCAAAATACATTACATCAGACGGATCAACTCTCTTCTCAGCCATTACGTATCGATGAGGAATTGGATGTATGCGGATTGAGCTGCCCTGGTCCGTTAATACAAGTAAAGCAGAAGATGGATCAACTATCCGATGGAGAAACGCTGCGGGTAAAAGCTTCTGATCCAGGGTTTTACGAAGATGTAAAGGCATGGGCAGGAATGTCTGGCGCAGCACTCCTACAGTTGGAACGTGGTAAGAACGGTATCATAGAAGCAGTACTAACGAAGCAGACAGAGCCGGTCAGATCATCTGCTTCGGAAGCTCAACTTGTGGAACCTGCCAGTACGATGGTTGTCTTCAGTGGCGACCTGGATAAAGCAATAGCCTCTCTTATTATTGCTAATGGTGCAGCTGCAAGCGGGCGCAAAGTAACCATGTTTTATACATTCTGGGGACTAAATGTTATTCGCAAGCATCAGCCGGGACCGGTATCCAAAAACATGATAGGCCGTATGTTCGATCTTATGCTGCCACGTGGTAGTCACAAGTTAGGCTTGTCCAAAATGAATATGATTGGTGTCGGTCCTAAAGTTATTCGCGGCATCATGAAGAAAAACAACGTCGCCTCTCTGGAAGAATTGATTCAAACTGCGTTAGCACAAGGTGTTGAAATGGTTGCTTGTCAGATGTCTATGGATCTGATGGGGATTCAGCGGGAAGAGATCATGGATCAGGTTACTATTGGTGGGGTTGGTTATTATCTGGGCCAGGCTGACAAATCAAACCATAATCTGTTTATATAGAAGGGATATGCACTTTATATTTATTACACAATAGATATCTTATATCTTATTGTTTTAATGGCTCGGGCTCCTTTTGTAGCATCGTTGGGGTGTATATGAGATATTGCGTAGTTAATTGAGAAAAAGAGATCAATCATGAAAAAGTCTTTGATCGACCTTGAGGGTTTGTTCCCTCAGGGTCTTTCTTTGTCATAAGACACGTTTCTGAAAGTTGAGTATGACTATCCCTCGGATGAATATAAATATTTACCTCTTGCATAAAGAACGTGTGTTCGGTTTATAATATATACAAACATACGTTCTTAAGTACAGGAGTGATTTCAGTGTTGACTAAGCAGCGAACCATTATGCTCATAGATATGCAGAGCTTTTATGCTTCAGTCGAAAAGGCGAAAATGCCTCAATACAAAAATAGACCACTTGCCGTTGCAGGCGACCCAGCAAGACGCTCTGGCATTATTCTTGCTGCTTGTCCATTAGCCAAAACGAGGGGTGTATCCACCGCAGAACCACTCTGGCAGTCGCTTCAGAAGTGCCCTGAACTAATCATTGTTAGACCTCATATGCAAGAATACATTGAAGTATCTACTCAAATCATGTCCATTATTGAGGAGTTTACCGATCTGGTTGAGCCGTACAGTATAGACGAATTATTCGCTGATTTTACAGGGTCTATGCATCTGTTTGGTAATGATCCTGTCGATCTAGCCAAGCAAATTCAAGATAAGATCTATAATGAAACAGGGGTTTACGCAAGAGCGGGCATTGGTGAAAACAAAATCATTAGTAAATTGTGCTGCGATATGATCGCTAAAAAGGTCAAAGGGGGCATTTTCCACTTAAAGAAAGAAGAATTACACCTCCACATTGGAGATAAGCCCATCCGCGATATGTGGGGGATTGGCTCAAGAATGGAAAAACA
This sequence comes from Paenibacillus sp. P13VS, assembly GCF_015143645.1. NCBI lineage: Bacteria > Bacillati > Bacillota > Bacilli > Caryophanales > Paenibacillaceae > Paenibacillus > Paenibacillus sp. P13VS. Next base: position 557,706 of record NZ_WYEV01000003.1, on the reverse strand, counting down.
TCTGTGGAAGATGGGTATCCGAACGATTAGAGATTTGGCGAATACACCTCTTACCCAACTCAAGAGTAAATGGGGCGTGAATGGAGAAGTGATCTGGCGCATCGCCAATGGACTCGATAACTCGCCGGTAACCGTCAACACACACAGTACACAAAAGGATATTGGCAACGGAATGACCTTGCCTAGAGATTACACAGAGGCTTGGGAGATCGAAGTGGTCATCCTTGATATCTGTACTGAAGTATGCCGAAGAGCTCGTAAAAAAGGACTGATGGGTAGTGTCGTTTCCGTGAGTGTGTCTGGAGCAGATTTCGACCATCCAACAGGCTTTCACAGGCAGGTTAAGCTGTCTGATCCAACAAACATAACCGTTGATGTGTGCAAGATTGCCAAACGCATATTTCATCAACACTGGGATGGGCAACCGGTGCGCCGTGTAGGCGTATCCCTTTCTCAATTATCCGACGCGGATACATATCAACTATCTTTCTTTGATGATCAGGAGCACAAACGGGCTATTGATCAGGTGATGGACGACATTAAGGATCGATTTGGCGACATTGCCATACTTCGAGCAAGCTCCATTACAGCTGCTGGTCAGGCAATCGATAGAGCATCTAAAATTGGGGGGCACTACAAATGAGCAAAAAACTTGAGGCCAATGGATTATGGGAATCGAGCCGCATGATGCTTCCACAACATAAAGAGCGAATCATACAGCATCGTACTCAAATTCATGTTCAAGCCAAACCGCTAATTCATGAGGATGAGTGGGAGATCATGGCTCAAAATGTTGATATGTCGCTCAACTATACATTACAAGCCACCATTGAAGTGTTTAATGAGTCGGGCAATCGATATATACACGGAATCGTTACTTCAGTCAGTACCGTTGGAAAGAAAATCAAAATTGAAATGCACAATGGATTTGAATGGGTCGATTTTGATCAATTGGTCACGGTCAAACTTGAAGAAGGAGGCGTGTACGGTGAGACAGACTTCTGAGGAACTTGCACTCGTGAAAAGGCTGGTAGAGCTTCCCTATCTGTTAAGTGCTCTGGAGGTAGATAAGCATAAAATATACGCTTCAAACTTTAAGATGAAATCGGTCTATGTTGATTACTTAGACGGTACCCAAAAGAAAATCGCTTTAGAGATGTACCGATCCAAACAAAGTTTAAAGGAACACCATATTAAAATCATTGATGAACAGAGGTCTGAGCTAAGTTTAACGGTAAATTATTCGGTGAGAGGTTACATTCATAAAATGACGTTATTATGGAGTAAAGTGAAAGTGGATGTTACCTTAATGCTTACGGAGCATATGAACGTTGATATTACTGAATTGTCCAAATAACAACTAGAGTTAGAGCAGAAGGTGGTATATAACTGCAAAGGGTGGACCATAATGAAAGTTATAACCATTGTTTTCTTCTCCCGAATGGGTAAACCGACCTTTGAAATTTGAGGGTCGGTATTTTTGTATGCATATTGAATGCCGAATCCAATCATTTCTTCAACATCCTGAAACTTTTCAACAAAATGTGACCAAATGCCGTCCTTAAGAGTGTTAGAGGTATAAAGGAGGGCTGAACAACCATGCGGCGATCCGTGCCCCAACCGGGCGATCATGTGATGAACATTTATGAGACTTATGCGGATACTCTGTTCCGAATTGCCATGGTACACCTTGGGAGACGAGAGGACGCGGAGGAAGCTACTCAGGATACCTTCATCAAGCTAATGGAAAAAGCCCCTACGTTCAACGATGCAGAGCATCAGAAAGCATGGTTGATCCGAGTCATCACCAATCACTGCAAATCCTTATTAGGTAGAGGCTGGCGCAAACGGGAGGTCAATCTGGAGGGAGCAGAATTCCTAACCACCGATGACCCTGAAGACCAGGTGCTCATTGAACTCGTGCTGTCATTGCCCATCAAGTATAGAGCGGTGGTTCATCTGTATTATTACGAGGATTATCCAGTCCGAAAAATCAGTGAAATTTTACAGATTAGCGAGTCAGCGGTGAAGATGCGATTACAGCGGGGGAGACAGCTGTTAAAACTGGAGCTTGAAGGGGAGGAACCGAATGAACGAGGAACAATTCAAACGAAATTATAAGAGAGCGGTGGATCAAATGAAAACAAATGACCAAATGAGAAAACGCATGGAGAACATCTCCAATGTGCAGCACCATAAACAAAAACGCCAGCGCAAGCCTCTTTACATTGCAGCGAGTGTTGTCATTGCTGCCAGCATCGGACTGGCTGCGCCGAGCTTATGGCAGCAGTGGAACGGTTCGACACAACCGGGGACACAAATGGCAGCAGTGAACGTTACATTTGACCCGGTAGTGATTCCGAAGACGGAACTCCCCAATTCAAATAGCAGCGGTCCAAAGGCAAGTATGCTTCAACTGGTTGTATACCAGGGGCATGTCTATACGCAGTCCCCGACAACACTTAACGGTGAGGATGCGCTGGCATTGCGTGGAGAAAAGCTGGGTACTACAACGGGTGGCATTAATGAGTTGAGTAGTCAGGATGAATATAAAGAGCTGGCCTCCAACATTGGTGAAGCGGATATCTATATGGTTGATGACTATGATAAGGACTTCCGAATCATGTCATATACCGAAATGAATGGTCAGGTATTTGCTCAATTGTTTGACAAGAACAATGATATCACGATCGGGAGCGGTGTCGATCTGTTTGGCCAGCTGAATCTCGAAGGTAACATCAATTCTGTACAATGGGAGACCTTTGAAAGCTGGAATAATGGCTTATCACAGTTACAGCCGTTGACAGCGAACCCATCATTGGAAAAATTTATTTCCGAACTATATGAGTCCAAACCACTAGCCATGACTTCAGACCTGGAAGAGCATCTTTATGGTCAGGAAGACCGGAAGATTATCTACCTAGCGCTGGAAGACAAGACGCAGGTCCCACTGGTTCTGTTCAAAGAAGGACTGGTGCGGTACGGTAATGTACCCGTCGTTTTTGAGGTGGAGAAAGGTACTTTCCAAACCTTCTGGGATGGTTTAGGCCAATAAAGCAGGATGATCATGCGAGTAAGAATGGAGGGAGTGAAAGCGCATCGATAAAAAACAGTTGCCTAAGCAGGCAACTCTTTTCATTATGTTCTAAACTATCCAAAACGGAATATGACATGTGCGATCTATGAGAGGTGGTTTACTGTTGACTACTGAGTTTAATGAAAATTTCGAATGAGTCATGTCGGAGAGGAGAGTCTCGAAGATTTCTTCAACTACGTCATCCAACTTGATTCTTTTCGTGATCATGGAAAGGGATGTTTCTTATTAATAAATCTAGATAATAAGCAGATGCAGATGAATGACCTTAATCAATGGTATAGATATCCCAATCTTGTTGTGCATTCTGCCGGATAGCATACATCAATTTTACTTTTTCAACCGAGTCGGTTGCTGTATCCAGACGTTCACCAAGAACCGTAACATGCACCTGATTCCTAACAGATGTACTTTCCTCAATGCTTTCGATACTTGAAAATGTATATTGGAATTGCTTCCCATAATAAAATTCCATCGCATCGGCAAGTCGATCATTAACAAAACCCGATCGGTACATGTTGTGATCATGCTGCACGAGAGCAGTCAGGTTCTTTTCGAGTACACTTAGCGCGGGGCGCTCATTTTTATTTAACAAGTCTTTAGCTGAATCTAGGTCAATGGTCAAACCAGCTTCAAAGTCAATATTCGACGATGATTTAGTTACAGTATCTTGCATTATTGTTATATCGGAAGCTGCATCATATTTCAGTTCACTTTCCGATATACTTGGTTTGTCTTTTAGCAAACTATCGTTGCTACATGCTGTCAGAAAAATTAGAAAGATAGACAGGAATGTTGTTACAATGGCTTTTGGCATTGAACCCTCCTTATGGCATTTGAAGATTAAACACGACGGAGTACGAATAAGTTACACTCCAGATCATTGCTCTCGAACATAATCTTAGGTGAAACGCGGACTGATCGTTTTCCCAACCACAAAGGTTGTTTTTCATCCTGCATATCTGCAATTTCTTTTTACGTTGACGACACCTCTAGAAGCATAGTATTATTTTACCAATTTAGCGGTGTGGGGAGGGGTCGGATGTCTACAATTAAGGCCATTGTGCTGGACCTGGACGGAACTTTGCTCGGAAGTGATAAATTGATATCTTCTAGGAATGTTCAGGCTGTTAAACGATGTTTTGATTTGGGGATACATATTATCGTTGCCACGGCAAGGCCGCCTAGAGCGGCAAATCAATTTGTGAAGCAGTTTCCTTTTGTAGATTACATGATTTATTACAATGACGCTTTAGTTATATGCAAATCGAAACAAAATGAGCGTCATATTCCAATCCCTTTGGAGATCAACCAACAGATTAATACATTCATCGAGTTAAACATGCCTCAATCCGTAATCGCATACGAGGTTAATGATTCATGGTACACAAGTAAACCAATTCTGGACTCTCAATGCCCTCCATTTGGTATCCGTACAAATGATCTGAAACCTCAGGTTGTTGACCAACACGATATAGACTCTCTATCCCCAACCAAAATATTAGTTCTAGGTTGCAACAAATGGAAGGATCTAAGCGAGCAATTTGGTGACCATGTGAATGTCATCGCAACGGATGGAGGAGCATTGATCCAAATCATGCATAAATCCGCTTCAAAGGAAAAAGCAGTGGAATGGGTGTTAAGTGAAATTGGGGTGTATTCAGAAAATGTGATGGTGTTTGGGGATGATTTTAACGATTTAGGCCTATTCCATCTGTCCGGATTTCCTGTAGCCATGGGGAACGCGATCACTGAACTTAAGAAATGCGCCGTTTACATAACCGATTCAAATGATAATGATGGTGTGGCTAATGCCATTGGAAAATTTGTGATATAACCTCTACAGTAAATCATCCAACTAACCGGAAACGTTAGCCTGATACAACATCTCTATGATATAAGTGAATGAGTTGCAGTGAAATTTGGTAAAAAAGTATAAAATAAGATCTGGGTATGTCACTATTTCGTAGACCTATTGTCTAGGAACAAGAAGATGATTCCATCGAAGCCGCTATATTAGCGGCTTATTTTCAGTTATCGTAGTAAGGTTTGTCTAAAGTGGGATAGATGGCACACTATTTTCATCAGCCGAGATTGAATAGTTTTAAAAATACATATCCGATGAGGGAAAGAACGATGGAGCCAATAAAGCCAGCTGCAAAAGCCTTTAGGCCCAATCGCCGAAACGTAACTGTATCTACACTAAGGCCCAGACCAGCCATGGCCATAGCAATCAGCATATAAGCTGCAAGAATGATTAAATTCGTCAAGTCTGAAGGTATAACCTGCAGCGTATTCAGAGCACTCATCATGAGGAATCCGAAAATAAACCACGGGATCGGGAGGGATTTCAGGCTTCTTTTATTCATCTTGCTGTTACCTGAATTTTTGGAGCGATCCAAACGATTCGTCCAGAATCCAATCAAGATAGCGACGGGCACCAACATGGCTACACGCGTTAATTTAACAATGACAGCCAGGTCCACAGCATCTTGGCCCACAGGTTCTGCAGCTGCAATCACATGTGCGATTTCGTGTAATGTAGCGCCTGAAAACACGCCGTATCCTGATGCAGACAAGTGTAGAAATGGATATAGAAGGGTGTATACCATCGTAAAAATGGTTCCCAGAATCGCTACAGTAGCTGCACCAATGGCCGCTTCTTCGTCTTTGGCTTGGATCTGAGGTGCAATGGCTACAACTGCTGCTGCTCCGCATATCGCTGTTCCGCATGCAGTTAATAGCCCCAAACGTCTCTCGACGTGAAAAAAATTTGGCAATGCCATACACAACGAAAATGGTTATGGTAATGTTCAGGAAGGAGATCAAGGCAACCTTGGGCCCCGCATGAAGAATATCCTTCAAATTCAGCCGCATGCCAAGCAAAATGATTCCATATCGCAGAAGCTTTTTTGCTGAAAAGGAAATTCCGCTCACCATATGATCAGGTACATTCCTGACCGCTCTCCAGATCATGCCGAACAAAATAGCAAGTACAAGCTGGCCCATGATGTGTAGAAAAGGAAAGCCGGCTGCATATTTGGCAGCAAGGGCAAGCATTAGAGTAAGCCCAATTCCCAGCACAACCCCTTGTTTATTCTTTTTTTCTTGCAGCAAGGCAGCAGTTGAATTCATGGATATCACGTCCGATTTCTTTATTTCTTGTTCACTGATAACTATAATTAGTTATGATTGAAAAGAGAAATACCGGAATGAAATGCTTATCATAACGAATCATAATGATTGGAGTAATATTTGGGCTAAATCCTATGAGGGAGATGCATTATATGATCGTGGAAAGCTTGAAAGTGTACATAACGGTAGTAGAACAGCGCAATTTCTCTAGAGCGGCAGAACTATTGCATTTATCACAACCCGGTGTTAGCTTACACATTCGTAAATTAGAAAAGGAATTTGATGTAAAGTTAATGCATCGTTCGCCCAAATGGGTGAAACTGACGGAGGCTGGGGAGCTGCTATATGTACGTGCCAAGGAAATGGTGAATCTATATGAGTCGGCGAAATTGGATATTGCCAGATTACACGATAATGTTAGTGGTTCATTGCAAATTGGGGCTAGTTTTACGATTGGAGAATATGTTTTACCTCGCCTGTTTTCATCATTTGCCAGGCAATACCCTGAAGTGGCCATGGAAGTATTCATCGAAAATTCATCTCAAGTGGTGGAAGCTATTCGAGATAATCATATCGATTTTGGTTTGATTGAAGAGGACATAGAGGCCCAAGATCTGAACGTGACACCATTCATGAAGGACGAATTGATAATTGTGGCAGCGGAAGGATATCCTCTTCAAACTTCGGTGATTGCGGATCTGGAACAATTGCAAGATCAAGTGTGGATACTTCGCGAGATGGGTTCCGGAACCAGATCGTCTAGTGATCGATTTCTGGCTCAGACGGGACTCCGGGTAAACCGTTCATACGTGTTCAACAGCAGTCAGGGCGTCAAAGAAGCGGTGTTCTCTGGATTAGGCATCGCCATGTTGTCCCGCTGGGTTGTAAAAAGGGAGTTATCCGCTGGCATGTTGAAGGAAATCACCATTCCAGATATCCACATCGAACGAAACTTTTCCTTAGTTCGCCGGATAGATCATATTCCTACCAGAGCAAACGAGGTTTTCGCGGAAAGATTGCTGAAACTTGATAGTCATTTTATCTGATCTAATCTGATCTAAATCACTTACAGGGTAACTCCCTATATTAGGCAGCATTTGGTGAGCAGTCGGATCAAGTAACGACAGGCGAGACAACGTGAAGAGCCATGCATACTTGCAAGGCTCTTCAGGGTTTGATTCATTTAAAAGTATAAATGTTACACAACGGGCTCACTCTGCTTTTTAAAATAGTGTTCAATGACCAATTCAAGTACCGGCCCCGGCTCTGCACGCTGTAACTGGGACGTATCACCGAATTCCATGCGGTAAGGCTGCTCAGTACTGCTTGGAATCCAATAGGGCAAAAGTTTGCCGGTGGAATCCAGACCATTCGGATCACCTGTCGCGATAAAATTGGACAGATAATTACACATCTGGCGCGCCAGGTCATAATGTTTACCGACGAAAGGCCGCCAGCATTTGGCGAGCGTTTCGAAGAAAAACCACAGATCAACGGAATGGAACGTGCCTGGCTGATCCCAGCCCGGAATCTCTGCGTCGAAATTATAATAATAGAGCGGCGTCTCGGATGGATGACCACTATTGGAGCGGATCACAAGTTGAATCGCATGCTCAATCATGCGGATCGATGCCTGCTGCAATATATGATCGAGATCTCCAGTATCGGCTCCACAGCGCTGCAAAAAGGCGGGCGCATCCTCTCCGAATAGTTCAGTCGCCATTTGTTTCAGTTCCTCCATACTGCTTACCGCAGGCTGGGTCCAAAACTCGGAAGAGGTATGCCCAAGCATAACGGGAACGAGTTCGCGCTTATGCTGTATGAAACGAATGAACGGATCACCTGTACAGAACTGATCATCGATAACTGTTCCCCAGAAGCTTTGATATTCCAGAATTTTATCCCGCAACGTGACGGCGTCCAGCTGTCTGGCTTCATCTAAACTGGATACGCCCAGAAAACGGAAAAAATCAACGCCCTTCTGCTCTGCATCCCGCAGTGTGCCGCGGACAGAAGGTACGCGCACATTGGGATACAGTTCGGTCGCAATTCCACTCATGATGACAGCTCGCTGGAACAGGCCTTTGTTCTGCGGGGAAGTCATCTGACTTAGCACACTGCCGCCGCCTGCAGATTGTCCACCAATGGTTATCTGATCCGGATCACCGCCGAAGGCAGCGATGTTACGTTTCACCCAGGCCGTACCTGCCTGTTGATCCAGATGTCCAAAGTTCGCAGGTGCTTGTGGGGATTCAGCGCTAATCTCGGGGTGGCACAGGAAACCAAACGCATTCAGACGGTAATTGACGGTAACCACGACAATGCCTCTGCGGGCAATGCGCTCACCATCAAATTCCATTTCAGCAGTATGACCCACCTGAAGCCCACCGCCAAAATACCAGACAAACACAGGCAGCTTCTCATCCATTCGCTTGGCAGGTGTCCACACATTCAAATATAGACAATCCTCACTCATCGGCAGATCGGGATCAACAGACCACTCTCGCGTATAGATGTTATTATCGTCAATGACGGTCGGGGCCTGCATCGAGGTGGGGGCAAAATCAAAAGCTTGCAGCACCCCATCCCAATCGGATGCAGGTTGTGGTGCACGCCAGCGGTTCTGGCCTACCGGTGGGGCGGCGAATGGAATACCTTTAAAGCTGGTAACACGTGGGTCTGCGGCAGGCAGCCCCTGAACTTGGCCATTTTCTACCTGAACGATTCTAAGCAACACAACATTCTCCTCTCTGAATTGAGCATTTTTATTCATGTCGATCCAAGATGTTTGTGGTTGCGCTTACATATATCTGTTGGGTTATGAGACCACTATCTCGATCATAAGCAACTTGAAAGGAAGTTTCTAGCATCAAAATAAATCAAAAACTCTACAAAATCATATATAATGACTGGTATCAAGAAAGGAGGAGCCAGATGTGGACTCATTATGGCTAGACGGGAGCAGGGCGATTCAAGTTTATTTCATAAGCGGCGCCCATAAACCCGTCAATCTTCACCAGTGGGGACCGGGCGTGCGTGACGTTTACGCGCTACATTATATCATGCAAGGGCAGGGTACACTGGAAACCGGGGGCCAGCAATTTCGGCTGGGTGCCGGAGAGAGCTTTATTATTTTTCCGCAAAAAGAAATCTATTACTATCCCGACCCGGCCGACCCTTGGGAATACGTATGGATGGAGTTCAACGGCCGAGACGCAGGACGACTGATAGAGTTGACACAGTTTTCGGTCCAGCATCCCGTACTGCCAGCTGCGCCGGAAACCTTGGAACCCTGGTTTCACCTGGCCTGGAATGCGGGGGCAGCACCAAGTGAAGTGTTTAGGGCAGATGCGCGTTTGCACCTGTTATTGTCCTATTACATGGAGTATTTTCCACGCGAGACGCAGGAGGAAGCCAGAGATTATGTGTGGCTGTCGAGAACCTATATTGAGCAGAACTACTGGAAATCGACCTTGACGGTTGCGGAGATTGTACAGGCCGTGAATCTGGAGCGAAGCTACCTGTTCCGCAAGTTCAAAGAAGCTACAGGCGAATCCATCTCGGCGTATATAACGGCATGCCGTATCCGGCGCGCCTGTGACCTGCTGAAGACTTCCAGATTGTCCATTCAATCCATAGCCTATTCGGTTGGGTATAATGATCCGCTATATTTTTCAAGAGTATTCAAAAAGGCGACATCATATACACCATCAGCCTACATGCTGTTGCATCAGAAACAAGCAGAACATTAAGGGAATGCGGTCGGTACACTAACGAATAGACAGATTACATATTGTTTTTTATCGAAAAAGTGCACAGTTCCCGGATTCACGGAAGTAACGAATCAGCTTCTCAATCGGATCCCGCCCGCAATTCAGCTTCACACCGAGACAGTCGATACAGAGGAATTGCTGGGCTGTTCGAGAGACCAGTTTGATATAAATACCCACATCATCCGACGAGAGCGGAACCTGGCAAGTGGTGCAGAGCCGGCTCTGTGCCATTTATTTCACCAATCTGGCTCGCACGACGAGACAATCATGGGCCCCAACCACCGGTGCATAACGCTCGCGGAATACACCCAGCTCCTTGTGTTCCCAGCAATCGTAGAGTGACAGGGAATAACCCGCGGCGTAAGGCAGCCCCATATCCCAGAATTGAAGGGACAGCTCGCGTTGACTGTCACTCAAGTTGAAGAAACCGATGGCAAGATCGCCATCTGTCAGCACCTTCACCAGCATGAATACATCATCTGTATGGAACCATTGAGGCTCGGGTTTGATGCGATAGGCACCGCGTGCTTCTGCATCCTGGTTAATAGCAAGCAGGTCGGGGTTCAACAGAATATCCTTGGTGGCCTGATTGGCCTTGCGGACATCACATCCAATCATGAGCGGTGATCCCATCATGGACCAGAGCGAGAAGTGCGTTTTGTATTCCGTGTCATTACAGCCGCCGATGGTTCCAATAAAGTCGTTGTTGCTTCCACCATACATGCCAACGATGAGCATGTCCATGTCATTATGGCAGAAGGAGCCAGTGTAGCTTTGTTTGCCGAGCTGGGACAGCGCCAGGTCCTTGACCGATTGCCAGTTGTCGCGAATGTCACCGGTGGAGCGATACATATGAGCCCCTGATTCACGAATCCACTCATATACGTTGTCTTCTCCCCAGTTGCAGGCAGAGAACAGGATATCCCGCCCGCAGTTTTTAAGTGCAAGGCTCATGCGCTTGTATAATAGCTCACCTGAGATATGGCGCGGCTTGAAACAGTAATCATATTTTAGATAATCCACGCCCCACTCGGCGAATAACGCAGCATCCTGGAATTCATGCTCGAAGCTGCCTGGATAACCTGCACAAGTATGTGTGCCAACACAGGAGTACATGCCAAATTTCAGACCTTTGTCGTGGATATAATCTGCAAGCGCCTTCATTCCACTCGGAAATTTAGCGGGGTCTGCGACCAGATTGCCATCTGCATCCCGTTCCTTCAGACTCCAGCAATCGTCAATGACGATGTACTCATATCCGGCGTTCAGATAACCCTCTGTAACAAACACATCGGCAACATCCCGAATCAACTGCTCATTGATGTCCCACGTGAAGGTATTCCATGAATTCCATCCTAGTGCAGGGGCAAACCCCATTAACGAATGATTGCTCATAATCTCGCTTCCTTCCTACATTCTGGTTTCATAAGTTATGAATAGAGTAGACACAACAATTAATATTTCAAAATAACTACAATGAACTTAAACGATAAATATGAATTCAGCCATAGCTTGACGTTGCTTCCATATGGACTGATGTTGTCCAGTGGCTTAAATAAACCAAAAGCCAAGTACAATCATTCAATGAAATTTGTTGAACCAGGAGAAACTGGAGTATAATGACCTTTGCGGATAGCCTTTAGAACGATTTCCGTGTTTGATAAAAAAACATATATAGATTGGTTATAATTGCATTTGCAAAGATTGGACCCAACTATACATCACGATCATTCCTTGAAAGGGGACATCTGTTTTGGATGAGCAATTTTTAGATCTACTTGCTGAGAAATATGATACGGAAGAAAAAATCATAACAGAGATTATCAACCTTGAAGCAATCTCCAATCTTCCGAAGGGAACCGAGCATTTTGTCAGTGATTTGCACGGGGAGTTCCAGGCTTTTCAGCATGTACTACGAAACGGTTCAGGAACCGTGAAAGAGAAAATCAAAGAATTATTTCGTGAGATATGGACAGAGCAGGAAATTAATGATTTTGCGGCGTTAGTCTATTATCCGGAAGAAAAAATAAAGCTGGTTATAGGGGACCTGAGCAATAAAAAGGCTTTGAACCAGTGGTACAGACAAACGATTGAAAACATGCTTAAGCTTGTTTCTTACGCTTCTTCCAAATATACACGCTCCAAACTGCGGAAAGCTCTGCCTAAACAGTATGTATATATTGTAGAAGAGCTTCTATACAAGACGGATACGACCAACAATAAGGATCCGTATTACGAGGAAATATATCGGCAGATTATATCCCTGGGGCAGGCGGACAATCTCATTATCGGCCTTGCTTATACGACCCAGCGTCTGGTGGTTGACCACCTTCATGTGGTTGGCGATATTTATGACCGGGGGCCAGACCCTGATAAAATTATGGATACGTTAATCAACTACCATTCTGTAGACATTCAGTGGGGCAACCATGATGTGCTCTGGATCGGTGCCTATGCAGGTTCTCTGGTTTGCCTTGCGAATATTATCCGGATCTGCGCGAGATACGACAATCTGGACATCATCGAAGATGTATACGGAATCAATCTTCGCCCACTGTTAAACCTGGCGGAGAAATACTATGAAGATAATCCATCTTTCAGACCTAAGCTGCAGGGCGGCCATAACCTATCGGAGCAGGAAATTCTACAGATCACCAAGATTCACCAGGCCATTGCCATGATCCAGTTTAAGCTTGAAATGCCGATTATCAAAAGACGCCCAGACTTTAACATGTCTGAAAGACTTCTACTGGAGAAGATCGATTATGACAAAAACGAAATCAACATCTGCGGAAAAACGTACCAGCTGGAAAACACCTGTTTTGCAACCGTAAATCCGCTGAACCCTGAACAATTGCTGGAGGAAGAACGCCAGGTGATGGAAAAGCTGCTGTTCTCCGTTCAGCATTCCGAGAAGCTGGCTCGGCATATGAATTTTCTTATGAAAAAGGGCAGCCTTTATTTAAAATACAACGGGAATTTGTTAATCCACGGCTGTATTCCTTTGGATGAAGAAGGAAATATGGAAGAAATGCAGATTGAAGGCAAGACGTATGCGGGCCGCCAGCTGCTTGATGTTTTTGAAGAGAACCTACGCTACTCCTTTGCACATCTGGAAGAGACAGAAGATCTGGCGACGGATATGGTATGGTACATCTGGACAGGGGAATGTTCCTCACTCTTTGGCAAAAGAGAAATGACCACTTTTGAACGGTACTTTATCGAAGATAAGGAAGCGCATAAGGAGAGAAAGAACCCATACTACCATTTACGTGAAAAGGAAGATATCTGTCGAAAGATCCTGCAGGAGTTTGATCTGAATCCGGATCATGGACATATCATTAACGGACACACGCCAGTGAAAGAAATTCGTGGAGAGAGCCCTGTCAAAGCAAACGGAAAAATGGTCGTCATTGACGGTGGTTTCTCCAAAGCTTATCAATCCACAACGGGCATCGCGGGATATACCTTGTTGTATAATTCCTTCGGCATGCAGCTCGTCGCTCATCAGAAATTTAATTCAAAAGAAGATGTGCTGTGTAACGGAACGGACGTTTTATCCATAAAAAGACTGGTGGACAAAGAACTGGCGCGGAAACTGGTGAGGGAAACCAACATTGGGGAGAAGCTGCTGCAGAAGATCTCGAATTTGACAGATTTACTGGAATATCGCTCGATGAAATAAACTATTGCTAACCGTACTCACCCGGATCATACCGTTGGAGTGCAATTTGGTGTAGACGCTCGTACCAGGCAGGAAAGTTATCATACCCTGCCTGTGCGAGCGTTTCTTTTTTTGGATTGGTCTGATCCAATACGTACTGCTGCGACATTCTATGTCGTACCATGAGCTCTATAATAACGGTGAACACACAAACTACATTGAAAAGAGGTTCACACCATTGGCAAAAACCAAAAGAGGACGTGTCTTGTGGAATATCCCTTCCCGGGGGCGGGGAACATGTCCGGTATGCAGCAGCACACGTATTAAATTGTTGTATTCACAAACGAAAACAGATGGGACAAGTCTGAAAGTATGCAAGAAATGTTCCAAAGCTGTGCAATCCAGAGTGGATAGAGCAACCGTATAACGTAGCAGGCCTGTTCTTCGGAGCGGGCCATTCGTTTGGTATAATGGGGTTACGTTTTGCACATTGTGGAATCAATTGGGGGCCTGTAAAGATGAGTAATATGCATCGTATTCACTGGTTTGACGAGCAGATTCGAAGCGGACGTTTTCCGAACAGCAGCTGGCTTGCCCGTGAATTTGAGATATCCCGGCGTCAGGCACAGCGCGATATTGAGTATATGGCGATTTCATTACGCGCTCCTTTACTATATCTCGCAAAATATAGAGGTTATTGTTATGAGGACCAGACCTATCGGTTACCCCATTTATATATGACAGAAGAAGAACAGAGCGTCCTTAAGTATCTGGCTCATCGTTATCGGCATTTTAATCACGAGCAATCTGATGTGGTCAAGCGTGTGGCGCATCTGTTAGAGCGATTTACGGCTGAAGAGCAGAAAATATTGAGCCGACCACTTCCCACATTCGCTGCATCGCCGAAGCTTCTTCAGCATGTTGAATTATTATCCCACGCCATAACAGAATCACTCAAAGTACATATGTATTACCGAGACTTTTCCGGTGAAAGGCAGTTTCCTTGGTGTCCATTGAAGATCGTATCCCAGTACAATGCTGATTACGTCATTGGCTATGAAACGGATCCTGTACAGCAAAGTGCCATACGGCTGGAGGGTATCGTTCATGTCCGATTGACGGATGAAACATTCGAATGTGATTCAGACATGCAGCTCAGTGGATGGGAAGAACCTCTGCCTGTTCGAAAACCGTTTATAGCTGAGATTCGTCTGAAAGAAGTGCAGCAAACAGAGCAGTGGCAAGGGTATCGAATTCGGGATACACAAGATCGGATTCACGCGATTGAATTTTATGATACAGAGGCTTTCATGCAGCAATTATTTATAAGTGAGTGGGAGGAATTAATATCTCCTGGGTGGCTAAGACGCAGGATGCAGAGCCATGCAGACGCAATTCTTAACAGACTTCACAATTCAAATCATGCTCAAGTGAAGTAAAGACCATGGAGGGAGATCTTATCTTGGCCGAAGTACAGTTAAACAACCTGGTGGTAAAACGAGAGTCCAAATCATTTGTGGATAGTCTGCATGCCATATTGACCCATACAGGTCAGTTTCAAGGTGCAAAATATTTGCTCTCCGGGTATACGGGAATGGCTTTTAAACTTTCGGTGCATCGCAGGCTTCTTCCCATGTCGGTAACGGCGTATGGACAATGGGGAGAAGCGCACCGCCCTGGAATCGACAACCTGGGAATATTTACGATCTGGGATGGAGGACGAACGCGACATTCTACATTCGATTATTATCAGATGGATGCAGTGCAATGGGTGAAGCGAAGTCTAGACGAGGGAAAAGGAGTAATCTATTGGATTCCGGAGTTCGGGGTTATCCATGGATATGATGACAACGATGGTATCTTTTACTTGCAAGATAGGTGGAGTAAGGATCCTCAGATTTTGCTATATGACAATTTCGGGCTAAACTTCACAGGTTTCTGGTATTGTCAGATCTTTGGTGAGCAGATTCCAATACCCAAACAGGATATGTTGTTGGAATCCTTACGACTTGCTATCGAGGATTGGGATATCCCTTATCGACTATTACCAGATCAAAACATCGCTTCTGGCCGATTGGCATATGACGTATGGGTGCAAGCTCTACGAAGTGGAGATTATGATTCATCAGGGGCAACGTATCTTTTGGAATCTTATTGTCAGTCTCGAAATGAAATTCGATTGTACCTGCGGGATATGCAAGGCATATGGGATGAGCTGGACCAAGCTTATTCATGTTATGACCAGCTTGGAAGGTTAATTCACCAGATGAGGGGATTCATGAGTCAGCAGGAGGACAAATGGAATCTGGAGCTGGATGCAGCGGAAAAGCTGGCACAGGTTCTAATGGAAGCGAAAGCACTAGAAGAGCAAGCGGTCCATTTTTTTCGCATCATATCCTTAAAATTCCCTGATCGTAAGCGCTCAACTGTACCACGATGGGGAGCGCACTCACCAAGATAGACAGAGGGAGGAAGGATCATGGCAAAACAAGTTTATCTGGACCTGATTCAATCGGATCATGCCCAGCATTCTAAGGATGCAAACATTATAAGTAGCAGCAAGGGTTCATATGCAGATGTGATGCACTGCATTTTAATACATAAGAAGTGGACGGAATTCCCGCTTCACATGATTGCGGGCATGACAGCAACAGTATTTCGATTGGTCGTAGATCGGCGTCTGACCGAAGAATCAATCTCAGCCTATAACTGGATGGCAGAGAATTTTGTAGCTGCTGATTTTATTGGAGTAACGGTCAGTCAGGCAGCCGGGTTTTCATTTGCACCGACGTTTCCGCTGTATCAAAAACAGGCATTGGTGGACATTAAGACATCCATTGATCGGGGTGTGGGGGCCATAGTATGGCATGACCAATTTGTTATTGCTGCCGGGTATGATGATGTGGAGCAGGTTTTGCTCCTCTGTAACAGCGACGGCCATGACGTTACTCGTTTGCCTTACGATTCTTTTGGGAGAAATAGAACGCCTTATTGGTATTATCAAGTGCTTGAATCCTGTAGAGCGGTAGATTTGTGGGAGGTCTGTAAGGAATCGTTGATTCAGGCCGTCTACAAATGGGAAATCCATGATTACATGCTGCCACCTCAGGATTACGCTTGCGGCTCTGCTGCATATTCTGCCATGGCTTCAGCACTGGAAACAAGTGTTTATGAACCGAGGCAAGCTGCTGAAGTTCTCCGATATTATTGCAGATCAAGAGAAATTATTGCCAGCTATGTTGCAGGTCTCGGATACCTCTCTGACCAGATGGCTCAGGTCATACAAGAATATAGATCCTTGTCAGATCTTTATATGGAGATGATTCGTTGGGTTGATCACTGTGATTTATGGGATGTCAAAGAACCGGAGTGTGTACAGTCTGTGATAGCGCTACTCCATCAAGCGAGAGAAACGGAACAACGAGCCATTGATGCAATTAAGCAGGCATTTCCCGAAACCATCGGAAATCGTTTTATAGATGTTGGACTGAGATAGCTGTCATCATGCTGTGAATAAAAACCGAACCGAGCTCTTTGAAGCCTGGGAGGTTTTTTTGCGTTTAACTTGCATTGTAGGTGATTGAATATGGAGGCTTTTTTACGTATCAGTAACAAGAAATGTTGATCCTGAGCTTGGTCTTAAATTGACAAAAGTACATAGAACAAGTAATATCTAAATAAAGAATCTTAAAACTGAGATATATAAAGTGGAGTGAGAAACCATGAATAATTTTCGATATCAAGCATGTCTTCATTTCATTCAAATGTCAAAAATGATTCAGGACCAATTTCGGAGCGAGTTAAAGAAAGCAGATCTCAATTTTACGGAGCTTTCTGTGTTAGTATCGCTTGAACATGAAGAGAAACAAGCAATTCAACAGATATCTCAACATGTTTCTTTGACTAGTGGGGCTTTGACGTATATCTTGGATAAACTGGAGAATAAAAAGCTGCTAACTCGTATTCCTTGTCATTCGGATCGTCGGGTGATATTCGTACAACTAACCGAAAAAGGCAGACACGTAATCGATTGTATACTTCCCAATCTGTATAGCTTGGCTGATACTCAGTTCCATTCGTTAACGATGGATGACGCTGATAAACTAGAAAAGTTAGTAACGAATATGGGGACCGTTGGTTAATACAGCCTGGATGGCGAAAAATTCAATAACCTGGGTGAAGTCTATCCATTGGGATGGGGACACGATCGGGGAGACCGAATTGGGTTATACAACTAGAATCTCAAAACACAACAAGGTTATATGGATGTAGAATACTTCAATTACGAGTCCTGAGATAGTCTGCTTTTGAATCGGATGGATAAGAAAAACGAAGAATGTTGATCTGACAGATCAACATTCTTTTTGTACATTACAATAGGGTTTACAGATCAATCTTCCAGTTTCCCATCATCTTGGCGACTTCCGGATCGTGATACGATAAGAAAAGACTCTTCCGCGTATCAAGGGCCGTAATCTGTTCAATATCCTCGGTACTGAGCTCAAAATCGAAGATGTTGAAGTTTTCGACAATCCGCTCTTTTTTTACTGATTTCGGAATGACAACGATCCCACGCTGCACAAGCCAGCGCAGCACGACCTGCGCGACAGACTTACTGTGTTTTGCAGCAATGGATATCAGCACTTCGTTGCCAAACATGTTATTAAGCCCTTCAGCGAACGGAGCCCACGACTGATGTTGAACTCCTTGTTCTTTCATAAAGGTGGCACTCTCGGTTTGGTGATAGAACGGGTGAGTTTCGACCTGGTTAACAGCTGGCACGATTTCATTATGCATGATAAGGTCCATCAGACGGTCTGGCAGGAAGTTACTAACACCGATCGCCTTGATTTTACCTTCATGGTACAGTTCTTCCATGGCACGCCAAGCACCGTAGTAATCGCCAAACGGCTGGTGTATAAGATATAAATCGAGATAATCCAACTGCAGCTTATTTAAGGATTTGTTAAAAGCAAGCTTGGCGCTCTCATAACTGGCATCCTGGACCCAGAGCTTGGTCGTGATGAACAGTTCTTCACGAGGCACGCCACTGCGCTTGACCGCACGTCCGACAGCTTCCTCATTCAAATAACCGGATGCAGTGTCGATCAACCGATAACCAGCCATCAGCGCTTCATATACTGCATTCTCGCATTCTTCAGCATCCGGAACTTGGTAAACACCAAAGCCGATAATCGGCATTTTTACCCCATTGTTTAATGTTACGGTTTGCATCGTAATTCCTCCTAATATTTAAATATAATGCAATGGCCCTAGATTCGAATTCGGGCACCTCAACAGGGTTTACCTTCATGGTCGAGTTGCATTACAATGAGCCTATCACCTTCGTGTTACACGAAGGCAAGCATACTCTGGAATTTATATTTTTCAAGGAGGTCTTCTCATGCATACCGTCAAAGAGTCCGCGCAGATCACAGGACTCACCGAGCACGCTATTCGCTTTTATACAGATAAAGGCTTGGTGCCAAGTGTACAGCGCAATCAGAATAATGTTCGAATGTTTGACGAAGAATCAATCAACTGGTTACATGGCATCAAATGTCTCAAACAATCCGGGATGCCGATTGATAATATTAAAATGTATGTTGATTACTGTCTCGTAGGAGATTCAACTATCCCACAACGGTACACACTTATGATGGAGCATAGAGAAGCAGCTCTTGCTAAGTTTGAAGAAGCCAAACAGCACTTAGCACATTTGGAAGAAAAGACCGCTTTATATCAAGGCATAATGGAGAACCGCTCCCTGGACACAACCAATCCCGCTAACTGGGAACGAATAAAACATATGCACAGCGACGTATTTTACGCTTCCTCTGCTGGTGATCTATAATGAACAAAAACGCAGGTTAAAGTGCAGGTGCGGAATCAAGTATAGTCTCAAACATGAACTCCATTCTAGGTCAGTATACTTTTAGCGAGCAGTCATCGACCCATGAATTGATAGAGTTTAAGTACAATCAATGCTGGGTTTGATACCACTCGCTGGTTTCAAATATGTAAAATCCCGCAAAGCACTCGCGATGAAAACACAGGAATGGTTGATATCCATCTATCTTCAGGCCAATATAAGTGTTGCTTCTCTTATTCTAGCCATGTAGTCGTGCTGGAAGAGGCCAAATAACGGATTTATAGTCTACAGCTTTATTTGCCGCGCCTAATATTTTGTTTATCTAAACCTAGAAAAAAATCCCTTTACAATCATTTGCAGTGGGTTATAATACAATCAACAACTGGGTTACTTCACCAGAAAAGCGAATTATTGTAATCCCTTATTTGCAATGATGAAGTCAACATCGACTCGTCCATTTTGAATTGCTTATTACATAATAGATACCGGAGGTATGGTTATGGTCAAGAAGAAAATGTCCACAACTCTAAGCGCAGCTTTAATCGTTTCTATGCTGGCTGCAGGCGTGATCGTCGCGATCCAAGGTCATACAACGTTAGAGGTAGCAAAGACAGCAGGGGATAAAAAGGTGGAAGTTATTAAATGAATTAGTTAGGTGCGGCTCTAGTCGTCAATTAGGGAGTATTCGAAGCACCTGATGCGAAATCCAGGCGGAATCAAAAGACACTAGAGTGGCAGCAGCTAAAGATAAAATTGAACAAGGATAATTTATTAACCTCAGCTCGGTAAACCTGCTGAGGTTTTTTTATTGGGGTGGAATAGAGCACGACGACAATTGACCTTTTTTAAACTTGTCTATCTGACGACATCAAGTGCCTAAACATAAGTCCCAGCTTTAAGAGCAGCAGATGATCGGTATTCTTCAAATCCAAATTCAGCAGCCCCGAAATTTTCTCCAGCCTGTACAGTACAGTGTTGCGATGGATATATAGCTCACGTGCCGTTTCATTCACTTGGCCGTTGTTGGCAAAATAGGCTTCAAGTGTGTGCATCATCTCACTGGTGTATTCCTCTTCTTTGTCCATGAGTGGACGGAATAAATAAGAGCAATACCGGACCATAACCTCCTGCGGAATATGCTTGAATAGATAAATAAACTCCAGGTCAGCAAACATGACAATCGGTTCGCTTAAACCAAGCTCCGTACTGATTCTCTCAGCCTCCCCGCACTCCCGGAAGCCGTCGATGAACTCCTCTATGCCCGTTCTCGCTTTACTGATAAAACATGTTCTTGTTCCGTGGTCCCATGAATGCATCAAATCCGCATACAAGCGTACCGAATCCTCATACTTCCTTCGATCCTTGGCCTCTTCTTCTAGAAGGGGGAAGAGTGAATATATGCGGTTCATCACATAAAAATGATGGGATTCCAAGGAGGATGTTTTGGGATGGTCCTGAAGTCTATTCTGAATCTCCCTCAGTTTGCGCCTCTGATTTTCATGGTCCCAAGCATCCGCTCTTGTGGAAGATACCATGCATACGTAGGGTGTGCTCCAAAATGTGCTTCCCAATGCTTCAGCAAATTCGAGCACCGTTTTCAGAGAGGCGTTCCCCTTTAAGTAACGTTCCATGGCCATGCCAAGACGACTGCCTGCCGCAGTAGCCTCCTGATTCTGGATGACCTCCAGATGATAGGAAAGAATGACGGCAGCTTGGTGAAAAATGCCCTCCATTTCATGTGCTTCCAGCAGATTTTCAGTTTGTATCAGCAAGTAACCGTATGACTTTCCGTTTTTCAGCAGGGGGACCCGATACAACAGGTTGTTCGCCGACTTGTAAAACCGATTGTCCTGATTCCAGGGCCAATCGCTCAACAGCTCCAAATCGGAACAACGTGTCATGTTATACAAGGTCTGTCCTTCAGAGGTAACGATGGCTAAAGGAACCCCTAAAATACTTGTGATACTTTGAAAATAATTGGTGTACTCATCGGCCTGCATCGCAAAATCAACCAGCTTCTTCTGTGTTTCAAGCAATTCATTTAGCCGGCGGGTATCGCGTTGGAACTCGGATTGGTAGAGAGCGGTGATCTGCTCGGAGAAGGTGAATTGAAAGGGAAGCTCAATTAGGGGCAAGCCCAGCCGATCAGCTTCCAGCAGAGCTATCTCTGGTATTTCTGCCCAGTATCGACCAAGCTTGATGCCAAGCCCGGAGGCTCCACGTTCATTCAGCTTTTGCAGCAAATTAACAAAATCCTCGGGTGAATCCCTAATCGCATAAGCTGTAGTCAACAAGAGCTCCCCTTCTTTCATCCAGTTGATCACATCCGGCGCATCCATCAAATTGATGGAGCTGATCGTTCGAGAAATTCCTTTTTTACCGGCGGCCAACTTGCCTTCCGATAACGGGTACACTGCTAACGCATCTTCTATAGTTAAATGCATGTCAATCCATCCTCCTAAACGATACATATCTGAATCAGGTACCGGAAACCACGTCACTTTTTAAGCAATTATATAGGGTCTTGTTAAATTCCTGCAATCCTTTTTGTTATATTCATGTCATATAAGTTAACCTAAAAGCTAGAATGTTCTGTTTTTGAACCAACGTAAAGCGTATACCATTAGATAAAAAACCAAAATTGTGTCAGGAATATTTACATGCATATTTTTTGGCTATATGATAGGACACAACTTCAAAGAGAAGAGGGGATTCAGATGCAGCTCACCCAAAATCAACAGGCAGCGGCCCAAAAGGACAGCCGTTCCATGCTTGTAATCGATGATGTCGGCAAAATCTACCCCAATGGCACTGTAGCTGTGCAGCATGCGAATCTGCATGTGGGGGAAGGAGAATTTCTATGTTTTGTCGGTCCTTCCGGTTGCGGGAAATCTACCATTTTCAATATGATTGCCGGTTTGACGGAACCGACCTCCGGTCATCTGACCGTGCTGGGTACTTCCCCAAAGGAAGCACGTAAACAGAATGAAATTGCCTTTGTATTTCAGGAGCATACCCTGCTCCCTTGGGCCAAGCTGATTGATAATGTCACCATGCCTCTTACTTTGCGTGGCGTATCCAAAAAGGAGCGAATTACCGAAGGGGAGCGGGTTCTAGAGCTGGTAGGCCTGAAGGATTATATGAAGGTGCTGCCCCGAGAGCTGTCGGGCGGAATGAAGATGAGAGTATCCATTGCACGAGCGTTGATATCCCGTCCCAAGCTGCTGTTAATGGACGAACCGTTTGGCGCCCTTGATGAAATTACCAGGCAGACGCTGCAGAATGAATTGCTAAATATTTGGGAACAGGACAAGAAGATGTCGGTTCTGTTCATTACGCATAACGTGTTCGAAAGTGTGTTCCTATCAACAAAAGTCGTAGTGATGACGCCTCGTCCCGGTAAAATTTCGGATTTCATTGATATTCCGTTTGCCTATCCGAGGGATGATGAATTCCGGACCCAGCCTGAATTCGGTGAATATGTACGCAGCGTGTCCAATGTACTGAATCATTGATAGCCAGAAATGAGAGGAGTGGGAAGCAACATGGAAGAGATGGTAGCTAATCCAGCCGTTGAAACGACACCAGGTATCCGAGCTTCTGGGAAGGACAATGCCCGCAGCCATCATCCGGCAGAAGAGAGCCCAGTCATTGGACTGATGAAAAAAATTCTGCCGCCAATCGTCGTGTTTGTCCTGTTTATCGGTGGATGGGAATTAATCGTGCGGATACTCGGAATGCCCCCATATATCTTGCCCAAGCCATCCGATATTGCCGCAGCCGCAGCTGAGAACAGCGCGAATCTGATTACGTCGGTAAGCACAACCATTGTGGAGGCGTTGATTGGCTTTACGATCAGTGTCGTGCTCGGTATTTCATTGGCCATTCTACTGGCCCTGTCCAAAACGGTAGAAAAAAGCGTATATCCCTACGCTATTATCCTACAGACTATTCCGGTCGTGGCGGTAGCACCAATCATAGTGATCTGGTTCGGAGCGGGAATAAATGCCATTGTGATCATTTCATTCTTAATCAGCTTTTTCCCAATTTTATCGAATACGCTGATCGGATTGAACTCAACGGATCAGAACATGAAGAATTTATTCTATCTGTATAATGCAAGCAAGCTGCAAACCATTTGGAGGCTGAGATTTCCTGCGGCACTCCCGTACATTATGGCAGGGCTGAAAATTTCATGCTCCAGTTCGGTTGTCGGAGCGATCGTGGGTGAGTACATTGCAGGCATTGGTGGCGGACAAGGAGGACTCGGTTACGGGATTACCGTTGCAGCAACCCGCCTGCAAACTCCTTATCTGTTCGCCTGCGGTTTAGCAGCATCGGCCCTAGGAATCGCATTTTTCCTGATCATCAACATGGTGTCGAACAAACTTTTGAAGTCCTGGCATGAATCAGCAATGAAATGATACCAGAACCGGGGGAGAGATCCAACATGTCCAAACATCATATGAACTTTCGTTACAAGAAATGGCTGCTGTCGGCGACTTCTTTGATCCTACTGCTTCTAAGCGCATGCTCCAATTCCTCCGCTCTAGAATCCGCCGCCTCGGCGGGTGGGGAAGCCGGAACAGATTTGAAGCAGGTGAAACTGATCGAGGGCTGGTACGCCAAAGGGGAAGATGGAGGCTATTTTGCGGCATTGCAGCAGAACTATTATAAGGACAAAGGGATCGACATGACGATTCAGCCAGGAGGCCCCGAGGTGTCAACCATGCAGCTTGTCGCTGCAGGCAAAGCTGAATTCGGTATCTCTTATGCGGATGAAATCTTGAAGGCCCGGGAACAGGGAATTCCTGTTGTCGGTATCCTTGCTGGTTTTCAAAGCACACCGCAGGTTCTGATGTACCACAAGGGGGAGGACATTCAGGATTTCACAGACCTGAACGGCAAAACCGTATACATCGGTACAGCGGTGCCTTACTGGGAATATATCAAGAACCAATACAATCTGACAGATGTAAAAGAAATGAAGTATAACGGGCAGCTTGTCAATTTTATCAATGACCCGAGTTCGCTCAATCAGGGTTACATCACGAATGAGCCTTACGCACTTTCTCAGCAGGGGGTTGAGGTGGACTATCTGAAAATCGCCGATTCCGGTTACGCGAACTATGCAGACGTTCTTTTTACGACGGAAGATTATCTTAAAGAGCACCCTGATGTTGTTGAAGCTGTGGTGCAGGCAAGTCAGAAGGGTTGGAGCTATTATCTAGACAACTATGAAAAGGTAAACCCGTTTATTCAAACCTATAATCCCGATATGACGGTAGAAGCAATGAATTATGAAGCTGTGCAGGAAAAACCCTTTATTCTTAACAAGGAATCTGAGGCAAATGGTATTGGTTACATGACAAAGGAACGCTGGAGTACCCTCCAGGATCAGATGATCAAGGGCGGAGGATTAACGAAGGCACTAGATGTTACCCAGGCGTTTACAACGGAGTATCTGATGAAGCCATAAACCTGAACCAAAAGGATTTGAAGCTTCAAATCAGAAATTTCAGAAAAAATGAGGGGACTTAATATGTTCAAACTTGGAAATCGAAAGAGCTATTGGCAAGTGTCCGAAACGCTGGTGGATCTAAGGCGAACGCAAAAGTACGGCAAGTCAGTAACCCTCCCTGCACAGCCTCAGGAAGTCATATTTGATCTCGAGCATACGGCAGTTATTGTCATCGATATGCAGAATGATTTCTGTACACCGGGTGGATGGCTGGATTCCATTGGGGTCGATACCTCTCCGCTCCTTAACCCGGTCAGCCGGCTGAACCGACTGATGCCTGAGCTGCGCAAAGCGGGAGTGCCTGTGATATGGGTGAACTGGGGCAACCGGGAAGACCGAATGAACGTGCCGCCATCCGTGCTTCATGTATACAATTCGGATGGGCGGGGCAACGGCATTGGGGACCCGCTGCCGGGGAACGGCTCCAAGGTGCTGGAGAAAGGCAGTTGGGGAACGGCAATTGTCGATGGTCTGGATTCGTCCCCCGATGATATCTATGTGGATAAATATCGCATGAGCGGTTTTTGGGATACACCACTGGACAGTATTCTCCGCAATCTTAATATTCAAACAGTGTTGTTTGCCGGGGTAAATCTCGATCAGTGTGTCATGCATACACTGCAGGACGCGGCTTGTCTCGGATATGACGGCATACTTCTGGAGGATTGCTCGGCAACAAGCTCCCCGGATTTCTGCATAGAAGCGACCTTGTACAATATCAAGCAATGTTATGGCTTCGTTACGGATTCCACCTCGTTGGTAGAAGAGCTGAACGGGGCAGCGACCCCTATAGAGAGAAACAACTCGGAAGAGCTGGCATCGCTAGAAGGCTGAACGGAAGGATGGGATGACGCAATGAAGGACCAATGGAACGCCGTTGTCAACCAGGTAAACGTTGAACCGACAGGGCAGGGTAGGCTGAACGGACTCAGCTTTATGGTCAAGGATGTGTTTGCCGTCCGTGGCCATACAAATGGCGCGGGTAATCCACGTTGGCTCCAGACGCATGGGCCCGAGGCGGAACACGCGGAAACGCTCAACCTGCTATTGGAGCAAGGAGCAAGGCTAACGGGGATGACGCATACGGATGAGCTGATGTTCAGCTTGAATGGTGAAAATGTTCATTATGGAACACCAGTGAATCCAAGGGCTCCCGATCGTATCCCTGGAGGTTCATCGAGCGGATCGGCGGTAGCTGTCGCCGCTGGGCTTGCTGACTTCTCCCTTGGAACGGATACGGGAGGATCGGTGCGTGTGCCATCTTCGTACTGTGGAATTTATGGAATGCGTCCATCGCATGGCATTGTCTCCGCGAAAGGCGTTATCCCACTCGCTCCCAGCTTCGACACCGTCGGCTGGATGGCACGGGATCTCGAGACGCTGTACCGGATAGGAGAAGTGCTTTTGCCGCAGACAGACTCGGGTACAGGCTTCAGCCGGGTGCTCATCGGTGAGGATGCGTGGGAGCTTGCTGATACTGAGAGCAAAGAGGCGCTTGCCCCTTACCTGAAGCTGCTGTGCGGCATGGCTGCGAGCCATGAAACGGTTCGCATCGCCCCGCAGGGTCTACCTGAATGGATGACCTTGTTCAGGACGATCCAGGGCTATGAAATATGGCAGGAGCATGGGGCGTGGATTGAACGTGAGCAGCCGACCTTCGGGCCAGATACGGCAGGGCGATTCTCCTGGGCAAGCACTGTTGAACGTGGAGATCAGGAGAAGGCAGCTGAACGCCGGGTTGAGGTACGCAAGCACATGGCTGACCTGCTCAGAACGGATACGGTGCTTGTGATTCCGACGACGACTGGAGTTGCCCCGAAGCTGGGCTTGGGCGGGCCTTTAATTGAAGAACGAAGAGTGAAAACGATGCGTTTAACCTGCATCTCCGGTTTGTCGGGTCTACCGCAGCTTACGATCCCCGCTGCCGGGGTGCTGGGATGCCCGGTCGGTATTTCGATCATTGCAGGTCCGGGACAGGATCAACGTCTGCTCGAATGGGCCACATCCTTTCTTTCAGCAGTAAACTCAGAAGTAAAAGGATAAGAGCATCATTTGATATATGGACATGAAGTAAGCGTGAAAACAATAAAGCTGCAGGAGAAAGGGTGTCAGTTATGTTTCAACGATATGAAGGAACAGCGTGGGAGGAACGATTTTTGCCTCGTCTGACCAGCAAACAGGTCAAAGAACTGCCGAAAGATAAGGCACTGGTTATTCTCCCAGTCGGAGCTGTGGAGCAGCATGGCCCCCATCTGCCCGTATATACGGACACTTTGATTGGGGAAGCGACATTATCCCAAACGCTGGAGCGGGTGCGGGCGGATAAGGAGATCTGGCTGCTGCCTCCGGTCTCGTATGGCAAAAGCAATGAACATATCGGGCTTCCGGGCACTATTTCCTTATCGGCGAGCACACTACATGCCATCATGCTGGACATTGCAGAAAGTCTGAAGGCTAGTGGTTTTCGCAAGTTACTGTTGTTTAATACCCATGGCGGCAACGTGGATTTGCTAAATACAGTATCACGAGAAATACGGATCAGAACGGGGATGATGGTTTTCTATCTCAGTCCCAGCAGTCTGAATGTGGCAGAGGACCTCCTGTCTCCCGAGGAGCTGGAATACGGTATTCATGGTGGTGATTATGAGACCTCTCTCGTGATGTCCATTAAACCGGACTGGGTGAAGGAGGAGTTTCTCGTCAAAGAGCTTCCTGATATGTCCTCTTACCGCTTTCTTACATTAGAAGGGAAAATTCGTTTCGCCTGGAAGATGGCAGATATCTCCGCTACCGGCATTGCTGGTGATGCTACGACGGCCACGCCTGAGAAAGGCAGGATTATTCAGGAACGAATCTCAACGATTTTGTCAGAGGCGCTGGAGGAACTGTGTGATTTTGAAATCACCGATGTCCGGGGGACTGAACCGGTTCAACAGCCAGCAGGAAGCACCCCGTGAAGCTCGTCAGTCTGAAACACGGCGATGGTGAACAGGCAGCGATTGAACATGGGGAACGATTCATACTTCTAGAGGAGATCAACAGGGCGGAAGGAAGCTCATGGGGCACCAACATTATGGAGATCTTGCAGCAAGGCCAGCTAGAGGAGCTTGTCCAGTGGTATCAGAAGCACGGGGATAGAACAGTTTCATCCATCCCTTTCATTCCTTCAGAAGAAGCTATACCTGCCCCTCTCTTCCGCCACCCTCGTAAAATATGGGGAATTGGCATGAATTATGTGCAAAAAGCGATTGATCTCGCATCTACTCCTCCAGAGCGCGAGCCGGTCTGCTTCATGAAGCCGGACTCCAGCCTGATCGGGCCGGAAGAGTATATCCAGCTTACGGCTCAGGATATGAATGTGACAACAGAAGCAGAGCTTGGCATTATCATCGGTCGAACCTGCAAAAATGTGCCGGAAGAACGTGCTCAGGAGGTCATTGCCGGTTTTGCCGCAACGCTGGATATGACTAACCAGGACATTCACGCACGGAACCCCAGATTCCTGCAGCGATCCAAGGTATTCGATACATTTTTCAGTCTCGGACCCCAACTAATAACACCTGATGAAATAGGCGATCTGCAGAACCTCGTCGTTGAAACGGTGTTGAATGATGAGGTTATTCATAGCAATACGGTGTCTCGTATGATGTATCATCCATGGTTCATTGTCTCGTATTTTTCGCAGATGATGACTCTCTATCCGGGAGATGTGATCATGACAGGCACACCCGGGTCCGTCCGGATTCAGCAAGGAGATGTCGCCGAGTGTAGAATCAGTGGCTTTATGACGCTTCGAAATCCGGTAGCAGTAGTAGAGTAAATCATCCGTAATTTTCCTTGGGGAGTGGTAATGAGATGAACAAGTACAGACAAAAGGGAACTGTCGTTATACTCACAGCAATGATTTCCTTATCCACGTTGCTGGCGGCTTGCGGGAAACAGCCAACTGCTCAGAATGCCGCTGCTACGGGGGGAAGTGAGGAACTCACGGCAATTACTCAGGTGACAAACTGGTTTGCACAAGCGGAGCACGGGGGTCTGTATGCGGCAAAGGAACAAGGATATTACAATGAGGCCGGTCTCGATATGACCATCCAAGCAGGTGGGCCGCAGGTGTCTCCAACACAGATCGTGGCTTCAGGCAAGGCGCAGTTCGGACTGGCTACAGCGGATCAATTGCTGGTCGCTCGTGAAGAAGGAATCCCTCTTGTAGCGATTGCGACGATATTCCAGAAAAGCCCGCAGGGACTTATGGTTCATGCCAATCAGAACATGTCCTCCCTGGCCGATTTGAACAACCGCTCCGTATACGTGGGGACAGGCTCGGTGTTCTGGGATTTTGTGAAGAGTAAATACCAATTGGGTAACGTGAAGGAATTGGCTTATACCGGTTCTCTGGCTCCTTTTGTAGCCGATGATACGGTTGCGATTCAGGGCTATGTAACCAGTGAGCCGTACGAGATGAAGCAGCAGAATGTGGATATTAATTTCCTGCTACTGGCAGACGCCGGTTATAACCCGTATTCCAATGTGCTGTTCACAACGGAGCAGTATATTCAGGATCATCCTGATATTGTGCGTGGTTATGTCGAGGCTTCGATGAAGGGCTGGGATTATTACAAGACCAATTATGATACCGTGAATGACGTCATTTTAAAGGAAAACCCTGATTTTACGAAAGAAAAGCTGAACTATGCGGCAGAAGCACTTATCCCGTTTGTATATGAAGGTGATGCGGCGACACATGGTGTTGGCTACATGACAGAGGAACGCTGGACGGAGCTCGGAAAGCAGCTTAAGGAGATTGGGGCATTGAAAGAGGAACCTGATGTCAGTAAGGTGTTTACGGATGAATTCTTGCCAAAATCCTAAGAGATTCCTTTGGGAGATGAGTATTACAAATACGGGAGGGGAACCGAATGAATGAACATTGGATAGCCGTATTGAAAGAACGCATGGATCCGGAATTGCTGCAGTGGGAGGAGGCGGCGCTTGCCAAATATTCGATGGATTATCATCACTTCTCTCCTGTGCTGGCCAGTCAGCTGCAGGGTAAGGTCGCCGAGTGCATCGCCAGTCCGCGCACCGAGGAAGAACTTGACAATCTGCTCTCCATAGCAGCAGAGCTGGGAGTTCCGCTGACCATCAGGGGGAACGGCACCGGCAACTATGGTCAATGCGTTCCGGTCACAGGCGGAATCGTCCTGAATCTGGCCAAATACAACAAGGTGCTCGAAATGGGAGAAGGCACGATGCGGATCCAGGCCGGGGCTAGACTCGGCAAAATGGAATCCACTGCCCGCAAGGCAGGTTACGAGCTGCGTACGATGCCTTCCACCTTTCAATCCGCGACGATCGGCGGGTTTTTATGCGGCGGATTTGGCGGCATCGGTTCGATCAGCTGGGGGACGATCTGGGATGGGCTGGTACGTTCGCTAAAAATCAAAACCGTTGAGGTTCATCCCCGTACCATTGAGCTCCAGGGAGACGAAGTGCTGCCTTACCTGCATACTTACGGTACAATCGGCATTTTGTCCGAAGTGGAAATCAATCTGGCTCCCCGAGTGGAATGGATGCAGTGGGCCGTAACCTTTGACGGTTTTGAACAGGCTTTTCGCTTTGGGCAGGCGGTTGCTGAGGACACTTCCTTGGTGAAACGGCTAATCTCCATCCATGAATGGCCGGTACCATCCTATTTTCTTCCGCTTGATCTCCCCGCTGACCATGCTGTCGCATTACTGGAAGTGGATACAGCCAACGAATCCCAGCTTGAACGGATCCTATCGGAGTATGGAGGTCACTTGGCTATGAAGGTCTCTGCCGAACAGTATCACAAAGGTCTAGGTGTCTCCGATTTCACATGGAATCATACAACTTTGTGGGCGCGCAAGGCAGACCCTGGCTTAACCTATCTGCAGCTGAATTTTGATTCATCCTGTGCCCTTGAGCAAATCTCCTCTATGAAAGAGGAATATCCAGAAGTGATGAATCACATCGAGTTTGCCCGCCAAAACGGAAATTTGCTGATCTCTGGCCTGCCGCTGGTCCCGTTCACAACGGAGGAAAACCTGAATCAGCTGATGGAAAGTTACGAGAAAAACCGGGTTGTAGTCAATAATCCGCATACATGGGATTTGAAGGAAGGCGGGCGATCCTACGCGCATGATCGTTTGTGGGAAATCAAACACCGCAACGACCCGAAGGGCATTTTGAATCAGGAAAAATTAAAGCGTTCGGCTGTTAGCGGTGTCTGATCAACGGATGATGGAAGAATGGCGCAACCTGCAGAAGTTAACGTGCCATGCGGATTTTAATAGTCAATCCGTATCTACAGCAAAGGAGCGAGTTGCATGAAATTTGGAAATGTGGTCATCCGGCGAAAGGTCCCTTGCACAATGCGCGACGGCATAACGTTGTATTCAGATATATACCTGCCGGACGAGACAGGAGAATATCCTGTGCTGCTGATGCGCCAGCCCTACGGACGGTCGATTGCTTCTACCGTTACGCATGCCCACCCCGTCTGGTATGCAAGTAAGGGATATATCGTAGTAATTCAGGACGTCAGGGGGCGGGGAGAGTCGGAAGGCGAATTTAATCCGTTTGTTCAAGAAGCAGAGGACGGTTTTGATACCATCAAGTGGGCAGCCGGTCTGTCCGGCTCGACCGGGAAAGTAGGCATGTACGGTTTCTCTTATCAAGGTCTAACACAATGGGCAGCAGCTTCCCTTCACCCCCCTGCGCTCCAGGCGATTGCACCGAGCATGTGTCCGGCAGACATGTATCATGGCTTATTTTATCCGCATGGCTCGTTCGCACTTGGCAACCATCTGCCGTGGGCTTTCCAGCTGGCTCGTGACACGGCACAAAGAGCGGGCGACTTCGAAACGGCAGAGCAATGCTCACGACTCATGCGCAGCCCCGATGAGATGCTTTGGAAAATGCCATTGAATGAAAGACATCCAATTCTGGAGCAATACTTTCCCGCATTTTATGATTGGATCGATCATCAAGCGTACGATGAGTACTGGGAGGAGATGAACTGGATCAACGATATCGTAAAGGAACCCGTGCCGGCGCTTCATATTGGGGGATGGTATGACGGTTTCCTCATGGGTACGTTACAATCGTTCGAAGCGCTGCAAGCTACGGCCACGCCGGATTGCTTTCATCGGCTCGTTGTCGGCCCGTGGGCCCACATTCCATGGGGGCGCAGAGCGGGCGGAATCGATCATGGCGAGCAGGCAGATGGTGGTCATCATCTGGAGCAGGTGCGCTGGTTTGATTATTGGCTGAAGGGCAAGGAAGACATGGAACTGTCTGGTGAACTGCCGATCCGATATTTTGACCAGTTGAGTCTTGAATGGCATACGGCGGAACAGCTGCCTTCTCTATTTGAGGATGGGGCCTCTCCGTCCGAATGGTTTTATCTGTCTGGGTCACAGACCCCGGCGAACGGTGCGGCAGGAGGGGGGAGACTGGAAAAGCATAAGGAAGATGTGGAGGAGGCTGTGCCGGATGTATTCGTGTACGACTCACGTCTGCCGATGCGCCTGGACTCCTACTTGCCGTCCGACCGAGCTGTTATTCAGGAACGGCAAGAGATTCTGGTATATACGGGAGGACCGCTTGCAGAGGATATCCCGATTTTTGGGTCCCCGGAGTTATCCGTGCAGTACCAAACATTGGGAGGTCCGACGGATCTGGTGGCCATCCTTACCACCGTATCCGAGCAAGGGACTGCCCGGCTGCTGAGTGTGGGTCGCACGGAAATCTGCAGTGAAGGAGCAGATGCTTCCAATGAATGGAGAACAGCACAGATCCGGCTGCGCCCCTTGGCGGCTACCCTTCCGGCTGGCTCGTATGTCCGGCTTGAGTTGACAGGCAGCGCCTTCCCGTTATTCGCCCGGCATCCGAACGGTGTTAGGGACGAGAAGAACAGCACGGGAACAGGTGGGTTGAAGATTGCCACCACGGCTGTTCGCAGTACAGAACAGGACATATCCTGTTTGAGGTTGCCGGTAAAAAGATGAAAAGCGAAGCATAAACTAAAATCAATCAAAGTGAGGTTGAATGTATATGGTGAACATTCCAGGTCTGGTTGCTGGTAACTTTGAGAATTGTCCCGTCCACAAAATTTCCGCACAGGATACGAATAAGTTCATCCTGCTGTGCGACAGGGAGCAGGTTCCTTTCACTTCATTTGTGGAGATTTTCGAGGTTGGAGGCAGAACTCCATCCAATGAACACCGGGAGGCTTATGAATATTTTTATGTGTTAAAAGGGGAGGGGCTAGCCAAAGTTGGCAGCGAGTATGAGACTCCGATCCGCCAAGGCTCATTCATTATCATTCCACCGGGCAACCACCACGATATTATTAACACGGGCAGCACACGTCTATATTGTCTGACGACCATGGTACCGGACGAAATGTTCTCGGATATGATCAAAGCGGGTCCGGCCACCGAGCTTGACGAGGAGGATCTGGCCGTGCTTCAGGCGCTGGCTACCGCACAATGAGTGCAGGGCTGCATTTCATTAATGTACGCCTTCCGCACCGGGAAGACCTCTGTCTTTATGAACTAAAGGCGGAGGTTGGAAAATGGGCTAGTATCCGCCTTCAAGATCGTTTCCTTGATGCACGGGAAAGCGGTGCTTCCCGTCTGATGGTCCCGCATCAGGCTGGATCGGATCTGAAACGGCTCTCAGACGCGGATTGCATCGATCTGCAGGGCGGCATGATGCTTCCTGGCCTGGTTGACTGTCATATGCATCTGGATAAGGCCTTTTCGCTCTCGCAGGTGTCGAACCGATCCGGCACACTTCATGAAGCCATTCTTAATTACAGCCAGGCTGTACAGACATTCAGCAAGGAGCAGCTAGCGGAACGCATGCTGACTGCCGCCAGAATGGCACTAAGCTACGGGACCACGACCATAAGGAGCCACCTTGACTTCCCTCTTCATTTGGGGAGAGAGGTGGCCTTTCGGACGATCGAGGCAGCCTTGGAAGTACGGGAGAAGTTGAAGGGCCGTATGGCTATCCAATATGCGCTCATGGTTCCGTTCCGCGGCAATCATGAAGCTGCGGATGAGGCCATCGAGGAAGCACTGCGGATGGGAATTGATGTACTGGGGGGAGCCCCTCATCTGGCAGATGACTCTGAAAGAGAGATTCGCAGAATTTTTCGGTTAGCGGAACGTTTCGGCGTACCCATTGATCTGCATGCAGATGAAAGTGATCATCCCGGAAAAAAAACCGTGCTGAGCATTGCAGAGCATACGATTCGCTACGGTTATCAGGGCAGAGTGACGGCAGATCATCTGTGCTCGTTGTCCGCAATGACAGAAAAAGATGCACAGCATGTGATGGCGAAGATGAAGGAAGCTGGTCTGAACGCGGTAACGCTGCCTGCGGTGAACCTGTATCTTCAGGGACGGGAAGATCGCGGCCTGGTAAGACGGGGTACAACACGCATTAACGAGCTGCTTGCCGAAGGCATTCCGCTTGCTGCGGCCTCCGACAATATTCAAGACCCGTTCCATCCGTTCGGCCGCGGGGATCTGATACAGATCGCCCAAATCACATCGTATACGGCCCATATGGGCAGTGAACGGGATTTGGTGCAGCTGCTGCGGATGATCACGGATATACCTGCTGAAATCACGGGCTGCGAAGAGTATGGAATAGAAGAAGGGCATGACTGCAACTTTGTTGTCACGGATGCTTCAGATGTCACGCAGCTGCTATCAGGTACAAAAATGAGTCGCTGGGTGTATGCCTCCGGCAGATGGCAGTCTGCTCTACATACAGCTCAGACATTCGCGTCTGAATGGGTAACATGATTAGACAACAAACAGGAGTTACCGTCAGTTGAACATAAGAGAGAAAGAAGGTGGCAAGATGGTTCCACAAGTCACAGGCACACAGACGATGGTAGTCAGTCCACATTCTTTGGCCAGCGCGGCAGGATCGCGTATTTTGCAGCAGGGAGGTAACGCCTTCGATGCTGCCGTGGCGGTGAGCGCCTGTCTTGCCGTCGTATACCCTCATATGACGGGAATGGGAGGCGATTCCTTCTGGTTAACCTATAGCACCGAAGAGGGAAAAGTCAGGGCATATAATGCGAGTGGACGTTCGGGAAGCCGGATTACCGCGAGCTGCTTTGCCGGTGAATCAGCCATCCCGCAGCGAGGACCCCGAAGCGTCATTACCGTGCCGGGGATGGTGGACGGCTGGGATGCCATATTACAGGAATATGGCTCGATGACGCTGGCGGAGGTGCTTGAGCCCGCGATCCGTTATGCGCTGGAAGGCTTCCCGCTATCGCCGGACCAGCATGTCAATACGGCTGAGCGTTTCGATGTGTTGGCAGCTTATCCACAGACTGCCGCCATATATCTGCCTGGAGGCAAGGTCCCGGAGCAAGGCAGCCGCTTTGTGCAGTCTGCTTTGGGAAGCAGCCTGCTCCAGATTGCGGACCAGGGTCGAGACGTATTTTATTCAGGCAGTGTGGGTCAAGAGATTGTTCGCTCACTTAAGGAGCAGGGCGGTCTGCTGACACTGGAGGACTTTGCGAGACACAGAGGTGAATGGGTGGAGCCGGTGAAAGGGAGTTACCGAGGGCTTGATCTCTATCAGGTCCCGCCGAATTCACAGGGCTTTACCGGTATAATGGCGCTTCAAATTATAGAGCAGTTTGATTTGGAGAGTATCGAGCATGGTTCCTATGAGTACTATCACCTGCTCGTGGAGGCGCTGAAGCTGAGCTTCCGTGACCGCGATCGTTATTTGACAGACCCACAATTTTCCTCCATTCCTCTGGACCGGCTGCTATCCAAATCCTATGCTGCGAAGCTGGCGGCCTGCATCGATATGGAGCGAGCTCTGCCGATGAATACCCAGCCGGTAGGGCATGATACGGCATATGCTGCGGTAGTAGACAGCGAGGGTAATGCCGTTTCATTTATCCAAAGTCTCTATTTTGAGTTCGGCTCGGCCGTGGTTGGGGGAGACACCGGTATATTGCTGCAGAACCGAGGCTCGTTTTTCTCGCTAGATTCGTCGCATGTGAACAGGCTGGAACCGGGCAAAAGAACCTTTCATACGCTGATGCCGGCAATGGCTTGCCGTGATAGGAAGCCGTATATTTTGTACGGTACCCAGGGAGGAGAAGGTCAGCCCCAGACACAGACTGCGCTGCTGACCCGCATGGTGGATTATGGTATGACTCCCCAGACCGCTGTGCGTGAACCCCGCTGGGTGTGGGGAAGAACATGGGGAGAGGCGACGCAAGAATTGAGAGTGGAGGGACGGATCGCAGCAGAAGTGCAGCAGCGTTTACATCTCGCCGGACACAAGGTACACACAGTTGAAGATTTTGCTAGAGTCATGGGACATGCGCATGCCATTATGATCGATGACAATGGCTTCCTTCTCGGGGGGACAGACCCTCGTTGTGACGGTGCGGCTATAGGATGGTGAACTAGAACAAGGTGCGACACGCTCTAATTAGGGTGAGTGACTCTAGCTTTAACAGAATGAATACCTAATGGTGCATAAAATCAAGGCTTACAGCGAATCATCACAGATTCTCCATATCCCAGGACTTATTGTTGGGCAGAACTGATTAACTTTAAAACCGCCTTTAATGGCGGTCTTTCTATGTTAGGGGAACACCAGCTGGTTACTCTAATAAACTAACAGTAAACGATTACTTAATAGCTGAACAAAAGCAGCTAATCAAAGTGATCAGCTGCTTTTGCCGTTTAGAATAAGATGCTATGACCCACACGTAGAAAATCCCAAATATCTATATTATCCCGTTGAATCGGCGTAGTTAGGTTGAAATTTGCGGTTCATCTGCAGGCTGTCGTCCACTTACCGTAAGCATAATCACAGCAGCGATGATAAGGATAAAGCAGAAGATAAATGAGTATCGGTAACCCACAATGCTGGCTACTCCGCCACCAACAAGACTGCCAAGCAGTCTGCCTATTGTGGATGAATTGGAATATAGCGTGGAAGCATATCCTGGCATTCTGGGCAGCAGGTCCTGTATGTAGCTAATACCAATCGCAGAAATGACGGCGACAAAAACAGCGAGCAAAATTTGTGCTGCAAGCATTTGCCACATCGCGTTTGAAATGAGAATAACGAAATAATAAGCTCCTCCGAAAATAGCTCCACATAACACCAAGATTCGATTACTATATTTTGCACTAAGTAGACCGAGTACAATCATAAAAGGAATTTCCAGCGCAGCACATATACTGCTGACTAAACCGACATCGCTTGTCGTTCCCCCGAGATTGTTTGTAATAAAGAGAGCCGTGTTTATGCTGCTCATCCAATGAGCGGTATACATGAGTATCAGAATTAGAAAAGGAATTAAAATATCTCGGTTTTGAGCCAGCCGGAAACTTTTTATTTTCACTTCAGCATGATTGCTCTGTATTTCTGTGTTTGTTTTGAGAAACAGGAAAACAAGCAGAGCAACAAGTAGGAAAGCACCGATCGTACCTAAAAAGATCCCCTTAAATCCAACAGCAGCGAGCAATAATGTTCCGATTAAAGGACCTGTAATAAAGCCGAGTGAGAAAGCAGAACGTAAGGTAGAATTAGCAAACGCACGCTCCGTAAAATGACTCTTGATCACTGCTTCTCTGGAAATTGCAAACAACTGGGGCATCCCTGGTGCACCAAGGGCAGTAAACACAGTCATGTAAATGAACAAAATCGGAAAATCCTGAATGAACAAGTATCCACTAAAGGCCAGGGCATTAGAGAGAGTAGAGAAAAGATAAACGCTCTTTCGATTTAAGCCGAGGTCGGAACGTCTCCCGATTAGCGTGCTGATCCATATTCCTGCAATTAGTGTAACGGCTAGATAAAGACCAAACATGCCAATAGATACGCCAAGCCTTTCCGTGAAGTAAATAGATAAAAAGGGGGTGCTGAGCGAAATGCCCATTCCCTGCAATGCCATACAGATAAAGAGTAAAGCATACGAAGGAATGGAAAATAGACTAACGAATCGATTGATCATAGTGTGAAAGTACTCCTCAAAATTTGTTGTTATGTAATCACCATACATGACCTTGCTTTATCTCGTCTAATTGTATTTTACTGGAAAATGGTTTACACCCATTTGGAGAAATTAATAAACAGTCATATTAAGGTTAATGGAGCGAATATATTTGTTGAAAAAATACGTTAAAGTCTCATAAAAAGGCACCCGCCTAAAAGCAGGTGCCTTCTCTATAGAGATCAAGTATACATTAGCTCTAGGAAACTTCATTTTGCGAGTTCCTGTTCCTCCAGTAATCGTTTCAGTTTTTGGCGCTGTCGTTTTTCCTTCTGACGGCGTTCTCTGTCCTCAGCCTGCAAAGCTTTAAGCAGGGAGACACACATGCCGATAAGGACAACAGCGAACGGCAGGGCGGCCACAATGGAGGCCGTCTGGAGGCCATTCAATCCCCCGCTGATCAGCAGGACTACCGCGATGGCGGACTGCAAGATTCCCCAGGTTAATTTTACTCTTGTACTCGGGTCCAACTTGCCATCTGACGTCAGCATGCCCAGGACAAAGGTAGCCGAATCGGCCGACGTAATAAAGAAGATCATGATCAGAAGAGTAGCAACGAAGGCAGTAATCGTGCCTAGAGGCAGCTGCTCCAGCATAAGGAATAGAGCGGTCGTTGTGTCTTCTTTCACGGCTTCCGCCAGATGAGCGGCATTGAACAATTCTAACTGAAGTCCTGTTCCCCCAAAGACAGAGAACCAGATAAATCCGAAAAGGCTTGGAATAACCATGACGTAAATTACAAATTCCTTAATGGTTCTTCCTTTGGATACCCTTGCGATAAACGTGCCAACAAAAGGAGCCCACGAGATCCACCATGCCCAGTAAAATAGCGTCCAGGTTCCAATCCAGGTTTCTCTGGAGAACGGTGTAAGTCTTAAACTCATGTTAATAATATTCTGCAGGTAACTGCCCAAGGTGGTCGTGAATGTGTCAAATATAAAAGAAGTCGGCCCAGTCACCAGAACAAACAGCATTAATAGCAAAGCTATAACGAGGTTGGTGTTGCTCAACATCTTAATACCTTTATCCAGACCGGAGGTAGCCGAGATTAAAAACAATACCGTTACAATGGCGATGATGACAACCTGGGACAGCGTTGAGTTGGGAATGCCGAATAAGTAATTCAGCCCCCCACCGATCTGAAGTGCACCCAAACCAAGCGAGGTCGCAACACCAAAGATGGTGGAAATGACGGCCAGAATATCAATGATCTTGCCAAGCCAGCCTGCAGCAAGACGTTCACCGATCAAAGGAATAAAGGTTGAACTAATCAGCCCCTTGTAGCCTTTCCGAAACTGGAAATAAGCGAGCGCTAAACCAATGACGGTATAGATAGCCCAGGGATGCAGCCCCCAGTGGAAAAAGGAATAACGCATTGAAAGTCTTGCGGCTTGTGTTGTTTCGGGTACCGCTCCTTCCGGTGCGGATAAATAGTGGGACAGCGGTTCAGCAACTCCCCAGAAAACCAGCCCAATGCCCATACCAGCGCTAAACAGCATGGACAGCCAGGAAACCGTAGAATATTCCGGTTCATCATCGTCATCCCCCAGCCTGATATTGCCAAATCGGCTGAATGCCAGATAGAAAGCGAAGATCAGGAAGAACAGTGTTGCTAGCAAATAAAACCAGCCAAAATTCTGAATAGAGAAGTTGTAGGCTACGTTAGCCGCATCAGCCAGCTGATCAGGAGCGACGGCTCCCCATATCGCAAATAGTGCTACGATGATAATTGTGATTGTAAATACCATGAAGAGACCCCCGTTATGTAAGCTTCATCCAACTTTTCCTTAGTATGTACTAGTCCAGCAAGTAATATTTCGGAAAGCCAGCTGTTGATAAAATAAAACAAACCGCCTTGTGTTGAAACACCCTTCGGTTTGTTTTGATCCTGCCAGAATAATATATTATCTATAATTGCCTGTTAAACTGAGATGGTGGAATTAGAATATTGGGTTTTAGTTACATAGATATATCTTGAAAAATCTAAGAGGGAATCATCACTTTTAGAAGAAGCATTTGAAAGTATAGTGTATTTTTAATGATAAGAGATTCTGAAGGAAAAAATGAAAGAGTGCGAAGGATGAGAAGACTCGAGTCTGGTATGTCCATAGATAACGAATTATTTTCTGATATTGTCAGGTATGAGCACGTAACGATAAGCGGAACGACTATAAAAAACTCGAATGTTGGTTCACCTATTTTTTGGAACTGTAATTTGAATCAACTTGTGTTTGATACCTGCGATCTTAACAATGCGAGATTTTTTGCGGATACTATGATTGATCATTGTACATTTATTCGTTCCGACTTGCGCTCAGTTGGCATTGCCAAGGGTGAAGCTGTCTTCACCAATTGTGAGTTTTCTTCCTGCGATATGAGAGGCATGACATTGGAGAATGCAACCTTCATCGACTGTGCTTTTGTTAAGTGCAGATTCAATGACCGGATTTTACAAGCGGCGAATATCGTTAATTGTTCCTTTACCGGCAAGCTGATTGATATTACGTTTGAGGGAAATGGCAAACAAAAGCTAATCGCCAATTTTGAAAACTGCATCCTTGAAGGTGTTCGTTTCGTGAACTGTGACCTGACGCAATGTATTCCGCCAAAATCCAAAAATCATCTGTATGTTGAACAGGTGTCCTCACGTGTGAAAAATGCGATGATGAAGATTGACCATGACCCTAATCTATCTGACGATGAACGGAAAGTACTGGTACGCAGTCTGCGCAAGCTTGAGCATATGAATCAATAGATTTTTAACACAGTACATATGAAGAAAATATATGGTGATGTTTTTGTTGAACGATTTTTCAGTAGTCTGGACGTTCAGCGAGAATGATCCTGTCACAGGTCTGTTATTAAAAAAAACGCATCGAAGTTTCAAACCAAGGTTGTCCCAGTAGTTGTTCGTTGAAGGTTCTAGATACAGCCTCCGAATATGACATGCTGTCATATTGAGTACCTAGCCATGCATATATATCCCCGAGAATGTAGGTATAGGGGGCGGAACAATGGACGGTAACAATGCTAATAATCAGGGAAACAGTCGAAGCAGGAAGGGAGGCAATGTGCAATCCGAGTGGCATGCCAAGCAGTTGCCAGAACACCATTCACAGACAGTAGGGGAACGGGGGCCGATTCTGGAGCAGGACAGCATGCTGCATGAAACACTCGAAACCTTTGTCCACGAAAAAATTTTAGAGCGCCCGGTCCACGTAAAGGGATTCGGAGCATTGGGTTATTTTGAAACCTTACACTCGATGGCCGATTATACGAACCTGTGTTTCTTGCAAAAGCCAGGGCAACAGGTTGCCGTTACCGTTCGTTTCTCACTTGCGGTCAGCAACAAAGGAACACCCGATACATCCCGCAACGTGCGTGGATTTTCGACGAAATTTTATACCGAGCAAGGCGTTTTCGACCTGCTTTGTAATCATATCCCCGTGTTTCTCGTACGAGACCCGATCCGGTTTCCTGAGTCAATTCATGCTTTCCTGCCATCACCTGTTAACAATCTCATTGATCCGAATCGATTCTGGGGGTTCATTGCTAGAGCACCAGAGGCAACCCATTTCGTTGTACGACTGTACTCGGACGAAGGGACGATCAAGAGCCTCCGCCATACGCCAGGACACAGTGTTAACACCTATGTATGGAAAAATGCAAAGAACGAACGCTTCTACGTCAAATATCGCTGGATACCATTAGCTGGAGAGCAATATATCGATGCGGAAGAAGCGGCTCGCCTGGCTAGCGAGAACCCCGATTATTCGGGTAAAGATTTATATGACACGATTGCACAAGGTACACCTGTCCAGTATGGGCTGTATGTGCAGTTGATGAACCCACAGGATGAGGCAATGCTGCCGTTCGATCCGTTGGATGACACGAAAGTCTGGGATGTGCGTCAATTCCCGCTTCTGCCCGTTGGTCGACTCGTCTTGGATAAGAACCCTACGAATTATCAGGAGCAGATCGAGAAGCTGGCATTCTCCCCGTCCAACCTGCTGGATGGTGCTGAGCTGTCTGATGATAAAATGCTGCAAGGCCGCAGTAATATTTATTGGGATTCACAGCGCCATCGCCTTGGATCAGAGTTTCGCAAAATTCCGATTAACCATCAAGCCAACTGGTCACCGACGGATCAGGTAACGAGTGGAGAAGGGCGCTATGTAGCTGGCCGGCTCGTTCGATCCGATATTCCGAAGGCTGATAATTTCACCCAAGCGGGACAATTCTACCAGTCTTTAACAGGAATTCAACAGGATCATCTTGTTCAGAACCTCGCTCATGATTTATCGGCAGTTTCTCATGAGATACAGACGATTGTGTTAGGCTATTTATTCGAGGCCGATGCAACATTAGCCGAAAGGGTAGCACGCCAGATCGCTGCGCTGAAGAAGGGATAATTCAGTACAAAAAAAGGACCGTAAGTGTTCATCTTTCATCGATGAATGCTTTCGGTCCTTTTGTGTTTATCCTTTACCTACTATGCCGTGGCAGCATCTTAATACAATTCTAATTAACGACGGTAACGGTTTCCGCTTCACTTCGTTAACGTCTTCGGAAGGCTCCGCCGCGTGCCAGAGCGAAGAAGATGAGCAGGGCAATTATCGAGCCAACGATGGCTGGAATAATATGAAATCCGCCAATCACCGGACCTCTTG
This sequence comes from Paenibacillus sp. P13VS, assembly GCF_015143645.1. Classification (NCBI taxonomy): domain Bacteria; kingdom Bacillati; phylum Bacillota; class Bacilli; order Caryophanales; family Paenibacillaceae; genus Paenibacillus; species Paenibacillus sp. P13VS. Next base: position 514,890 of record NZ_WYEV01000003.1, on the reverse strand, counting down.
GTCCCAGCAATTCTGTTCCTAACCAGGAACCGATAAAACCCGCAATGATATTCCCAAGTACACCGCCCGGTACGTCACGCCCAATCAAGTTGCCGCTTAGCCAGCCAATAAGTCCACCAACAATGAGTACCCAGAGCAGATCCATTGAGTTGTTCTCCTTTCTTCGGGTTTATTACAAGTTATGTTGGGCTCAGTGGAATATACCTCATCTTCCAGTTGGTGGAGGAATCTAAAGTGTCTGTGCTAAGATTGGGTTAAATATAATTGAAGCTGGAGAATAAGGCCACATAGGGGTGTACAATGAAGAAAATCCTAATCATTGATGATGAAATTGCAATTCGAGATTTAATTGAGCTGGTGCTAAGGCGAGAAAACTACGATGTGCAGACCGCAGAGGATGGCAAAACTGGCCTGCATTTGCTTGAATCTTTTCAACCCGATTTAGTGGTGCTTGACTTGATGCTGCCTGACTGCTCCGGGTATGGCCTGTGCAAGGAAATCACCGGGAAACGTGCCGTTCCAGTGATCATGCTCTCTGCCAAAAATGAGGTTATCGACAAGGTGCTCGGACTTGAGCTGGGGGCGGAAGATTACATGACCAAGCCCTTTGACAATCGTGAATTGCTCGCTCGGATCAAGGTGATTCTGAGAAGAAACGAGAGCAAGGAGGAATCCAGTGAAGGAACTGAGGTGAAATCTACACGCATCATTCATGAAGAGCTTACATTTGATCTGGAAAGCCGAAGGGTGCTGAAGAACGGTGTGCCCGTGTCTTTAACAGCCAAAGAGTTTAAAATTCTGGAAACGTTACTCAGAAGGCCGGACAAAATCTTTACCCGGGATGAGCTGCTGCAGATCGGATGGGGATATGACTTCATGGGAGACAGTCGTAGTGTGGATATGACCATCATGCGATTGCGGAAGAAGCTGGAGGATAACGCGGACGAACCGAAGTATGTCAGGACGATCTATGGATTCGGCTATCAACTTGGAGGTGGCGAGGCCTGAAGTATGCAACCCGGTTACTGCTGAATTTTTTATTTTTCTCCGTGCTGTCCTTTGGCATCATCATTTTTGCGGTGAATAAAGCCATTGATTATTACAGCTTCATTACCATTGAAAAACAGATGATGGAGAAGGCGGATCTGTCCGAGTTGTCCTTCCGTGAGGTGTTGGCACAGCATAGATCGTCGACAGGAGAGCCGCAGACCCAGGAAATCGTCAGACTTGCTCTGGAGAAGCTGAAAGCATCAGGCAAAGAAGTGCGTATCTACGACAGCTCCAAGCAATTGCTGGGCTTGGCTGTGGATGGCATCATCATTAATGATGGCAAACCGCTTATTTTTGACAAAAATATTGAGAAAGCCCTGAGCGGCAGTTATGCCTACACCGTAACGGAAGATCATCTGCTTTATTTTGCAACTCCCATTCAGAATCAATTTTACGAAAATGCTTATGTGTATGAGTTCGTGGACGACATTTCGTACTTTTATGCGATTATGGACCAAATCCGTTATATCCTGTTTGTGGGTGCAGGCGGATTCATTGTGCTAATTACGTTAGCCAGTCTGTGGATTGCCCGCAACACAACCAAGCCGATTAAGGTGCTGCTTGGCGCAGTGCAAAGTTTCTCTAGACAAGAGTTTCGAAGAGTTCATCTTAACCGGAAGGATGAGCTGGGCATGCTGGCAGATGGGCTGGATTCCATGGGGCGTCAGCTGCATGATTACATTCAGTACCAGAAACAATTTGTCTCCAACGTATCTCACGAGTTAAAAACACCCTTGGCAGCCATTCGTGGTTTCTCTCAATACTTGGTTGAAGGGGAGAATGAGAACAAGGAACTGCAAAAAATCTACGGTCACCTGCTGCAGGAGTCGGATCGACTTACACGCTTGATTAATGAACTGTTGCTGTTATCCCGCTTCGACAAGGCTGGTTCTAACGAACTGGAAGCCGAGAAAACGGAAATGAACGAACTGATTCAGCAAGTGGTAATGAATATGGAAGCGAAGGCCCAGGATAAAGGGATCAAGATTATGGTTAGTAAAGCACAGGGAGAACCGGATGATGAGGATTCAACAAGAGTTTACGCCAACATCAATCCAATGTTAATGTCCCATGCGATTGCCAACCTTGTGGACAACGCTATCAAATACTCAGGCAATTACTCACAGATTAATTTAGAGATGGAACATACGCCAAACGAGATCATTATTCGGTTACGTGATCAAGGTATCGGGATCGCGAGCGATGAACTGGAGAGAGTGCAGGAACGATTTTACCGGGCAAAAAATGCAAGCACAGCGAACGGTTCAGGTCTGGGACTCTCGATTTGCAAGGAGATTGTAGAGCGCTTTAATGGATATATCGACATGGAAAGTCAGATCGGGGAAGGAACGACCGTTACAATTGTTTTGCCTCGTGTGTAGACCTGCAGCTAAACCCAAGCCAAGCCAAGCCAAGCCTAAATAGGTAACGTTACAAGATTGGTACATTTCTGTTATAAGACTAACAAATGCTTTTTTTATAATCACTTCATAAGAACAAATCACACATTTATGGAGGGATCATGATGAAACGGATAAACAAAGCTGGAGCTGTCACCCTGATGAGTATTTTACTAACGGTAGCACTTGCAATGACGGGCTGTCAGTTTAGTGGTGCCAAGTCGCCAGAGGCGACGCAGAACGAACAGGCCAAAGGTGAAGGAGCATCGAATACCGCACCTGCTTCAGACAATTCGGAAGAACAGAGTGGTGAAGCGATTAAGGAAGGTTCGGTGGAGAAGGAAGGCAATGTGGTGCTGAAGGAGCTTGCTTTTGTCTATAATGAGCACACCATCGCGATTTCGGACACAGCGAATGAAGAGCAGATGGAACAGATGCTCGGGAAACCGGATAATCTGAAATCCCATACGTACACTGCCGACGATGGAACCAACATGGATACATTAATCGGTTTTACAGAAAAGGTATATACGTATCCTGGTCTGGAAATTAAAACAATCAGTATACCGGAGGGGAAACAAGACTCCATCTTTCATATCGAGATAACAGATCCTAAGTATGCAACAGTACGAAACATTAAAGCAGGAGATAGTCTGGATACACTCAAAAACGCCTACCCTGAGGGGAAATTGCTAGGTGATGGAGCTCCAGATGAAGAGGATGACTTCCGTTACGAGCCGTCTAATTATGTGGATGTGATGTCGTTTCATATCAAGGATGCCAAGGTGGAGAGCATTCAGATCTACAGCCTTCTCGACTAATATTTAGGAATCAATATGGCTAAGCCATTCATACGATTCACCTCTAATACCTGCCCGAGAGGGCAGGTATTTTTTCGTTTGTAATCTTGTTTTTAGAATGGTAGAAAAGGTCATGAACCAATACCGATTATCGGAATGGACAAGCGCGTGTACGATTTCATGATTTAGGCGAATATCTAATCGTAATTTTTCACGTCATTTCTTTAAACAAACAGGCGGGTTAGTGGAGCAGTTTAACAATTGTAAAAAGTGTGATATAACCTTATAGAGTGTAAAAACACAGATCGGTTGGTAGTCCGGTCGCATAAGGATATTCCTTGTGTCAGTGACCTTCCCCCCTCGGGATGTCCATCACTCCAGTATAAACAGAGGGGGAGTAAGTTGTGAAACTTACCGTATTGTTTGATGAAAGTTGTAAGTTCTGGATCGGAGTGATTGAGCAGGAAGAGCAGGGACGTCTAAGAGCTTGTCGTCATATCTTTGGTAACGAACCGAAGGATTCAGAGGTTTTAGAGTTCGTAAGTGAGAAAATGATGAAAGTAATGAGCCTTACTACGGTAGAGACGAATGCTAAACGAAGCAAAAACACTCGAGTAAATCCGAAAAGATTGGCTCGCCAGGCGTCTAAGGAGATTGCCCAAAGAGGTTTAACTAGTCATGCTCAGGAGGCAATAAAGCTGGACCTAGAGTCTAGGAAACTCCAACGAAAAGTGCATAATCGTCAACAAATTCTCGAAGAGAATGAGAGAAAATACCAACTAAGAGTTCAAAAGGCTAAGAAGAAGCACCGAGGCAAATAGTCAAGATGGCCAAAGAGGAAGCATGTCTTGTAGATGTGCTTCTTTTTTCATTCCTAATAAATATGCAAAAATACCATTAAATAGGCATTGAAACTTTGGGCCAAAAATGAAAAAAATATATAGTTCAAGAGCAATAACTCCTGAACATCATTAAATAGATTGAACTCGTTGGTAAACAGTGTTACTCTGAAAGTCTGTGTTCAATAATTTATTTAATAATAGTCACCATTAAGGTTATAAAGAAAGGTAACACGATGATAAAAGTTGATAACTTATCCTTTTCATTTCCGCAAAAAGAACTATATAACAACATTTCATTTACGTTAGAAGAGGCACAACATTGTGCTTTTATAGGAACAAGTGGCAGTGGGAAAAGTACACTCGTCGATATACTGATAGATCCGGAAAGATATTTGTTCGAGGGCAAGTTAGAGATAGACCCGGAATGCAAAATAGGGTATGTCAGTCAGTTCCCGCAAGTCGACAAAACGAAAGAAATAACCGTATTTGAATATATCGGCGAAGAATTTATTAAGATACAGGATGAAATCACAGCTCTGTATGCGGAGATGTCCACCACGTCTGACATGGATTCGCTGATGGAGAAGGTTCAATTGGCTTTGGATGCATTCGAATCGATGGATGGGGACAATTTCGAAAACACCATTAATAAGCAGCTAAACCTGGCCAACCTCATGAAACTCAAAGATCTCAATATATCCGACGTGAGTGGTGGGGAATTTAAACTTATTCAAGTAATGAAGGAAATGCTCCATCGTCCAGACTTATTGATTATGGATGAACCCGATGTATTTTTGGATTTTGAAAACCTAAATTCGCTTAAAAAATTAATTAATTCCCATAAGGGCATGCTGCTGGTTGTTACACACAACCGTTATCTATTGAATCATTGTTTCAACAAAATTATTCACCTTGAAAACAAGGAGATTCAAGAGTTTGACGGGCGATATATCGAGTACAACTTCTCGCTGCTTCAGACTAAGATCGAGCTTCAAGAAATCGCGGTTGCTGAAGCTGAAGAGATTGAGAGATACGATCATATCATCGACAATCTCAGAGAGATCGCCACGTATAATTCGGAAGCCTCCAGAGGCAGAGCGTTAAAAGCGAGAGTCAAGTTTCAAGAGAGATTGGAAGCGCGTCGAATAAAAGAGCCATTTGTCGATATTAAGCAGCCGAATATCCGTTTTGGTATCGATAAGGAAATCGAAGACACCGTTGTTGTTAAAGTCAATAATTATAGCGTTTCCTTTGACGAGCTGCTGTTGGAAAATGTGAACTTCGAGATCAAATCAACAGACAAAGTAGCCCTGATCGGTCCGAATGGTACCGGGAAAACCACTTTACTCCGTGAAATCTATAAAAACAATCAGGATTCCATTGAAATTAATGATGATGTGAATGTGGCTTATTTATCTCAGCTTCAAGGTGAAATGCTAAAAGATTCGAATTCCATACTACATGATTTCATAGATGCTGGGTTTAAAACGTATGATGAGATTAGATCACATCTTACAGATTATGGATTTGAAGGAGAAATCCTTGATCAAAAGATTGAATCATTATCTGGTGGAGAAAAAAACATGCTTCAACTGGCTAAAGTTTCTGGCAGTCAAGCGGGCGTGTTGCTTCTTGATGAACCGACAAGCCATCTAGACACTTACTCACAAATTGCACTTGAGAAAGCTATTGAAGACTATAAAGGTGCAATTCTCATGATTTCTCATGATTTTTATTCTGTTGTAAATGGTATGGATTATGTTTTAATCATTGACGATAAAACAATTAGCCAAATGAGTATGCAGGAATTTAGACAGATGATTTATGCTAGTCATTTTGATAAAGATTATTTAGAAACTGAACAACAGAAAAAATCAGTTGAAATGAAAATAGAATTGGCTTTAAAAGAAACTAATTTTGAACTTGCCAAAGTATTGGTGGATGAGTTAGAAGAGGTAATTAAGTTACTTTAAAATGGAATGTACCCGTTAGTATCGCGAGGAATATCAAAGAAAAACTGGCGAAGAAAAAGAAACGAAACGCTTGTTTAAGTTTTGTATCGTGACGCAGCAGAAACAAGGGCGGAGTGTATCCGCCCTTGTTTCATTGCTGGATTATGGACACAGTACACTATGCACTCTGAAGTCTCCAGCAGTGGTTAAACGGTGTCAGGACGGAATGTTCATCGCCGTTTGAATGTTTTTCAGATCAAGCTGAATTTGCTCTGGAATATGGTAAGGGTGGTATAAGCCTTGCTGTACCATGTAATTTGATATCTTTTCGTGAGAGACTATCGCTTCATCGAGCTGTTTCATCAAAATTTGCTTGATTTCGGGGGTGGCACATTCGGTCACAGCCATGGCGTAATTTCTGACTCCGCTCTTGGCGTTTATCAACAAATCCATTGCGATCACGTCATCAGTAAGCGTATGAAGGCCTGACATGTGTTCTAATATTGGGTTCATTTTTTTATCTCCTATACAGTCGCTTTAGATAGCACTTCACTGAGCTCTTGAAGCTGCTGTTGTGATAATGTCACATCTTGTTGCAAAATTTGCATGAGTTCCGGATCGGTTACCAGAGCTTGCATGGTCTGGGATTTCGTCAAGCAAACCGTCTTGAATGCAGCTATTTCATGTACCTCGAGCACCTCATGCAATGCGTATTTGGAATTCATTCGAATTGTCCTCCCAAGTATCTATCCATATTTAAGGCTTTAAGATGACTTTAATACAATTGTCCGTTTTTGTATCGAACACTTCATAGCCCCGCTTGGCATCGCTGAGCGGAATGACGTGTGTAACAATGTCGCCGGGGTCCACTTTTCCAGAGGTAATCAACTCGTACATATACGGCATATAGTGAATAACTGGAGCTTGTCCTGAACGGATATTCACATTTCTCTGCATGATGTCACCGAGCGGGAAGCCGTTATAACGACCACCGTATACCCCAGTGACTTGGATGGTGCCGCCTTTGCGGACAGCCTGTGAAGCAATAATAAATGCGCTCATGGTGCCGCCTTGCAGTTTCAAACCGCTGGCTAAATATTCAAGATCACTCATCTTGCCGTCCATACCTACTGCATCAATGACAACATCGGCGCCGCCTTTGGTCATTTCCTTGAGCGTATTGCCAATGTTTTGATCTTGTTCGAAGTTTACGATTTCGACGTTGTTCGTTCGCTTCGCATGCTGCAAGCGGTAATCGACATAGTCAACGGCTATGACCCGCTTTGCTCCTTTCAGCCAGCAGAATTTCTGGGCCAGGAGTCCAACTGGGCCGCATCCGAGAACGATGACCGTATCTCCATTTTTTACGCCGGCATTATCTACGCTCCAGAATGCCGTGGTCATGGCATCAGCGATCAAGCTTAGCTTTTCGTCCGGTTGTTCGCAGCTCTCTGGAATTTTGAAGTGGGTGAAATTGGCAAACGGAACCCGTAAATACTCGGCTTGCCCGCCAGAATATCCGCCAGTCGTTCCCGAGTAGCCGAAATATGCGCCCATATCTCCGTTCTCGTTGGAATTGTCACATTGGCTTTCCAGCTGATTTTTGCAATAAAAGCATTCTCCACATGCGATGTTGAACGGGATGATTACACGGTCGCCTTTTTTCAGGTTGGTCACGCCAGGGCCTACTTCTTCTACGATCCCCATCGGCTCATGTCCGATGACATAGTTCTCCTGAAGGTTAGGGATCATCCCGTGAATAAGATGAAGGTCAGAACCGCAAATGGCAGTACTGGTGATCTTTACGATCATATCGTCCGGTTTCTCAATCTTCGCATCCGGAACCTCTTTGACCACGACATTTTTAACCCCTTGATACGTTACCGCCTTCATGCTTTATGTCCTCCAATATGTTCATCTGGGGTCCGATCAAACATCCCTTTACGCGACGTATCTCCCGGGAACAGATTCATCTGCCCGATCATTACCGTATTATTCGCGGATAGCTGGTCGAGTTGGTACTGTTCATTCAGCTCGTAAGGATGGAACCACTTTTTGCGAATCATGAGCTCCGAGATTTCCTGGTGCATTGCAATCCCTTGTTTAAGCTGAGTGTGCAGAAGGGCTCTTACATCTGGTGAAGCCGTTTCCGTCAGAGCGATGGACAAATTACGCACACCTTCCTTGGCACGAATAAGGAAGTCCATGGCAAAAGTCATATCTGCCATTTCCGGCATATTTAATGAGTTAATCGGGTCTAAATAATCGGTATTCATTTGAGCTCCCCTTAATGTGTTATAGGTGTCGGACTACTCGGAACAGGCGCTTGGAAAGGAGCTCTCGCGTAAATGGCTTGCAGCTCGGCGATCTGTTGTATGGACTGAGTGACGTCTTTTTGCATTAAAGCTTTTAGCTCTTGGTCAAAGACGAGGCCTTGCATCAGTTTTGACTTAGCGATGCATAGCGTTTTAAAGTTTAAAGCTTCATGCAGTTCCATCGATTCGTGCGGCGCTAGTGTTGGGTTGTTCATGGAGAAATGATCACCTCCTTTTTCATTAACGTTAGATTTTCCAACGAATCGGAACTTATACTAAAATGGATTGCGGAAGAGGAAGATCCGAATATTCCCATACCATTGCAGGAATATAATCAAAATCTTAATCCGATACTTATTTCTGTTTTAAATGATTTTGAAATAGGGAGGAGGACTCACTGTGCCCAATAAAAACAAAATTGATCTAGCCACCGAAAATGCAAGAAAACCGGCAGAAGGTGCCCTTAACTCGAGTGGAAATACACTGGAGCAGCATGCATCTAATGCAGTTTCTGAGGTGCAGACGGCTCTAAATCAGGCAATAAGCTCGTTAAATGAATCTAATGCAACCAATTCACAAGCGTTGGAAAAAGCCCGGCAGCAATTGACCCGAGCAGATGAATTTTTAGATCAAGCGCAAACTTCCGCAAATGCATTACGTCTGCCGGACCAACAATAAAACGGTCCTAGTACTGATAATATTGGCAGAGATTTTCCTTCTTTTCCGAGTTTTTCTCCGATACTCTCTGCATGGGGATTTACCCTGCGTTGACGATCGGAGGAAGCAATTTTCCTAGAACATATATAGTTACGGTCAACATGCTTCGGCTTACGCCGAAGTTTTTTGTATTTTAGATGGTTCAGACCATTTCAAAATTACGGATGAAAAAGAATGATTAAGGGTCAGGCATTAGAAAACGTCTTGAACATAATTATAGGTAATATCTATCCAACTATGTTTGAGGAGGACATCATACAGCCTATGTTACCCATGGAAGAATATTTTGGTAAGTTAGAACTCGTTCATTCCTTTTACGGGGCTATGCCTACAGGCGTAAGTGTATCCGAAACCGGGCGTATCTTTATTTGCTTTCCGAAATGGGGAGATGACGTTAAATTTACGGTAGCGGAAATTGTTGAGGGTCAGCTGCAGCCTTATCCTAATGCAGAAACGAATCTGATCAACCCATTGAATCTTGCAATGTCCTTCATCAGTGTGCAAAGTGTTGTTGCAGATGGAAGGGGAACCCTGTGGGTACTGGACACGGCTGCACCAAATTTTTCTGAACCCATTATAGGGGGGGCAAAACTAGTCGCGGTAGATTTAGAAACAAATACAATAACAAAAGTATATACATTTGCAGATGATGTGGTCCTGCCGACAACCTATCTGAATGATGTCCGATTTGACTTTCGTGTAGGTAACGCAGGTTACGCCTATATAACGGATTCTTCTTCCAATGGTCCAGGGGCTATTATTGTCGTAAATTTAGAAAACGGAAATGCCTATAGACGGTTGCATGGAGCAAGCTCAACCTCACCCGATCCGTATTTTGTACCGAAAGTGGAAGGTAAAATTCTGATGAATCGAAACCCAGATGGTTCGACATCTCCCTTTCGGTTGGCCTCTGATGGTATAGCCATTTCCCCTGATGGAAAAACGTTATTCTATTGTCCATTAACCAGTCGCCAGTTATACTCGATCTCAACAGAATCATTAAGAGACAGAACGATACCGGATTTCAAATTAAGTGATCTTGTGCACTATTGGGGAGAGAAGGGCGCATCGGATGGGATGATCACGGACGCAAAAGGAAACGTGTATGCTGGAGATTATGAAAACGATAGTATTCGTAAGATATTGCCGAATGGAATTATGGAAACCATCGCCCATGATCCCCGAATTTTATGGCCAGATACGTTTTCTATTGGTCCGGATCAATACTTATATGTAATTGTGAACCAATTACATAGACAGGCAAGATTTCATTATGGCAAAGACTTGCGAAAAAAACCGTATAGTTTACTGCGTTTGAAAATTGATGAATTACCTGCACCTACTTTTGGATAAATAGAACCGATTAAAACGAAAAGAGGCAGGGTTTCACCATGTTGTGATCTCAAACAGGATGATCATGGTCATACGGTACAGCATTGTCATGGACATACGTATATAGCACTGCTATAATAGTGATTATGAACACATATGACAAAATATTAGCAGCTGCTCTTAAGGTACTGGAAGAAGAGGGCGGAGCCCAATTTTCGACACGAGCCGTCACTTCGATCGCGAAGGTTACGGCTCCTACACTCTACCATCATTTCGGTAACGCCGATGGACTCCTGAGTGCAGCTATAGTGGAAGCGTTCAAACAGTTATTCGAAAGCAAAATTGCCGCAGTGGAGTCCCCTATTCCAGAGATGGCGCTTCGTCAGGGGTGGGATGACTATGTCCGCTTCGCGGCAGCCCGTCCTCGGATATATGCGGCAATGATGGGACGGCTGCTTGAGGGCGCCCATATCGAGGCGGCAGATCAGTCGTACCAAGCACTTGTGCAAAATGTTCAAAGAGTTGCTGCCGCAGGAAAATTAGCTGTTTCAGCCGAGGCTGCGGCAGATCTGGTCTGGGCTTCTGCCAATACGGCCTCTTGGCTGTATGTGACGTCCCAAATTCGTAAGGCACCCCCACCCCAGCCCGACGTCGTTGATCTCATTCGAGAAAGCGTGATGCAGATTATCTTGATCCCAATGCCGGATTCTGCTTCAAAATGAGGGATCGATAAAAGAGCTGGAGACTCCAGACAAAGCCCCTATGTGGGCTTTGTTTTGTTTCATGGTACAGATGAAGAACCACAAATGGTAACACATAAGAGAGATCGCCTATCCAAGCAGGATGGCGATCTTTTTTATTTTCAAAGGGGTTCGATGAGCTCATTCCTCACGCTACGGTACGACGTGAGCGTCGATGTATATCACGCTGCGCTTGTCATTAATGATGTTCAGGCAGCAGGAGGAATACAATATAAAAAAATATATAGCACTGCTATAGACAGTTCAATATAGCGGTGCTATAATGACCGTATAACAGTGCTATATAGTGATTCATAACTTAACAAACTCGGGAGGTTTACAATGCCATATAAAACTCAAGACATGGTTGTCGTCACAGGTACTTCAAGTGGAATCGGCAGGGCTACCGCGGAGCAGCTCGCCGCTGAAGGATTTCACGTTTTAGCCGGGGTTCGCCGTCAGGAAGATGCCGACAAAATCAAACAAAACAATATCGAACCGGTGATTCTCGATATTACCGCTATCGACACACTAAGGGCGCTGGCCGAACGAGTGGAGCAAGATCCACTTGGACGCCCGCTGCGCGCCGTGGTCAACAATGCCGGCATTGCCGTTAATGCACCTCTTGAGATGGTTCCGCTGGATGAATTTCGTCGTCAGATCGAAGTCAGCGTGATTGGGCAGGTTGCGGTTATTCAGGCGCTTACTCCTGCCTTGCTGAAGAGCGGCGGACGCGTAGTTAATATCGGATCCGTTGGCGGCAAAATCTCCATGCCCGGTTTCGGAATTTATTCAGCTGCAAAGTACGCGATGGAAGCGATCAATGACAGCCTCCGCAGAGAGATGTCCTCGTTCGGACTCAAAGTTATCATGATTACTCCGGGCGGTGTCAGCACCAGCCTGTCGGAGAAAGGAGTTACGACAGCCGATCGGCTGTCCAAGTTGATGACGCCCGATCAGCACAGACGCCATGATCGTCTTTTTGACGCCGTGAAGGCGCAGGCTGAATTGTGGGCAACGAGCGGTATTCCTCCTAAGAAAGTGGCAGAAGTGGTTTCACGAGCCATCCACGCAAGTAATCCGCGCACCCGCTATACGGCTGGCCGAGATTCGGCACTGCTGACCCGACTGGTTCGTATTCTCCCGGATAAACTTCTCGATCGGATGCTCCGCAGCCAGATGAAGCTGCAGTAACGGGAGTATGACTGATGTCACAACAACCGTTTGAACATGCCATTGTTGTAGGTGGATCTTTAGGTGGTCTAATGATGAGGCTAGCGTTATCCCGTTCTGGGTATGCAGTGACTATTCTATTTATAAATTAGGAGGAATTAGCATGAACGATACAAATAACCGTTACGTAACTGTACTATGGGAGGCTAGAGCCAAGACAGGGAGAGAAGCAGAAATGAAGGCGTTTATGACTGCAGCTGTCACCCCGTCACGCAACGACCAGGGTAACATTGACTATGAGGCTCACGAGGTAGAAGGCCAGCCTGGTACATTCATCATCTACGAACGCTGGGAAAACCGGGAAGCCCTCGATCGGCACCTGAGCGCCCCGCGCATGCAGGAACTGGTGCCCCAGCTCTTAGAACTGATGGAGGGATCCATTGAGGAAGGGATTCGACTCCTGAGACCGTTTCGTCCAGCGCATTAAACCTACAACACTAGGGAGGTCAAACATTGGCATCGATCGATGATTTTGCAGCACTAGATATTCGTGTCGGAACGATTAAGGAAGCGGAGTTTTTTGAAGAAGCAAAGATCCCAGCGATTAAGCTTAAGATTGATTTTGGACCGGAGATCGGGATGAAATCCTCAAGTGCACAAATAACGAAGCGTTACAACGCTGAGGACATCATAGGAAGACAAATTGTTGGAATCGTCAATTTTCCTCCTCGGCGCATTGCTGGATTCAAATCGGAGGTATTAGTTTTGGGTGGAGTTCCGGAAAAAGGAGATGTAATACTATTGAAGCCTGATACTGAAATCCCTAACGGTACTCCTATTGCATAAGTTAGACGACGAGAACGTGAACTGAATACAAATAAGAAAGCAGCTGACCAATGTGTGAACTGCACCCCAATTGTTAGACAACATCTAACAGATCGGAGGTGCGGTTTTTTTGTCAAAATGAATATGGAATCTCTCTCTATTCTGACAATCCTTTGGAGTAATCGTGAATTGTTTTATGAGCAGAAACAAATCTCATTAATCGGTTCAATTATCACATGTTCAAACCAAGAGCTAATACGACTTTTCTCCTGTTTTTCAACAAAACAAATATCAATACAAGGGTTTTTTATCCAAAAGAAATTAGAACTTTGTTCTCTTACTGACTCCATGTAAAATTTTATAAAATTTTCTTGTTCACATCATTAGACTTTACAGGAGGATTATTATGTCAACTTATCTCTCGATCTCAGGTGTTAGGAAAATATCCTTGATACCGAAAACGATCCTGGTATTTGCAACGGGTATATTGTTTTTGCTGGTGTATGCAAATGTCATCTCAGCTCACGGTTACCTAGAGTCACCAGCCAGTCGTGCATACTTGTGCCAACAGAATCTCAATAGTAACTGCGGTCAGGTCCAATATGAACCACAGAGTGTGGAAGCAAAAGGGAACTTTCCGGTGGGAGGCCCATCCGATGGGGAAATTACAGGTGGAGGTATTTTTCCGGAGTTATATACTCAATCGGCAGAACGTTGGACAAAGCTGGACATGCAAACAGGAAGCCAAACATTTACCTGGAAATTGACTGCGGCACATGCAACAAAAGAGTGGAAATATTACATAACCAAAAAAGACTGGAACCCTAATGCTCCGATTGAGCGTAAGGATTTAGAACTGTTCTGTAGCTACAGTGATGGCGGGAAAATGCCAGAGAAATCGGTCTCACATCAATGTGATATACCAGCAGACCGTACCGGTTATCATGTTATTCTCGGCGTTTGGGAAATCGCTGATACTGGTAATGCCTTTTATCAAGCGCTTGACGTAAATTTAACGAAATCGGGTAGTGGAAATGGATCAAACACCGATGAAACAGCGCCAACAGCTCCAACAGATCTTACAGCAAGCAACATTACGACAAAATCACTTACACTTAGCTGGCATCCTTCGACTGATAATGTAAGTGTAATGAGTTATGAACTTTATCAAAATGGACACAAGATTGCGACTATTCCAGGAACATCTGTATCTTATGATGTAAATGGATTAAGTCAAGGAACAACTTATACCTATGCGTTAAAAGCGATTGATGCCGCAGGTAAATGAATCACCTCTCAGTGCGGAGATTACGGTGCAGACAACTTCTGCAAACATACCTGACACTTCAGCTCCAACGGCTCCAAGTCATCTTCACGCACATACCGTGAGTGCAGCCTCGGTAAGTCTGATGTGGTCCAGTTCAACGGATAATGTGGCCGTTAGCAGCTACGACATTTACCAAGGATCAGATCGGATCGCTACTGTAAATGGAACCGTGACAAGTTATGAGGTTACTGGTCTGAAGTCAAGCTCGACGTATACATTTTCAATCAAAGCCAAGGATTCTGCTGGGAATGTATCTGAAGCGAGTAACGTGATTACTGTTACTACACTTGAGTCATCTCCTCCAGTTATAGAACCGGATGTACCAAAGGCTTGGGCTGAGAATACGTCATACCGCATCGGGGATCGTGTTCTTTACAAAGAGGTCATCTATATTTGCCGTCAAGCTCACACATCAATATATACTTGGACTCCTTCCGAAGTCCTTGCATTGTGGTTGCCAGAATAGTCGAAAGTCACTCAGGAATTGTCCTGAGTGATTTTTTTGAATGGATAGCTATCACATGAGAATGACAGTTTCAACATAATCGATTACAAATATTTATTTTTGCTTACTTGGGTGAACATATGAGTATAAAACGTTGTTTAGCGGACACTTTGGATGTGTTTGATTATTGCAAGTGAATTTTTTGTGATTTATTATTTCCAATGTAAGGTTTTTAATTGAGAATTCGATTCTCATCTAAAATAGACGAATATTTCGTTAATTCACTTAATAAAGGAGTACGGATCATGAGTAAACGTTTTGAATCAAAAGTTGTTTTAATTACAGGAGCAGGCTCAGGTCTTGGGCAAGCAGCGGCACTTGAAATCGCAAAAGAGGGTGCCAAGCTTTCTCTCGTTGACCTTAATCAACCTTCACTTGAAGAGACCAAGAAATTAATTCTGGAAGTTGCACCTGAGGCAGAAGTTCTTCTGCTTACTGCTGATGTATCTGATGAGCAAGCTGTTCAAAAATATGTGGATGATACAGTTCAAAAGTTTGGTCGCATCGATGGCTTCTACAACAATGCGGGTATCGAAGGTACTCAGGCTCCTACAGCCGAATATGACAGTAAAGTGTTTGACAAAGTTATTGACATTAACCTTAAAGGTGTCTTTTATGGCATGAAATACGTTCTTCCCGTGATGAAAGAGCAACAATCCGGTTCCGTTGTCAATGTTGCCTCTGTTGGCGGGATTCGCGGAGTTCTGAATCAGGCGGCGTATGTCGCAAGTAAACACGCTGTATCGGGTATGACGAAAAATGCAGCAATCGAGTACGGACAATATAACCTGAGCATCAACGCTATTGCTCCAGGAGCGATTATGACTGCGATGGTTGTCGGTTCCCTTAAACAAATCGGTGGCGAAGAAGGATGGGAAGAAGCCGGCAAAGAATTTGTTAGCATAAACCCTAAGAGACGTTTTGGTAAACCTGAAGAAGTAGGCCGTCTTGTTGCCTTCCTGCTATCCGGTGAATCCGAATTTATTAATGGTGCTGTTATTCCTATTGATGGCGGACAATCGAACCAATACTAATCACTTGCAGCCCCCTCATTGGCAATGTCATGAAGAGGAGGCTTTACATGAAGAAAAAGAGCAGGTCATCCAAAAGATGGCTTGCTCTTTTTTGTGCTGAATATAAGTACCTGCTTCCCATCTGGACTATGACGATGACACTGTCTGTATTTTTCTCAGTACATGATCTATTGATATACTTATGTTTCAGCCCTATACAACAGATTTGGAAATGAATATGCTCCAAACCATTTTGGAGTACAATATTAATATGAGAGGGAGCGTATAGAGCCGCTTTCTTCGTAGACTGATCTTAATCTAACACGGTTAGTATATTAAAGGGGATTTTACTGGATTCTAAGAGAGGAAAGCTTAATGTGACACCGGTACATTTTTTTGCAAACCTCATTGCTTTTTTGTTGGTGCAGCATCCGTTAATTATAACTTGGAACTTGGGATTTGGACGAAACAATTGCAAGATTGGTTTTGATAAAAACTGGGGGTGAAAAAAGTGCTGGAAATAGAGTTTATGACTATAGAGGCGTGGGATGAAGCATTGTGGGACCGGATGGAGCGGATCTATCATGAGGCTTTTCCAAGGGGCGCCAAGACAAAAGCGATTCTTCGCAGTATGCTGCATCGGGGGATTGGTTATTTACATACGGGCGTGCATCATGGAGAAGTGGTGGCGATGGCAGTTACTGGACTGGTGGGGAATGGTGCAGACCGCATCCTGATCATCGATTACCTTACGATTGAACAGAAGCTGCGTGGGTCGGGTATCGGAACCTGGATGCTGAAGCAACTCAGAGCTTGGGCCATAAGGGAACATGGAGTCAAAGGGATAATCATCGAGGCGGAGTCCGGGACAACAGAGGCTCATCAGCAACGCATTCAGTTTTGGCAACACAACGGATTTGTCCTAACCTCCTATGTTCATCAATATAGTATGGTACCTGAACCGTATCAGGCAATGATTTTGCCACTGGATGAAAACACGCATGTGTCTGATAAGGGTGAGGAACTATTTCGTTATATCCAAGCTTTTCATAAGGTTGCTTACCGGAAGAGGTGACCCTTTTCCTCAATAACTGGAGAAGGGAAGATATGGATTATAATTCACGGATGGAAGCGATGTTAGAGGCGAAACGGTTCCGTAATATACCATAACGGCAGTCGTCGTCATACCGTTGGTCTTAAATCTGATGACACAATGGTTTAGGTGGTAAATAATGGTTATGGACAATGTAATGTAAGCGGATGGACATGAACATCAGTTCAGCATCAGCAATAAATAAGACATTGAGGCTTATGGATAATTCTTTCATTTAAACTAACAAATGCGTACCGACATGTTGTCGGTCGCGTTGGTTTTTTTGTTCATTTTTCCCAAAACAATTCGCTACCAAGCTTCCGATCCAGGGCCAGTCGTATGATTTTTCGATTACAGGACAACATACTAAGCATATGATCATATTGATTAATTAGAATACAGGAGGAGAAGACCATGGTTGAAAAACACGAACCTCAGATGGAAAATCCTCAAGAGTCCATGTCCATATGGCTTGATGAATTAAAACAGAAATTAAACCATATGGATGATGCCGAAGTAGTTGAACACAGAATGGGTACCGGTGCTTCAGTCTATCTTTTATTTATAAAAACGTTAATTGATCCAGAGCGTTTGAACGAGGCGATTATTCAGCCACTTCATCGAGCTGCCGGAAATTCGCTTTCTTCATGCATAATCAATTCCGAAGTTTCGGAAGTTAAATCGATCGAAGATGCTGGGCAAAAAATAATGCAAGGATTTATTCTTCTCTACGATTCCGTCAACGATCAATGGTTAGGCGTTCAATTGGAAAATCCTCTTGGTCGGGCAGTTGAACCTTCCCAAACGGAAACGGTCATATATGGAGCGAAAGACAGTTTCAGCGAGCAAATCGATAAAAACATTACAATGTTGCGCAGACGTTTGCCTATAACGACATTAAAAACAGAAAGCTTCACTATCGGATCACTCAGTAAAACGAAAGTTGTGTTAATGTACATAGACGGAATCATTAATCCGGAATTTGTTTCCATTGCAAGAAAGAAAATTGAAAGTGTGGATTTCGATCAGTTTTTAGATTCCGCACAGCTTGCAGCTTTTATTGAAGATCATAACCATACGGTCTTTCCGCAGTTTCTACAAACGGATCGCCCAGATGCCTGTGCCTATGCCTTAGGTGAGGGTAAGCTGACTTTATTAGTCTCCAATTCACCGTTTGCTTTAATTGCTCCCATTACATTATTTCATCTATTCCAATCGCCAGAAGACTACTTCCTTCGTTGGCCGGTAGCCAGTTTTTTACGTTTAATGAGGTATGGAAGTTTTATTATTTCTTTGACGATGATTCCTTTTTATGTAGCATTAACGACGTTTCATTACCAAATGGTTCCGCTACCGATTCTCTTCGTATTATTGGAATCGAGAAGCAAATTGCCTTTTACTCCGTTTGTGGAAGGACTTTTCATGATCGTAACGCTGGAAATCATCAAAGAAGCCAGTTTGCGAATGCCGACCAAAACAAGTCAAACTTTAGGTGTTATCGGCGGTATTGTTATAGGACAAGCAGCTGTAGAAGCAGGCTTTGCAAGTAAAGTGCTTATTGTTCTGATGGGCATATCCGCTATTGCTTTCTTTTTAGTCCCCAACTATCAAATGACAAAATCCATGGTTCTGTTGCAAGTTTTTCTTCTTGTCCTTGCATCAGTTCTTGGTTTGCCCGGAATCGTGGTCGGGCTGATCGGAATTCTTGCGCATATCCATGCATTAACATCATTAGATCAACCTTATTTAGCACCCCTTTCTCCTTTTTATGGGAAAGATTGGATTGACCTCTTTATTCGCGGGCCTTTGATTTGGATGAAAACGCGTCCGAGTAATCTAAAACCATTACAGAAATGGCGACAGGAGAAGATGAAGAAATGAAGACTCTATCCTTATTCAAGCAAACCTCCACCCTTGGCGGCATCCATTTCCTTTTATTGGTTAATCGAACGCAAATGCATTATTTTATTCTAATCATGCCCGTTTATTTGGTTCACTCCTATATGGTTTGGGGAATTGTCGCCTTGGGGCTGCTATCTCAACTTAATTTGATGATGCTGTCCAGATGGTTTGCTTCCAGTTATGCAGCAAAAGGCTATCAAGGATTTGTACAGCTTTTTGGGAAACGGACGGTTCAAATTTTCGCGATACTTGGTTTTTTGATAATCCTGTTGAAAATTTCAATCATCACTCTGGGTTACGCTGAAATGCTCCATAGTTTTATTTATCCATCAATGAATAAAACGTGGCTGATCCTCGTTATTCTATCGATCAGTTTATTTGTGGCTTCACATGGCATGGAAAAAACATTGCGTTTTGTCGTAATCGCCTTTCTATGCGGGGCGTGGATCTTAATCATGTTTATTCCTTTTTTCTTTTCGTCGATTTCAAATTACCGCGATTTGTATCCTCTAATCCCCACCGAATGGTCAGGGCAATCATGGCAGGGTTTGCTGTTTTTATGGTCGGCATTTTCCGGTCCA
The DNA here is from genome assembly GCF_015143645.1 of Paenibacillus sp. P13VS. Lineage (NCBI taxonomy): Bacteria > Bacillati > Bacillota > Bacilli > Caryophanales > Paenibacillaceae > Paenibacillus > Paenibacillus sp. P13VS. The sequence goes on along the minus strand of NZ_WYEV01000003.1, from coordinate 495,323 downwards.
GTGTATTTGGCCTTTATGGTTCCATGGTTAAGCTCCAACACAAAAATAACCAAATATCTTGTCATGGGCAACATGCTGACGATTTTGGAATATTCATTATTGTTCATAGCTTCCGTATTGTTTTACGGTTCCAACTTCTTAAGCAGGATCAACTTTCCGGTTGCATATATGGGAAGCTATCTTCAAACGAGCGCTTTAGAACGAATCGAGTACATTCTAATCTCTTTCCATATGTTTAATTATGTATTTGACATTTCAATTCTTTTGTTGTGTTTTTATGGAGCTGCAAGAGTTTTTATGAAAAAAATGAATTCAAGTACAACGCTAACCGGATTGTTGTCGAGTTGGTTCGTCATTTTGATAAGTATCATCATCATGGATCGATGGTTATGGCAAACGGTTCCGGGTCAAACGATGTTACTGAACCTTCAAATCTGGCTGGGCGCTTTGATTTATTTGCTTGTTCCTACGATCCTTTTCACTGTGGTTAAACGAAAGGAGAGTATGCAGGCATGATACCCTACAAGTATTATGGTTTATTGGCGATTGTAACCTTTATGTGCATAACCGGCTGCACTGCTCCATATGTCGAAAACAATCTGATCGAAGAGATTGCTCCTGTAGTTTTCTGGTCGGTTGACAAGGGGACGGAGGGAAAGTTTAAAATCAGCACTTTAGTACCCCCACTCATCAAAGAAGAAAAACGATTTCTCTCCAAGGAAGTTGATCTGATAAAGCAGGGAGGCAAGGAGTTTAATTTAATTTATTATCGGGAACTGAAACAGGGACAGCTGAGAATAATATTAATCAATGAGGAACTGGCAAAAAAAGAAGGCATTGAAAAGCTGATCAATACGATATTGGTTGATCCCGATATTTCAATGCGTGTCTATTTAGTGATTGTAAGAGGTGATTTTGATGAATACATAAAAAATCAATTGACGAAGCAAGAAAACCAAGATTATTTCCTTTATCGGATGTTAAAACATTACGAGAAGCATAACCAAGGTGAGATGAGCATTGTCAATATTCATCAATTTATGAAGAAGTTATATTCTCCGCTTAAGGATCCGATTCTGCCCGTTTTTCATGCGGATAAGAACAATTTCAATTACGTAGGAACAGCCTTGTTCCGAAATGACAAAGAAGCAATGGTCACTCAAGACATAAGCGATGAGATTTTTCAACTTCTGGATAACGATCATTTCTTAAAAGTCTTGGCTATTCCAAAGTTATCGATCAGTTTAGGACGAATTCGATCCAAAATTCGCATGAAGCTATCGAGTGACTATTCATCCTTGACTTTACATGTGGGCCTGAAAGGAAGAATTGAGGAATACCAGGGAGAAAAGAATATTCAAAGCGAGGAACAATTGGAACATTTCATTCATGAGATTGAAGTATACCTTGAGGAAAAAACGTCAGTATTATTAAAAAGCATGCAACAGTTGAAAGTGGATCCCTTAGAAGTTGGAACACATTCGCTCAAGCCGTTTTCTAAAGAATTAACGGAAGAGCAATGGTTGAAATATTGGGGAAGTATGAAAATTAATGTTAACTTCGACCTCAAAATACAGCCTTTAAATCATGTTGAACGGCATTCGTGATTAAAACAAGCTGCTACGAAGGGACTGAGCCTGACGAAGTGGGAGCTGGCCTGCTTCCTTGCTGATACTTTTTATTGTTAGGTTCAGCTCACGACCCCATTCACTTAGATGAACCATTTTAGCCAAATTGGCAATTTTTAATGGCTGTAAATAGTTATTCTGTAGCCAACGGGTGGCCTTCGCCACCCGTTGAATATTGCCTTGGTTTCCTACGATGGATTGATCGCTTGTCTTTCAAAATAACTTTATAAATAAAATGTTGTAAATCTCAAATACTTGGAAGTATATACATTATATCTAAATATTGAGGAGGGAGGCTTTCCAAACACAATTATTAGCAGAAGACAGTTGCGGAACAAATACTTATCGTCTGGAAAAGCATTCAGATAAACAATATACTAGCTATAATAGTTTACGGTTGAGGTGAATATTTAATGGATGAAGTCAATGAATCAAAACAAATGGTATTACAATTGGGTGGTGCCTTGAAAAAGTACAGAAAAGAAAAAAATATGAGCTTGGATGACTTGGCGGAATTAACGGGCGTAAGCAAACTTACACTGGGGAATATCGAACGCGGCGAGACCAATCCAACGTTGGCGATTATTTGGAAAATATCAAAAGGCATATCTATGCCGCTCTTGGCTTTGTTCAAATCAGAAGACCCTGTGAGTTTGTATCGAGCGGGCGAAGGACTGCGATTTTCTAATGATCAAAAAAATTGGATCATTGAACCCGTCTTTAAAAGCAACGGTATTGAAATGTGTCGGGCTTACTTACAGCCAAATAGCTCGTATCACCCTGAAGGTCATCATGTTAATACAACTGAAATTGCAACAGTAATGACGGGTTCCATTGAAATTCAAGTCAACGAAGAGATTCACACATTGAATCAATATGATACGATCAGTTTTCGTGCAGATTGTCCTCACGCTTATACCAATCATACGAATAGCGAGACAGTGCTCCATATCTCTTTAAAGTATGGTTTCTAAAGATCATAATTTGACTTATCATACAACTCCGAATTCCATGACGGGAAATCGGAGTTGTATTTTTGTTTCCAAACAACCAAAAATATATTAAATAATAATTATTGTAAATAATAATATATTATAATATACTTTTATTGTCCGCGCGGATGTTATTGCGTCTTTTTTTAATCAGCAGGAAACAAACTATACGTATAAATTCAGAAGGGAGAATTGAAGAATGCCGAACCAACAAAATAAAAAAGCCATTCCATCCTCTATAGGATTTATCATTCTCGGCATTATAGTGATTGCAGCTAATTTACGTACTCCCTTAACCTCAGTCGGGCCTTTAGTGAGTCTCATAAGGGATGACGTTCAAATTTCAAATACATTAGCCGGCCTCATAACAACGCTGCCCTTGCTTGCCTTTGCTTTATTATCGCCTCTAGTACCCAAATTAGGACGAATGTATGGTGTTGAACGCATCATTTTGATTGCACTCATATTTCTGACGGTTGGGATTGTAATACGTTCTTTATCTGGCGCAGCTAACCTGTATCTAGGAACTGCAATTCTCGGGTTCGCAATTGCCGTATGTAATGTATTATTGCCTAGTATTATCAAAAGGGATTTCCCAAATAAAATAGGTTCCGTGACAGGTCTTTACTCCATTTCAATGAGTTTATGTGGAGCAATCGCATCAGGAATAAGTGTACCGCTAGCCGTGAACGCAGGTCTAAAATGGCAGGGAGCATTGGGAATATGGGGGATTCTAAGCTTCGTATCGATCCTTTGTTGGTTACCCCAATTAAGAAATCAAACGAGGCAAACAGCCACGACGAGCCAACAGAAGGACAGTAACGATGTCAATGTATGGCGATCCCCTCTTGCCTGGCAAGTAACCTTGTTTATGGGTATTCAATCTATGGTGTTCTATGTGTTGATCGCATGGTTGCCCGAAATTTTAAAGCAACAAGGAATTGACTCCAACCAATCCGGATGGTACCTCTCGATCGTGCAGTTAGCCATGCTTCCATTTACCTTTCTTGTTCCCGTTATTGCTGGGCGAATGTCTAGCCAACGTTTGTTAGTGGGCATCACAACCACTTTGCTTTTGACGGGAACGCTCGGACTTCTTTACGGTAGTTCCGATATCATATTGTTATGGATTATAATCCTCGGCATTGGGGGAGGCTTCGCCTTTAGTTTGTCCATGATGTTTTTTGGATTACGTACTGAAAATGCCCATCAAGCTGCCGAACTGTCAGGCATGGCGCAATCAATCGGATATCTTCTTGCCGCAGTCGGTCCGGCCCTTATAGGATATCTGCATGATGCGACAAATAGCTGGAAACTGCCACTTTTCATTCTACTTGGTGCTTCAGTCTTACTCTTTTTAGTTGGGATTGGAGCAGCAAGAAACCGTTTTGTAGGTAATCGGTATAGCTATGTGCTGCATGGAAAGGAAGATAAAAATGTTTGAGAACATTATGGTGGCCATTGATGAAGATGAAATAACGAACAAAATCCTTGATGCAACCGTTGAAATAGCCCGAAACAAATCAACTCAAGTTACCTTGATTCATGTCAGCCAGGAATATGTTTCGAATGGCATGACATATGTACCAGAGAATTTCCTGGAAGAAATATTGAACGAAATGGAGAAAGCGAGTTTGGAACAATTACAACAAGCCAAATCCAAATTAGAATCTGAGGGGATTAACCCGAAAACAGTTCATCTTAAGGGAAACCCTGCACATGAAATATTAAAATATGCAAGGGATACTGAGCAGCAACTCATTATTATTGGAAGCCGCGGGCTAAGCGGTATAAAAGAAATCATGCTTGGAAGTGTCAGCCACAAGGTTTCCCAGCTGGCAATTTGTCCAGTTCTCATTGTTCATTAACTTCTCTGTAATGCAGAGATGACGTATTAATATACGAACGTGGAACGTACAGCGGCATGGTGGGATTTTGTGTCCTACCATGCCGCTGTTTCAATATCCTTTTAGCTGATCAAATGCTGGCGCTGAAGATAATGGAGGGAGGGCCTGTAGACGATATGGTTGAGCCTTCCTATGCTACAGAGCTCAGATACATGTTGAAGGTTGTACTTTCCATGAAGAATAAGAGACTGGTAATCACTGCTCTCTGTTTTGTAACCATGTAACCGTTCCAATGAGACCTAGGAGTCCGATTAAGAAAACCAGTAAGTAACTAGTAGCCAGCAACGGAAATAAAGATACTCCGCTTTCCTGCAAATGCAAAGCAGGGACAGACCATGGCAGATAGGCTCCAATGGCGGTAGGACCGAACACCAATGCTAACATTAAAGTTGTAAATGCAAAACCGATCGGTACCAGATAACCTCGCGATATACAGGCCAATAGGGCAAGAGGTGCACTTAATAATAGGTGGAGAGCACCAATAGTAAGTATTAAGAACAAATAATGTTGTACAATCGCAAACGAAAAGCCAGGAAGTCTGAGTGCAAAACCAAGTATTAAGGCATAAACCAAGCTGATCAACATCATTACAAAACACCAGAATATAATTGCGACATATTTGGCAATCGCAATTTTACCACGTGATACAGGTAAAACGAGCAAATCCTTAAGCGTTCGATCGGAATACTCTCGGCCGAATGTCCAACTTGTTACCAATCCAAACCCCAGCAGTCCAAACACAGATGCGTACAAAAACGCAGTCCGTTCAAAAAAGGAATGCCAATTGGGCTGTCCTAAGAACAACGTGATCACAAACAATATAAACAGAAGCGTGCCCCATAAAACATAGGAACGACGCAATTTGTAAACTTCAACACTACAGGCTGTCAACAATGGTCTCAATACGTTTTTCCTCCTCGGCTCCGATTACATTGAGAAAATAATGCTCCAAATTCTCTTCTTCAATGTTAAGCAAGGTAAGCGGTATTTCATGATGAGCAAGCAATCTCGCAATATGTTCGGGATGTTTAACGGCATGTTCGTCCGGTAGCGCAAAGCCGTTCGAAGTCGAATGTACCGCATACCCGGACTCTGTAAGAATAGCTTGAGCCTTTCGATCATCCTTTGTTCCGATTATCAACTGCTTTCGGCGGATGGTTTCAAAGTCTTTTGTTGTCAGTTCTTCAAGCAATACGCCTTTGTGAATAATGCCGATTCGAGAAGCCATTTTGGATATTTCCTCAAGGATATGGCTCGATATAAACACGGTAACCCCTTGTTGAGACGCTAGGGCTTTCAGCAGCTCCCTTATCTCGACAATTCCGGCTGGATCAAGCGCATTGGTTGGCTCATCAAGAATCAGGACGTCCGGTTTATGAATTAATGCTTTGGCCAATCCAAGTTTCTGCGCGTTTCCAAGTGACAAATCTCTTGCCTTACTATCTGCATATTGGGTCAAATTCAATTGCTCCATAATTTCGTTAACTGCCTTCGGAACCGATAATCCTCGCAATCTGGCTACTAAACTCAAGTTTTCCCTAACCGTAAAGGTAGGGTAGGCATAAGGAACTTCCACCATATAACCTACTCGTCTTGACATATCGGGATTCCCATTCGCCCAGCACTGACCAAATAAATACACTTCTCCAGAAGAAGGCTTACTCATTCCGAGAAGAGCTCGGATGGTCGTCGTTTTCCCTGCACCGTTCAACCCAAGGAATCCATAGATTTCTCCTTTCTTAACGGAAATCGAAACGCGATCTACAATAACATTACTTCCGTACTGCTTGGTCAAGTTAACGGTTCGAATAATATCTTCCATAGTAACAGTCCTTCCATAACCAAAATAAAACGAATATAAGAGCCGTCATCCATATGAGATGTTGAAACAAATTCCGCTGGCCATGACCAAATCAATTTGCTCGATAAATGGAATTCAAATAATTTATAAGCGATGCGGTATCATTAATAGAGGCCCGCAGTGCAATGTAACCGTCGGGACGAATCAATACAAGTTCATTACTTGCTGCATCGTAAATCCGATAGGTATTCCCTTCGGTATCTATTATTCCTTCCACTTTTTCCGCATGCGATGGAAGGATGCAATGCACATGGAGTTCGTTGTAGGCGATATTTTCTAAAGAAGGATGATCTGTGCGGTTTACAAAAGCCAAAAGAGTCCAGTGTGGGCCGCGCAATAGGTCAAATACACTTCCTGCAAATCCTATACCCTGCAGACCCTCGGCATTAGGAGCACGGTCCCCGGGCAATGAACGGGTAAGATTCCTACAGGCAGACGGGCAGGTAAGAGAAGTTGAACGATAGGAAATGAGAAGCCCACTAGTCAGATCGTCAGATATGGTGCTCAAAGATTGGGACAATCCACCGCCTTCAGTCGCCGTTCCTATGACCTCTTGCATCTTCTTTGTGCTGTCCTCAAGCACGGTTTGAGCAACAGGACGGCGTTCCTCATCGTAAGTGTCAAGCAAGGTGGTGTCTGCTCCGCGTATGACAGTCGCCAGCTTCCAACCGAGGTTGTACGCATCCTGAATGCCCGTATTCATGCCTTGACCGCCGGCCGGCGAATGAACATGAGCAGCATCGCCGGCAAGGAAGACCCGGCCGTTACGGTAACATTCAACCATACGGACATTGACACGGTAGATGGAAAGCCAGGAAGCATCCGTGAGCCGAACAAGTCCTGCTCCGGCCCGTCGGTCAAACATGGCTTGATACGCCTCTAGTGATGGCTGCTCAGGTTCTTCGATATCTGCCGGAATTGTAGCCTGCAGCTGCCAAATATCGGATTTCGGAAGTGGTGTCACCCCAACCATCCCCTCCGAAGATGTCCAGATATGAATATGATCGCGATCCAACCCTTCCAATCGGACATCGCCAAGATACCATCGCTCATCATCGTGTGTTTCCCCAACCAGCGGTACGTGAATAAACTTGCGAATATTGCTTTTGCCCCCGTCAGCGCCGACGACATAACGAGCGCGAATGTGCTCTTCTCCAAGTGGTGAATTCACGGTTACCGTCACAACATCCGAATCCTGTTCAAGCCCTACAGCTTCCACGCCCAACTCAACATGACGGCCAAGCGCCGCATAGCGTTCGCGCAATGCTTTTTCCACATCATACTGAGCAATCCAGACCGGATCACGATAGGGTGTCTCCAATTCAGCGCTGGCTGCAATGGTAATAGCCGGATTGTCGACACTCCTGCCATCTGCGGTATAGTAACGAACAGGCAAATCCACAACACCTGTGTCCACAATGTAACGAACGGCCTCCAAATCATCAACAACCTCAAGCGAGCGGGGCTGGATTGCTTTGGCGCGAGACGCTACGGTATATAAGGGGCTTCGTTCAATAATACGATGGTCGACGTTTCGACGGGCAAGGTCGCAGGCAAGTGTAAGACCTGTTGGTCCGGCCCCGACAATGAGAACATCAACAACAGACTGCACGGTTTTCATAGATGAAATCCTCCTTGATCAGAGAGTATGATATGTTGCAATAATTACACTACACCGTACAGTGTAGTTTGTAAAGTGCAACTTATTTTTGATAGTATATCTGTAGGGGGGAAACATAAGGATGGATAATACGGTAAACAAAAAAATACGTAAAGGCTCTTCAGACAAACGAGCCAAAATTATGGCGGCAGCACGAGACCTGTTTCTTTCAGATGGGTTTGATCGCTCCAGCGTCGATGCAGTCGCAGCTAAAGCGGGAGTTTCCAAACGGACCGTTTATGATTATTATGGCGACAAACAGAACTTGCTGATTGCTGTAGTGGAAGAAACCAGTGAGGCGGTTCTGGACATGATCAAGCAAGGGATATCAGACTACCTCTGGGAATTTGAGGATCTGCAGCAGGCGCTTATCTTATTCTGCGAACAATTCGTAGCTTCTGCGAACGGTTCGTCCGATTACAGTGCTTTGATCCGTCTGGTTAATTTGGAAGCCGCCAACCTGCCTGGCTCGTTTCTAGAAAAGCTGGATAACGCAACGGAAGAGGGGATAATCAGGAGGTTTACCGAGTTTGGACAAACCGGACTGCTCGATGTGCCCGATCCTGTAATGGCTACTAAACACTTCGCTGCCTTAACGTTTTTGTTGGTATTTGATCAACCGATAAAAGCAGGCGATTTGGGGGAACAACAAACCAAACGCATCATCACAGAAGGCGTACGCGTCTTTCTTTGTGCATATGGAAAATAGCAGGGAAGAGAAGTGAGGAGATCAGTGTTCCTCTCGGGAAAGAAAATCATTGAGATGAAGATCAATCGTTCCCCAAAATAGCTCTCAAGTATAGTTATCTTATCAATAAGCAAATAAACTACATCGAGTGTAATCTCAAAAAATAGTTGATTCATATGAAAACATATCGAATTTTTTAGACCGTTAAGTTTAATATTAACGGTTTTTTTGTTGTAATATCGTCGTGGTATTGAGAAATGTCCATAGAAGAATAATAAAAAGACAATAAGTTGGTCCGCCAAATATCGTTAATGAATAGATGATAAGAGATGATAAGATTATCCTGCCGTCATGATAATAGCGGGAAACGTTAATTCAACAAGATAATACGGCAGCCGATTTTCACAATCAGCTGCCGCTTTCTGTTGAGTAACATTGGATAGTTTACATCTGTCAGATAATTAGGACTCATGTAACTGCCCTGTCTCCTTATGCCGCCAATTCATGAATACCAATGACAATGCAATTAACGTGAGGATCATTCCAAGTATTCGAAATCCTTCGAAGCTGAAGTTATTCCCCATTACGATGCTAATTAGTAAAGAAGAGAGGATGGTTCCCAGGTATCTTGATGTATTAAATATTCCAGATGCTACACCAATAATTTCTTTTGGTGAACTTCTGAATAAGGCTGCTTGCATAGCGACACTGTTCAACCCATTGCTAATACCGAATGCAGCTAAAGCTAGACACACACTGATAACGGGAGAAGTCTGATCCAGTGTTACGATCCACATGGACCCGAATGTCATCAGCATACCAGACATAAGCAATGCTGGCCCGGGTCCTGATTTATCGATCCAGCGTCCTGCAATTGGCGAAGCAATGAGCGAACATAAGCCTAAGCTTAGCATGAGCATCCCTGTATGAAACTCGCTGATATGACGTACGATTTGCAAGTAAGAAGGAAGCCCAAAAAAGAGAGAGTAAAAAAGCAGGTTAACGATCGTGAATTGCACATTGATCCAAGTCATAGCAGGATATTTAGCGAAAGTGCGTAAAGGAATAAAGGGTTCCTTGGCTTTTAGCTCATGTCGCACGAAAGCTCCCAGTCCAACGAAGCCAATCAGTCCGACAATAGCGTTATTAAATGAAATTTGACCAGATGATTTTGCGGACAATAATCCAACGAGCAGAGCAACCAGACCCACGGTGAATAGCAGGACTCCATATGCATCAATCAATTCAAACCATTTGCGAAAGGACATGTTGCGAGAAACGGATGTCTTAGACGGATCATCCTTAGGAATATGCTTCCAAGCTAATAAAAAGCTTGTTACCACGAAAGGAATATTAACCAAAAAGATAGCAGGCCAGCCCCACCAATGAATGATGACCCCGCCAATAAAGGGGCCAATTGCTGCCGCTCCGGATAAGAATATGGATAACATTGACAGTGCAGTTGCTTGTTTCTCCGTAATATGAATTCGCACAATGGCCATTCCAACCGCAACCATCATGCTTGTTCCGACGGATTGCACAATGCGGAACACGATGAGCCATCCAAAGTTTGGGGATAGTGGAGCTAATAATGATGCAACGAAGGATACAACAAGTCCACTAAGAAATATCCTCCTCCTACCGAATAAATCGCTGGCTTTTCCCATGATCGGTTGAGCGATAGCACTCGCGATGTAGAACGAAAAAATAATCCAGGATACCACAGTAAAGTCGAGCTGGAACCCATTTTGCAGCCTTGGAATAGCAACTGAAATCATTGAAGAATTCAAAGGGTTCAATAGAATCCCTAGTCCAACGGAAATCATCAACCACCTACTGCGAATACTCATTTCAATCCCCCACTCTGTATATTAGTGTCATCATCGTACTTGAAATCATTTATTTATTCCAATGCATTTTGTGTTATGATTTCATTGACTCAAAGGAATGAGTGGAGGGTGTAAAATGGAACTTCTTCAACTGAAATATTTTCTCGAGGTAGCTCGTTTGGAACATATGACCGAAGCAGCACAAAGTTTGCATGTCACTCAATCATCACTAAGCAAAACGATTGGGCGCTTGGAAGTGGATTTGGGAGTCCCGTTATTCGATCGAGTAGGGAGGAAACTGCGATTGAATGAGTTTGGAAGCAGATTCTATCTCCGTGCAGAAAGGGCATTGTTTGAATTGGAACAGGGGAAGCAGGAGATTAGCGATTTGTCCAGCGCAGAACATGGCACACTCGAATTGGCGGTGACCACTGCAAGCACATTGCCTCAGATCCTTCGAGAGTTTCGGAACAAGCGACCTAATATCCAATTTCATGTGCAAATGCTTACCACGCAGGAAATGGTTACGCTTCTTCATAGAGGAGAGGTTGATTTTTGCTTGTCCTCACCTCCTATACGAGGGGAAGACATTGAATGTCAAATCATGTTCATCGACCCGATTCTTGTAGCTGTTCCCAAAGGGCATCGGCTTGCTGACCGAAACAGCATATCTTTGACTGAGCTAAGGGATGAATCTTTTGTTGGGGTAAAAAGAGGCTACGGTACTCGCGATCTAGTGGATTCTATATGCAAATCGGCTGGATTTATACCTACATATGTGTATGAAGGCGATGAACCTGCAAGGCTAAGTTCTCTAGTGGAAGCGGGAATTGGCATAGCATTTATACCAAGTACAGCAAGGTATTCTGGGGAACATATCAAATATCTCAAAGTAGAGAATCATGAGTTGGTACGGGAGATCGCTCTGTTATGGCACAGGAGTCGGTACATTTCGCAGGCTGCTCTTGAATTCCGTGAGGTAGTTGTGGAATACTTCGGGTCGATATCCAAGCAGACCCTTATTGATTGATTTTGATTAGGAGAAAATTAAGGAAACAGGGTACAACCCGATTACCCCTAAGTTGGAAAATTGATCCACTTGGATTGAGACTTGCTCTAAATTTTTTGTATGATCGTTACCAGAAACCATTGTTTATCGTGGAAAATGGTCTGGGAGCAGTGGATCACGTAAAAGCAAACGACGTCATTAATGATGATTACCGTATCGATTATCTACGGAAGCATCTCTCGCAAGTTTCCAAAGCGATTCAGGACGGCGTTGATCTGATGGGATATATTAGCTGGGGGCCCATTGACTTGATTAGCGCGTCCACTGGGGAAATAAAAAACGGTACGGGTCAGAAAGAAAAGCTTTGGCTGGTACAAGAAAGTCATTGCATCCAATGGTTCAAACTTGGACTAGAATCATCAGACACGATATAATTATTAATATGTATCATTACAATAACCTCTTGGATTTTGGATCCAGGAGGTTTTTTAGAAATATTCAGGAGGGATATATCTATGAACCGTCACTATACCCAACTCAGGAATGGAGTGCAGATGCCATGGATCGGACTTGGGGTCTGGACGCCCGAACGTGAAGATGCAACGGAAGCTATTAAACAGGCTTTGGAAATAGGTTACAGGAGTATTGACACAGCATCGGCTTATGAAAATGAGAAACAGGTGGGCAGGGTTGTAGCTGAGTCAGGAATTCCAAGAGAAGATATATTCATAACCACAAAAGTGGCTAACGGGGATCAAGGGTACGACTCGACGCTGCATGCTTTCGAATCCAGCATGGAGAAGTTGCAATTGGACTATTTGGATCTATACTTGATTCATTGGCCGGTCGAGGGGAAGTCCCTTGATACTTGGAGAGCGCTAGAGCATCTGTACAAACAAAAAAGAGTCAGAGCCATAGGGGTAAGCAATTTTCAAATTAATGACCTGGAAGGTCTGTTGTCTGTGGCAGAAGTTGTTCCCATGGTCAATCAAATCGAATTCCATCCTCATTTAACTCATCTGGAATTAAGAGCTTTCTGCAAACAGCATCAAATTCAGATGGAAGCCTGGTCCCCAATGATGAAGGGTCAGCTGTCTGGCAATGAAACGCTGGAGAATATCGCAAATAAACACGGCAAAACGGTAGCACAGGTCATTCTGCGTTGGGATATACAGAGTGGTTTTGTGACTATTCCCAAATCATTTAATGCAACCCGGCTGTTGGAGAATATTTCGATTTTTGATTTCACGTTGACCGAAGAAGAGATGAGCAGCATTGATTTGTTAAATAAAAATGAGAAGCTCCCCAAGCCTGATATGAGCAAGTTTCGATCCCGATCATAAAGAACATAAATCCTGATTAAGTATAAACTAGGGGTGTAATTTTGCAGTTGTTTTTTTAAAACAACTGCTTTTTCTTTCTAAAACAAGCGGACTGTCTGATGCACTTTACTTTTGTTATTATACGCAAAGAGTTATCCAAGTATTGCAAGTGGGCATTGGACGACCCCACATCGACGTAATTTTAATGGTATTATTTGTGTAAAAGGTATGGGTTTCATTTTGAAAGGGGATACACATGGTAGATCAAGCGTTTGGTAACCAAACAGAGTCACAATTAAAGTTGTTAAGTGAAATAAGCACAATTTGTGCAACAATTGAATGCAAATTCTGGTTGCGTGGTGGATGGGCAATAGATTTTTTGGTCGGAAAGATTACCCGTCCACATGACGATATTGACCTGATAGCATGGATACAAAACAGAGAGCAGTTAGAACATGCACTTGCGAAAGCTGGTTATGAACAGACTTCTGTAAAAGAGCAGTTTCGTGGGAGGCAGTCTGATTTTAGTAAGGATGGCGTAGATATTACATTTGGCTACATAACGGTTACTGATGATGGAAGTATTATTATGAATGGCTTACCAGAGTGGGTATGGCGCCACGATTCGTTGCTATCACAAAGCTGTATGTTAAACGGAATATCAGCTCATGTCTTACACCCGAGACAACTTTTAGAGGAAAAGGAGGTTTACAAACAAATCGGTAGAGAACCTCGACCCAAGGATGAAAATAGCAAAACTATATTGCACCGTATAATAACCGAGTTAGATTATTGATGTTTGGACAAGATACTTAGTTACACTAATTGGAGAGAGTGTGTGTCATTCAACTAACGAACAAATGATAGCCTAATCAAACTAAAAAAGCAGCTGATCTGTATGATCGCTGCTTGTTTTACTAATGGACTGGTCTCTATCAATCAATTGGTAGCCTCTTGCATGATTAATTCATGGATGGAAGCCATCCCGACAAGAGTGCTCCGCCGCGGATATCGTTGTCGGCCATAAGTTCGCCTCCATGTCGCCGGATGATGCGTTCGGATATAGCCATACCCAGACCGCTGCCTCCAGTAGAACGGTTCCGGGACATCTCGCCTCGAAATAAAGGTTCGAATACCCGCTTCAGTTCATTCTCTGCAAATCCTGAACCCGTGTCCCGAATTGTAAACCTGACTTGGTCGGTTATGCTGTTGCACTCTATTATCATTTTTCCGAAATCAGGCGTGTATCTGACGGCATTATCTAACAAATTGCTGATCGCGCGTTCTAAGAGATGAGCGTCGCCGCGAACAATGCATGTACCTGTTAAATGCAAATTTATTGAGATATTCTTTTGCTGAGCCGAGGGCGCCACACTTTCTACTGATTGCTGCAGAACAGCGTGCAGGTTTACGACTTCTTCGAGAAGCATATCTTCGCTATAATCCATTTTGGAAAACGTAAATAGATCCTCGACCAAACGGTGCAGCTGTAATGCTTTTTCTTTGCATACGGCGACATACTTCGCTGTTTTTTCTTGTGATTGGGCTATCCCCAGCTCAAGTCCTTCGAGGTATCCACGCAGTGCAAAGAGCGGGGTTCTAAGATCGTGCGCGACAGCGGCAATGACGAAACGACGTTCCTCTTCGAGGCTCGTTTGTTTCAAGTGAGACGTTTGCAAACCCTGCACCATCTCGTCGAAAGCATCCCGGACATCGGCAATCTCCTTGATGTGTGAAGCAGGAATAGGCACGTTCCAATCCCCAGAAGCAAGTAATCGCACAGACGTACTAAGCCTCTCAAGCGGTTTGATCAAAAAATAGCGCATCGCCATGCTGATGACCAACAAGGCAAGCAAAAATCCGATCAAGATGGAGAACACTTGGAGCTGGTTTGTTTTAGGAATGTAAAGTTCGATTTTCCCTTTGATTTGACCATCTGCGAGCAATGTATATCGTTCAACCGATGAATATCTGTTGTTATGGTCCGCATTACTACGATAAATCTCCTTTCCGGCAGCGGAGAGCAGGGAAACATTCATGTTTGTATCATCCAACAGGCCTTTCAACTGCACCTGCCATTCGGGTACACTCCAGCGGTTCATATTCGCTTCGATCTGCCCAATGATCTCATTCTGTTGCATTTGTTGTTTTTCATTCAGCAGTGGAGCTGAGGAAAATCGTAAGGTTCCGGTTTCGATAAAATGAGCGGTCAAAAAGAGGAGCCAAGGCAACAGCAGGATGAACAGCAGAAAAAGCAGCATGAGTTTACGAATCCGTAATGTTCTCACGTGAACCTCCTTCGTAGCGATATCCCACGCCCCAAACGTTCACCAGATATTGCGGGTTAGCCGGATCGATTTCGATCTTCTCGCGCAAGCGGCTTACATGCACACGAACCGTATGTCTGTCGCCAATGCCAGCCCAATACTTGTCAAGCAACTGATCATACGTAAATACTTGCTTGGGGTGCTGGGTAAACAGCAGCAACAATTCATATTCCTTGGGGGTAAACATGACCTTGTTGCCTTCTACGAACACTTCTCTGGATACGAGGTTTAATCGCAGATGACCGTTTTCCAGCAATGATTCTACCGTGGTTTGAGGTGGGGAAGAGGTACGTCTTAATACAGCCTTCACTCTAGCGACAATTTCGCCAGGAGAAGCCGTTTTCACAATGTAGTCATCTCCACCCAGCGAAAGCCCTCTAATTTTATCCACGTCATCACTTTTGGCGCTTAAGAACAAAATCGGCACAGGACTGACTTTGCGAATCTGGCGGCACAAATCGAAGCCGTTCTGTCCAGGCATCATGATGTCCAATACGATACATTGAATGGCACAGTGCTGGAGCACATCCCAGGCCTCAGTAGCGTTGCAAGCCGTGATGACGCGAAATTGTTCGTGTTCCAAAAAGTCTTTTAATAATTCGACAATGCTAATGTCGTCGTCAACAATAAGCACAGTAATTGAATCGTTCATACGTATCCCACCTTCAAAACCTAGTGTAACATGGTCGTATTTAAAACGAATGAATGTTTATAATTTTGTGATATTTTGTTGATGGTTTTGTGGCGGGTGTGCGCCTTCTTTCGAGAGGTTTTGTTGGTATCCTTTTCAAAGGAACAGGGAGAATTCCCTGCATCAAGATCGAAATCATAGGGAGGGCATATTTATGCTGAATGTTCAAATTGTGTTGTTTGATGGTTTTGATCTATTGGATGCAATTGCGCCTTATGAAGTATTTATTGCGGCATCGATGTATGCCGAAGAAGCCCTGAGGGTAGAATTAGTCACCGCGGAAGGGCCAAGGCACGTTACAAGTGGCATTCAAGGGCTGGAGATCGAGGCGACTGGGAAACTGGATCCTGAATGTGGGGGCATGATCCTTGTGCCAGGCGCATCCGGTAAAGTCTCCGGAGAGGAGGCTGATTCAATTCCAATTATTCTGAACCGTGCTGCTGGTACAGAAATTTCTGTACAAATTAGACAAGCATTGGAACGAGAAGATGTTCTAGTTGCTACGGTGTGTGGCGGTTCGCTTCTGCTTGCCATGGCTGGTTTGCTTGAAGGCAGACACGCAGTTACACATCATATGGGCATAGGAGTATTGGGCGCTACCGGTGCGATTCCTATTCAGGCACGCATAGTGGATGACGGCAATTTGGTGAGTGCAGGTGGTGTGACTTCTGGGCTTGATGTTGCGTTATACTTAGTGGAACGTGCACTAGGCCCTCGCATTGCACATGCCGTGGAACAGCTGTTTGAATTTGAACGGCGGGGAACGGTATGGAAAGCAGAAGGGGTGGTGCGGGCGGATGACATGGACGCGCCAGGAAAAGAAGAAGGAACCGAATTCGCGCCGATTACCATAGAGCAGATGCATTCCTCTGCGCCTGATTATGAAGGGAAATGGGAAGTAATCATCTCAACACCAATTGGAAAACTAGAAACTAGGCTTGTGATTCATACAGATAACGGCAGCATTCGAGGCACAGCTACGCAAGACGGGGAGACCGTGGAACTCATCCATCCTCGGGATCAGGGTGATAAGTTAGTCTGGGATCTTCGGGTAAGCAAACCGATGAAGTTACAGCTCCATTTTGAGGTAATCGTACAAGGGGATGTGATGACTGGAACTGCCAAGGCTGCCTTCTTGCCAGCATCGAAACTGAATGGGCATCGCTTAGTTTGATTGAGCTTCAATGTAACGACAGATGAAATTAGAAATGGAAAGGTTCATTTATGAGAAAAACAAACATGGCCTACCGCGTTTTGGTCGGTGTCAGCATCATTTTCATTCTGTATTCGCTAGTTAGGCATTACGTATTCGATCCGGAAGCAACCGCATTTCTCAGTCACAAAACCGGGCTGAAGCGTGAATTGAATCTTCCGGTATGGCTGAAAATCATGTACATTCATGTTGCATTTGCATGTTTAGCAATGGCAGCAGGATTAGTCAATTTTTCACGCTTCATACTGGAGAAACACCGGAAAATTCATCGGATCAACGGGTATGTCTATGTCGTCTCTGTGATGCTGGTTGTGCTAACATCCGGGTACATGGCTCCTTATTCCACAGGCGGCAAAATCAACAGCATTGCATTTAACATAATCAACATCATTTGGCCAGTCATGACAGTTATGGCGATTGTGCAGATTAAAAAGAAACGAATCGTAAAACATCGGAATTACATGATCCGAAGTTATGCTTTTTGCTTTACGAATATGTTGATTCATCTAATCACGTTTATGTTCAATGAAGGCTTCGGCTTGGCCTATGCGAGTAGTTATACATATGGTTTGTATAGCAGCCTCGTTCTGTTATTGATCTTGCCGGAGATGATTATCCGGTATCTGAATAAGATTGAAAAGAACAAAACTAGCGGAACCTATTTTTCGTAGATCACATTCCACGTTACCGGGCCGGCAGAAATCATGCGGTTTGACATTGGTTTGAGATCCTCTCTTGTTTTCTAAAAAAACGAGTTCATTAAAAACAGTAGCGTAATTATACAAAGGAGCAGCCGATCAATGTGATCGGCTGTTTTGTTAAGCTTATGCGCAGGTTAGTCCAAGAAAGGTAACAATTCATTTAAATTTGTTGATTAGTATATGAAAAGAAAGAGCTAACCCGTGTTCATCTCATATATATGTTTTCTATTCTAATAAATCTACATATTTCATTAGTTCTTCGATGCCTTTAAATTGAAGAAAAAGTTGTTCATTTAGATTTTCCAAAGCGAGCTGAAGAGATCGTTCAATTTGAACATAGGAGTGTGAATCCAGATCATGTAAAAGCTTCTTCATATTTTCGATATAATAAACAGATTTTCTTAAACTGCTAATGACTAATATTTTGCGTAGTTCAAGCAGGGTGAATAACCTATAACCGTTGTTTTTGTTTCGTTCTGAATGAATCAATCCTTCGTGTTCCCAATGCCGTATAGCTGAAGTATTTACGCCTGCTATCTCTGCAACCTCTCCAATACTCATGAGTTCCTTTAATTTAAACTTTTTAAATTGTGTAAAATCAGTAGTTTGAATCATAGTGAGTATTTCTTCCACTCTTTGCTTCTCGACTTGTATATGAAATAGTTGTTCATTTACTAACCAAAGAGCTGTATCAAATCTTTTTTTCTTAATCGTTCTCATTACTTTGTAGACCCTAGGAATTTCATAACCTTTTAACAAAGTTCTAATAACATTAAAAGCTTGGAGATGGACCGATGTATAGATACGGTGATTACTTATCGTTCTCGGTACCTCTGGGATCAGATCTTGTTCTTCATATCTTCGCAAGGTTGTGGTGCTGATATTTAAAATTTCAGCAATCTGCTTGGGGGTGTATTTATCCATTTTTAATACTCCTTCATTAAAGTAAAAGCTTCAAGTGCCTCAATAAGTATATTTTAATTGAACTCCTATCACTAAAGGGATATTAATCATAAAACCGAAAGATTGCATGAACGTTATATGATAGTAGTATAAACAAGCCAGGAGGGATTCATATGGAGAAAATCATTAAACTTATGGATGAAACAGAAATAAAAGTTGGTTTAGTTGGAAATCCCAATCATAAGACAATCATGTTACCCATAGCAAAGGAATCTGTTTATGGGCAAGAAGCAGAAAACTTAAAGTTGTGGGGAATGGATCCTGAGCTTGGAAAACACTTTGTTGAAGGACTGGTAAACGAGTTTCAAGTTATGTATTTTGACTATGAAGGACATCGATTGCAAAACACGAATCCAGAAAATCTTACACCTAATCACATTGTAAATGATTTGATATTGATTGCTGATGAAATGAACATAAATACGTTCAGCTATTATGGTTACTCTTGGTTGGCTTTAGTTGGCTTACAATTAGCCATTAGGACAAATCGATTAGAAAGTTTAATTATGGGTGGTTTTCCCCCATTGGATGGTCCATACAAAGAAATGATGGTAGTTACCAACAAGACGTACCAACAGGCTTTGGAGAATCAAAACTCTCCAGTTCTCGATGAACAACAAAACATTGAAAGTCCAGAAGAGATCGATTGGGATATGATAAAGGTGAAGATTGACACAAATCAAACCAAACAATTTGTAACAATGTATAAAAATTTAATGAATTTTAATGATCGAAACATTCAACATCAGTTGTCTATTCCAAAACTGACGTTTGCAGGTGAACAAGATACCATTGTTTATGGAGAAAACTTCGGGAGTGTCACAGTTGATATTGTAGGAATACTAGAAAAAACTAAAGAAGAATTACAACACTGGGGATGGGAGGTAGAAATCATAAAGGGAAATGAGATAAATCACACCAAAGCCATGCAACCAATCATAGTTCTGCCATTGATAAAGGCTTGGTTGATTAAAACATTAAAACAAAACTAATTATGCAGATATTGATTGAACTAACAGAAACCTTTAGTTAACTAGCCCTAGTCTACAATATTTCATCTAACAACATTTTATCGTAACGTATGAAATTGCGGAGGGACAAGACATAGTCTGATTGAAGTCGCTATATTTAGCGGCTTTTTGTGTTTTATGGGTACAATTTCTTGTCCCAAGCCGAGTATAAGAATGTGCACGATTTAGTGGAGCTATGTCTTAGAGGCAAATAACCAGAGGAGAGGGGAGCGTGGACAACATGAATCAACTTTTTTCTCACTATTATTACTTTATTTTTAGTGATCAACATAAACATTCTATAGAAGAAAATTGTTTCTACAGGAGGTTTCCATGGATCAAAACGACCAAAGTCGTCAACTAGACCAAATAAAGCAAATGCAACAAATGTTTAAGGCGAATATGATAACTCAACCCTATCCTATGTACCCTAACTATGGGAAAATCACGCGTTACCAAGAAATTCCGATAAGTTTGCCTGAACAGCGCCAGCTCCGCCATCCCGGCGTGGAAAAATTAATGGTACCCCTTCCAATTATCGAAAATCCGAATTATAAGGGGAGCGGAAAGCTAACAGGAAAAGTTGCACTTATTACAGGAGGTGACAGTGGGATTGGTGCAGCAGTTGCCATTGCGTTTGCTAAAGAAGGCGCAGATGTCGCTATTTCTTACTTAGATGAACATGAGGATGCAAATAGAACAAAAACGAGAATTGAACAACTCGGACAACGTTGTATTCTAATGCCTGGTGACTTGCGAGACAAACAACAGTGTATCTCCATTGTAGAACAGACCGTAAATACGTTTGGACGTCTAGATATTCTTTGTAACCACGTGGGTATCCAATTCCAACAACTAAGTCTGCTTGACATTACCGATGAACAATTTGATGACACCTTCAAAGTGAATATATATTCTCATTTTTACACAACAAGAGCAGCGCTTCCTTACTTAAAACCAGGCAGCTCAATCATTGGCACTTCTTCGGTGGTGACGTACGTAGGTGAGCAGCAAATGATTGATTATACGGCCACAAAAGGCGCAATAGTCGGTTGGACACGTGCTCTGGCAAAAAATGTCGTGAAACAAGGGATCCGAGTCAATGCCGTCGCCCCCGGCAGAATTTGGACTCCACTTATTTCCGCAAGCTTCTCGTCAGACCAAGTCGCTGTGTACGGAGCATTTAATCCAATGGAACGCGTTGCCCATCCATTTGAACTCGCGCCAACCTTTGTCTATCTTGCTTCTGATGATTCTCGTTTTGTTACTGGTCAAGTTCTTCATGTTGATGGGGGAGAGTCCTCACATTCCTAATCGAAGGGGGTTACCATTTTGAGATATGAGTTTAATCCAGAAGTAAAGCTATTGCTTGTAAACCATTCAAATGAAAAAGTAAAGATGGTCTATATAGAGGATTCCTGGCCCATGTCAAAGATAGGGCTGAGACCACCATACTATTGCTACCCAAGGTACGAGCTGAATTATCCAATAATCTAAATCATATCAGACATAAAGACTTCGATTTCACCTCATTAGTTTATCGGAACAAGCTTCTTGTCCCAAGTCAAGGACAAGAACTTGTACCGATTGGCGATTGGATGGTACTTTCCATGATCTATATGTTATAAGAAATTTAAATTGACATATCGCAAATGATCGATATAATAAGTGTTATGAATCCAATTGAAGTATTTAAAGCTATTTCGAATGAATCCAGGTTACAGATCTTACAGTGGCTCAAAGAACCATACGTGCATTTCAAACCCCATGAAGGAGTGGATATGAAGGAAGTAGGGGTTTGTGTAAGTCAAATAACCGACAAGCTTAACATGACACAGTCAACGGCTTCTCAATATCTTACGATATTGCAGCGAGCAGGGTTGATTACAACAAAACGGATAGGCAAATTTACGTATTATCAGAGAGACGAGGAAGCCATAAAACAGTTGGCTCGTTATATGATGAATGATATGTAAGTCGTTACTGAGTTCTTACCAAGAATTCAGTTTTTTCTTCGCCAATCATTTCGACAATTCGTTATATGTTTATCTGTAATTATACATATCTACATTTCGCGATATGTAATTTATTATACTTTATTAAAGGAGTTGTATTATATATGTCATCGAGTTTGAAGGTCTATATTTTAGCTATCGTTAGTTTTTTGGTTGGGACTTCTGAGTATATTTTATCTGGCATTTTAGATAAGGTAGCCGGGTCTTTTGATGTCTCACTTGCTGCAGCTGGTCAGTTAATCACCATTTTTTCTCTGGTCTATGCTATATTCACTCCAATTTTAATGGCGGTAACCGCGAGTATGGACAGACGAAAATTAATCCTGATTGGCCTAGGAATATTTGTGATTTCTAATATCCTCGCATTTACCCTACCAGGATATGGCCTGTTTGTAGTTGCTCGTATCATTATGGCGATTGGTGCGGGAGTTGTTGTGGTCACTGCTTTAAATATTGCAGCTAAAATAGCACCTGCAGGCAAACAAGCAAGTGCTATTGCCACAGTGGTCATGGGTTTCACGGCATCATTAATCGTTGGTGTACCTCTTGGACGAATCACAGCCGACACTCTTGGTTGGAAATCCGTGTTTGGGGGGATTGCACTTGTGGGGATTATCGCAATGATCATTCTTTCTTTCGCCATTCCGCGTATTAAGGGTGACGCGCCCATCCCATTAAGACAGCAGTTAAGATTATTGAAAAAGCCTAAAGTTGCATTGGGATTATCGATTACTTTCTTTTGGCTTGGAGGTTACTCCATCGCTTATACGTATCTCTCTCCCTATTTGATTGAAGTATCGGGATTAGGTGATAAATATCTCAGCGGCGCATTGCTTATATTTGGTATAGCCAGCATGATTGGTTCCAAAATCGGCGGATTCAGTACGGACCGGTGGGGCGTTCATCGAACATTATCCGGTGGATTGGCACTCCACATTGTCATGCTGATCCTGTTGTCCGTTGTGACCCATACATTACTTGGTGTTATGATCGTTCTTTTGTTGTGGTCCTTCTCAGCATGGTCATCCGGTCCAACGCAGCAATATCATTTAACGACAATTGAACCTGAGGCATCAGGAGTTATGCTTGGTCTTAATCAGTCCATGATGCAGCTTGCTATGGCAGCAGGTGCTGGAGTGGGAGGGATAGCTATTGAAACGATCTCTCTCACGTCGATTACATGGATTGGTGCTGCAGGGATTGCGATTGCCATACTTGCATTGGTCGTCCTAAATAAAATGAATACCGTTACAAAAGTTAATTCCAGCATCAACTATAGATGAATTACAATGAGCACTCTCCTGGAGAGTGCTCTATAAGGTTGGGTTAGATCCGATGCTCAACAAATAGTTAATTATATTATTCAAAGTGAGCAATCAATCTAAACTACTTGTAAACCTATTACTTAAGAAAGCTCCAGGTAGATCCAAGGATCTTCTGCAGCTTTCTGTAGTAGAGGACCTTGCACACATCGAACAAGGTTGATGCCTAAACGCGATGGAATGGAGATTCTCTGCCGTTACTGCTAATTGCGGCAGATATTCAAATAATAAAATGAAGAAGGAATCGCGGTTATGCTGGAGAGGTATTTGGAAAGCAGTTGATTAACTTAATCGTCAGCCTTGGCATCCTATTGCGTGTGAACTTTCTCTATATTTTTTACGATATTCATTAGGGCTGCATCCTATTTCCTGTTTGAACAGTTTGGTAAAGTGTGAGTAGTTGGTATACCCCACATGTCCGGCAATGGAATGAATCGATTGTGTGGTGGTCTCCAATAGATGCCTTGCAGCTACAAGACGGATGTGAATCACATAATTGCCGAGGGACATGCCCATCTCTTTCTTGAACAGCCTTGCGAGATAATCAGGGTTCATATAAACCCTGTCTCCAAGGCTATTTCTTGTCAGGTCTTCTCCATAGTGGGTGCGTATATACTGGGAAATCTCGTGTACAACCGACGTCGGCTGCTCGGAGTCATTCATATATTCCGCAGCCGTATTGACCAGATAGGCAATGTACGATTGCATATCTTCAATCGAATGCAGAGACTGCATGAACAATTGATCATTCGTACTGCCCATGTACAGCTTGTGGACTTCAATTCCCTTACTTTTCAATTGGGCATAAACTAGCTGCACCAGATCAAGACGCAAAAGACTGAGTACAGCGGTACCTACGTTGCCTTCATGGACAAGTTGATGCATATAACGACCGGTTTCATCCAGAAAAGATTGGAAACGATTCTCATTCAGCAATTGCTCCAGCAGTCCCAGATCAGGCGGTATATAATCTAATTTGGGCTTTTTGTAGTTCTCCAGCAAGAAGGTTTGGTTGCGGTGTTTGATTCGCTCCTCATTCATCAACAATAGTTCATTCACCGTATGATGGATTTGCCCGAGCGGCAGAGAGAAGCCGATCGTACAGCAGGCATCCGATTTCAGGTAGCTATTTACCTCCGGAATGAAGGCGCTGCACATCGATTCGATAAGTTGTACATCCGGTAACCTGTTCCATTTAATAATAACCATCCAGTTATGATCCTTGATCTCGGATATCGCTTCAATAGAGAACTTGCGGTCTTGAAACCGTTCAACCATCACGTTCAAACAAGCGTAATCAAACAGATTTTTGTCGGTTTTGCCCAGCGTACCATCATACGGAAACAGATTAACCAGCATAGGAAGAAATAGATCCGTTGGCTCATATGGCAGATGCTGCTCAGACAAAAATGCAGAAACATCAGCGGAGCTGGACAGATAGACTTTACTGGAGATGAGCCTGCGCCAGCTGTCCTCAATAAGCTTGCTTCTATTTTTCTGCCAAAGTTCACCTTCATGAATGGCCTTCTGAATAAACTGCTGATCCCGGGCTTTGGCAACTGCCTTCTGAATAATCAGAGTCAACTTGTCGAATTCGATGGGCTTTAGAAAATAATCAAAGCTTTGCAACTCGATGGCTTTTTGCGCATAGTTGAAATCGGCATAATTGGTAAGAAAGATCGTTTGTACGTTATACGATTCATCACGGACCCAGGCGAGCAGCTCGAGTCCGCTTCCCTGCGGCATCTCAATATCACATACAAGAATCTGAACCGGATGATTTTGCAGTACCTCTTTGGCTTGCGCAATATTGTAGGCCGTGAAGATCGTATTAATTCCCAGGGCTTCCCAGTCAATTTTATTTTCCAATGCCATGACAACAAAGTAATCATCATCAACCAGCAATACATTCATGATTTATCACCTCTCCAGTACGCTCTGAATTCAATACCATTTTAGGCAAGGAAAGCGTGATTCGAGCGCCAATGGTGTCGTTTGCAAACGTAATTGCAGCTTCATGCCTGTATAGCAGCTCCAAACGTTGAATGGTATTCATAATGCCAATGCGGTTGCCTCCTGTTTGTTCCAGTGCTTCTCCACGGATGAGAGCTTCAAGAATTTCAGGCTTAAATCCGGGTCCCGTATCAGAGATATGGATCAGCACTCGATCACCATTTTCCTGTTGTTCTACATTAACGGATAACGTAATACATAATTCCCGTTCCCGTGAGACTCCGTATTTGACAGCATTTTCGATGAAGGTTTGTATTACCAGTGGTGGAACAGCGATACCTGTGATCGTTTCGGACGTTGCAATTCGATAGGAGAAGGCATCGCGGTAACGTGATTTCTGGATGTCCAGATACGTTCTCACATGTTCAATCTCGTTCTCCAGCAGAACGAAATTGTCTCCGCTTTGAAAGATATACCGGAAATACCGGGACGTGGCGAGAGCCATGCTTTCAATCTCCTCAAACATTTGCATCTGTGCCATACTGTACATGCTTGTCAGACAATTAAGGAAAAAGTGAGGTTTGATCTGTAACTTCATATAATCCAAACGTATTTTCTGTTTCTCCAATTCCTGCTCATAGCGATCAATCTTGAAGCGCTTAATCTGGCCCACCAGTTCCTTGAATTGTGCATTAACCTGTTCCAGTTCCGTAATCCGGCTGCTCTTATGATCTGTCGCCTCGTCACCCTCGTTTATTCGAGCAAGATTTTTGGAAAAACGCTGAATGGGAACAAGCAGATTCTTTCTGAAAAACATAAGGATTGCGCTTAATGAGGAGGTTACAATCAAAAAAAGCAGCATGATGAGCAGCTGAGCCACCATGATTTTCTCAAATGCACCGAATTTGATAACCATGCGTGCACTGAAATCCGCGTTGGAAAAGTCACTGCTGACTACGCTGTGTGACTGGAGCACATCCATAAACGAAGTCTTTGCTTCAACGCTGTTTTCTCCTCTGGCAGGTCCGGAAAGCTGCATGCCATTCACATCCACGAGAGAGGCGTATCCGCTCGAGCCCAGATTCATTTGCTGTAACGGAGCGATGAGATCATCTGCGGAGATCAACGCGATAAGATACCTATTGTAGTAAGGTACAATATTGATCAGATATGAAGTGCCATTCACGTGAATAGGTGTCCAGTGGGAATAGAACTTCTCATATACAGCTTTATCACGAGTAAGAGTAATGATCTGTCTTTTCACTTCAGAATAATCCGAATAAGAGATGCTTATTGGCGCACAGTTGAGGAAGTATTCACTGTTTTCCAAATAATAAAAGAAATTGTACGACTGGCCATAGTTTCGTTGTAATTCGGCAAAAAGCTTATGTAATTTCTCGTTGGACTTCAGAAAAGGAATGCTATTCACACCATACGTATTCATCGTTTCCAGATTTTCGTCATTGGCGAGAGTCCATCCCATGAAATGATTAATGTAGGCAAAATCATGATTAATGCGATTGATGTACAGATCCGTGGTGTCCTGCAAGTATTGGGCGGACTGCTGCCTGACCAAGGAGATGGAAGCGACACTGATGATCAGATCCAGAACGAACACGACAAATGAAATGACGAACATCATGCGAATATAATGACGAATCGGATAGGGTTTAATGGCGCCCAGGTTTGCCAGAACAATACACCCTTTCTTGAATGCTTCATAATGTAAACGCTTTAACATCTCAGAAATAGTATAAAACCTTTGCATGAAAAAAACATAAAGATTTGTATTTTTGGAGTTCAAAAGTCCGGAATACACACATGAAGGTCTGGATTGCAATATGTTATCTTTCGCAAGAATGAGGTTACCCGCAGGCAACCCCAGAAAGGAACATCAGAAGTCCGAATACCGTACGAAGGGGTCCGATAAAGAGAGTGGGAAGCCGTTTATACTGAGGTTATTCCTGAGATGAAAGATTCAAACGGGAAAACAGCATCAGTATATGGGAAGGAGGGAAGAAAGAACTGTGCGGACTTACCCACTATTCTTTGGAAAGACAATGGAAAGAATCAGGCGTAATTGGGGGCTTTACGTTTTACTTTTACCGGCTTTCGTGTTAACACTACTTTTTGCTTATAAGCCAATGTACGGCGTTATTATCGCATTCAAGGATTATAGTTCGGCCTCAGGAATCGGGGGCAGTCCATGGGCGGGATTCAAGTATTTTGAGAAGTTTTTTCATTCCTATCAATTTACGAATACGATACGTAACACACTTATAATCAGCCTGTACAGTTTAGCTACATTTCCTCTGCCGATTATGCTTGCATTAATGGTGAACCAGATGAGGGCAGGGAGGTTCAAGCGATTTTTCCAGACCGTCTCCTATATGCCCCACTTTATTTCAACGGTAGTCATGGTCGGATTAATGCTAATTTTGTTCTCGCCTAGCACTGGACTGGTTGGCAATATGTATCAGCTGTTTGGAGCACAGGCGCCGGACTTAATGGGCTCATCGGCTCTGTTCAGCAGCGTGTATGTATGGTCTGATGTGTGGCAGCACGTCGGTTGGGACAGCATCATCTATATTGCCGCGTTGTCTGCCGTAGATCCAAGCCTCTATGAAGCGGCAACGGTCGATGGGGCAAGCAGGTGGCACAAGATACGTTATATTGATATTCCGATGCTTCTGCCGACGGCGATCACGCTGCTCATTCTAAGGATGGGCGGACTGCTTGGTGTTGGATTTGAGAAGGTCTATCTTATGCAGAACGACTTGAACATCCTTTCCAGTGAGATTCTGTCTACGTATGTATACAAAATCGGTTTGCTGAGCAGTCAATACAGCTTCTCCTCGGCAATTAACCTGTTTAATACGGTGATTAATTTCATTTTGCTGATTCTGGTTAATCAGTTGTCCAAGAAATACAGTGAGAACAGTCTATGGTGAAGGGGAGAACAACCAAATGAGCGTTATGGAGACGGCAGCAACCACCAGAACTCCCCGAGTGAAGCGACGATCACGCATGACAGTGGCAGAAGGTATAATGTATGCTTTTGCTATTCTTTTTCTGATTGCAATCATGTATCCGATCTATTTTATAGTCATTGCCTCCTTCAGTGATCCCTCTTCTGTGGCTAACGGACAGGTATGGATCTTTCCCAAAGGCTTTACGCTTGAAGGGTACAAGGAACTGCTGAGGCACGAAAATATATGGATCGGATATCGCAATACCATTCTATACACGGTGGTAGGAACGCTTATCGGACTTGTTGTTAATATTTCGGCGGCTTATGCCTTATCAAGAAAAGATCTGGTTGGACGAAAATTTTTCTCTCTGTTCTTTATTTTTACGATGTTTTTTAGTGGCGGTTTAATTCCAACCTTCCTGACCATTCGCGATTTTCACCTTTACAATACGTTTCTCGTCATGGTACTTCCGTTTTCTGTGGTGGTGTTCGATATGATCGTCGCCCGGACATTCTTTCAGACCAGTATTCCAGGGGATCTCTGGGAGGCAGCCCAGATCGATGGTTGTGGTAATCTGCGGTATTTTGTGCTGGTTGTACTGCCCTTGTCCAAAGCAATCATCGCAGTTTTGGGGTTATGGATTGCCGTAGGGTATTGGAATTCATATTTTAATGCTCTCATCTATCTGAAAGATCCTAACCTGTATCCGCTTCAATTGATCCTGCGTAACATTCTCATTACGAATCAGATGCAGTCTGGCATGGGAACCGGGGAGGCTGCACAAGTCGCCTTGCGTCTTGCAAATCTAATGAGGTATTCCGTGATTATTATTGCCACGATTCCGATCATGTGTGTCTATCCGTTCATCCAAAAGTATTTCAATCAGGGGGTGATGATCGGCGCAGTGAAGGAATAAGGCAAATGTCATTCATTACGAATCAAGGAGGGTCCTACATGAGGAAGAAGATAGGCAAGAAGTTTTTTACCAAAATGAATAGTTTGCTGCTCGTTACCGTGATGCTGGTAAGCGTTGTTGGATGCAGCAGTGGTAATAGCAGCGAGGTTGCAGAGACTCCAATATCAAGCGATTTTAATAAAGAAGGACTGCCGATTGTCAATAACCCGGTAACACTCAAAGTACTAACGGTTCGCTGGGGGAACATGGGTGACACCTTCACCCAGAACCAATGGCTCAAGGATTTGGAGAAGGAGACTAACGTAAAAATTGAATGGCAGGTCATGTCCTCTAATGACTGGGGTGAGCAGAAATCGATTATGCTGGCGAGTGGTACGCTTCCGGATATTATTCTGGGGGATCAGGTGTTCAGCGATTCCGACATTGTCAATAACCTGAGCTATTTCCGTCCGCTGGATGAATACATCGATTCGTATATGCCTAACTTGAAGGCAGCGATGGAAGAGACGCCTGACATGAAGAAAATAAGCACATTTCCTGACGGCAAAATATACTCCATGCCTACCCGATTACCTTCCCGTCCGAAGAGCAGGAATCAACCTGTAATCAACAAGGCATGGCTCGATAAACTAGGGTTGAAGGCACCTACAACCACAGAAGAACTGTATCAGGTATTGAAAGCGTTTAAGGAGAAAGATCCAAACGGAAACGGGAAACCGGATGAGATTCCATACACTGAAACGGGTCTGAATATGGACTTTCTGAATCCGTTCGGGATCACGGATATTAATGCAAGCAGCATGATCGTTCAGGATGGCAAACCGGTCTATTTTCCAACAACGGACGCTTATAAAGAAGCTCTTATTTACACGCATAAATTGTATTCAGAAGGTTTGATCGATCAGGAATTGTTCACCCAAGACAACACCATGACCTCAGCCAAATGGCAAAATGCAGACATTCCCATTGTCGGCTTCAGTAACCAATGGACCCCTGATGCGGTGTTTGGCAAGTGGAGCGACCAGTATGAAGCGATTGCGCCTATTGCAGGACCTGATGGCAAACGTTATCAGCCAGGCGACCCTGGCGGTATGAATCTGGCTCGTAATGAATTGCTCATTACAAGTTCATGTACGGTTCCGGAAGTAGCAGCACGCTGGGCCGATCAATTCTATACGAATGAAGCTAGCATTCAGAATTTCTGGGGTGCAATCGGAACTGTTATTGAGAAAAATGATGATGGTACCTACACACTGATGGATCCTCCTGCAGGCACAAGTGCCGATGCATGGTACTGGGATCAATCGCTGCGTGATTTTGGGCCTAAATATGTAAGCCCTTCCTTTGAAGAAAACATCAAGCTCAATCCAGAGGCGGGAGACGGACTCAAACTGCAAATCGATCAGTTGGGCAGCGCAGATGTAACAACGCCTTATCCAAAGGTCATGTACAATGCAGAAGAGTTTCAGGAGCTGCCAACGCTGACAACGGATATTGATGGTTATGTGGCAACGATGCGTGCCCAATGGGTAACGAAAGGAGGTATTGAAGAGGGGTGGGATGCTTATGTCAAAAAGCTGAATGACATGGGTCTTGAACGGTTGGTGACCATCCGTAATGATGCTTATGAGCGTTATATGAACGTTAAATAAGCTGGAATTAAGATTCACTTTATTTGAAAAAAAATTTTGCTATATAAACCGCACCAAACATCCATGCATTAATGGAGAGGCAGAACCGATTGATCTTAGGAAGTGGATTGCTCGCTTAAAAGCATTCTGAAAGAATGCTGTATCGGAAGCATAAGCTTCACCGGATATTCCCTTTGAGAAGGTAATTCAAAAAATCCGGGGATATCAGGGATCGAAGATGGTACTGCGCTCGGAGTGGCGCAGAGAATATTTTAAGTAGCGGTTTATAGCATCCTGAGGAGGAATGTAATGCGCAGCAAAACCATTGTATGGTCACTCGTATTAACGATGCTGGTCTCGAACATATTCCTGAATGTAGGATTTCCTGCCAAAGTTTCGGCTGCTGGTGGGGAGAATCTGTCACTGGGTAAACAGGTTACGGCAAGCAGCTACAACCAAACCTATAGCCCGGCCCATGTGATTGATAATAATCAGACGACGTATTGGGAGAGTGCAAACAACGCATTTCCGCAATGGATACAAGTGGACCTTGGAACAAATACGACGATTGAACAAATCAAATTAAAGCTGCCTTCAGCCTGGGAAACTCGCTCACAGACGATCACCATTCAAGGAAGCAGTAACGGTTCAACGTTCACAGATATCGTTGCTTCCAAGGACTATATATTTGATCCATCCGTGGCAGAGAATACAACTACGATTAATTTTGAAGCAACAGAAACACGATATGTTCGTCTCATGGTGACCGGAAATACCGAATGGCCCGCTGCTCAATTGTCCGAATTTGAAATTTACGGTCCATCTTCGCAGGTACCCAGTCCTGAACCGACCGAACCCGGAATACCTGTGGAAGGAACGAATATTGCAATCGGTAAAGCAATCACGGCATCTTCCAGCAGTCAGTCTTATGTCGCTGCGAATGCAAACGATAATAATATCAATACGTACTGGGAGGGAGGCAGCAATCCGAGCACGCTGACGCTGGATCTCGGTTCCAATCATCAGATTACAGCCATTGTACTGAGACTAAACCCGGATCCGATTTGGAGTACACGAACGCAGACGATTCAAGTACTTGGACATAACCAGGACACAACCACTTTCAGTAATTTGGTGTCTGCCCAATCGTACACGTTTAATCCAGCTTCAGGTAACAACGTGAAGATTCCTGTTACAGCAACGGTGAAACGTCTGCAATTAAACATTACAGCGAACTCGGGTGCACCAGCTGGTCAAATTGCTGAATTTCAGGTATTTGGCACCGCTGCACCGAATCCTGATCTGACGATTACAGGCATGTCCTGGACACCTTCTTCACCTGTTGAAAACAGTCCTATCACGCTGAATGCCATAGTTAAAAACATGGGCTCTGCTGCATCTCCGGCATCTATCGTCAACTTTTATCTGAATAATGAGCTGGCTGGTTCTGCATCTGTAAATGCGCTGCAGGCCGGTGCTTCAACAACAGTATCGCTTAACGCCGGCAACCGGACCGCCGCATCATATACGCTAAGTGCGAAGGTGGATGAGAAAAATCAGATCATCGAAGAAAATGAAAGTAACAACCACTATACGCATTCATCTGCTCTGATCATTGCACCAATTACAAGCTCGGATCTGGTAGGAACGGTCTCTTGGAGTCCGAGCAATCCTACCGCAAACAGCACGGTAGCTTTTGCTGTTAATCTGAAAAATCAGGGAAATCAGGCTTCAGCAGGCGGTGCGCACGGTGTTACCGTTGTACTCAAAAATGCTGTCGGAGCAACCATTCAGACGTACTCTGGCTCATATAACGGTGTGTTGGCTCCGGGTGCATCCGTCAATGTCAATGTCGGCAGCTGGACAGCTGCAAACGGTAACTATAATGTGACAACGACCGTTGCCGCCGATAGTAATGAAGCCCAGGTAAAACAATCGAACAACGTATCGACAATCCCGCTGACTGTATATTCTGCCCGCGGAGCGAGCATGCCGTACACAAGGTACGATACGGATGATGCAACACGTGGAGGTAGTGCAACGCTGAAGTCAGCACCGACTTTTGACCAGGCATTAACGGCGTCGGAAGCCTCGGGGCAGAAGTATATTGCCCTGCCAACCAATGGTTCCTACGCACAATGGACGGTCAGACAAGGCGAAGGCGGCGCCGGGGTTACCATGCGATTTACGATGCCGGATTCGGCAGACGGTATGGGACTGGATGGATCGCTGGATGTGTATGTAAATGGCAGCAAGGTCAAAACCGTTCCTCTGACCTCTTATTACAACTGGCAGTATTTCTCTAGTGATCATCCGGGAGATACGCCCAGCGCAGGACGTCCATTGTTCCGTTTTGACGAAGTTCACTGGAAACTGGATACACCTCTGAAAGCTGGAGACACGATTCGTATTCAAAAGACCAATGGGGATAACCTTGAATATGGCGTTGATTTTCTTGAAATCGAATCTGTACCTGCTGCAATCTCGCGTCCGGCCAACGCTGTTTCGGTAACCGATTTTGGTGCGGTGGCTAACGATGGTAAGGATGATCTTGCCGCATTTGAAGCAGCCGTTCAATCCGCCGTTTCTACAGGCAAAACGTTATATATCCCGGAAGGTACATTCCATCTGGGCAACATGTGGAAGATTGGAACGCCAACAAACATGATTAATAACCTCACGGTTGTTGGTGCAGGCATTTGGCACACAAATATTCAATTCACCAATCCGAATGCAGCATCGGGTGGTATTTCTTTCCTAGTGCAAGGCAAACTCGACTTCAGCAATGTCTATATGAACTCCATGCTGCGCTCGCGTTATAGCGAGAATGCAGTCTACAAGGGCTTTATGGACAATTTTGGTAAAAACTCAAAGGTCAGCAATGTTTGGGTTGAGCATTTTGAATGCGGGTTCTGGGTAGGGGATTATGCACACACACCAGCGATCATCGCCGATGGCTTGGTCATTGAGAACAGTCGTATTCGGAATAACCTTGCTGATGGTGTCAATTTTGCACAAGGCACGAGCAACTCGGCAGTGCGTAATAGCAGTGTTCGCAACAATGGTGATGATGGTCTGGCCGTATGGACCAGCAACGTGAATGGTGCTCCTGCAGGAGTGAACAACACCTTCTCGTTTAACACTATCGAGAACAACTGGCGTGCAGCGGGAATCGCCTTTTTTGGAGGTAGCGGACATAAGGCCACCAACAATCTGATAGTTGATACAGTTGGCGGTTCAGCAATCCGAATGAATACCGTCTTCCCGGGGTACCATTTCCAAAACAACACGGGCATTCAGTTCTCGGATACAACGATTATTAATAGTGGTACCAGCAAGGATCTGTATAACGGGGAACGCGGAGCGATCGATCTGGAAGCTTCCAATGATGCCATTAAGAATGTAACCTTTACGAACATCGATATTCTCAATACACAGCGGAGTGCCATTCAATTCGGCTACGGCGGTGGATTTGAGAACATTGTGTTTAACAACATCAATATCAATGGTACCGGTCTAGATGGAATTGAGACATCACGCTTCACAACGCCGCATAAAGGAGCAGCGATATACACGTATACCGGCAATGGTTCAGCAACGTTTAACCATCTGACTACGAGCAACATTGCGAACCCCAATGTACATCAGATTCAAAATGGATTCAATTTGATTATCCAATAGATGTCATTCGTGTAGAGGAGGGAGCTCATCGAGCTCCCTTTTCGTTATTCATCAGTTGGCGTATGAAGGCTTGAGAATTAAAGATTAAATAATTTAACCCGGGTAATATTGATCTTTTGATTTTACCCGGGTATAATTGTTGCAAGAAGCTGTAAGGAGGTATAACATGCAGACTGAACTAACTCAAATAACCTGTACTGCCTTTGTGGGGGGAGTGCGCTTTGCGAAAGGGACATTGCAGCACGTTGTTGCTTTTGTAAAGGAAAGCCTGGATGATACGAAATTGACCCAATTGCTTATTTTTAACGATTTGACGGGAAAACCAATCGATGTTGATTTTCGGGGAAATACAGCCGAGGTACTTCAACGTTTGAGTAGCCCCGCTGACCATGCACCAGCTGAGGAAGAATGCAAGCAAGCAACAAAACGGGTTGGTCGTCCCAAGCTGGGGGTGGTATCTGGAGAGGTTACATTACTTCCTCGACATTGGGATTGGCTTAAATCCCAACCTGGAGGAGCCTCTGTAACTTTGCGAAAACTGATCGATGAAGCTCGTCGTTCGGGGACAAGTGAGAGTAAAATTCGCCTGGCCCAAGAAGCAAGTTATCATTTTATGACAGCTATGGCGGGCGATTTCCCACAGCACGAAGAGGCCTTGAGAGCACTATATGCCGGAAATCAGGATCGTTTTTACCAATTAATTGACGATTGGGCACCCGATATCAGAGACCATATCAAAACATTAGCCGAGAATGCATTCATAAAGGAAGAGATCTAAGAACAACGTCAAATCGATTTATTGGCAATATCAGAGGAAACATAGAAAGGATTGCATGCTTAATTCATTTCATTTGAAGGAGAAAACCACAATGAATATCTTGAAAGTAAACGGTATTGATCTCGCCTATGAGAGCTATGGCAACAAAACGGACGAAACCATTCTTCTGATTGCCGGCCTTGGAACGCAAATGATTCGTTGGACCGTTCCATTTTGTGAGATGGTGGTGGCCCGAGGATTTAGAGTTATTCGATTTGACAATCGGGATACGGGTCTATCCACACACTTTAGTCATCACCCTACGTTAAATTTCGAAGCACTTGCAAACACACTCATGTCCGGACAACGCCCAGATATTCCATATACACTTAATGATATGTCTGACGATGCGATCGGTCTGCTCGACGCCCTTGGGATAAGAAAGGCACATTTGGTTGGACGCTCGATGGGCGGCATGATTGCCCAGCTTACAGCCAGCAGATACCCGGAACGGGTGCTGTCCCTTACTTCCATCATGTCGACAACAGGAAATCCCGACCTTCCACCAACATCCCCGGAAGTCATGGCGTTAATGACTCAGCCTGCACCGAATCCGATGGAGGATGAGGAAGGGTATTTGGCTCATAGTCTGGCTTTTGCCAAACGCATTAGCGGCACCGGCTATCCGTTCGAAGCGGATGAGTATCGTTCGCTCATTCGAGAGGAAGTGCAGCGAGCCTATGACCCGGGAAGTGTTGGGCGACAAATCGCAGCAATTGCCGTTTCGGGCGACCGACGTCCGCATCTGGCAAAAGTAACGGTTCCATCATTAATTATTCATGGTAAGGATGACCCTATGTTCGTCCCTGCATGTGGTAAAGACACGGCTCAAGCCATCTCGGGTGCAGAGTTTATGTTACTTGAAGGGATGGGACATGATCTGCCGGCGCAACTGTTTGAAACGGTCGTTGCTGGAATTGAACGGGTAGCCCGTCGAAAAGGATAATATGTCGTCTCCTCGTACTCACATAAAAGCCGCTAAAATAGTCATCCCTTGTCAAGAAGACAGTGGAAGAAAGACAAAGTATAAGCTGCGACCGTTTCCAGTTGTTCTGCTGGGGAACGGTCGTTAAGTTTCTTATGTAATCGGTTTTGGATGTAAAATAAATTGTTTTCATCTACGCATGGAATGGTAAACTGGCATGCCATGTACATTTCTTAAAAGATCATTGATGTTGTTTGTTCAACCACTCCGATCGCAGCATTGCATATTGAAACTCATCTATCCAAAAGCCTTTGGACTTGTAATTTTCAAGCAGGTGTCCTTCACGTCTCATCCCTAAACGCTCTAGCACTTGAATTGATTTTGTATTCCTCACATCGGTAAAAGCGATTATTTTATGTTTATTTAGAGAGCCAAATACATAGTCAATCAGGGCACAAAGTGCCTCATGCATGTATCCTTTTCCTTGAAACTCAGGTGCGAGAGTGAATCCGATTTCGACAATTTGAGGTTCATTTGCGAGTGTGTGTATGGCACAATCACCGATTAATTGATCCGATTCATTTAGAGCAATTGCGTATTGAAACCAAGTCCCTGGCTGATCAGGGGCATGTAGTATTTGTTTGCTAATAAATGCTTCTGCTTCTTGGAGCGTATAATTTTCCCAGGATTGAAAACGGGAAACATCTGGATTAACCCGGTATTGATAGAATGCATGTACATCCTGCAGACCGAACTTTCGAATAACAAGATGATCGGAAACGCAATATACTTCCTTTGATTTCTCCATATATAAAACCTCGCATTTTCTGTGTAGTCATTAATTCCTCTGATTGTGATTCTATCATAAACCAACGCAGGTTCATTCTCACAGTCTTATCGCGATTGTAAAATTTAGTACAAGTGATGTTCCGTTAGGCGAATGATGCGGATCATATGAGAATCGACCACTAAACCATTTCCATTTTAATCCAAGGATAGTAAAATCGTTGTACCACCACTAGTAGAAATGATGGGACAGATGGGGATTGAAGAAGGCAAGTAAAGAAAGGAGGCGCATAGATATTTATGTTTCGGAGTCCATATATTTTAGCCTTGTTGATGATGTGTCTGATGTTAGACTTGACCGCTTGTTCTGAGCCAGAGCCATCGAAAGATAGGGATACTTTGACAAAGGCTGACTTCAAGGAGCAGATACAGAGCCTGAATATGGAAGAACCGTCATGGAAACTGGATACCTCCCCTGTAAATCTAACGTGGTTCATTGGAGCCGAATGGTACGGGAACACTTGGGGGGAGAGTCTGACTTCCAAATATGTCACCGAAAAAACAGGGGTCAATATCGATTTTGAAGCAGCAGCTGGTGAACCAAGCGAGATGTTATCACGGATGTTGACGACTGGTAGTCTGCCGGATTTGATAACCATCGGCTCCTGGGAGAGTGCGGTTAACAAACTTCGGGAGAGTAATCTCGTCTATGCTCTGGATGAGTTAGCCAATCAGTATGATCCTTACTTTTTCAAGGTAGCAGGTGATGGTGCTCTACAATGGTATCGGCAGGAAGACGGCCATACCTATGTCATTCCCAATGATGCGTACAGTCCCGAACAGATGCGTTCAACCGGCTTGACGGGAGCGAACCAAACCTTTCTCGTACGCAAAGATCTGTATGAGTCGATGGGCAAACCGGACCTTAGCACGCCGAAAGGGTTTCTAAATGCACTGCAATTACTGAAGAATCAATATTCGGTTTATAAAGGACAGCTGATCAGTCCATTCTGGGCACAGGGGAATGCATCCTATGGGATGACCGAATATTTGCAAAATCTGCTTGCGATCCCCCATGAGCAGAACGGTAAAGTATACGATCGAATGACAGATCCCGATTATATTGAGTGGCTGAAAACATTTCGTACCGCTTACGAGCAGGGCCTGATTAATGTTGATTTTTTGGTCGACTCCAGTGCACAGGTGCAGGAAAAAACCAACCATGCCCAATATTTTATGATGATCCGGGAATGGACAGACATATCGGACCTCAATGCGAAATTGGAAGTCCTCACAAACCAGAGTTCATACTATATCGCTGTAGATGGACCCCGGAACAGCAGGGGAGAATCCGCCAAACTGTTCCCCGGCAGCATGGACGGCTGGATGGTTACGATGATTAGCAGATCCACGAAAAACCCTGAACGAGCCATCCGATTTTTGACCTATCTGGCCAGCGAAGAAGGCCAACGGGATTTATTTTTGGGCAAGGAAGGTGAAACCTGGACGATGGAGAACGGCGAACCGCAGTTGACGGAGGCAATGGTCCAGTTGCATGACACGGATAAGGAGCGGTTGGAAAAGGAATATGGCATAATGGATACCTACTGGATGCTGCGAAATCCTGCTTTCGTTAACCCGTGGAGACCAGAGCATACCCCATCCATTAAGCAAATGGAGGCGTTCGCCAACCAACAGGCTGATCTGGACAGCGGCATCTATAAGGGACTAGACCCTGTAGGTGATTCTGATATAGCGTTAGCCTGGTCACGTATTTCTCAGAATTGGGAAGAAGTGCTGCCAGAACTGATTACAGCGAAGGATGAAGCAGCCTTTGACAAAATTTTCGAAAATTTTCTGATCCGTCGTGTGAACTACGGCTTTAACCAGGTGATGGAATATCGCCAGGCTGAACTGGAACTGCGGAAAGCCAAGTTAGCCAGATAACCAGTTAACCATTTCCTAATACATTATTACACTCGTAATATATGGGATAACAAAGGTGGTGAATACATTAGATGAAATACCTGATGAAGAGATTGAGGAAGCTTTATCGCAATGCCCGTATATCCCAGAAACTGTTTCTGGCATTTAGCCTGATGATTGCCATACCGGTTATTTTGATATCCTTTGTCTATATCCGCATGCAAGAAACGCAGCTATATAAGGACGCTATGGCAACGGGCAACAGCCACGTTTCATGGCTGAATGAACAATTGCGCAGAAGAATGGATATGATTGAGAACGCTTCCAATACGGCCCTCACTCAAAAGTCATTTGTGGATTTTATTCATTCCAATATGCTAGTGGATGGACTGCGCCTGGTAAAGTTTAAGCAAAACCAATTTGAGCAAATGCTCAATATTATTCAAAGCAATACGATGATCAGTGAGCTTAGCTTTTACGTCGATAACCCAAACTTGTATGAAATCTGGCCTGAAATCTATCATTATAAGAAATTTTACCCGCAGGATTATTGGGCGAAGCTTCGGGATGAAGGTGGTTCGGCTTACCGTTTATTTTCATTTAGGGATGGTGAACACACCTTATCCTACTATCGTCTGGTTCGCCTTCAAGGACAGGAACAAAAACGCCCTAGTATTATGGAAGTGCGAGTCCCGCACAGCATGTTGTTCAGCGACCTGCTCCAGGAGAGCAAGGGGGAGTTCTTTTCGGTGTTGATGAACGCAAGCGATCCTCCCCAGTATGTTTACAATCCGCAGCATGAGTTTTCTGAGAAGTACGGGCAGGGGCTGGAGGAGATTCTTGGCAGTATTCATCGCCAGCTGGATGTATTGTCGCAGGAAAGCCCACTTCAGGTTAAGGTAGGAGATCAGAGCTACTATGCATTATATCGATACATCGCTCCGTTGAACACTTATGTGGTCGATATTGCTTCTCATCAGACATTGATGAAGGGGCCGCGCAGTTGGTATGCATTTGTGGTAACGATTACCTTATGTGTATTGCTGCTGATAATGTTACTCGTATCCCAAACGACGCGGCGTATTTTCCGGCGGTTGGACAACGTACTGGTATCCATGCGTAAGGTACGGAAAGGCGAGCTGGATGCATTGATTGATACAGGCCTTGATGAGAATGAAAGAGGAGATGAAATTGATGAGGTGGCCGTGAATTACAATAAAATGTTACATGAGGTCAAACGTCTAATGACACAGGTCGTGGATAAGCAATTAATTGCGAAAAACGCACAGCTGCACTCCCTGCATTCGCAGATTAACTCCCATTTTTTATATAACGCGCTGGAATCGATCCGCATGGTGGCAGAGGTACAGAGGCAGCCTGCTATAGCCAATTCATTGGTGTCATTGGGCTCCCAGCTTCGCTACAGCATGCAGTGGCGCAGTGATACCGTTGCTTTTCGTGAGGAGCTTGCCAATATCCAGAGTTATATTGAATTTATGAACTTTATGGAAGGCGGCAGTATCGTTATGACGGCAGATCTTCCTCAGGAGATTCTTCGCTACGCCATTCCCAAGATGTGTATGCAGCCCATCGTTGAAAATGCAATACATCACGGGGCACCTTCAGGCGGCAAGGTAGCTATAGAGATTACCTTTTCTGTAGAGGATGACAATCAGCTGTTCATTAACATAAGAGATGATGGAGAGGGGTTGGAGCCTGAGATGTTACACCGTCTTCAGGCGGTACTGCGGAGCGAATCGGATACGCCGAAGGTACCTAGCAGGAGTGGACTTGGTTTGGAAAATGTAAATAAGCGGTTGCAGCTTCATTATGGCAAGAACTGCGGTCTTTGGATTGATAGTGTGCAAGGTGCATATACCTGTGTAACGATACGGTTGCCTTGGAAAAATGGTAATCTTGGAGGGTGGTAGAGCATGATGAATATCCTGATTGTGGACGATCAAAAACACATTCGTAACGGCCTGCAGGCCATGCTGAATCAATTTCCTCTGGAGCTGAACAACACATACTGTGCCGCGAGCGGGATGGAGGCGCTGAACCTATTGCGGCAGCACCAGTTTCACATCGTTATTACCGATATTAGGATGCCGGATATGGATGGGTTGGCACTCATGGCTCAAACCAAAGAGGAATACATGGATGTGGAATTCCTCATTATCAGCGGTTATAGTGATTTTACATATGCCCAGAAAGCGATCGGGCTTGGGGCAAAGGGCTATTTGCTTAAACCTTTGAAGCGAGAGGATCTGCAAAATTCCCTGGAGCAGGTATGGAAAGAGATCCAGATACGGCAGGCACTTACGCACAATATGCAGCATGTATCCCGTCTAGCCCAAGAGACAGATCGCAAAGAATTAAGAATGTTTATGCAAGGTGCGTTAAGTGATGATGCATGGATTCTTCAGATTGAGGAACAAAATGATGCATTATGGCGTTATTATCGTCTGGCGCTGCTGCGGGAGGAAGCTTGCATAAACCAGCCCGGAGCCAGCAGCTCCCATAGCATGGAAGCCATTGCTTATCGTGTGTTTGGCAGAGAAGGTTGTATATGCCTGCAGCACCGCCCATACCTGATCCTTGCGGTGGATGCATCCATAGATCCAAGTGTTTTGCCTGAAGCGCTCAAGGAAGGAAAGATCGCTGCCATAACGGCTATGACTAACCCGATTCAGGGGTTGAAAGAACTACCAGACAGCTATACCCAAGTGCTTGAGCTCTATCGCCACAGTTACCTGTTTCCTGATCAGTACAGTATCTTCCCAGCACATATTGAGCATATGGAGCAGCAGTGGCAGCTTCCTTATGAAGACTTATATGAACTTTTCCAGTCAGTTGGAACAGATAACAGTGGAACCATTACACAGGGTATTTCTGCAATATTTCACAAAAAGGTTCTGCAACGCTATCCTATTCGCTATACTCAACACCTCTGCGCCGCCACCGTTCAGATGATGGAGGAATACGAACGAGTTATCCGCCCTTATATGGGGGAAGAAAAGCTTGACCTTGAATCATTGCGTAATCTCTTTGATTATCAAGGGATGCGTGATTATATACAAGCACTGCAGCAGCAGCTGCTTCGGCTGAATCAGTTCTATTATGACTATAAGTGCAGCTATCGCCATTCGCAGGATTTGAATGAAGCCATTCGTTTTATCCACGAGAGTTACCACAAACCGCTGGACCTCGCGATGGTATCCAATCATGTATCGCTTAATTATGCTTATTTTTCAAATCTGTTTAAGAAGAATATTGGTAAAGGTTTTGCTGAATACCTACGAGATGTGCGTCTGGATAAAGCACGTCGGCTTCTCGCTGAAACCGATCATAAAATTGTTGAGGTGGCTGCCATGGTTGGCTATGAAAGCTACAAAAGCTTCACACGTGCATTCCGACTTGTGATGCAGATTCAACCCACAGAGTACCGACAGATGATGCGGCAGAAGGCAGAGCACGAAGCTCAATACGATAACGCTATACCATGAAACAGCATAATCATACGGATTATCTCCCTTATTAAACATGCGGATTGAATCCAAATCCAAAAAATTGGGATACCACAAAAACAATTGTACCTTTTCAGCAAAATAACCTATTCGATAGAATAAGGATATCCCACATGTAAGCGATTACTTAAGTGCGCATGGATTGGGAGAAGCTATTATTTCATTAAAAGGAGGGCAATGATGAAACCATCTCACTTTACGGAGAAACGGTATATGAAAAAGCTACTTGGTATGTTCCTTGTAGTTGTGATGCTGGCTAGTGTGGGCATACTCCCAGCTTCAAAGGTTCAGGCTGCGGGAACTACCGTAACCTCAATGGAGTACTTCTCACCAGCAGACGGGCCAGTCATTTCAAAATCAGGGGTTGGCAAGGCCAGCTACGGATTTGTTATGCCTAAGTTCAATGGAGGCTCCGCGACATGGAATGATGTTTACAATGATGTAGGCGTTAATGTAAAAGTGGGCAGCAACTGGGTTGATATCGACCAGGCAGGCGGTTATATCTATAACCAAAACTGGGGGCACTGGAGTGATGGTGGCTTCAATGGCTATTGGTTCACCCTCTCCGCAACAACCGAGATTCAACTGTACTCCAAGGCGAATGGTGTGAAGCTGGAGTATCAGCTTGTATTCCAAAACATTAACAAAACGACCATCACAGCGATGAATGCGACACAAGGTCCACAAATCACAGCAAGTTTCACAGGAGGTGCAGGCTTTACATATCCAACGTTCAACAATGATCCTGCGGTCACTTATGAAGCTGTTGCGGATGATTTGAAGGTATATGTCAAACCTGTTAACAGCAGCACCTGGATTGATATTGACAA
Organism: Paenibacillus sp. P13VS; assembly: GCF_015143645.1. Classification (NCBI taxonomy): domain Bacteria; kingdom Bacillati; phylum Bacillota; class Bacilli; order Caryophanales; family Paenibacillaceae; genus Paenibacillus; species Paenibacillus sp. P13VS. The sequence continues at coordinate 452,221 of NZ_WYEV01000003.1, read as the reverse complement.
TAATGCAGCCAGCGGCTGGATCTACGATCACAATTTTGGCCAATTCACGGATGGCGGAGGCGGGTATTGGTTTAACGTAACGGAGTCAATCAATGTCAAATTGGAATCAAAGACTTCTTCGGCTAATCTTGTTTATACCATTACGTTTAATGAACCTACAAGAAATTCATATGTGATTACACCCTATGAAGGAACAACCTTCACCGCAGATGCAAATGGTTCCATTGGGGTTCCGCTTCCAAAAATTGATGGTGGGGCACCCATCGCCAAGGAGCTTGGCAATTTTGTATACCAGATTAACATCAATGGGCAATGGGTTGATCTGAGTAACACCAGCCAGAGCAAATTTGCATACTCCGGTAATGGGTACAACAATATGTCTGATGCCAACCAGTGGGGTTACTGGGCCGATTATATCTATGGTCTGTGGTTCCAGCCCATCCAAGAAAATATGCAGATCCGTATTGGATATCCACTGAACGGACAGGCGGGCGGAAATATCGGCAACAACTTCGTCAACTATACCTTTATCGGCAATCCAAATGCTCCGCGTCCGGATGTATCCGATCAAGAGGATATCTCCATCGGAACGCCAACTGACCCGGCAATCCCGGGCATGAACCTCATCTGGCAGGATGAGTTTAACGGAACTACGCTGGATACAAGCAAATGGAACTATGAAACAGGCTATTATCTTAATGACGATCCAGCTACATGGGGATGGGGTAATGCAGAGCTGCAGCACTACACGAACAGCACGCAAAATGTATATATTCAGGACGGAAAGCTCAATATCAAAGCCATGAACGATAGCAAATCTTTCCCACAGGATCCGAATCGGTATGCCCAGTATTCTTCTGGCAAGATTAACACCAAGGATAAACTGTCCTTGAAGTACGGCAGAGTCGATTTTCGTGCCAAGCTTCCTACAGGTGATGGTGTATGGCCAGCACTGTGGATGCTTCCACAAGACTCGGTATACGGCACTTGGGCGGCGTCAGGTGAAATTGATGTGATGGAAGCGAGAGGCCGTCTGCCAGGATCAGTAAGTGGTACCATTCACTTTGGTGGACAATGGCCCGGAAACCAGTATTCGGGCGGCGATTATCACTTCCCGGAAGGGCAAACGTTTGCCAACGATTATCATGTATACTCGGTAGTCTGGGAAGAGGACAATATCAAATGGTATGTAGACGGCAAGTTTTACTATAAAGTGACCAACGAGCAGTGGTATTCCGCAGCTGCACCGAATAATCCGAATGCACCTTTCGATGAGCCATTCTACCTCATTATGAACCTGGCAATCGGCGGAAACTTTGACGGTGGCCGTACTCCGAACGCCTCTGATATCCCGGCGACGATGCAAGTTGATTATGTACGCGTGTATAAAGAACAGTAATAAAATTGCTGTGTCCGCTATTAACAAACCGTTGATCTGCATAATGAGGATCAACGGTTTTTTGTTGTTATTTTGAATTAATGTTATTTAGGCAGGTAGTTTTCGGTTTATTTCTAGAGTCGCATCATACGGGGATGGAAAGTCTCGAGGATGTTTGGGGAATAGTAATTCATTATGAACAGGAATGGAGCGGTAGAGGAATGAAAGTATTATCCATGATTCAACCATGGGCTACTCTGCTTGTCCAGGGCGAGACTCTCTATGAAACAAGATCCTGGAAGACCCGATATCGCGGTCCGTTGGCCATTCATGCAAGCCGGAAAGTCGATAAACCGGCCTGCAAATATGAACCCGTACGTTTTTTACTTGCCAAGAATGGCTATACGGAGCAAAACCTCCCTACGGGGGTTATCCTTGCAACTTGCGAGCTTTCCAATTGTTATCAAGTCATCGACGCTAATCCTTCGTCAGCCATTCTGGATTGCGGGAAGGTTGTGACGGGTGAGGACCTAATGTTAGGTGATTACAGTCCAGGTTATTTTGCCTGGGAAATAGCGGGTTTCCGTCAACTGAAGCCCTATATTCCAGCGAAGGGGAAACTGGGACTATGGGAATATCCGATAGACGAAGAGTTGATGATATGACCTATGTAAACCAACATGAATTTCCGATCTGGACAATAATAAGTAAGGCAAGTTTTGAGTCAGGGAGGATTTCTTGGAGCTATGTTGCGAACATACTAAAAACAACCTGTTCCATTCTTAGATGTTTCATTCAGAGTAAGGGCTTGAGAGTTTTTCAAATTAACATATAGCTCGGATGATACCAAGAAAGCAGCTAATCACTTTGATTGGCTGCTATTGTTCAAGTTAACGGGCAGGATAGACATAAGATTATAATTACTTATCTTAGCAACCTTCCTCCATTTCTAAACGTCGATAACGGATGATGAGGGGGATTATTATTTTGACAAAGATGATATTTAAACTGATAAGCATTTGCTTCGTTCTAACTGGATGCTTTTCTAATCAAACCGGAAATGAGCCAGTGAATGTGAATGATCAAGTGAGACTTTTGACGGAAAACGAAAACAAGCTTACTTTGGAAAAAGTGAAAGCCGCCTTAATAACGGAGGGAATTGATATGTTTGAAGAGAAATTGAATAATGGTTGGGTATTAAATAACGTTAACGCCAGCAGGTTTTCTGTGTCTCGACTAACTGTAAAAGAAGTTTATAAAGAATACATTTCGGTTTACATTTTTAATTCAGAGACAGATCGAAAAGAAGGTCTACATGATTTCAATCATCAAAAGGAAACGTATGATATACAAATACCGAACATCTACGAATACAAAAATGTTCTTATTCTTTATTGGCATCATGAAACCGTAGACCATTCGAACAATGCGAAATTTAACAAACCAATTGAAATGGCAATTCAAAAGATTTAAGTGTCGCAAAGGTGAGCTGGATAAGTTAAATATGGAGGACTGCATCCCTAGTTCATTTCTAGTTTCTTGAGATTTTTCTTGTCAAATCCCTTTGCAATTAACCATACAGACAAACTCAACTCATATACGCCAACGGGAAGAGCAATCACTCCCTTTACTGCAGAAAGAGGTTCGATAATACCGAACATTTCTAAAAGACCCGCTACAAATACAAGTGTAGAAGTCGCAATACCAGATAGCGCTAACGTTCTAGGAACCAACCTTGTTCTGAAAAGTAAATAGCTATACAGTGCGGTATTAATACCGAGCATAAAATTAGGACCTAACATTGATGTCCATCGATGAAAAGCTTGCAGCATGTAACCGAGCTCTTTAAGATTTTCTATACTTGCTAAGCTGTTTCCTTCATAATATATACTAAGCTGAACTAAACCTAGTATACTTACCACACCAACGGAAATAAGCACAGCTTCCATGAATCGAAAGCATAGATATCCTAACGCGAGTTGTTCATTCCAACGACGAAGATAAGGGAACAGCATAACCGATGTACCAACTGCAGTTAGAACGAGTATGAGATCGTTAAGTACGCCGAGCAAGACCTTTGTTTTAAAACCATTTGCTACGGACAAGTACCATTGTTCAGATAATACCGGCTCATAAGAGATAACAGCGATAACTGAAGTGACTGCAGCCACAATATAAAAAATCCCGATTATTATTGCATTCCTTCTGTCTTGCGTCATTACCTTACCTCCTTAAATTAGTTACTGTCTAGGAATATCATTGCAGAGATACCCTGAAAAATGGATTGGAGGTTATTATGGACCATTATGCAGTCATAGAGAGCGCTCTACTCCATATTGAGAAAAATTTAGATCAGCCCTTATCATTAGATTCTGTAGCGGATACAGCCAACATGTCGAAATATTACTTTCACAGACTGTTTTCTGCCATAACAGGTTCTTCCTTAAACAATTACATACTTTCCAGAAGATTGAACGCTTCACTACAATTCATACAATCCGATCAATTATCCCTTACAGATATTTCGTACCTGCTTAACTTTGGAGCCCAATCATCATTTACTCGAGCTTTTAAACGCCAATATGGAATAACCCCGAGCGCTCTAAGAGTACAGAATATGAAAATCCCACAAACACCAATGCCTTCAGTGGTCAAAAGACCTGTAAAGAACATCAATGGTGATATTGTCACGGACTTCACCCTAACAGACTTTGAATCCATACGGGTTACCGGAATAGCTTTTGAAGTTGATCTGGCTGACGATGATTATAAGTCAAAAATTCGCTCTCATTCCGACAAATTATTGCAGTCAATTGATGAAACAGTAAGTGGCCCATGTTATATCATCTATTCAAATTGCCTGCCTAATTCAACCCGTTTTAGAGTCCTGTTTGGAATCCCATATGACATTCAGATCAATAAAGATTCTTACTTTACTATTGACGTACCACAACTCTTCTGTGCCAAATTCAAGTATTTCGGTGATCTCCTTGAAATTGGAGATATCCTTAAAACTGATTATGCAAGATTTTTGAAAATTTCCAGACAGGAAACAGAGGACTCACATATTGAGCTCATTCAAGCTTTTGATGATATTCACAATTTCCAATCTGCCTTCCACATTTATGCACCTATCAAAAAACTGCCGATTGATTCAGCATATTAACTACCATAATGGACTTCATGCCCTCCGTTCTTTTTGAATTATGTTGAATGATCTCAAGATAACACAGAGGTTAAAAATGCACTTTTCAAATCTTGCTGTAACTAAATAGGGCCTATTCGGATGTATAATTGTCGCTGCTATGCTTTTTCTTCACTTGTAATAACCCGAGCGGGAATCCGCATCTAACTTCAAGAGCTAAACAGACCATGGCGAAGGAGCAGATATTATGGCCAGGAACGTCATCAAAGACCAGCAGCAGAGGGAACTGCGCCGCAATCAGATATTGTCGGCAGCGGCTTCCGTATTTACCGTGCGCGGCGTAGCCGTAGCGAAAATATCCGATATTGCGACCGAAGCGGGATTAAGCTACGGTCATGTTTATAATTTTTTTGAATCCAAGGAGAAGATCCTATTGGCGCTTGTACAGTCTTCACAGGAGAGATATACCGAGCTGCTGCTCGAAGCCCGCGGCGGCAGCGGAACAGCATTGGACAAACTTAGCTGGCTCATCGAACAATACATACAGAAGGGCAGTACGTCCACGAATTTCTGGATCGTACTGCAGGCGCAGGCGACCGAAGTGTTAAATCCGGAGGATAAAGCGGAGATCAATCAGAAAGCACAGGCTAACCGTGACCTGCTCGCTGACATTATACGTGACGGGCAGGCGGAGGGTACAATCGTGGAAGGAGATGCGGTTGAACTAGCTACGTTGCTGCTGTCGCTGTTTCAAAGCACATCGATATGGGGTTACCGCGGCTTCGGCGAGCCTTCCGATCATGCCGCCGATATTATGCTGAGGCTTGTTGTAAGAAAGTAAACCAACCGGGTTGGGATAATCCAAAAAATGGTTGACAGCAAAATAATCAGCTGGTATTATCACAGTTATAAAATGACAAATTGATCAATATGTCAATTTGTCGAACAAAAAGAATGAAGAATCGACTGGACGACCAGAGATTCGATTTCCTAACCTTTTACCTGATCACAGGGGAGGATAGGCAATCGAATCTTTCTTTTATTCTCTAAATCCGATCAAGCATATAGGTAAAGTTTAGTTGAAGAAAAGGGAGCACATGAAAAGAAACAAGTTTCGGGCTTTCACGCTGACAGACGTATCAGTTATAGCGCGGGTAACGGTGGTGGCTCATTAAGAATAAGATTAGCTTCCAGGGTCATGTCCAGATGAGTTTTCTTGAGAAGCTGTCCCAATAAATCAATTGATCTAAAAAGGAGCGATTAACCATGACTCAATTAACCGTAGACACATCCCGACAAATTGATCTTTTAGCGAAACGCACGATACAAGGAGGGCCGCGTTTCCTGCAGCGTTTGGCTGAAGGATTGGAAGACCGTCCTTACACGTTATTCACGCTCAAGCCTTTTGGTCCTGTTATTGGCGCCGAGATTGAAGGCGTTGACTTAAGGGAGCATGTGTCGCCAGAGGTTAAGGCTGAGCTGCACCGTGCATTGCTGGAATGGAAGGTTCTTTTCTTCCGCAACCAGGACATTACTAGCCAGCAGCAGCTGAATTTTGCGAGACAATGGGGAGAACTTGAGAATCATCCGTTCCTGCCAAAAGGTGCGGCAGCGGAGATTACCCGTTTTGAGAAAGATGCGAATATGAAGGGGCAGGAGAACAACTGGCATGCAGATGTCACCTGGCGTCTTGAGCCTTCCATGGGTGCCGTTCTTCGATTGTCCGAGGTGCCGCCGCAAGGCGGGGATACGCTGTGGGCGGATATGGGCGCTGCTTATGACAACCTTCCAGATGAGGTGAAGGAGCGCATTGACGGGCTGAAGGCCATTCACGATTTCACGCCAACCTTCGGGCGGTCAATGCCGGCTGAGCTGCTGGCACAGAAGCAGGCGGAATTCCCTGCAGCCGAGCATCCGGTTGTTCGCACGCATCCGGAGACGGGGCGAAAAACCCTGTTTGTTAATCGGGTATTTACGACTCGAATTGTCGGTCTGGATGAGGAGGAAGGAGAGGAGCTGCTCCAGTACCTGTTCCGTCAGGCAGAAATTCCGGAATACCAAGTGCGCTTCCATTGGGAGAAAAATTCAATTGCGCTCTGGGATAACCGTTCAACCCAGCATTACGCTTCTTCCGATTATTATCCAAACCGTCGCGTAGCGGAGCGGATTTCCATTATTGGTGACCGTCCTTATTAATTATATATTTAGACAGGAACGTCAGTTTCTCGAGGTCCGCAAAGCGATTCTTAGCTCCATTCCCGTAATTCAGCAGTTCCGGTTATGAGTGTTGAGAGATGGAAGTAGAAGCATTCCTCGGAATCGATGATTCGGAAGTGTTAAGAAGTATATTAAACGGGAGGGTGTTCCTTTGGAGCTGGCTCAGGCCGCTGGGGACACCCTCTTTTTGCTTGCAATTAAGAAGCAGGTTCAAAGGTAAACGAAGTATTATTCATGACAAGCACTGAAAGCATACGAAGTCGCCATATGGGCGGCTTTTTTCTTCATCTTGCATTAATCCGCTGGTTTATAAGATCCAGCACGATCTATCATTACCTTCCAATCCTCTGCTTCATAAATCATTCGTTCCTCATTCTCCGGTACACCAAGCTGGACCTCAAGAATTACCATCCTGGTTTCGGCCAGGATAGAAAAGAGGCTATTCAAGGTAATCGCAAACTGATTGCCTGGGGTTACCTGCCTGATCTGCCCGTTAATAAGCACCTGCCCACTGCCTGAAATTACAGTCCATGCTCGGCACCCTAATCGATGCAGGCGTAATCCGATATGTTTGCCAGGCAAAAGCGTCATATTCAATGTGGTTACGATTGTATTTTCGTCTTCGACCGATCTCTCCATGACGCGATAACTGCCCCAAGTTGCCTCAACGTACATCGGTTGCAGTGGAATACTGCCCAATTGCTCTTTAATTTCATTTGAATCTTTTTTGTTGGCTATGAGAATTCCGTCCGGACTTGCGACAGTGATAATACCAGGGACTCCGATGACGTGGATTGGGTAGGGGAGTTCGTTAACGATGTAGGAATCCGGGGAGGATTCGGAAATTCTGCCGTGTCCCAATACATTGGAATCCAACTGATCACATAGAGCATCCCAGCTCCCGACATCCTGCCATACACCCTCATATGGCAGTACAACAGCCCGTTGCGTTGGTTCAGCAACTTGTTTGTCAAAACTGCGTTCAGGCAACTGTTCATACAGGGTTAACAATTGCTCGTAATGAACCGGAAGGCCATTTTTTTCAATGTGGGACAACATAAACGCAAGAGAGAAGGCATACACCCCGCAATTCCACAATGCGCCATGCTGCAGCAGGGTTTCAGCGACATGCAATTCAGGTTTCTCTATAAATTTTGTAACCGGTGCATAACCATTAGGTTCTTTTCTTCCTGGCAGGATGTATCCATATTGTTCTGAGGCATATGTGGGCCTTGTCCCAATTAAAACGATATCGGCCTGAGTCTGTTTCAATATATCGGGAAGTAATTTGAAGCTCATGAAAAAGTCCTCATCTGCGAACACATCCGCTGGCGCGATACAAATCATATCGTCAGGTTTAGCCTCTCCGGAGGATTTCAGATACAAGGTCGCCAAGGCAGCTGCAGTAAAAGTCCCACGCTTAAAAGGTTCTCCAATGACGGGTATCTTGCCTTTGGTATGACGGGTGGTAATGTCAGTCTGGTCCTGATGGGAAATGATGAGCGTTGAGTCCAGTAGGCCTGAGCTGTCAAGCTGGCGGCATACTCTGCTGATCATGGATTCTCTTCCACCTGCAGGTGACGGAAGTATATCCACGAACAGCTTGGAGCGAAGCTCATTGGACAGCGGCCAAAGCCTTTTGCCTGCGCCGCCACATAGCAGTACGATATGCATTGCCTTCCTCCTTAAGCTCGGGGAGTTTTGCTATAGATTTTACGTTTGTGAAAGGAAAGAGATCGGTATTTAAGCGCAAAATTTCGAAATTGTTGTTCTTTTAACGAAGAAGCGTTCATGTTCAGACTTTTATTCATGGAACTCTTTAGGATCATGCTGGCCGGGTTTTTCGAATACATAAAATTGGCATAGGTTTCATATTCAGAGAATCCAAACTGCTTCTTCTTATTGATCGTTGAGATAATCGCTTTGTACCATGGCAGTTTATGAATCGTTTCAATTTTCTTTTTCAAAGCAGAGAGTTTCGATTTTTCGAACAGCATATAATGGGTGACAAAAGAGCGTGGGCGAGGCGCTTTCATGTTTAACAGCTTGCGATAGGTGTTGAAATATTCTGGCTGACTCCAGTCGCGACAGTAAAATACCGTCCTATTTTCAACAATAAATGAATGAGGTTTGATGAGCACCGTATCCGCATCCATCACCAGAAAGTGCTTCGCACTCACAATGTGATCCCCGTTCATTTTAAGCAGTTGTTGATATAACCAGCCTGAGCGATCCCAGCGGGATGATTGATAATTTATATCGTTTTTGGTGATAGGCAGGACTGATCGCTCGTTAACAAAAATGCAGTTTTTGCGGGAACAAAGGTTTCTGATTTTGTTGCTGGTCGGGGAAACAATATAAATCTGCCCAATCGGGTGTCGCACATAACGGCGAATACTATCGATAACTTGAGGGAGGGTGCTCAAATCTTTTTCGATCGCAGGTATTAGAACATCGATCATAGGCGCACGATTTATTCCATGCTGAACTGGCATCTTCTCAACTCCTTGGACAATTGGTTTCATCTTGTTCATGATATGTGTGCAAAAATGGTTTGGTCAGGGCATGTGCGAATACACCATTTTTACGAACAAGGGCAATTGTTTAGGGTTGTTTTATCGGTACTACATATAATGCATGATCTTGATGATACAGTAGGGCTTGATTCAGTTGTTGAAGGAAGAATTGATATATGGGGGTTGATAAATTGAAGCCGTTAAGCAGCAAATGGTTGAAAACAAAAGTGATCCTCAATAATGGTTCTATCAAACCATTCATACCTGATACGCAGCGATATAACAAAGCCAACCTGTGGTCCATGATCAGCAGATACGGTATGGTTTATATTAAACCCGAGATTGGCACTTACGGAATGGGTGTCATAAAGGCGGAAATGTTGAGTCCTCAGAACTTTGCCTATCAGATTGAACAAAAACGACTGTCGTTTGATAACTTTGACTCGTTCCATGCAAGTCTTGTACGTTTGATGCATAAAAGAAGCTATCTCATTCAGAGAGGAATTGACCTTCTGAAGCATAACAAGCGGCGTTTTGATATCAGAGTCATGATACAGTTAAGTCCCAATAATCAGTGGGAGGCTACGGGAATCATCGGTCGGCTCGGTCATCCCAAAAAAATCGTGACCAATTATCACAGTGGTGGTAAACCAATGGATGTTCACACATTGCTGGAATCTCATGCATCTCTGAAACGCAGAAATGAACTCATCCAGGAGATGAATGAGCTTGGATTACGTATTGCAAGCCACATGAAGAAAAAATACCCCTATCTTAAGCAGATCGGCGTTGATATTGGGCTGGACCGGAAAATGAAGCCTTGGATTATTGAAGTGAACGCCAAACCGGACCCTTATATTTTCAACCAATTAAAGGACAAGACAATGTATAGAAGAGTCATAAAATATTACCGCCATGCTGCTAAAAAAACAAAATAACGTTCTTCTATCCCGAAAATTACGCTTAGCAGAAAACCAGAAATGTCAGCATGGAAGTAAGCCCAGCTGTAAGGGTTTTAAAAAACTGTGCTTCTCAGAACCGTATAAAACATTATAAATGTGCGGCAAGTCACTGAGGGTTTGAGAGCACGTCAATCGCGTTGATACTCAGGCGGAATACCCCAGGTACATGATTGAAAATGTATATCATTCGATTAATCTTGTTCAGAGACCGTTGTGAGCCTCGGACTACACTTACCAACCCGAACATAGTTCAATCGGCATTCACTTGCCGTTGCATCTGTACCTGTACGCCAAAGTGTATGTTACTCATCAATATGATCAGGTAGACTGGGGATTCCGCGAAAGGGTTGCCTTAATGCTTTAAAGTTAAGAGAGAAAAAATGGGTCGCGACCGGAGTTGAGATTAAGCCTTGATATTAAATGAAATTAAACATAACTATCAGTAATAAAGTCACATTTATCGTTATGTGTTATTAGCATGTCAACTATATTTACAAATTATTAATTAATTTTAAATTTTAAGCTTGCAAAGTGCTTATTCCTTGCTATAATTATGAACAAATCAGAATAAATATAACTAAAGCATCACTTTTATGTGATATTAAGTTACATAAAATCTCGTTTCAAATTTTTTTCTTTATAAAAAAGAACGATGTTCTGCAAATGAGAACAATAGAATGTAAAGAGGTGGTTACTGATGAAAGCAGAATCTAAGCCAAAAACGAAGCCCAAGCTCGAAACAGCGAACCGTATGCTGCTGCTGCTCGAATGTTTTACTGATGCCAAGCCGGAATGGGGAGTAACAGAACTGAGCGAGGAACTGGACTGTTATAAAAGTGTGATTCACCGCATGCTCTCTACTTTGGAGGAACGTGGATATGTTACCCAGAATTCTGTGAACAAAAAATACTCCCTCGGTTTGAAGCTGTTCGAACTGGGAATGGTGGTAGCCCGCGGTATGAACCTTCCTGCCCTGGCCAAGCCGGAGCTGAAAACGCTGGCCGAACAGACGGGAGAAACCGTGCTGTTGACGGTAGTGGACGGACACTCAGGCGTATGTATAGAGAAATTCGAGAGTCACGAATCGATCAAGTCAACCTCCCAGCTTGGAAAGAGAGTTCCGCTCTATGGCGGAGCCCCGACCAAGCTGCTTATGGCCTTTTTACCAGAGTCGGAGCAGGAGGAGATCATTGCCGCCGGCCTTCATGCATTTTCTCCTTTCACGGAGACCGACCCGGATACCCTTCGTGAAGCCCTCGCTCAAATCCGTAAGCAGGACTACAGCTGGACTTTTCAGGAAGTGGATATGGGCTCGGTAGGCATCGCTTTTCCTGTAAGAAATCATGAGAACCAGGTTGTTGCCTCGATATCCGTGCTTGGCCCCCAGTTCCGGATGGAGGACAAGATGAAGAAATGTCATGAATTTTGCAGAAAGGCTGCCCAGACACTTTCGTTGAAGTTAGGCTCCAAGTGGGTTTATGAGGCCCAAATCACGGAAAATTAGAACTGCTCCCGGAGGATACAGGGGCTGCAGCAGGAAGGAGAACATATGGATAAGGCAAACCGTTTTCTGATGATTTTTGGACGAGGCCGGGAACAGGAGAAGAAGGATAGAGGGATGAGGAAAGGCGGACTGCTGGACAGGCTGGATCGTCTGAGTGACACTTCGACAGCCTATCTGTATTTAATGCCTACGTTAACACTTATTTTGTTAACAGTATTTGTGCCGATGCTTTACGCACTGTTCATCTCCTTCAGCAAGGTAGCTTTTACGCAAGGCAATATGACCTATGATTTTGTCGGACTGAGTAATTACATGCAGCTTCTTTCCGACGCCCGTTTTCTGAATGTACTATCCAACACAGTGTTCTTCACTGTCACCAAGGTCGTAGCCACTCTGGCCATCGCCTTCGGCATCTCACTGACGATATATTTCGGGTTATGGGGGGCAGGTTTTTTCAAAAGGATCTTCCTGATTCCCTGGGCACTGTCCAATGTTGTCAATTCCCTGATGTGGCAATGGATGTATAGCGGAGACTACGGCATCTTTAACGAGGTACTGCTGAAGCTTGGCTTTATTGATGAATATCAAATGTGGCTGGTCAACGAACATACAGCCATGTCGGCAGTTTTGTTCGCGGATATATGGAAAAGTGTCCCCTATGTCGCCTTGCTGCTGCTGGCAGCCATGCAATCCATTCCCAGAGAGCTGCACGAAGCGTCCAAAGTGGATGGCGGCGGCCCAATAACCGCTTTCTATCATATCATTCTGCCTCATATCAAACCTGTCATCATGGTACTGCTCGTCATTGAGACGATGTGGACCTTACGGGTATTCGACCTGATCTGGCTGCTTACCAAAGGCGGGCCTCAGGACAGCACTATGACCCTTAACGTTTTCGCTTATGAACAGGCATTCCGCAACTTCGATCTAGGCTATGGAGCCGCAATCAGCTACTGCATTACGATTTTGACTCTGATATTCACCTTTTTCTATATGAAAACACTGAAAGTAGAGAATTAATCAAGAATTCATGGATACGAGAGGAGATTGCAGGATGAAAAAGGAATGGTGGAAACTGAAGAAATCCCTGGCAATTGCAGGATTGGCATTGGTAACAGTGGTCTCGGGCTGCAGCGGATCAAATGCTGGAGAGAACGGCGAAGCAGGCGCAGCGGCTGACGGTGACAAAGGAGAGATTACCGTTTTGTACGTCGGAGACCAGTTCTGGCAGGATCAGGCTAAGGAATTTGAGCAGGTCTCTGGCATTAAAGTCAATTATGAAGTGGTTAACTTTACCGAGCAGCATGACAAGTTGGCCACCGCCTTCGCGGGCGGAAGCACAGAATATGACATTGTACATGTCCGTGATGATTTTGTAGCTGAATTTGCTCCGAAAGGCTTTCTTACGCCACTGGATGATCTCATTACAGAAGATATGAAAGCTAACATTTCCGATAACTATTTCACTCCAATGATGAATGACGGACAAATCTATGGATTTCCCCGCTACTTGTGGCCGTGGCAGTTCTACTACAACAAGGAGCTGTTTGCTGAGGCAGGCATAGAGAATCCTCCGTCAACCTGGGCCGAATTTACCGCTGTTGCCGAGAAGCTGAAGGCCAAGGGAATCACACCGTATGCCGAACCTTGGGGCGAAACCTTCTCCTATACACCGTTTATTGTTCATCTGCGATCTGAGGGCGGGGAATTCTGGGATGAGGAACAGGATATTCCGACCTTTAACAGTCCGGAGGGGGTGCGGGCACTTCAGTTCATGGCGGATATGAATTTGAAAAGCAAGATCATCAGTCCGCAATCAGTGCAGTATGACAGCACAGCACCATTAGCCGATGCTTTTGCACAAGGGACAATTGCCATGATGATGAATGCCCCGCATACCTATCCTTTGGCCAACAATCCGGAAACCTCCAAGATTACAGGACAGGTTGGGGTAGCCCTGGTACCTGGAGCGGAGCTTAAGACTGCCTCCTATGCCGAGACAGGCGGCCTTGCGATTCCGGCAAGCTCGAAGAATAAGGAGCAGGCGATGGAATACATCAAATTCGTAACTTCTACGGAACAGGAAAAAGCGATGGCAATCGGCATAGGCCGGATTCCTGCGGATAATGTTGCGCTCCAGGATACTGAGGTGCAGGAAGCTAATCCTCATTTTGCATCTGTAGCGGAGCAAATGGAGTACCCTTACGGAATGTTCAAGCATGAAAAGGCCGCTGCGATTTCCACTGAAGTGTCCAGACATATTTCGGCTGCCGTTGCCGGCCGGGAAACTCCTGAAGAAGCACTGAAAGCTGCCGAAGCTAACGTGCTGAAGATGATCGGGAAGTAACGGACTGCACAGCTAATAACGAGGAGGTACAGAACATGAATTACACAGCAACGCCCAGACGTACCCTCCGGCGTGCTCTCAAAGGCATTCTGGTTCGGGTCATTTCGCTCAGTCTGATGTTATATGTGCTTTTTCCCTTTCTGTGGCTGGTGCTGTCCAGCGTGAAGCTGCCTGTAGAACTGCTGTCGCGCCCGCCTGTCATCATCCCGGAGAAGCTTACGTTTAAATATTATGCCAACTTGTTTGAGAACGGTTCGTTTATGACTGCGGTATGGAACAGTCTGATCGTTGCCGGGTTTACAACTCTGCTGTCTCTCGTTCTGGGCGTGTTCGCGTCCTATGTATTCGCTAGACTGAAGTTTCCCGGCAGAAAGGCTGTGTTTCTGACAATACTCGGTTCGCAAATGCTGCCGCAGATGGCTTTACTGATTCCGTTGTTTATCTTGATGCGGATGAGCGGCTTGCTGTACACCTTCCAAGGCCTCGTACTGGCGTACATTACTTTTTCGCTGCCCTATGTCGTATGGATGTATTACTCCTTTTTGCAGTCTCTGCCGCATGAAATCGAGGAGGCTTCCCGGATAGACGGCTGTACACGTCTGCAGTCCATCTTCAGGATTATGCTGCCGCTGTCAGCGACGGGCCTTACAGCTACTGGAGTATTTGTCTTCATCGGAGCGTGGAATGAATTTCTGCTCGCTTCAGTCCTTACCGATTCCGGAAGCAGAACGCTTCCGTCCCGTATTAGCGAATTTATCGGCCAGGATCGCATCGCCTATGAACTGATGTTCCCGGCCGGGGTAATCTCCTGCATTCCTGTTCTGGTGCTGGTGCTGTATTTCCAGAAATATATTGTGCAAGGCCTGACGGAAGGCGGAGTGAAGTAATGAAGTCCTGATGTAAGCTCAATATTCTGAACAAGAAAGGGATTGCTTATGAGAGAACTGGCAGATTTATTAATTACAGATTGCAGCTTCATGACACCTGAATTCGATATTCTGGACAACCAGTCCGTTGCCATCCGGGATACCCTGATTATTGCGATTGGCAAGGCAGAAGAGATCAAGGACAAGTACGAGCCGAAGGAGGTTCTGAAAGGTAGGGGCAAGCTGCTTATGCCCGGACTGGTGGATGCCCATACGCATACCTGCCAGCAATTCCTGCGGGGCCGGACTCTCGGCGAATATCCGATGATCTGGTCGCGGATTCTTGTGCCGTTTGAGAGCAGCCTCAGTGAAGAGGTTACTTACCTGGGTGCACAGATAAGCTGTCTGGAGATGCTCAAATCGGGCACCACGTCCTTCGCCGAGTCCGGCGGGGTACATATGCACAAGGTGGCCGAAGCGACGATTGAATCAGGACTCAGAGCGGCTATTACATGTTCTACTATGGATACAGGCCCGTTCATACCTGACTCGATGCTGGCATCTTCGCCGGAGGAGGCCGCTTCGCGGATCGAAGAGCTGTACTGTGCTTATAATGGTGCCGGGGAAGGACGGCTGCGTATCTGGTTTGCACTGCGGCAGGTCATGACGAGTACACCGGCTTTAATCACTTTAATGGCAGATAAGGCCAGAGAGTATAACGCCGGGCTGCATGTTCACCTCGCGGAACACCGGGATGAGGTCAGCTACTGTCTGCAGAACTACCAGAAGAGACCGGCAGAGGTATTCGACCAGTTCGGCGCACTCGGCCCTAATATGCTGGCGGCACACAATGTTGTCCTCTCCGACGGCGAGATTGCCCTGATGAAGGAGCGTGGAGTCAAGGTTGTTCACTGTCCGAGGAGCAATTTTGGCAGTCATGGCTTTCCAAAAACACCTACGTTGATGCAGCAGGGGCTTTCCATTGGAATGGGCAGCGACGGAGCGGCAGGCTCAAGCCTCAGCCTGTTTGATGAAATGCGTGTATTCCGTTCCGGACTTCATGCCTTCTGGGGGTTGCCGATTTTTGATCCGGTTGTTATTCCTGCACATGAGCTGATCCGGATGGCTACGATCGGCGGCGCACAGGCGCTGCAAATTGAGGATCAAATCGGCACGATTGAGGTCGGCAAAAAAGCGGACCTGATCCTAATTGACATCAATCAGCCTCATATCAGTCCGACTCATCGGATGATCCCTACGATTGTCGAATCCGTGAACGGCAGTGATGTCCGCGATTCGGTTATTAACGGTGAAATCGTGATGAAGGATCGTCAAATCCTGACCATGGATGAAGAGAAGATTCTCTACGAAAGTGGCAGGGCGCTGCCCCATGTAGCTGTCAGAGCGGGAATATAGGCTATCCAGAGTGCAGAATGAGATCATCAACAGGAGTGTGAGAAATGAGTACACGTAAAATTCTTATGATAGATACCGATACAGCCGGCGATGATTGTACTGCACTGCTGCTGGCGCTCCGCTGGCCGGATGTTGAAGTTAAAGCGATTACAACTGTAGCGGGAAATGTTCCCCTGTCGCTGTGCACACGTAATGCGCTGACCACACTGGAGATCGCGGAACGCCCGGGTGTCAAAGTCTATTCCGGAGCAGCCAAGCCGCTGATGAGGGAACTGTTCACCGCAGAGCATATTCACGGCTCAGACGGAATGGGCGGAGCAAATTTTCCTGAACCTGGGCTTAAGCCCGAGCAAGAGCATGCAGCTCTGGCTATTGTCCGTCTGATCAATGAGTACCCCGGTGAAATCGAGATGATTGCACAGGCGCCGCTTACTAACCTGGCACTAGCTTATTCACTCGATCCCTCTATTGCCGGAAAGCTGAAGCATTTATGGGTGATGGGCGGGGCGAACAATTTCATGGGTAATGACAGTCCGGCTGCCGAATTTAATTTTCTAGTGGATCCCGAGGCCGCTCATATTGTTGTTCACGCCGGCTTTAATCTCACAATGGTCGGATGGGATGTATGTCAGCGGAATCCGGTGATGGTAGAGGAGCATTTTCGGAAGATCGAGGCCATGAATACCTGCTTTGCCGACTTTTATATGAAGGTGCTGAAGACAGGCATGGAGCTGGGACTGAAGCGGGGCGGCGGACGCAGAATCTCCCACCCGGATACACTTACGGTAGCTATGGCGATCGACAACCGGGTTATGGCACGTTCGAACCGTTTTTATATTGATGTCGAACATAAAAGTGAGCTGACCAAAGGATACAGCCTGGTCGACCAGAACGGCATTCTGAACAAAGAGCCTAATGCGGAAGTATGTATGGAGGCAGATCTGGAATTGTTCCGAGAAATGGTGTTTTCACTGCTGGAGCAGAAGTAGTCCGAAAGGAGTTTTATCAATGGAAGAGCAGGTCTCTGGGGAATCTGAACAATATATTGTCATTGCAGGCGTTGTTGCCAGGTGCAAGGCCCGCGTTTTTGGCGGACAGACATTTTATTTACAGTATCCTTACGATGGCAGTGTCAGGGCTGTCAACCGGGAGTCCGGAGGCATTGCTGATGTAGAGAGCTACGTATTCGGCAGTAAGGAAGCCGCACAGCAGGCTGTTCTGGGAAAGACTCTGTATCCTTGTGCGCTGACCTGGCAGGCGTTCGGTCTGCCGTCCATATATCTGGCTGGCTTTCACGTATTCCGTCCCGATGCAGTAGAGGAGGGGCGGAGGATGCGGGAAAGCTGCCGCAGATATGGGTTTGAAGGGCTTTTTCCACTGGATAAAGAGAACTATGACAATCTGGGGCAAAAGGAAACGGCTGCAATGATTTTTCACGCTAATGATGGTCTGATCCGTGAGGCGGATATTGTTATGGCCAATCTGAACCCTTTTCGCGGTGCTGAGCCGGATTCCGGTACGGTATTCGAATGCGGACTTGGATATGCGCTCGGGAAAAAGCTGTATGGATATATTGCGGATGGCCGGAGTATGAGTGAACGGCTTAGGGCCTCTATAGATCCGACTACAGAATTGTATAGTGACGGCATGCATGTGGAGAATTTTGATCTGCCGCTGAATCTGATGCTTGCGGTGCCGATGGATATTGTCATTGGCGGACTTGAGGAATGCCTGCTCAAAGCAAGAATTGATTATTATGGAACCAGTTAAGCGTTGAGGATATGATATGCCAAACTCTGGCGAACGTTTACAAGCCTGCTTTAACAAAGAAACCCGGCCTCCTTCAATGGAAATTTGAAGAGCCGGGTTTTTCTATGAACGATATGCAACCCCTACGAATTTTTTTGAAATGGGCAATTACTTCAATATCATTTGCAGGAATAAGCAGTACCTTCTAAAAAAATGGTAGCAATAAAGAAGGAGAGAAAAAATTGTCCCAGTTCCCCTTGAAGGTTAGCATCAGTGAGAACTTAAAGCCTGTTGTGCTTCCGTCACCTCTTAAACGTCATAAATAGGGGACCCACATAATAATGAACCGAGTGTACTTTAAATTCTTGCCAACGGTCTAGGTCCCACTAGGCGCTTCTGTAGCCGTGTCGTTCAATCCGCGGCCGGACAAACCTTCCCATTTCTTTTCATATCGAGACAGTAGTCGGTATATTTGCTTACGAATAAGTCACGACCAAGTTGCTCAGCAGGCTGCATCGGTAAACCCGGATCGTGGATGACTTCTCCACGGTTATTGCCCTTTCCGAAAGGTGCTGGAGGAGTGGCTTGACAGTGCGGGAATTTTGCAAAAGAACTTCATTGAAGTTGGCTCACTGGAAACGCGGATGAGATGTGTCAAGTCAGGTCTACCTTTACAGCTTTGTTTGGTATCACTGAACTGTTGCATAGGGATGCTGAGGCGGAGCGTATATCACTATAATTTGAGCGGTGTTCGGCCCATGTTGGTCACATTATGCCATTTTCCAGCAGAAATCATAATCGCTTAGTCATTATAGCCCATCACTTGAAAGTCCAACCTCTCTTTCTGATCTCCCATTCGAACAAGTCCCCGGCCTTCTTCAATGCGGATGAACTGATCAGTCGTCGGATGTACCTCCAACCCTATATCTTCACCAACCTGAACACTCATCAGAGTAATCTGGAAGTTTTTTTCTGTCCATAGAGCAGTGCGGTACGTCAGATTATATTTAGCTGCCTGGTCAATATTAATGACAAGTGGTCGTGGTCCATAATCTCTTAATTCTAATTATTCAGTAGAATAATTAACGTTATGATGCCTGTGATCATGCTGAGGCTGATAACCCTAATCGTTGACATTCCAACCTTTCTTCATGGAACTGTACAACGGGTCATAAAGGGGGAATTTCTGGTTCATACTCATTCTCCTTTATGGCCTAGTATTTAGTTTATTCTATGCTGCTGCCTATATAGGAGTGTGAAATTTAAGCATAGTCGGTGGCATGGGAGAACTAGAGTGGCTTTTGCAAACTAAAATCCTATTCCCTTAATGCTCACCTTTAACATGCAAAAAAAGTCAAAATACGATGATGATTGGCTATTATACAATGAGACAAACTAGATTATGGCACTCTATAATGATGATAACGTTGGGTAAATGATCTGGCCAGACATTTGTCAATGAATCACCTAATTGAAAGCGCAAACATATAATTGAACCTTTTTTAGATGGTCTGTACGAAAAAATCTTTTCGGATGAGCTCAAATATTGCTATTCATGAAGAGAGGGGTCAATGTAATGAAAAAGCGGATTTTTAGGCATGTTTTATTGGCAATTTCCATGGTGTCCTTGGTACTGGCAGGGTGTCAGAGCAATCGTACGGATTCTGGTGAGGATGGTTCATCAGGCAAGACCAAATTAACGGCTATTATTGTGAAGCATTCACTGACAAAGGACGTCAATCAGATGAAATGGCTTAAAGATCTGGAAGATAAAGCGAATGTAGAAATTGAGTGGCAGCAGATTACTGCGGATTGGGATCAGAAAAAAAGCGCACTATTTGCCAGCGGGCAAGTTCCGGATCTATTGTTCAATGCAACAGCCGACAGTGATTTCGTACAATTCAACGGACTATTTGAAGATATGAGTTCATTGATTGAGCAAGAGGCCCCCGATGTTAATAAAATGTTTGATGAGCATCCAGAGCTAAAGACGCTCGCGGCTGAAAGTGACGGTAAAATCTACGGTATTCCGCGATATAAAGGGATCTGGCCCGATAGTATCGCGTCCATGTTCATTAATAAAACGTGGCTGGACAATCTCGGACTGGAGCCTCCAACAACCTGGGACGAGCTCGAAAGTGTACTCGTTGCCTTCCGTGATGGGGACCCCAATCAGAACGGTGATTCAACAGATGAAATACCTATGGATTTTAGCGGCATGCCGGTAGGTTTCTCTGCCAAGCTTCTGCTGGGAAGTCTGGGATTACCGCTGTCTGAAGATTCGCCAAACGGCTATTTCGTGGAAAATGCCGAGGTCAAGAACTTTTTTGTCGATGAACGCTTCAAGACATTGGTTATGTTTCTTCAACGCTTATACAGTCAAAATCTGATCAACAAAGAAACCATTACACAGGATTACTCAAAATATCAATCGCTGGGCAGAGGTAATGGCAACGCGGCGAAGATTGGATTTACGTGGGGATGGGAGACGGGAGATCGGTTTGGCAGTGTGTTGAAAGATCAATATATCACGCTGCCGCAATTAAAGCATCATGCCGATTCTACAAATGAACTTTATTGGAGTTATGACCATTACACGCAAAATTATGGAGACAACGCAGTTTCCATCAGCGCCAAATCCAAAAATAAAGAAGCCGCGATGCGATTCATTAACGAATTTTACGACCCTGAGGTCAGTATTCAGGTATTATTCGGCGGCATGAATGACACAGACAAAGGGATTCAAGAACAAGGTGATGGTACCTATCAAATTCTGCCTCCTGCGGATCCCTCTATAGACCCCGGATCATGGAAATGGACCAATACATTCGCCGATCTCGGCCCTTATTATATTGCTGACAGTATTCAAGATAAAATCACCTTAGGTACAGACATGCGAAGCGTACTTGATGAGAAAGCGGTATACGACGAGCTGTTGAAAAAAGCAGACCCGAAATCCAATGTTTATCCACAGGATTTTATGAAATATACAACAGAAGATATTAATACCTTGGCCTTAAATCAGGCCAACATCAATAACATTACCGATCAGAAATGGGCGCAATGGATGACCACCGGCGCGAGCATCGAAAGCGAATGGGACGCTTACGTAAAGTCCGTCAAAGATTCTGGACTTACCCAGAATTTAGAGATTCGCCAAAAAGCGTACAATGAATATTTGACTACGCTTAAGTAGGAGGGGCGCTTGATGAAATCGATGCAAAAGGGCAATTATCAATTATGGATACTGGTTCTTCCCGCTTTGATTTATATCGCTGTGTTTGCCTATGGTCCAATGTACGGTATACAGCTCGCCTTTCGGGATTTTGACTTCAGCAAGGGATTTACCGGAGGTGATTGGGCCGGATTCAAGTATTTTGAACAATACTTTAACAGTCCCATGTTTTGGCCAACGCTAAGAAATACATTCGTCATTGCTTTTTTCTCCATCTTGCTTGGTTTTCCCATGCCGATTCTGTTAGCACTAGTCATTAATTCGATCAAAAACAACAAGTACAAGCGCATTCTCCAAACCACGGTTTACATGCCTTATTTTATCTCGACGGTAGTTATGGTGGCTTTGCTTCAAATCCTGCTTTCACCTTCTACAGGAGTTCTTGACTTATTTCTGAAAACTTTTCATTTGGTTCCTGCCGATGTTAATCTCTTGGGAAACCCTTCCGCATTTGTACCGGTTTACGTCTTATCAGGCATTTGGCAAGTTTGCGGTTGGAACAGTATTATATTCATCGCTGCACTTTCCACAGTAGAAACGCAGTTGTATGATGCGGCCAAAATTGATGGTGCTAATCGATGGCAAATTGTATGGAACGTAGAAATACCCGCCATTATGCCAACGATTATTATTCTGCTTATTCTGAATATGGGCAGCATGCTGAGTGTGGGTTTTGAAAAAACCTTTCTAATGCAGAATAGTCTGAACAAGCCCGTATCAGAAGTCATCTCTACTTATGTATTTAATGTAGGGGTGAAATCCAACCAGTACAGCTTCGGTTCAGCGGTCGGCTTGTTCAATACGGTCGTCAACTTCATGTTTTTGATGCTCGCGAACTCTGTCGCCAAGAAGTCTTCGAACATTAGTCTAATGTAAAGGAGGGGACGGAGTGGTACCCGTTAAAACTTCAAAAAAAGTTCATGTCCTAGATTCGGGTGGCGGCATAGCTGATCGGCTATATAGATTGGTCGTGATCGTCATAAGCATCTTTACCTTTGTCGTTATAGCGTATCCTTTATATTTCATCGTTATTGCTTCATTCAGCAATTCAACGATGGTGAACCAGGGTGATGTGATCTTCTTCCCCAAAGGAATCAATTTTTACGGGTACGAGAAAATATTTGTGGATAGCCGAATTTGGCAGGGGTATTTGAACACGATTATTTATACGGTTTTCGGCACATTATTGAATCTGGTGGTTACGATTCCTGCTGCATATTCCCTTTCACGCAGGGAGTTCAGGGCCAGAAAAGTCATTATGCCTTTGTTTGTATTCACTATGTACTTCAGCGGAGGCATGATTCCTACTTATCTGCTGTTCAGAGATTTGCACTTACTCAACACGCCTTGGGTCATGATTATCAATGGCGCAGTCAGCGTCTATAACCTCATTATTACAAGAACCTTTTTTGAAAGCTCCATCCCGGATGATCTGCATGAGGCTGCGCTTTTGGACGGCTGCTCACATTTTCGGTACCTGGCCTCTGTGGTCACTCCGCTTTCAAAGGCGGTTATTTCAGTCATTGCCTTGTATTATGCTGTCGGACATTGGAACGACTTCTTTAACCCTTTGTTATATCTTAACTCTGATCATTTGCAACCGCTGCAGATCATTCTGCGAAATATTCTGTTATCCAATCAAGCGTTTGCTGATGGAGCAGGATCCGGTGCAGGAGCGGGTGCGGGCAGCTATGCGCAGCAGTATGCGGACCAAATCAAATTTGCTGTAATTATCGTATCTACAGTACCGCTGCTAGTCGTATACCCTTTTATCCAAAAGTACTTCGAGAAGGGTGTCATGATTGGTGCGGTGAAAGGTTAAAGTCGCATATCCTGCGAGAGTGGTGACACATGAAAAAGCATCAAGGTTATGAATCACAAGATTCGAACGGCAAATTTGTAACAAAGGACATGAAGGAGAAAATACAGCATGGCGATAAGCAGTTTCGTATGAGTGTTCACAAGACGTATGTGCCAAGCTTTAGCAACCTTGTGTTGTATTCTCACTGGAATGAAGAATTGGAATTTTTAATCATCGAAGAGGGTAGTGCTCAATTCTATATCGGACAGGAAAAAATAAAGATAAGCAGCGGGGATGTTTTAATCATCCCCCCCAATATGCTGCATTCTGCCAGCCGAGTGGATCAGGGGGAGATTGTCTTTTATGCTGTACTGGTTCACTATAATTTTTTGTCCAGCTTTGAAAACGATATCATTCAAAGTAAGTATGTTTCCTCTTTATTTTTGCAGCAGCGGCAGTATCCTTCAGTCATCCCGAAAGATAAGGATTCTCAGTTGGGGTTATTTTCGGTATTAAGAGAAATCATCCATGTATATTGGAATAAACCCGCCGGCTATGAATTAAAAATCAAAGCCATGCTGTTCGATATTCTGTTTCGGCTAGAAGTTTGTGCAAAAGATATGGATTCAGGGATGGGCCGCGCCAGAGGGAGTCATCACTCCTTGCTGGCCATCAAATTACTCGCTTTTATTCAGGAAAATTACAGCAAACGCATATCGCTTCATGACATGGCGAACCAAGTGAATATGAATCCATCGTATTTTTGCCGCTTTGTCAAAAAGCAATTCGATCTGACTCCACTGGAATTATTGAATCAGCACCGATTGTTGGAAGCGGTGAATTTATTGGAAACCACGGATAAGAAAATTGTTGAAATCTCGAATTTGACAGGGTTCAGCAATGTCAATCGGTTTACGGAAACCTTTAAAAGAGCTTATGGTTACACCCCTACGCATTATCGAAGCAACATTCTAGACTGTTCATGTAAATACTTGGGAGGGACTTGCTAGTATGTTTCGTACTGAAAATGGTCGACTGGTCAGAGAGTATGATCACGAGAGACTTTGGATAGAGCCTTGGGGGGAGCATTCCCTTCGCATCAGGGCTTCTTATGCAGAGATAACATATGATGATTGGGCGCTTATGCCTGCGACTCAGCACCGCTCCGAAATTATGATCGACGAAGAGGCTGCTACGATTGTCAATGGGAAGATTAAGGCTGAAATCAAAAGAAGCGGGCAAATTCTGTTCTACAACCAGGATGGAAAATTACTACTGAAAGAAACGGAAAAAACATATCAATTAAAATATGGAGGCAGGGAGCTTAAGGCTGTTCCGGGCGGCAGTGATTTTTCTGTTAAATTACGATTAGAATCGAAACCATCCGAAAAATTATTTGGCATGGGTCAATACCAGCATACCTTTTTGAATCTGAAAGGATGTACCTTGGATCTAACCCATCGCAACAGCCAGGTCAGCGTTCCCTTTGTTCTATCCAGCGAAGGTTACGGCTTTTTATGGCATAATCCGGCTATTGGTGAGGTTCATTTCAGCTTGAATGGAACACAATGGCACGCACCTTCAACTAAACAGCTTGATTATTGGATTACAGCGGGTGATACTCCTGCCGAGATCGAAGAGACGTATTCAGCCGTTACGGGAAGAGTTCCGATGATGCCTGAATATGGCATGGGGTTTTGGCAGTGCAAACTTCGCTATCGTACCCAGGAGGAATTGCTGCAAGTGGCCAGGGAGTACAAGCGCCGTGAATTACCGATTGACGTCATCGTAATCGATTTCTTCCATTGGACCAATCAGGGAGATTGGAAGTTCGACCCGCAGTATTGGCCTGATCCAGAAGCTATGGTTCGCGAACTGCAAGAGATGGGCATTGAGTTGATGGTTTCTGTATGGCCTACCGTTCAAACGGAGAGTGAAAACTATCTGTATATGATAGAAAAAGGCTACTTGCTCCGTTCCGATCGTGGTGTTCGCACGCAGTTTCAGTTTCTTGGCGAAAATGCTATCTTTGACGCAACCCATCCGCAGGCACGTACATTTTTATGGGAGATGATCAAAAAAAATTATTATGATAAAGGGATTCGTATTTTTTGGTTGGATGAGGCAGAGCCTGAACTCAGCGTATATGACCATGATATCTATCGCTATCACATCGGCTCCAGCCAGCAGGTCGGGAATATTTATCCCCAGAAGTTCAGCCAAACTCTGTACGAAGGGATGGCTGCAGCTGGACAAACCCATATTATCAATCTCGTGCGCACAGCGTGGGCGGGGAGCCAACGTTATGGTGCCTTAGTGTGGTCTGGCGACATACACTCCAGTTTTAAAGTGCTGGGAATGCAAGTGAGAGCGGGGCTGAATATGGCCATTGCAGGAATCCCTTGGTGGACAACAGATATCGGTGGATTTCATGGAGGAGATCCGCAGGATTCTTCTTTTCGTGAGTGTATCATTCGCTGGTTTCAGTACGGTGCCTTATGCCCGGTGTTTCGCTTGCATGGGGATCGGGTACCCTTTATTGCTCCATCAGGGACAAAAGGCGGCGGAGTTTGCGGAAGCGGATCGGATAACGAAGTATGGAGCTATGGGGATGAAGCCTACGAAATCTTTAAGAAATACCTGCACCTTCGTGAGCGTCTGAAGCCTTACATATCCGATATAATGCGGGCGGCTCATGAACAAGGGACACCTCCAATGCGCCCCTTGTTCTACGACTTTCCTCAGGATGAAGAGGCATGGAATATTGATGATCAGTATATGTTTGGTCCAGACTTGCTGGTTGCTCCCGTTCTGTTCGAAGGAGAACGAAAGCGCTCGGTGTATTTGCCATTAGGGTCAGCTTGGATCAACGCCTATAGTAGCGAGAGATTCCAAGGAGGCCAGACCATTATTGTAGAAGCACCTTTAGAGCAAATTCCGTTGTTTACGCGAGATGATGCCGAGTTGCCGATATTAGGATGAAGGGTGGGATAGAAGCGATCATGGATATGAATGGATTACTAGATAAATTGGCACTAAACGACTGTATCCCGATGGGAGCCATTCTGACAGAAAATAAGCTTAAGCTTCCAGCTCTGGTGAATGGCATGCCTATAAAATGGGTTTCCAGTCATCCGGCCATCATTACCAACGAAGGCAAGGTAACATTACCCGAGAAGTTGGCACGGGTAACCTTGCAGGCTGCTATTTCCGGTAAGGGTCAGAGTGTGCGCAGGGACTATGTGATTCCGGTTGTTCCCAAAAATGAACAGGCTGCGTATTTCTGCGATAACTTCAGCATTCCTTATGTGCTTGTACCGGGAAACACACTGCACCGTCAATTCGGTTTGGGAACAATCCACTGGACCGGGAGTCTATTAGTTGACACTGCCGGAAATATCCTGGCCCCAGAAGGGGGAAGTGAAACCGTTTCGTTGGTGTCTTCATTCAGGATGGATGGTTCCATTGTTGCATCCAAGACTTTCGAGGTAAGGATTCTGGGTAACGATTTTGGGAGTGTTCTTGCCTATACTCGAGTACCATTGGAGGATGAACAGCTCTATTCCACTTACCTGGCTTATAGTCTTCATCTGGCTTATCGCAGTCATCCCTCCAAAACATACCAATCTCTTCATTATAATTCTGGTATTTTATATGCTACCGCCACGATCTCAACAAACAATACGATCAAGGAGAAGGGGCTGCGTAATCCATATCTATTCCATGCCACTGATGGAACTTTTGGTGTAGTGGCCGTTCGTATCAACGCTGATGGCAGTGCTGATCATGAGAGTAGAGGCTGCATTTTGTTATGGAAAACGAATGATTTGATCTCGTTCACCGAGATTGGTCAGGTTCATCTCGGAGTGGATGCGTATGTTCGCGAAGTGACGTGCAAATATAATTCCAGCAAAGGTAAATATGAAATTCATTGGTGTGACTATAGCGGCAAATATTACAGAAATGACATGGAAGATCTGTATGATGTACAAACCGTCTCTGAACCTGTTCCGGGAAGGTTGTTAGCGCATGATATGGTTCGGACGGATATAGAAGGCGCAGTGGAGGCAAACGTGATCGAGGTGGAGGGTGATTTCGGCAGAAATTTACTCCTTCGACGGTCGCCGTTGATGAATGAAGCTATTGAAGTTCCGGAAACGGCAGTAATTAAAACGATAGATGACATTCACGCCATTACGGCAACCGCGATATATACCGATGGCTCGAAGGCAGTCAAGCAGGTGAAATGGAATACAGACGATATCAACTTTCATCAGTCGGGAAGTTATGAGATCACCGGGACGGTCATACAGCAGTTCTATCCTTTTCCCGTCGCGGTCGACCGGGCAGATCCTCACATATTGAGATGGCAGGATAAGTACTATTTTATCGCAACGAATGATGATAATGGCAATATCGGACTGTATGTACGTGAAGCCGATACCATTCAAGGCCTGTTTGCGCCCGATACCATTGAGCATGTCGTTTTGGATAAAGATGAGCTCAGAGGATATACCCAGACCTTCTGGGCACCCGAGTTTCATGCCGTGGGCAACGACCTATACATTTTCTTTGCGGTCAGCAGTTCGGTATGGGGGCCGCAGGCTCACATTATGAAGCTGAAGAATCAAGGACGAATCCTCAATGCATCTGACTGGGAACTTCCCATTCGCATGGTTAATAAGGATGGTGTGTATCTGGGGGCGGTTCGCGAGGACGGCGAGGCATTGGATATTACACTCGATATGACGTACTTGGAAGTCGATGGAGGATCTTATGTCATCTGGTCCTGGCGCCGCTGGTCACCGGAAGACTCAGGTTCCATGCTGTTTATCGCTACGATCGATCCAGCAAGACCCTGGCAATTGACCAGTGATCCGGTGTTAATAACACGGCCGCTTTATGGTTGGGAAAATAACAGGCATACGATCAATAATGAAGGCCCGTATTGTATCGTTACCGACGATTATATTCTTATTACATATTCCGGTGGGTCTGCTAATGAGCCTACCTATGTCGTGGGAACCTTGACTGCCAAAAGAGGGACGGATCTCTTGAATCCCGGCAGCTGGGTCAAGAGCAACGCGCCTGTATTATCTTCGTTATCGGTAGAGAAGGAGTACGGCCCAGGACACAACTCCTTTGTTACGGATGAATACGGCAATCTAATGCTGGTGTACCATGGCATCGGTCCGAATCCGGTTGGCAAGAGATCTGTAGGTCTTCGCCGAGTACACTTTAACCGGGACAGGTTGCCTGTTTTTGATCTGTCTCCTGACCGTGATCTGAACCAAGAACTGACTCAAGTAAAGCTCAGGGTCATCGTAGAACCGTGAAAGACAATCGATATTGACATTGGTGATTTGATGCTAGCTTAACCCATTGCAAGTCTGTCCGCGCTTGCTTCATCCTATTACCGAAACAGTCAGCTTAATTCGAACTTTGAGCTACTCAAGTGGCAGATAACAATTCATTTTTATGGCGTGAAGGTGTGCTTGTGCGTAAAAGTGATCCCGACAGAATGGCGGGAAAACGCTCCTGAATGGATTTATTATTGGCCCAATTGAGGGAGCAGCAAGTTCGGATTCATGATATACCTTGAAGTGTCTGTAGAGGGAAACTTTTATAAAGCCGAATCCGTAGGAGAGTTTGTTCTTTCGAGTGTGATGCATGAAATCAGTCATGTGGGGACCGTTTCTGCAATGCTTAAAATGCTAAGTCTTAAAGTCATTCACAATGAGAGCGCCAGTTCAAAAAATTGAACTGGCGCTCTTCAAATTGGAAATTCCTCAGTAACCCTCATAAACAAGACACGGAGATTTGCGGATAAATGCGGTTAGTATCCTCGCTATATCTTCTGGTGGAAGTTCACGATTTGTCATAAACCAGTGCTGAATAATTCCGAACTGTGCATTTCCTAAATAAGCAATTGCATAGTCAGAAAACATATAGGCTGGATCTTTTGTTAAATTTTCAAACATTCGTGTGCCCACCAGGTATTGGAGTCGCTCTCTTAGTTCAGTTGGGGCTCCCGAACAAATAAGTGTTTTGAAGAAGCTAGCATGATCATGCAAATATTGAAAGGCTTTCGTGATTGGAGGGTAAGCTGCATGATCGTACTCGTGGCTCATTAACTCTTGAATATTGATGGGTTCAAATACATTCAATAATCCTTGAACAAACTCAGTTTCCTCTATCAGATGAAAAATATCATTAAAATGCAAATAAAATGTTCCTCGATTAATTCCTGCTATTTTACAAAGGTTTTTAACAGACAACCCCTTAATACCTTCATTTTCTAATATAAATATCAATGCATTTTCCATTAGTGTGCGACTACGGATCACTCTCATATCAGTGCTATTCTTGATCACTATTTTTCTCCTAGTATGAAATTGTATAGATTTGTGAACAGTTTTCACGTCGTGTCTATTAATCAACACGTAACCTTATGTGTTTATTGATCATCCAATAATGCCAAATTATAATAGGTTCTACAGCTTTAATCAACACGTGTTTATTATTTTGAGCTGACTACATTTAGGAGGGTACCATGGAATATCGATATCTTGGAAAGACAGGTACAAAGGTTAGTGCGTTTGCATTAGGCGGATCCAGTTTTGGAACTAGAGCAAGTGAAGTTGAGAGCATAAAAATCATTGATGAAGCTTTAGACTTCGGAATTAATCTGATTGATACATCCAATATCTACGGAAAAGGGGAATCAGAGCGTATTATCGGTAAAGCGATTAAGAATAAACGGCAGAATGTCATAATAGCTTCTAAATTCGGAGCGGAAGCTGCTGATAAAGTAAACCAAAATGGTGCATCACGAGGATGGATACGAATCGCTGTTGAACAAAGCCTGTTACGTTTACAAACCGATTATATTGATCTTTATCAACTTCATCTTCCCTTTGAATTCGTTGCTTACGAAGAGATTCTAATGACATTAAACGACTTGGTGAAAGAAGGGAAAATTCATCATATCGGAACTTCCAATCATCTGGGATGGCAAATGGTTCACGCACAAAACATTAGCGATCGATATCATATTCAACGTTTCGTAAGCGAGCAAACGCCATATTCTATGATTAATCGAAGAATGGAATTTGAACTTGCTGAGATAGCAAAACTTTATGACCTATCTCTGTTTGTATACAGCCCCTTATCTGGTGGCCTACTAACTGGAAAATACAAGGCGGGTCAGACTGCACAGAGCGATTCACGTGCTGCTACATTAAAAGGCTATGCAGATACATTAGATCCCGAATTGGCTGAAAATGAATATAAATTTAAGGTCATAGAGAAGTTGCAGCAATTAGCAAATGAAGCAGGGATTTCATTAGCGGACATGGCGATTGCTTTTACGCAAAGTCATCCGTTTGTCACATCAACCCTGTGGGGACCACGTACCATAGATCAATTACAAGCCTATATCTCTGGGTCTAAGGTGAAACTCGATACAGATGTGTTGGATGCTATTGATGCCATTAATCCACCGGGCAAACGGATTGATGATAAAGAACAAAGCTGGACTCCTGAGTGGATGAGCACTGAACGGCGAAGACGTTAAATTTCTTAAGAGATCGGGAAACGCTAGATTAACCTAAATAACGACAGGCTTAGCCAACTCTTCAATGATTAAAGGCTCGGAATAATTATGGTTGATCCACTGTATCGCTTCTGAGATGCAAAGTGCAGTAGTGTTTTAGTTCATATTAAAGTACCTCATCACTGGAAATCGGAGTTTAAAGCGAAGATACTTTCCTAAAGATTGAATTTCTTTTAAGCTTAATAAACGGATGCATATGATAGCTGAGATTATCAAAATATGCTATGAAAACCTATTTTATTTTAGCGTTGTTAGTTACATTAGGGGGAAAGGATATGGAGTACTACCTCGTATTATTTTTTTGTATTGCTATTACACTTCCTCAGTGAGGGTTTGTTACTGGTAGGTCGTGTGCAGGCTAAACAAATGGTAAACGTCGGCTCCTGGTAAAAACTAAATGGATAAGAGAAGAAAGGGGATTGATCGGATGATCATTAGAGAAGCCAGTATTACAGACTATCCGCAATTGAGACAAATTTATTTGGATTCCCGGCGGGAGAGCTTTCACTGGGCTAATGCCAATGAGATGAAGCTTGACGATTTTGACCGGGATACCTCGGAAGAACAGATTCTTTTGGCAGAGGAAAACGATGAAGTACTTGGTTTTGCGTCACTCTATGTACCTGACCGCTTTATTCATAATTTGTTTGTGCACCCGAGTGCTGCCGGCAAAGGGGTGGGAAAGCAGTTACTCCAGCAATCTGTGGCCGAATTGGGAACACCAGTTACATTAAAATGTGTCTCTGATAATTATAAAGCACTCACATTTTATAAAAAGCAAGGCTGGAAGGCTGTCGTAGAAGAAGGCGAGCCTGGAGCGAAATATTGGGTTCTTCAATATAAGGAATGAGGTAAAAGAAGACATCATATTAGAAAAATATACGAAAAGAACAATAGAAAAAGCTTTGTCCGAATTCAATGAGCTATTGCAAACCGAATGAAACTTGACAAAAAGGTGATTCATGAAGAAACGAAATGGTCCTACAGTCGCTATTTTAGCGGCTTTTTTATTTTAGGTACAAGTTCTTGTCCCGAGCCAAGGACAAGAAATTAGACCGATTACCGTATTAGCAAGAACATGTTCCTATTTCCGATTAGGCGTATATCTAATTGGCATATTGCCCTCAAAGGATTTGAAAGAGATTTGATATTCCATTATATTAGATTTCATAATTCAACTGAGAAACGAGATGGAAATGAAAATGGAGTCATACGAACTCATGACGTTAAAAAGAGGACTGATTATTCTTGATTTATTGCGTGAAAAGCATTCTCTTTCAATGAGTCAGATAATGGAAGAATTATCTTTGAATAAGACAACCGTCTATAAACTGTTATTTACTTTGGAAAAAATGCAATACATCAAAAAAGTCGAAAAATACTATTATTTGAACCCCAGTATTTTCTTTGACGATCGTATACATATAATCCGTGATATTCAGTGGTCGTCCCTTAATACACCTTATCGATTGGCTGAAGTGAGCGGAGAAAAAGTATTCGTTGGCATACTTGAAAACGAAGAGCTTGTAATCAAAAATGTGATTTTGACGCCTTCTATGATGCCTGACTTGAACGCCATTGGTAGTCGATCCCCTATTTATACAAGTGCAATTGGAAAAGCTGTATTTGCTAATTTACCGTCTGATCTTCAAGCTGAGATCCTGAAGAAGCTTTCGTTAAGCAACATTACCAGAAAGACTTTTAATGATAAGGATTTATTTAAACATCATTTAGAGGTAATCAAAGAACAAGGATTTGCCGTCGATGATGAAGAGACGAATGTTGGAAAACGGTGTGTGGCTGCTCCTGTCTACATAAATGGTCGTGTTATCGGTTCACTAGCTATTCATGGGGATACGGAGAGTATAAGAAGAAGATCAATACGTTCATTATCCAACATGGTCAAGCGTTACAGCAGACAGCTATCCTTGGAGCTGGAACATTTAAAGTCGCGTTAGAGAGTTTCTTTATTAGAAACTCTTTTTATGTTTGTTTTTCGTTTTAACTACAACCTTTAGAATTACAGGTGTAAGGGCAAACGTTTAACAAAGGAGTGAAGAACAACCATGATATATCAAAAGTTGCGTGGTACTGACCTGAAGGTATCTGAAATTGGACTCGGGACAAATGCAGTCGGGGGGCACAACTTATTCACTGACTTGAATGAAGTTGATGGCATCGAGATGGTTGATGCAGCATTACAGCTAGGCATTACATTCATAGATACAGCAGATATTTACGGAAAAGGCCGCTCGGAAGAACTTATTGGAGAAGTGCTCACAAGATATAACAGAGAGGATGTTGTAGTTGCGACAAAGGGCGGAAGACGTTGGTTTGCAGATGGATCTGTTGTTGTAGATAATACACCTCAATATCTGCGTAGTGCACTAGAAAGAAGCTTGCATCGATTGAAGACCGACTACGTGGACTTGTACTACCTTCATTTTCCTGATACTAAAACACCGTTGGCAGAAGCAATTGGTGAACTCGCGAAACTCAAGCAGGAAGGAAAAATCAAGGCCATCGGAATTTCCAACGTATCGTTGGAGCAACTTAAAGAGGCAAATGTACATGGAAATATATCCGTACTGCAGTCGCCATACCATCTGCTCGATCGCTCCGCTGAGCAAAAATTACTACCTTACACTAGAGAAAATAATATTTCCTTTATTCCGTACGGTCCACTTGTCTATGGTTTACTTGGGGGCAAATACACGGACGATTTCAAATTAGCAGAAGGAGATTGGAGACGAGGGCAGCCGTTGTTCGAGAAGGAAGCATTTAAAAAGAGCCTAAAAATCGTGAGCAGCCTGAAGGAACTTGCGGAAGAGAAAGAAACAACGTTGACGAATTTGTCGCTTGCTTGGCTGCTTTCCCAGGAAGGAATTGATGCCGTGATTCCAGGAGGAAAGCGGAAAGATCAAGTGGTACTAAATAGCCGAACCAGCGATGTAACGTTCACACAAAAAGATCTTGATATTATTGAGGGCATTATTAAAAGTTAAAACTAACTTTAGGAGGATAACATAATGAATGATACTTTTACCGTCTTGCGAAATGGTGTGAAAATGCCTTGGATGGGTCTTGGTGTTTGGACAGCGGAGCGTGAAGATGCAACAGAGCCTGTAAAATATGCATTGCAAAATGGGTACCTGAGCATCGATACTGCGACCGCATATCGCAATGAAAATCAAGTTGGACAGGCCATTATTGAGTCTGGTGTGAATCGTGAAAATATTTTCGTTACTACAAAGGTGGCTAATGGGGATCAGGGATACGAGTCTACCCTTACAGCGTTTAACAAAAGCCTCGAAGCGCTAAAACTGGATTATCTGGATTTGTATTTGATACACTGGCCCGTGGAAGGGAAATCACACGAAACATGGAAGGCGTTAGAAGAGCTATACAGGCAAAAGAAGGTTCGTGCAATCGGAGTTAGCAATTTCGAAATCGCCGACCTGGAACAGCTAAAATCAGTTGCTACCATTCAACCCATGGTTAATCAGGTCGAGTTTCACCCTCACCTAACACGTAATGAACTGAGTACGTATTGCAAACAGCATCAGATTCAAATGGAAGCTTGGTCGCCGCTGATGAAGGGACTACTAAATGACCACCCGGCACTGCTTGAAATTGCAGGAAGGCACCACAAATCTGTCGCTAAAGTCATTCTTCGATGGGACATTCAAAGCGGGTTTGTGACCATCCCTAAATCGTTCAATAAAATCAGAATGATGGAAAACCATAACATTTTTGATTTTACGCTCTCGGATGAAGAAGTCACACGAATTGCCTCGCTTAATAAGAGCGAAAAATTGCCAACGCCTGATATGAGCAAGTTCCGAGATGCCTAATGATCTAAGTAAGCCATTATTGTTAACGTTGGCGATCGCATCAGCATTCACCACCGTTTAGTCAACTATTGAAATCTTTCTGGGCGTTACTTCGAAAACAATCCCTTCTACGCGAAGCTATTTTAATTGGGGCGTTGAACTTTGCAGCATTCAGCCTATTTTGGACTTCTCTTGTTTTTTTGCTCGAAGGGTATCCCTATCATTATTCGAGTCAGATTACAGGTCTGTTTGGAATGGTTGGTATCGGGTGGAAGGATTGCAGCATTACGCAACAGGTTAAATCAAGCAGGGAAGGAGCATATCCTCTATGAGGATATTCCTGAAGACAAGCGAACGAAGTCCATGTGGCTAATGCACTTACAAAACCATTTAGGGCAACATAAATAGGGGAAATCTATAAGTAATGCACAAGACTGTGCATGTCTTCAAACTCCGAAGACGATGTACTAGTAGAAAAGGATCGCTTCTTCAACTACAAAAATGGATCAAAAGGAGGGAGACATTATTGCCGAGGGACAAGAACATGGTCCCATTGAAGTCGCTATCTTAGCGGCTTTTTTATGTTAACGGTACAAGTCCTTGTCCCCAGCCAAGGACAAGAACTTGTATTGATTGCCGGACTGGATAAGAACATAGTCCGATTTCCGATTAGATAGTTATCTAAACACTGAGCAATGTATTTAAAAAATCTCGATAGGCAGTCTAATGCAGGACAGTTTTCACATTTCTTATGGATCAAACGACTCGAATTTTGTACGAAATCTCAAAAAAGTTACTTCTCAAGTTTGCCAAGTTAGTTGATTGTGTGGGACTGTTTCACATATTCAAATCGCCATCTATATCATACGTAGTGCCAACTTTTAAATGAACAATCAGTAGCACACCCCCACGCAGCAAATACTTGCCGTGCGGATTCATCCGCCGGTACAAAGAATTCGATTCGCGGGTAAGCTTGATAGGTCACAGCAAGGTGTAATTGATAGTACCGTATAGGTTTACGTTCTGCTGAGCATGGCAACCTAGCAAGGAAATGTTTCGCCGTATTTAAATCCTGCTCTACCGTCCATGCCTCTCTATCCCAAAACTCATGCAGCTCTGCGTATTTATCCATCATCCTATGAAAACGCGCATATTTAGGGTCGACAAATAGAGCGGGGTGGTGGCTCTTAAAGGCTTGAATGCCAACAATTCCATGGGATTCCCAGCGGGCCTGCGACTTCTCGTCAAAGGAAGAAGCCGCTCGGATAGGCATATCCTCATTGAAGTGAAGATCAATCATATTAGGCGGATTGGAGGCAATGAAATCGGACAGACCAAACAAGTTACAGAAAGCCTCATTAAATCCGACGATATCCAGCATATCGGTCACGATCATCCCCGGATAAGGCAACTGATGCAGCATGGATCTGGCTTGGTCCAGAACCCGGTCCAATTGACGGCCAGCTAAGGGAAGGGGAATCGGCACATACCCTGCCGAAAGAAGCAGATCATTCCGTTCTTCGCCTGTGCAATCTAAATAATTCGCGATGTCCATAAGGGTTTGACGATCAGGCAAGCGCCGTGAACGTCCTGTCAGCAAGTTTTTGTATGTGCCGCAAGCCTCATCATTCAATTCCTGTTGGGTAAATCGCTTCATGTTCTGGATCCGGGAGGCAACCTTACCCGGGTTCTGTTGCCGCTGTATCCGAAGCCGCTCAATCATGTCTAGTACACGTTTTAAATCAGCAGCACTACTATCTTGATTCGATGTCGTCAAGGTGTTCTCCCCCTTTCAAAAAACAGGTGTAGTTCTGCACTTGGGAAATGAAATTGCTGTGGATATACTACAAAGTATACCAATTCATCATGCGTTGAAAAAAGGGGGATTTATTATGATACGTGCGATTTTTGTCAACCCGCACAACAAAAATCCATTCACTATTCAGGAAGTTGAAACACCGCAAGCACAACCTTGGGAGACCATCGTGGAAGTTAAAGCTTTCTCGCTGAATCGCGGCGAAGTCGTCGATGCAATCCAGCGCCAGGAAACGAGCAGGCCCGGCTGGGATTTCTCCGGTGTTGTACGTCAGGAGGCCTTAAACGGGGACGGTCCGAAGAAAGGAAGCCGTGTAGTCGGTTTATTGCTAACGGGAGCTTGGGCGGAGCAAATCGCGGTACCTGCCCTGACTCTCGCTGAAATTCCAGACGAGATCACCTTCGAACAAGCTGCTGTCTTACCAGTTGCTGGGCTCTCGGCTCTATACGCTTTGCGTAAAGGCGGACTCTTGCTAGGCAAGCGAGTGTTAATCACTGGTTCAACCGGAGGGGTCGGTGCGTTCGCTCATCAATTGGGAGCCTTATCCGGAGCTTATACAATCGGCGTGGCACGTTCCGAGTCCAAGGCCGAGCAAGCTATGGCATTTGGCGCAGATGAAGTCCTTGTTGGGGAAGACGTGACGAAAGCCATCGCTACGAATGGCCCGTATGATTTTATCATCGATTCCGTTGGCGGAGATACACTCGCGGCTCTTTTCCCACAGTTGATCCCACAAGGCGTCTGCGTATCCCTGGGTCATTCTTCTTCAGATACTTCTTCTTTGCATATGCTCGGTTTAGGGGGAAGGACGTTGTATAGCTTTTTTCTCGGTGAAGAAATGAACCGCCATGCCCCTTCGCAAGATCTTGCCATGCTCACTCGGTTGGTTGAAGCAGGGAAATTGCAGACGGGTATCGCGGTCCAAGAATCCTGGGAGCAGATTGATTCCGTGGCACGTCAATTAATCAATCGCGGTTTTTCAGGCAAAGCTGTGCTTACGATCTAAATATGAACCTTGTGGTAAACCCCGATTCCAAGAAGAAATAGCACTTATCTATGAATAATTAACTAAGAAAGTTGTGCAAATACAGCAAATTGATTTTAAAACGTACGGCATTATTTAAGCGGTTCAAATAACTTTCCGCCACAATTACGATTTAGGGTTTGTCGTCATGAATGTCGGCTGCTTTTGTTCAACTAACAGAAGGATAGTGCATAGTTCGCTGCCGACGTGGTCCCCTAATTATAGGTTATTATTTATATAAATAATAAGGGATCCTATATAAGGACTGTAGAAGTGCGGATTCAAAAACCGTGCGCTGAGCGTCATGTTTTCTAACTCGTTGATGGGGATCGCTTTATTGATTTCTGGTCTATTGCCGGTCAATGGCTATCTCGTTTTTGTTCTATGCAGCGTCTTGATGGGCTTATCCAGTCCGTTCTATAACGGTGTACAGATGGCACTCATACAGGAGAAGATACAACCTGAGTATTTGGGACGGGTATTTGGCCTGTTGGGTAGCCTAGTATCCTTTGCCATGCCGATCGGATTGATCGTGTCCGGTATTTTCTCGGGATCGAGTTGGCATTAACACGTGGTTTCTGTTATCGGGGGTTGTCATCATCGGAATTGCCATACTATGTGCATCTCTTCCCTCCATCCGAGAATTGGACAAAAAAGCAGAAACTGAGTTCTTATAACTTATGTAAATCCTTTTTTTCTGTTCATTTGATATAATAGATTCAAAACACAAGTTAAGAAGCACTTAATTAAAAAATAGAGGAGTACTTATGAAAGAAGAAATTATAAAAAAATATTTCCTTATGTGGGTAACTAGAGATTTTACGTTGTTAGATACGTATTTTTCTGATGATATTATCTACCGCGAATGTTATGGAGCAATGTATGTGGGTATAGAGGAAGTCCATTTGTGGATTGAAAAAATGTTACTGAAGCAAGTTGTCTTAGAGTGGAAGATAAAAAATATTCATCAAGTAAATGAAACCTTATTTTTTGTAGAATGGTATTTTAAAGCAAAAGAAAAACAACTTTATTCATTTGATGGTATATCAAAGATTAGATTTGATGGAAGTAAGATCCAATTAATAGAAGAGTATGAAGCTACACATGAAACGTTTAGACCATGTAAGATTGATTAAATGTGTCTAAGAATCGGTGAACTATGTTGTCGAGAAACAAGAACATGTTCCCATTGAAGTCGCTTTTTTAGCGGCTTTTTTATATTGCCGGAATGGACAAGAACACGTTCCTATTGCTGATTAGGCGTATATCTAATAAGAGAGAGAATAACCGAAGGATGGATGCTCTACAGAACCAATAAAATCATGAACTTGCTCCACATATCGATTCCCTGTAAAATGCAGTAAAAATTAAAACTATCTCAGATAGAGATTCTGATAGCTTAATTAACAATCATTTTTAGATAGACTATGGGTAGCAAAAAAAAGGATTGGGGGAGTCAATATGGGAGAAGGATGGACAAGCTCTATGCATGGTGCACCTTGGACTAAAGGAAAAATGAATAAAGCGATTAAGCAACTGGGACATCGGGCGCTTATTTCATTTGTAATTGATATAGATAAGCTCAAAGATTTAGAAGAGTTAGATAAGCATGTATTTGCTAAACGCCCGGATTTAGTATTATCAGTTCGTCAAATTGATATGAAAGGATGCTACACAGAAGAATTATTACAGATTATAGCTGATTTAAAGCATATAACTGCTTTACAGTTAAACCTTCTTCACCATATTGATCTGAGTATGCTTGGTAAACTAGAGCGATTGCAGTTTTTATCAATTACAAGTACCATGCCTGTAAACATTAACTTTATTTCAAACTTTAGAAATCTTCAATATCTCTCGTTAAATGGAAAATTTGCAGACTTAACGCCGATAGGCGATGCAACTGAACTGGATACACTCATTTTGAGTACTACTATTCATGACGTTGATTTTGTTCTTCGATTAACCCAATTGGAGTCTCTATTTATACATGATTGTACCTTGAAAGGATCCCTTGCAGCACTTGCGAATTCTACTATTAAAATGCTTAGCTTAGCTGGTATACGTAACTTAACGAACCTAGATGATATAGCTTCAATGCAAAATCTTACTTATTTACGATTATCTTTGTCTAAGGTGGAAGCTTTATGTGATTTCTCTAAAATGCATAATCTTAGACAGCTGGAACTGGATAATATGAAAGCGTTAAAACATATAGATCATTTGTGGTCAGCACAGCTTCTTGAAATGTTAGAACTAAGGCAGATTTCCACAAGTATTAAAGCCAAGGATTTAGAGGCTTTAGTTGAAATGGAGTACTTACAACAACTGGATTTTCGGTTTATTGATTTTAATAAAGGAAGGATTGCAGCATTACGCAACTGGTTCAATCAAGCAGGGAAGGAGCATATTCTCTATGAGAATATTGCTGAAGACAAGCGAATGAAGTCCATGTGGCTAGTGCATTTACAAAACCATTTAGGGTAAACATCAATAGCGAAAATCTATACGTAGTGCACAAGACTAGGCATATCTTCAAACTAGACGAGGTACTAATAGAAAAGGATCTCTTCTACAGTTACAAAAATGGATCAAAGGGGGCGTGAGACATTATGTTAAAACGATTCAGCTGGAAAGAAAATGATATTTACTTTGTACCTGTGACAGACCCAGTTTCAACAGTTGTTCAATTACTCCAAAAGCCTTATATTATCATGTTTAATATTTTTTTGGAGAATTCAATCTCTGCCTGGAATGAGGTTAAATTACAGGATATACAAGAATTTCGAGTTATCCGTGTGTTGAATTCAGCTGTTAAGTTGGCAGCAAAGCAAAGATTGAAGGATACAGCCATGATCCCTAAAACAGATGTGGAACTACCTAAACATTATATTAGCCAGGATTTTGGGAATCATCGATTCAATCTGGTGTGCATAGATCCCAAAATTGGCGATTTGGGAATGGGCAATCCCATCGTGGAAAGGGATATCTATCCCGCGAATTCACTTGAACGTTTAGAGGGTTATGAACTAACCGCGTTACATACAGCTAAAGATTTGATACATAGGTTTTACTGGTCATACTCTGTTAATTTCGGGTTGGATAAGTATAAGGAGTATTACATGAATTGCATTACTCCGGTTCCTGTACACGAATGGAACCAGGAGTACTTACATGCTGGAGGATACTTTTTCTAAAAGTAATCTTGAATTAGACAAGACGAGTCACTTAAGAAGGGGATATGACTGCAATGAAAGATAAATTGCTTGAGAAAAAGCAAGGGGAACTCGTAAAAATGAAACTAAGAGAATTATTACTGCCTCATGACTTTTTTAGAACGAAGCCTAGCTTTTATACAAGACTATACGAGGATAGAATCGAGTTTATCCATCTGCATAAATTGACATCTGGTCCTTTCTACAGAGTACATACGGGGATACGATTTCTATTAGATGATCTGGACTATGTAGCTTTAAACGGAATTCAAGCAAATGGATATAAGAATGAATATTCAATACATTACAACTTTAGATATCATAAAGATGAGGATTCTATCCTTAGATGTGCAAATCAAATATTGTTATTTGTAGAGAATGAGGCTATCCCTTGGTTTAATATATGGCGATACGAAGATGTTTTATATACTAGACAGG
This sequence comes from Paenibacillus sp. P13VS, assembly GCF_015143645.1. NCBI lineage: Bacteria > Bacillati > Bacillota > Bacilli > Caryophanales > Paenibacillaceae > Paenibacillus > Paenibacillus sp. P13VS. The sequence goes on along the minus strand of NZ_WYEV01000003.1, from coordinate 411,144 downwards.
ATAGTCCACTAAGGAAAGAATTGGTGTATAAATACAACATGTTAAAAAAAGAAAATAAAGAAAATGCTGAAATCATCTCCAAAAGTAAAAAACTATTAGGTATTAAGGAATAAATAATAAATGCCCGCTGCTTTCGGTTTTGAAAAGAATATTTACAATAAAACAAAAATGAAAATACGACATTTAAGCAACCGTCACGGGAAAACGATTTACGGAACGGGTACTACTCATTTCGTTTAATCAAGGATTGATTGGTAAAAGTTTATACGCTGATTATTGAGCGGAAACAGGTCCTCGGAAAGCTCGTACAAACGCATTGGCCAAAAGAACTCGTCGTTCTCCATGGCTTGCGAATCATACCGTCTGAACTCTGTTTCCAGGGCTTCGACCGCGTGTTGCGGATCGCTGCCAGATTCAATTCGCCGCTGTACCTGCGTTATGAACAAATTGTGAAATTGCAGAAAAGAATCAAAGCTGGAATTGCAATATTGCAGCCGGTAAATGGTGTCTTCCTGATGGATATATGTCACAGTGCCACTCTCAAGATCGAGCGCGTAATAACCACCGAGATCGTGTCCAAAAATCGCAAGCTTTCGTTCTTCAAACCGTAAGAGATATAAAGGGCAGTCGAATTCGATAGCGAAGTTTGGGTATGGGATCAGCCGAAGTCTTTCGCTTGTTAGATTAGACAGGTATTCGGATTGCTCCATTTCCGGGGGATTCAGACTTTCAAAACGGGTTTTAAGTTCTCGAATAACAGGCTCCATAGCTGCACCTCTCTGAAAATTATCGACCGGTCGGCAAAATAAAAAAATCGAAATGAGTATAATATAATCATACCATTAATGGATCATTAAATGTCGAGTAGCAAGAACATTGTTCCATTCAAAGTCGCTATTATAGCGGCTTTTTGTTTTAAGGAATTAAAAACCATTTTGTCATTGAGATGAAATGTCTTTGCAAGGGGCACGACCAAATTGGTAGTGAATCTTATAATAACTGGGCAGATAATCATGATCAATCTCGCCAGTAAAACCAATCAATATACCCAGTGATCTATTGCCTTGCTTCAACGTTTGTCGTGTCAAGGGAAGATGAGCTGCACGGGGATGACTGCGTTCTTGGGAGAATAAATATCTTCCATTTGTTCACGTAACAGCTTTACGGCTATTCGTGCCATTTCCTGTTCATCCTGCTGTACATAAGTTACACCTGAAAGATGTGGATTATCAAATGATAGTAGTTCGATAGTTGAGTGAAGGTTTAGACGGCTGATAGCCGCCGATGTAAGGCGTGCTGTTTCTTCAGTCAAGGAGAAGACTGCCGAAATTCCACTGTGGTCCTGCATGAAGTCAATTACATAGTCTAATGCTTGCTCGCTGCGTAGAATGTCGAGAGGGATGTGACACCACAAGCTCTTGTCAATCGAGATGCCTTGATTTGTGTACGCCTGCTCGAAGCCGAGCGTGCGATCCTCTATGGCTGTATTGGCATTTTCAGGTGAGATGAGCGCAATCTGCTGATGTCTCTTGGATAGCAAATGGGAGACCGCCTTGTATGCACCGCCGTAATTGTCGGATGTAATGGTGTAGGTCTCAATGTTGCGCAGATATCGGTCGATGAACACGCACGGGAATTTATCGAGCGACAGACGGAGTAATGATTCGTTGTACTTCTCATCTTCGGTTGGAAAAACGATCAGCCCCTTCACACCGAGCTCCGTTAGTGTATGAATGACGTTTGACTCGATAGAGGAGGACTCGCGCGTGATGCTTAGTACCATGCTGAGGCCGGCTTCTTGCAGGAAGTGTTCCGTGTAGTCAACGAGCTTCTGAATGACACGGGTTCTCATCGTCGGAATGATGAAGCCGATGAGCGGCATGGAGGGCGCGCTGGGTGAGGAAGGTGGAGAATTGATGCTAGAAACAGCAAGACTAGAAGAGACGAATGAGCCTTTGCCTTGTACGCGTATAATAAATCCTTCGTCAGCTAGTAAGGTTAGCGCGTTCTTGACGGTTATTTTACTTACTCTGAATTCGTCCATTAGTTCTTGCTCAGAAGGAATGCGGTCCGTTGGCCGAAGCCGCCCTGATTTAATTTTTTGAATAATATCTTCTCGAATTTGTTTGTAGAGCGCCAGCTTTTTCAAAAAGTTGCATCTCCCCATAAACTTTATGATTTTATAATCAATTGGTTATATAAAGCATATTTTATCTATATTATAATACGGCATGTAAAGCGCTTACAATATGAAATCTGAGAAATTGCTGCGAAGGGGTCTTTTCTTTGAACGGTTAGAAATATGTTAAGGATGGTGGTGCCAAGGTGAATTGAAACCGCTTAAATTAACAGAACTAACTAGTCAGCCGACTTTTCAAATGCATAACAAAAAAGAGAGGATGACGAACAAATGAAAAAACGCAGTGCTTTAATCTCCATCGTTACACTCCTTATTATGTCACTTGTTTTTACAGCATGTGGTAATCCTTCTGATTCAAAAACGGAAACACAGCAATTAGGCACTAATGCCGGTGAGAATGCAACAGAATTATCATTTTGGACATTTGTAGATTTGCACGGCAAGCATTTGGATAAAATGCTGGGGTTATGGAACCAACAGAACCCAGACAAACAGATTAAGTTGAATGTAACAGTTATGCCTTACGATGATATGCACAATAAACTCTTATTGGCAGTTACAAGCGGAAAAGGTGCTCCTGATATCGCGGATATCGAGCTTGGTCAATTCCCTAAATTCTTGGAAGGTGATAACGTTCCACTGGAATCTTTGAATGATGTATTTACACCCTACAATGACGTTGTTGTTCCTTCACGTGTCGAGATATACTCCAAAGCCGATCAGGTTTATGGCTTCGATTATCACGTAGGTGCTACGCTTGCTTTTTACAACACTGAAATTCTCGAGCAAGCAGGTGTTGACTACAAGACAATCAAAACGTGGGAAGATTACAAACAAGCAGGTATCAAGGTTTATGAAAAGACTGGCAAGTACTTAGGTACTGCCGATACATCAGCTACGTGGCAAGCATCGCTGCTGCTAGCTCAGCAAAACGCTGATTTTACAGACGAAAATGGTAATCCAAAAGTGAACTCGCCTGAAATGATTAAAGCGTATGAAATGCTAGTCGATCTGCAGAAGAACAATGTTATTCATACGATCCCTGGAGGACAACCCGACACAGAAGAAGCCAAAGGCGAATACAACAAAGGCAACTACGCAAGCGCATTGATGCCTGAGTGGTACATGTCCCGCTTTGTAAACGAAATGAAGGACCTTAAAGGTAAATATGCCATTGCTCCTTTGCCTGTATTTGAAGAAGGGAATCCTCGTTCTGTTGGCTTAGGTGGTACTGGCACAGTTGTAACTAAGAATGGTAAAGACGTTCAGCTGGCAAAAGAATTTGTAGCCTTTGCTAAGCTTTCGAAAGAAGCTACTACTGAAATCTGGAATACGCTTGGATTCGATCCAATCAACATGGAAGTATGGAAAGATGATGCAGTAACGAAAAACCCTGATAATGAATACGTCCAATACTTTAAAACAAACGCATTTGATACTTTGAATGAAATCAAAGACGAAATTCAAGCGATCAAATCCGTTAAAGCATCACCGACGATCGGCAATGTCTTCAATACGGTTACTTTGAATGCGATCTTTGAAGATGGCCAAGACGTGAAGGAAGCGCTGGATGAAGCACAAGAAGCAATTGAACAAGAATTGAAATAAATAGTATAAGCAAATGATTTGATTAAACCTGTCGGCAGGTATAGTGGTCGGCAGGTTTAACCTTAGTCAAGGGAGATTGAGAATATGATAAAGAAATTTGTATACTCTCAAAAAGTCGCGCCTTATGTTTTTGTATTGCCATTTATACTTACATTTCTGATCTTCTGGTTTTATCCGCTTCTAAATTCATTCGTCATGAGCTTTCAAGATAAGATGTTGGGACAGGATCCTAAATGGATTGGTGAAGCGAATTATTCGAAATTGCTTACAGATAAAGTGTTTTTGACGGCTATTAAAAATAGCGTTGTGTACATGTTAGGAACCTTAGTGCTGTTAATTCCCTTTCCCATGTTATTCGCCGTGATGATCAACAGTAAGTTAATGATGGGAAGAGAGTTTTTTAAATCGTCGTTCTTTCTCCCTGCATTGACATCTGTCGCAGTTGCGGGTACCATTTTCCGCCTTACATTCGGTGAAATGGAAGGTTCATTAATGAACAGTTTCCTGGGTCTATTTGGTGTAGAGCCTATTAAATTCTTGAAAGACGGAGAATGGAGTATGGCAGCACTGTTAATCCTCGCATGTTGGAGATGGACAGGTGTTAATATGCTTTACTATCTATCCGGTTTGAAAAGCATTGACAATGAATATTATGAGGCCGCTTCAATTGATGGAGCATCTGCCTGGCAGAAGTTTAGAACGATCACAATGCCATTATTGAAGCCGACCACGGTATATGTTACGACCATTAGTGTTTATGCAGGTTTAGCTATGTTTACCGAGAGCCTGATGATGTTTAACGGTAACAATTCACCTAAAAATATTGGCTTAACCATTGTCGGATATCTATATAGACAGGGGATTGAGAAAAATAAGCTGGGTTACGCAGCTGCAGTTGGTATCATTCTGTTAATCATTGCTATGATTATTAATTTAACGCAGTTGAAATTTAGTGGAATGTTCAAAAAGGAGGAGGATTAAAGTGGGCAAAAGTCAGACGAGGGATAATTTCATTTCCAGAATAGTTATTATTTGTTTCTTCGTTCTACTATTCGTTATAATTATGATCCCATTCTATGCAGTGGCCCTATCTTCCTTCAAACCAGGTGAATCATTAATTAGATATGGTCTTAACCTAAGTTTGGATTTTAGTATTATGAGTTTTGACAATTTCATCTATCTGTTTACTGGAGAACATGATTATTTTGTTTGGTTTTGGAACAGTATGACTTTAACAATCGTTCAAGTGATTTTAACACTTTTTGTAAGCGCATTTGTTGGATACGGTTTTGCAGCCTATGATTTTAAAGGTAAGAACTTCCTCTTTATATGTGTTTTGCTCATTATGATGGTGCCTTTCGAAATACTGCTGGTTCCTTTGTACAGCCTAATTAATGATTTGAAAATGGTGAATAGCTATTCAGCAATCATTCTGCCGGGTATAGCCAATGCCGCGACAATATTTTTCTTTAGGCAATATCTAAGAAGCATACCCAAAGAGATTATTCAATCTGGGCGGGTCGATGGCGCAAATGAGTATGCGATTTATTTCAGACTAATTATGCCGATTATGAAGCCATCCTTTGCGGCAATGGCCATTTTGAATGGGATGAATAGCTGGAATAATCTGTTGTGGCCATTCATGGTGCTCGGAGATCAGAGTAAATTCACACTTCCAATCGGCTTGAAAACGCTGTTAACTCCTTATGGCAATAACTATGACCTCTTGATCGTGGGCTCCTTTTTCTCCATCATTCCAATTTTCATCCTGTTTATTGCTTTCCAGAAATATTTCATAGACGGTATGACTGCAGGTGCTGTTAAAGGGTAGTAAAAATTAAGATGAAACAGGTGATAAAATGGAAATCCAGCAACGAGCGTTACACGACATTCAACCATTAATAGAGCAGAGAGCAGATCCTTTTATGTACCGACATTCGGACGGTTATTATTACTTCGTAGCATCCGTTCCGGAGTATGATCGAATTGAAATCCGTAGAGCTGAGAATCTTGAGGGGCTTGTTACATCAACTCCAGTAGTGATCTGGAGAAAGCGCGAGACGGGTATCCTTAGTGCCAATATTTGGGCGCCTGAACTGCATTTTATTGATGACAAATGGTACGTATATTTTGCTGCCGCACACACGACTGATACGAATGAAGGCTTGTTCGACCATCGGATGTATGTGCTAGAGAATGAAAATGCCAATCCGCTCGAAGGCAGTTGGACGGAAAGAGGACAGATTCGTACCGCGTGGGAAAGCTTCTCCCTTGATGCCACTATCTTTGAGCATAATGGCAGCCGTTATTACGTATGGGCACAAAAGGATCCGAATATCGCAGGTAACTCTAATCTGTATATATCTAAAATGAGCAATCCGTGGACGCTGACTGGACCGCAAACGATGATTTCGATGCCGGAATATGACTGGGAGATCATTGGTTATAAAGTGAACGAAGGCGCGGCATTTCTTCGCAACGGTAATCGGGTATTCCTTTCTTACTCGGCTAGCGCTACTGATTTCAATTATTGCATGGGACTGCTTGAAGCTGATGCGGATGCTGATTTGCTCGATGCAACCTCATGGCGCAAGTCACACACAGCGGTTTTCTCGACAGATGAGAGCATCTCTATGTATGGTCCTGGTCATAATTCCTTCACGGTGTCAGAGACGGGCGAAAAGACGCTATTTGTGTTCCACGCAAGAACATACAAGAACATTATAGGAGATCCGCTGTACGATCCGAATCGCCATACATTTGTAACAGAGCTTATGTGGACGGCTGATGGCAGACCCGATTTCCGCGGCTCTGTTGCAGCACTTGCACGTTCTGTACAGTGAACGAGTGTCCCAACAAGGTTGGTTGATGGATTTGAGTTCGTTTATCCTACTCGCCAAAGAGAGATAGTAAGAAAGTCGAAGGCACCCTACTGGGTGTCTTCGATGTCGCTCTAAACGATAATGCGCCGAATAGTACCACAAGTAGTTAAAGTGAATGATATAAATGATGAGAAGCTCACGCTCTTATTTTTGGACCTCTAGCCAGATCTGGTCAATTTTATTAGAAGATGAATAACTTCAAGTTTACAATTTTGGAGTGCAGAAAAAAAAGAGACACGGACATTACTCCAGCGTCTCTGATTTTTATCATAGATTACTTTTTTCTCCTTGTTCCGTGGCTTCTCCGCCTATGAAACAGAGTATCTCAATATCATCAATGTCTATCATCTTATCCTTTTCTGCATCGTAGTACTCCCCATATAGAAATAGGGACTCATTCTTCCTGCTCAATAAATAAGGAATAATTTTCTCGCAAAATTCTGTAACACTATGAAACATCGATTCTGGGGCAATTCCTGATTCATCGATAACGAATAACTCTTTGTGAACCGTAAGGGCAGGGTTGCGATTTAAATGATACAGCCCAAAAGAGGTATTCTTGCGATACTCATCGTAAATGGGTATTTCTATCTTCTCAATGAAATCTCCATCCGTATAGTTCAAGGTTAACTTTGCGGTCATCTTCATTCTCCTTTTTATCATAAAATTAAGTGCCCTATTGAAATTATTCTCGAGAAAGACTCTCAAGACTACTTCCACATGAATGCTAAATTTGCCTTCTAAGCATGGGGTTTTTGATTGGTACCTACAATATGAGGATTTTGAGCTACTTATGATACGGTTCAGCTTAACACAAGTAGTGGTAAAGCGTAACGTGGAACTAACGGTAAGTCTGAATAGCAATTAACAAAGATACGACTGCAGGGCAGTACACTAATTCAGGTCATATCTTTGTTAACAATCATTAAGCTAACGGGCAGGTAAGTTTCGTATTGCTTTAAACCCAAATTAATGTTGTTGTAGTACTTTTTACTTGTTGTTTGGCATGTTCTAATTCTTTGGCTATAATTCCAATACCTTCTTCAATTTCTTGTTCCGATGTGCGCACGATGCCAAGACGCAGTATTGAAATCCGAAAGAGAAATTGCCACAAATACCCCTCCAGCAAATTCAATTGAACAGCGATATTCTACAGGGAGTCAACTTCGTACAGATTCTCTTAACTGAATCATTCGGTGATAGTATATGTCTTTCATTTGCTTGGCATGGTGGTCATACATACCGGACTTGATATAAATCTCAAGTACACCTTGAGATAGTACAGAGGTACTTAGATCCGCCTTTTGCTTGTGCAAACGAAGCAGTGGAATTAAAGCATGCAGTATCGTTGATGTTAAAAAATTGAATTTTTGAAGCAGTTCATCTGAAAAGATTGACGGTTTTTTGTGTTAACCCGGACAGGATAATTTATGAAAGGAAAGGGGAAAGTAAACGGCAATTTAGTTGGAAATATATTGTCGAGAGACAAGAACACAGTCCCCTTTCCGATTAGATGAATATCTAAGGGTGAGGCAAGCCTAACTTCGGCAAACATCCTCGTACGGACTCATCTCATTGCGTTGGCCACGGAAGAAGTGAGGGTAAATCGATTGATTTAAAGGAATAAACAAAAGAAATAATTGCTGCACAACAGGGGATGAGGATAACGGAGCTTGGCTCATTGCAACAATGGATGTTAATTAAGAATCAAGGCTGCTTTTGTTAAGTTTAAAAGATATAACAGTGTATAAGTCATGGCATGAACTAGTGCACCAACTAAGATTAGGTAGTGATTTAAGAGCCAATAGTTTAGAAAAGTTAAAGCAAAGTCACTTTGTTTGTTGCGTGCCCTTGCTTTAACTTGAAGAGACCAGTGTCGTAGAAAAATAACATGGTATCATTTCAGATGCGTGATTGTTAAAATACCTCTCAGCGATTAAGTCCTTTGATGGGTATCTATGATTGAAGTGCTGCACAAGCGAGAATCTCTTCGGTCGTGCGGATTCGGCCGATACGTGGGAAGATGACTTTGCTAACGTGCTCATGTTCTGCCTCGCTGAATCCAGTCATGGCGTCGATCGCAAAAATTATCTGGTACCCATGAGCAAATGCTTCTCGCGCCGTTGTATCAACTCCGATCCCTGAAGCAATTCCGCAGAGTACGATCGTAGTAATGCCTCTCCGGCGCAATTGTTGATCCAGATCCGTCCCGTAAAATGCACCCCACTGACGCTTAGTAATTAGATGGTCGTTAGCAGTAACTCCAATTTCAGGCACAATTTCATCCCAACCAGGCACCAGTTTGATCGCTGGAGGTTCTTGATCCAGCAGGGGACGAGGCATGTCTTTGAAATCTTTCGAAGAAACGCGTACGAGTCCAACGAAAGCACCTGCCTCACGGAAAGTTTGAACCATGGCAGAGGCACGTTCGACAACTTGTTCTGCCGAATGAGGGGCGTATTGGTTTCCGATCCATTTCTGTAAGTCGATTACGATTAAGGCTGTTTTAGAAAATTGATATAAATGCTCATTCATATTAATCACACTCCAGTTTCAGTTTGTCCATTATTGACTGTTAGTACAAAATTATGAACATAGAGTTCTTTGACTCTATGTTCATAATTTTGTACTATGGGTTTAACGTTGTCAAGAGGAGATGCATGAGCATGAGCGTAACGAAGCAAGATATCATTTATTCGGCTTCTAAGATGTTTAAAGAAAAAGGTTATCTGGCAACATCCATTCAGGAAATAGCCCAGGACTGTTCCATAGCAAAGGGCACCGTGTACAAATTTTTCCCTTCTAAAGAGGATTTGTTGTGCGTGGTTTTCGACCAATGCCAATTGGCCTATTTTGATCAGGCTGAACGTTTGAAAGATATCGGAACGGGAAGCCCTCAGGAGCGACTTGTGGATCAGATCATATTTCGTTTTCAGTATTTCATGGAATATCGTCATATTATGGTGGATTTCATTGAACTACCGATTACGCAATACGAAACTTTTCGCAAATTGAGGAACCACGTTCGTGAGCGAATGATGGAGTGGCACAGATCATGGCTTGTAGAAGTCTATGGTCATAGAATCGAACCGTATCTCTGGGATTTGATCTTTATTTACCGGGCAATTCTAAAAGATTATCTGCAGCGCGTCATCTCCGAAGAGAATCTATTGTCCGTTGAGGATACAGCTTGGTTTATCGTTGATAAGATAGATGCGCTAGTCAACCACATGTCCAAGTCAGGTTCGAACGGACTGCTTGGGAAAAGCGCATATGAAACATTTATTCATTCAGGCTCAAACAACTGGGATGGTGAAAAAGAACGGATTACCGAAGAGTTGCTCGGCAGAGTGATTGCTATCATTGAAGCATGGAAGGGTGGGGCAGAGCGCCGTAAAGAATTGCAAGAGATTGTTCAATTGTTGAATAGCGAGATTGATCAGACTGAGTCAAAGAGGTCGGTTATTCAAGCGCTCTGCGCTTATTTGGAACAAGAGAAAGAACTAAGAAGTACAGTTATTCAGTTAAAGCAAACCCTCCTTTCGTAGGTTAGGGATGTTGGTGGATTGGCGCTAGCTAAGAAATATGTAATATGCTAAGGGAAAGACGTTAAACAAGAGGTTTATCATTTTAGTTAGGAGGAAGAAGCGCAGATGCCCCATCCTTACCACCCCTTGCATGCTCCACATTTGCAGCCGCAGTTGCATCTCCCCTCACATTGCTTCCGGGAGTTTGCGCCGAGCCGTCGCCTAGCGTCGCATGTAGCAGCCTATTGGACGGTCGATTTTCTGCCGGTACCGGGAAATCCGGGGAATCGAGTCATCCCCGATGGTTGTGTCGATATTATAGTGGACCTGTTCGCTTCATCAAGCAGGCAAGCCGCTTATGTCGTTGGACTAACGACGCAAGTCGAGGTTTTGCAATTTGTTAAAGCTCGCTCGGTATGGGGCATCCGGTTGTATTCGGAGTCGGCCCGCACGATCCTGAAGGCTCCAATATCGACATTAAAGACAAATCGTATGTTTTTGGAGGAGTTCTGGGGGCAAGAGGCTCTAGATTGGGTAGAAAAGTTGCTGACTGCCCAATCGATACCAGACAGGATCGAAGTCGTCGAGCAGCAATTGAGCCAAATACTGGCTGCGACCGAGTCGCCTGCTCCCACTTTGGTCTATCAGAGCTTACAGTATATATACGAGGTCAAAGGTAATCTTTCCGTAACGGAATTAGCGGATAAAGTGAACTTCAGCGAGAGGCATCTAAGAAGAGCCTTTGAACTGGAACTTGGCCTCAGCCCGAAGGAGATGCTCGGCATCGTCCGCTTTCAAAGCGTGCTGGGGGAATTGTACAGCGGAGACTATTCCAGTTTAACTGATTTGGCGCTTCAACACGGGTACTACGATCAGTCGCACTTCTCGAGCGTTTTCAAGCGATATTACGGACTTCCACTTAAACAGCTGACCAAGCTGGAGTGAGGAAGTCCGTTTTTTACTATTTTGCAATGCAGGTCAATTCCTATAATAGGAGTGAAAATCAAGCAAGATGAGGGGAGTTGCAAAGTATGACGGTAAAGTTGAAACGAGTCGGGATTTACGTAGAGGAGATGAAGAGGGCGTTGGATTTTTATCGCGTGCTGGGTCTGGCAATTCCAGACGGCGCCGACGAAGCGCATCACGTAGATGTGGAGCAAGAAGGAATAATTTTTGCATTCGACATGGTTGAATCGGTAAAGAGCGTTTTTGAAGGCTGGGAAGATCCGATCGGCTACCGGACTGAGCTCGCCTTTCAGTTCTCCAGCAACGAAGCGTTGGATGACGTGTACCAACAGTTGATGACACTTGGGTATGACGTCTTCCTCGAACCGCGAGATACTCCGTGGGGAGAGCGATATGCGATCATAAAGGATCCCGATAACAATTTAATCAGTCTCGTCTCTTAGCGAAGAGAAGGAATGTGGATTAAACAACAAAGAAATAGGAAGCACACTGTCGCCAGTGTATCTTCACCAAATGAATATTACCGAATGAATTGAGCGAATGGTTGCTATATTTCAACCGTAACAGGGAGCAGGCCGCTGTGGCCTGCTCTTTTTCATATAACTAACGGGAAACGAAAACTAACTTGAATCTATGTTTGACTATGATTCACTTAGGAACACGTAGGAATGCCTTTGAATAAAAGTGATTCGGATGCATTGTTGTTTGAACAGGCCTTAGCCAGAGGGGGGGCGTAAACTTCGCTGTTTGAATGATACGGTGAACACAATATGCACCTATAAATTTACATGCCAGCCTTTAGGCTCCTCCAGCAAAAAGCGTGGCTACCGCGATGGTGATTACGGATGCGTTTATTTTTCGATTCGTTTTATATTCGACAAAAACGGACATGAAGCAACAAATTTTGCAAAATGGCCTTTTGTGTATTCAAAGTCACCGTCTCCCGTCCGATATAGTTAATGTAAAATTGCTTATTCAATAGACTTCGATACAGTTTTTTAGAGGGGAAAAGACAGATGACAAAAAAGACATTTACAACATGGTTGATTGCAACCAGTGTAGCTGCGGCAGCTATGGCGCCGTCCGGCTCGATATTTGCATCCCCGAATCTTGCGAAGACATCGGAGGCATTGTTCAGCGATTGGGGGCAGACTAATCCATCTCTTCGGGAAGCCGTTAAACAAGCCTCGGAGTTAGGCTTGATAAGTGGCGATCCTTCAGGTAAGTTCCGACCCTTAGATACGCTTACAAGACAGGAGCTCGCGGTTCTACTGGCGAGGTCTTTGCATATTAACCCCTTGAAGGCAAAATCCTCTTCTTTTCATGACGTTTCGGCTAGCGCTTGGGCGCATCCGTATATTGAAGCCGTAAAGGCGGCGGGAATCATGCAGGGGGATGGCAAAAATTTCCGTCCCGGCGCCCGCGTCACCCGTGAGGAACTGGCCGCAACTCTCATGAAAAGCGTTCGACGTGATATGACGACTGCCGAAGCTGATCCGGCCCCGTTCGAGGACCGTTCACAGGTCAGTTCGTGGGCCAAACAGGCCGTCCAAGACGTGTTGACGCTCGGCATGATGGATTTAAAAGACGGACATTTTGCTCCGAAGCAGGATGTACAGCGTCAAGAAGCCGCTGCATCGCTTGTGCAAGCCTTCCAACCCGGCAAGCAGGCAGCTGCATTGGATTGGACCGACGGGCAGCGTATTTCGATCGGCGGCAAAACGTATCTGATCGGCGATTCGCTGAAAGGGCTGCTGCGTATCGAAAATAACGCCATCCTTAAAGGAGCAAAAGTTCGTTTTGCCGCGTCAGGCGGCACATTGAATCGAATTGATTTCCTGGAGATCGTTCAAAGCGGAGAAAACCCGGCTGACGGCGAAGCGGAATTTTCGCGAAACATCGTGCTTGACGCTCAAGGAGACCGGATCGAAGGTAGCGTCGTAATCGCTGGTGATTTCGTTTCCGTAAGAAATTTGACGGTCGATGGCGACTTCGAGATTTCGCAGTCTTTGTATCATGATTTTTACGGCTATGACGTCACGGTACTGGGCAATACGGTCATCAATGGCGGCGATGCCCATACCGTTGTTTTTGAAAATGCCAAGCTGCAAACCGTCGACATTAATAAAAAGGAAGTGCGGGTGGATGCAGCCGGCACTACGACGGTCAAGGATTTTCTGATTTATTCCAGTACGACGCTGATTGGAGAAGCAGATTCGACTGTCGAACGCGTTACGTTAAAGGACGGCGCTGAAAAAGTGGACATCTCGGCTTCGATCAATTCCCTGATCGTAGGTTCAAGCGCAAACATAAATCTGGCGACGGGCAGCCGCATTCAACAGATAGAAGTTACCAATCGAGCGGCCAAATTGAAGATTCAACCGGGTGTGAACGTAGCCGATATCAAACTGCCGGCTAATGTCGATATTTCTGCAATTGTTTCGAATTACGAGCAAGTTCGGAGCCAGATCGGGAACGTGAACGGCACGAAGCCTGCTTCTCCGACGGTTCAACCTTCGCCGGCGGCGCCGCAGAACCCAACGCCGAATCCGGGTACACCGGCACCGCAGAACCCAACGCCGAATCCGGGCACACCGGCGCCGCAGGACCCAACACCAGATCCGGGCACACCGACGCCGCAGGACCCAACACCAGATCCGGGCACATCGACGCCGCAGGACCCGACACCAGATCCGGGCACACCGGCGCCGCAGGACCCAACACCAGATCCGGGCACACCGGAGCCGAATCATGCGCCTACGGTTGTGAATCCGATCGGCGACATGACGGTTCAGGCTGGACAATTGGCGGAAGATATTGATCTGAGCCCCGTATTCGCGGACGAGGACGGCGATTCTTTGACGCTGTCGGCTGAATCTTCGAACAACAACGTGGCGACGGTCAGCGTCTCACCGGAAAACAAACTGCAAATTACGCCGCTTGCCGGCGGATCTACCACCATAACCGTTACGGCGAATGATGGTAAAGGTGGTACGCAGACCGCAACCTTCATGCTCAACGTAAACCGTGCGCCATATACAGTCAATGCCGTAGCCGATCAAAACGCAAGGTTGGAAGAAGGCGACGTAACGATCAATTTGTCCGGCATCTTCGAGGACGAGGACGGAGATGAATTGAACGTCTCCGCCGTATCGGAAGATCCAAATGTCGCCGCGGTCAGAAAGTCCGACGACGGCAGTCAGCTGATCATTACTCCGGTATCTGTCGGATCTGTAAAGATCGTGATTACTGCAGTGGACTCCGCAGGCGGGAAGGGCACAGAAGAGTTCGAGGTCAGCGTAGCTCCTGCTTATGCAAAAACTCCGTTCTTCTCCGAAGTCGATTGGGGCAGCGAATCGAATCAATATTTTGAAATCTATAATCCGACGAACAGCTCGATCGGCCTGGATCAGATTGTCATCGAATGGGGCGATTCAGGAAGCATGACCCTTTCGGATGCGGATCCCGGCGTCAGCGGCATAATCGATCTGTCCGCAGGCAGTGTGATTACGATCTCGGATAGTCTTTCCGATTTGCAGGACCCGCAGCTGCAGTACATGTTCAATATATATTACGATTATTCGGACCCGATTGACGTTAAGCTTATCGTGAATGGTGTCGTCGTGGACAGTATTGTCTTTGCGCCGAACGTATCCGCGTTCCGCAAAGGCGGCAGATTGGCGGGAAGCAGCACCTACGACTCTACCGAATGGAACACGCAGTCTTACGATTCATCTCTGCAGGATTTGGGCACGTACACGGACAAATAAAGCATGCAAACGAACTCTTTCATACGGCAGCTGAGAAATATAAGTAAAAGGGGATATACAAGTGAAGAGTCGTTTACTCAAATTGCTGGTCGCGACCAGCGTCTTGGCCACTGCGATCGGACCGAACGCAGAATTTGCTTTTGCGGAAAAAGAAAATAAAGCATCGAGTTTGGAACCGGTTTTCCTCGACCTCGCGCAGGTTCCGGCTGCGCAGCGTCAGGCTATTCTCGAAGCAGCCGGGCTTGGCTTTCTGACCGGTGGATCGGACGGGCGTTTTCGCCCCCAATCCACGCTGACTCGGCAGGAACTGGCTGTCGTGCTGACGAGAATCCTTAAGCTCGAAGTGAAAGAAACGAGCCGTTCTTCTTTCAAAGATGTTACGTCTAAAACATGGGGACGCAACTATATTGAGGCAGCTGCTAAAGCCGGTCTGATGAAAGGAGACGCGCAGAAGTATTTTCGCGCTGATGCGCCTGTCACACGGCAGGAGCTGGCCGCCGTGCTGGTTCAAGCCGCCAAGAGCGCCCAAACCAAAACGAACGATAAAATGGTGCTTCAGGATGAGAAAGCCGTCGGTGCATGGGCGAAAAACGCCGTGCAATCCGTGCTGGGGAACGGATGGATGGAGACGCAGAACGGTTCTTTCCTTCCCAAGCAGGCCGTGAAGCGGCAGGAGATTGCAAGTGTTTTCATGGAAGCTTTTTATCCTGACAAACTGTCTGGTGTCACTCGGACAGTTCAGAACGTTTCCGAGCAGGGCGTGACGATTAATGGTTACACGTACGCCGTCTCGGAACGGACGAAAGGAATTCTGAGTCAGTCAAACAGCGCGATTTTGCAGGGGGCGAAGATCCGGTTCGAAGCGTCGGGACGCAATCTGGACAAGATTACGTACCTGGAACTGCGACACGGAGGATCGGCCGCTTCGAAAGGCGCTAAAGAATTCAGCGCAAATTCTCTGCTGGATGGTAAACAGGGCATTGTCGACGGTGACGTTAAAGTCGCTGACGACTATATTTCTCTGGCAAACCTGAAGATTGCGGGCAACCTCGAGATTGGCAAAGAGCTGGAAAACGACTTTTACGGCAGTGGGATTGAAGTGCAAGGAAATACGATTGTCAACGGAGGCGACGCGAATACAGTCGTCTTCGAAGGCTCGAACCTAGCTTCCGTTGATGTCAATAAAACGAATGTGAGAGTTGAGGCACTCGGCCAAACTTTCATGCAGGCGATGAACGTGAACGTCGATTCGACGATCGTCGGGTCTTCCACAGCCGCAATCGACCAGATCAACGTGAAGGGAGCGGCCCAGCAGGTTAACCTGCAGGGATCGATCGATTCGGTCACCGTAAGTACCGGTTCCACGATTACCGGATCTGTAAATATTGGTCAGATGACGGTCCAGACGGCTGTTCCTGTTACGTTAAACACGACGGGAACCATCGCTAAACTTAACGTCACCCAATCTTCGGCGGCAATTACCGTCGGGTCGAACCTGACGATAAGCAGCCTTACGACGCCGTCGGGCGTTGCAGCAGGCTCGGTGATCAGCAATTATTCCACCGTTCAATCGCAGATCGGCAGTACAGGCGGCGCGGCAGCTATCAATGCGGCTCCTGTCAACAGTGCACCGATCGTTCGAAATCCGATCAAGGACTTTACAATGACCATCGGCGAAAAGAAGACGATCGATCTCTCTCAAGTGTTTGACGATGTCGACGGCAACCTGTCGTACTATAAAGCTCTGCTGGTCAAAGCGGCTTCTGCGCCCGAACTGGTCAAGGTAACGATAGACGGCAACAATTTGACGCTCGAAGCGAAACTCGCGGGCAAAATCACGGTACGTACGCAGGCTTATGATTCTAATAATGCCCGCATTAACCACGATTTCACGGTAACGGTGAACAGGAATCCGGTCGCGTCGGATGTTCCTGAGCAGGTAGCAACGCTCGATGCAGCAGCAAGCACATTGGACCTGAGCGCATACTTTACGGATCCGGACGGGGATGCGCTGTCTTACAAAGTTGTATCAAGCGACGAAAATGTCATTGCCGCTTCCATATCCGGCAAGCTGCTGCAGATGGAGGCAATTGCACTGGGACAAACGAAGGTTACTGTGACGGCCGAAGACGGTAAAGGCGGTACGGTCACCAAGGATATCGTTGTTCGTGTCAATCGTTCGCCGCAGACCCTGAACCCCCTTCCGGATCGCAAAGCTTCGATCGGAACGGATGTACAGGTCGACCTCTCGGACGCTTTCCAAGATCCAGATGGAGACGCCCTGACTTTTGAAGCTTCTTCGCAAAACGTGTCTTCGGCAGCCGCGGTCGCAAGCGGCAGCGCTCTGACAGTCACACCTCTTGCGGAAGGCCCAGTGTCTGTCACCGTCACGGCCAAAGACGGCAAAGGCGGAACGGCGAGCCAAACGTTCACCATCTACGTGAACCACAGCCCCAAACTTGACCGTTCCCCGGGTGTGCAGGAATCGATGGTAGGAAAAGGCGATGTCTTCGTAGAATTGGACGGCATGTTCAGTGATGTGGACGGCGACCCGCTGACCTATGAGGTTCAGTCGGCGTCGTCAGCCGTTGCAACCGCAGAGCTTGACTCGAATAACCGGATTCGCTTGTCTCCAGTTTCGGGCGGCGATACAGTCGTAACCGTTACAGCAAACGATGGCCGGGGAGGAACGGCGAGTGGAACCTTCGATATTAAGGTCAATGAGGAACCGACGGTTAAGCAGCCGGCCAGAGACCGCTCTATCCAATTGACGGGCGGAGATGTGGCGGTCGATCTTGCGAATGTCTTCCAGGACGTAAACGCCGACAGTCTTACGTTGGTGGCGGAATCCGGCGATCCGGCGATCTTTACGGTCGGCGTAAGCGGGACACAATTGACGCTGACCCCAGTCGCCGCGGGCAGTTCGACCGTGAAAGTAACGGCGGACGACGGCCGCGGTGGCCAGGTCAGTGACAGCTTTGCCGTGCGGGTCAATCGGGTTCCACAGACGGCAGGTTCTCTTGCCGATCAGCTGCTGACAATCGGTAGCGGAGCGGCAAAAATTGACTTGACCAGCGCATTTTCTGACGATGACGGCGATGTCCTGACGTACAAAGCGACAGCAGCCGATCCTTCCATTGCTGCGGTATCCGTCTCGAACGGCGAAATCACGGTCGATCCGCTGACTGCCGGAACAACCACGATTACGGTAACGGCGAATGATGGATATGATGGCGAAGCGAGCAAAACGTTCGACGTGACCGTCAACCGTGCTCCGATCGTCGATCAAGCCGTATCGGATCAGCTGATTACGCTCGGAGCGGGAGACGTCACTCTCGATCTGAGCCAGGCGTTCCGCGACGAAGACGGCGACCTGCTGACGCTGACCGCTTCTTCGCTCTCCGAAGACCGGGTATCCGTTTCGCTGAACGCTGCTTCCAAAGAGCTTGCGCTTCGTCCGATTGCCGGAGGATCGGCTTCGATCCGCATCCAGGCGGAAGACGGCCGTGGCGGTAAGAAAGATCAGACCTTCAAGGTCGAGGTCAACCAGGCTCCGCTGGCGGGGGATCTGGCCGGTCGTACGCTGTCGCTCGGAAGCGCGGATCAAAAGATCGACTTGAGCGGCGTATTTACGGATGCGGACGGGGACACCTTGTCGCTCGTCGCGATTTCTGCCGATTCTTCGATTGTGGATGCCATGTTGGACGGCAAGCAGTTGACGCTGACGGCAGTGTCGCTTGGTACCACGAACGTGACCGTTACCGCATCCGATTCGCGCGGCGGCACGGCTTCGAAGACGATCGCAGTCGAAGTAAGGCCGAACAGAGCGCCGGTCGTGAAGCAAACCATCGCCGGACAAATCGTTCAACCGGGCAAAGACATTGAGGTTGATCTTGAGGGCGTGTTCGACGATCCGGATGAAGATGATCTGACTTATGCAGCCGTATCCTCCGATACTGCACTTGCTTCCGTCTCGGTCGCGGGCGATCGGTTGACCGTAAGCGGCATTTCAGACGGAACGGCTACAATCACCGTGACCGCGACGGACGTCGTAGGAAACAAGGTCGACACTTCGTTCCAGGTCGATGTATCGTCGAACGAAGCGCCGAAAGTTGTCGGTTCCGTTCCGGAACAAATGGTCGTGCCGGGATTCTCGACACAAGTCGCGGTTGACTCGCTGTTCCAAGACAGCGACGGCGATTCCCTGACGTATAGCGCGGAAGCGGCCGCCGGCGGGATGGTCGTTCCGAGCGTCAGCGGAAATGTGCTGAAGCTGGACTCCGGAACAAGCAGCGGCAAAACGCTAGTAACGGTAACGGCCGACGACGGACGGGGCGGAAAGGTAAGCACGACGATCCAGGTAACCGCGGTCGAAATCGTGCATCAGAAGACTATTGCGACCAAAGTCGGCCTTGCGAACGTCTCTTACGATCTGGCTCCTTACTTCTCGGCACAGCAGCCATTTACGGTCTATCGCGCGGAAAACGGCACATTAATCAAAGAAGGCTCGCAACTGCTGAGCGGCAGCGTATTGAACATGAATCCGGGCAATTCCGCCGGCACGGTCTCTTACTTCGTGATTTCCGCGGACGGCAAAGCCGCATCCGTTCAACTGAACGTACAGCAGCAGCAAGGCGCCGCTGCGTTCTTCTCAGAATATACGCGGGAAAATGCCATGAATATCGTGCTTGAAATGTACAATTTGAATGAAGATGCAATCAACTATCAAATAATCGGATACCGGTACAATTTGAACACCCAACAGATGGAGAGAATGCTTGATCGAGACTACCAACCGAATCTTTATGCGAAGGTGATGAATATTTCTAAAGGGAATATCGGTCTCGTGATTAATAACGTATTCTATGAGTTTATGGATCGGACCCAGGTTCCGGGCTACCACGACGAACTCGTCATGAACTTGGATTCGAATTACAAATTCGAAGGCTATGTCGTCTGCGCGTTTGAATTGGTTCGAAACGGCCAGGTTATCGACGTGCTCGGAGACAAGAACTGGACGCCGGCTTCGGGCTCCGAACCACTGCCGACGAGCGGCACGCTGATCCGGAAAAAAGGGGTCGCTACCGGCTCGAACGCGTTCAGCCTGAACGGTGAATGGGACCTTCTTCCTTTCACGCTAGATAATGTCAACAAACACACACCGTAATTTCACGTAAAACGTAGTTAAATGAAAAAAGAGGGCTTTCCTTATGGAAATGCCCTTTTTTTCTTGCAAATCGGATTCCTGCTTGTTCGGTGAGCATAAAGGTGGCACACAATGACAATAGGCCAGTACAATCCCACTGCACAGCCAACACCTTTGAGAAGAGGAGTTATTGAGAGATATTTTAAAACTTTAGCTGAGAACATGTAAATGTTGATGACCTGCGTACCTTAAAGGCTTATCTTCCTGCCGGCAGCAAATTCGGTTATTTAACTGCTTGTAGCAGATGGTCACTTTACTCCACATTCCTTGCAAACGAGACGTGCGATCAATTCATTAGTTCAGCGAAAGCTAATCCATTATACAATTTGGGACGATCCTGTCTTCGTGTACACTGACTATCTCTTGAGTAAAGAAAATACCAAGAAATCAATAAATAAAATTACTCAAGTGAAACAGGTAAGTAAACAAAAGCAATCGGATGAAGCGGAGGAACAAACAAGTGCATTAGAAGAAGCAAGAGCAGAACATGAATTGTTTGACAAAGTTCGAGAAGAACAAATCAAAAGGGAAAGGAGCAATGAGATGGAAACATGTTCCTATTGCCGATTAGGCGTGTATCTAATCGTCATCTTGCCCTTCAATTCATTAAACTAACGGGTAGTTTAGTTCAATTTAAGTATACGTATCGGCTCACTTGGAAGTATCGTAAAGAAACAAGGGACAGACTGCTTTGTCGGCAGCTGCCCCTTGTCTCTTTACCTTTTGCTAATTACAAATCTAACGGTGGCTTTTCGGTGTTCCTTGTGCTCCGTTCGAAACAGTTTCCCATGTCTCCCAAGTAGCTAAACGATCAGCATAGACTCCGCGCACCAAAGGCAAGACCCCAGCGCCGACCGCAAAGCGCAGAGGTGGCTCCTCGGCGTCTATGATTCGAAGAATCGCATCGGCCGTCGCATTCGGATCGCCTCGTTCTTCTGTCGATAAACGAAGGGACACCTGATTTCGAAGTTCAGCGTAAACTTCCAATCCCTGTGATGTCTTCATGGAAAGGGGGCTTCCAAAGTCAGTTGCAAAGGCACCCGGCTCGAGCAAAGTGACCTTAATGCCGAAGCTTTTAACCTCCTGAGCGAGGCTATCGTGCAATGCTTCGACTGCCCACTTGGACGCGCAATAGAAGCCGATGAGCGGAGCTGCAACAATCCCCATGGCACTTGAGACGCCGAGAATGTGCCCGCTGCCCTGTAGTCGAAGCAGAGGCAGGGCCGCTTGGATCACATGAAGCGTACCGAAGTAATTGGTGTCAAATAGTTCGCGTACGTCGGATTCGTCAGCCTCTTCAGTCGTGCCAACCAGGGTGTAACCGGCGTTGTTTAAGACCACATCCAGCCTGCCGAAATGCGCATGAGCCTGCTGAACGACATGCTCGACCTGCTGGGAATCTGTTACATCGAGCGCTAGGGTGAGAACAGTGTCTCCAAAACGTTCCTTAAGGTCGGCGATATTTTCGGGTGTTCGAGCAGTCGCGGCAACCTTATCCCCGCGAGAGAGTGCAGCCTCCGCCCAAATGCGCCCTAATCCGCGAGAGGCTCCTGTAATGAACCAGACTTTGTTTTCCATAGTATTATCCTCCAATACAGTTCTTGTGTGTAGTATTTTTAAAGCTTCTGTTTTCTCTTTCGTTCTTCTATAATGTTACGGTTTAGCAGGTTGATACGGAATTTCAAATAAGTTAGCATGGTATTAACTTATGGTTTATGCAAAAGGAGGAGCCTGCCTGAATGATTGAGCAATTAAAGACGTTTGTTCAAGTGGCGGAGTCCGGAAGTTTTTCTAAGGCAGCCGAAAAGCTTTTTATCTCTTCAACCGCTGTGATGAAACAAATGAATTTGTTGGAAAAGCAAACCGGAGTCCCACTTTTTATCCGTACCAACCACGGTGTTAGCCTCACAAAGGCAGGAACAGCTTTTATCAAAGATGCGGAATATATGCTGCAGTATTTTCAAGAATCTCTTATTCGCATGCATCACTCTGCACAGGCCGATCGGCATGTTGTTCGCGTGGGTACTTCTATGCTTAATCCCTGTAAGGTTTTAATTGATTTGTGGAATGGGATTAGCGACCGCTACCCTCAATTTGGTATAAACATCGTTCATTTCGAAGATGACGCACATACACTCCCAACCACTTACCGCATGATTGGCCAATCACTCGATATCATTGCGGGGCCATTTCTTACAGATAATTTGAAAGATTACTACCGTGTACTCGAACTGGGGAGTTACCGCGTTTGCTTTGCCGTATCTCGGCAACATAGGCTGGCTTCAAGAAAAACACTTTCTGTCAAAGATTTGTATGGGGAAAGATTGGCAGTAGTGAATGGTGGGAATAGTGCCGTCATTCATGACCTACGTGATTTCCTAAAAACGGAACATCCTCAAATCCAAATAAAAGATGTTCCGCGTCTCTATGATCTTGATGTGTTTAATCGCTGTGAGGAAAGTAATACAGTTATGTTAACGTTGGAGGCGTGGGCAGATATTCATCCATCCTTGGTGACGATCCCTAGTGATTTAGATTTCGTAGTTCCATATGGTTTAATATATCCATTACATCCATCCAAGAAAGTGAGTCAATTCTTAGAAATTATAAAAGAAATGTAAGGTAATGTTTTGCTGGCAGAAGCTTTATAGACGAATGCCCTTAGGTCCCAGTGCCCAAAGCTTAGGATGATGCAAAAATTCAGGGATAAGTAATCGCCGATATCTTTTGTGGCCTGTAACATCTAACTGACCGCATTTGAGGTCACCAGAAAAGCTCCTGTAAGAGGTTCAAACGCTGGTTGAAGTTCCTTTGTAATCTTGACTTTTCAATCATGGTAATTAAGGTATGCGTTCTGTCTGTTATCGCTCGGTCAAGCGTTACCTTTTCCATGTTAGTAAGTACTTCGCTTGATTTACCATGCGGACAACGTGAAACTTATGCGTTCGTATGACTTTTGTACATCCTTTTTTTGTTCATTTGATATAATAGATTCAAAACCTAGTTAAGAACTGCGCTTAATTAAAAAATATAGGAGCACTTATGAAAGAAGACATTATAAAAAAATATTTCTTTATGTGGGTAACTAGAGATTTTACGTTGTTAGATACGTATTTTTCTGATGATATTATCTACCGCGAATGTTATGGAGCAATGTATGTAGGGATAGAGGAAGTCCATTTGTGGATCAAAAAAATGTTACTGAAGCAAGTTGTCTTAGAATGGAAGATAAAAGATATTCATCAAGTAAATGAAACCTTATTTTTTGTAGAATGGTATTTTAAAGCAAAAGAAAAACAACTTTATTCATTTGATGGTATATCAATGATTAGATTTGATGGAAATAAAATCCGATTAATAGAAGAGTATGAAGCTACACATGAAACTTTTAGACCATGTAAGATTGATTAAATGTGTCTAAGTATCAGTGAACGACGTTGTCGAGGGACAAGAACATTGTCCCATTGAAAGTCGCTATTTTAGCGGCTTTTTTATTTTATCGGTACATTTATCGGTACAAGTTCTTGACCAAGTTAAGGAAAAAACGTATACCGATTACCGGAATGGACAAGAATATAGTCCTTTTCCGGATTAGATGGATATCTAAGGGTGAGGCAAGCCTAACTTCGGCAAGCGCTCCCGTACGGACTCATCACATTGCATTGGCCACGGAAGAATCTCGTTTGGACTGAAGGTAAATCGATTGATTTAAAGGAATAAACAAAAGAAATAAATGCTGCACAAGAAGTTACTGAACAGCAAAAGATATAAACAAAAATGATAGCGATTGCTCCGGGGATGGGCGATTAGTCACTATGTATATTTGCGTATTTTTTTGGTTTTTGTCCTCCATATGTGTACAAAGAATGAAAAAGATGCTACATTGAAATCAGTCTAACCCCCTTTGTAACAACACTTTTTCGAAGAATTAAATGTCTCCTGTATGAGGACAATCGTATATCGAGGAGGGAATCGAATGTCAAGTCAAGTATTGGACCAATTTTTAAGTTCGAACATCGAAGATCTAAAGAATAAAGGTCTATATAACTTCATCGATACACTGCAGGGGGCAAATGGTCCTGTTATTCGTATTGACGGAAAGTCCTTAATCAATTTGTCTTCTAATAACTATTTGGGCTTGGCAACAGATCACCGTCTGATTGATGCTTCAGTTAAGGCGGCGCAGACATACGGGGCAGGGGCAGGGGCTGTGAGAACCATTAATGGTACGATGGATCTTCATATGGAGCTTGAAGAAAAACTGGCCCGTTTCAAAAAAACGGAAGCCGTTATCGTGTATCAATCGGGATTCAACTGCAATATGGCTGCTATATCTGCGGTAATGGATCAGCATGATGCGATTTTATCCGATGAACTTAACCACGCTTCAATTATTGATGGCTGCCGCCTATCTAGAGCCAAGGTGATTCGCTTTAAGCATTCGGATATGAATGATTTAAGGCGGCAGGCGAAAGAAGCCAAGGAATCCGGTCAGTATCATAAAATTATGGTCATCACCGACGGGGTTTTTTCCATGGATGGTGATATAGCAAAACTGCCCGAAATCGTGGAAATAGCAGAAGAATTCGACCTAATCACTTATGTAGATGATGCCCACGGTTCGGGCGTTCTTGGAGCAGGTGCGGGAACTGTAAAACATTTTGGATTGTCCGACCGCATTGACTTTCAAATTGGTACACTCTCCAAGGCGATCGGGGTTGTCGGAGGTTATGTGGCAGGTAGAAAGCAACTGATCGAATGGTTGAAGCTGAGAAGTCGTCCGTTTCTGTTCTCAACATCGCTGCCCCCGGCTGCAATTGCTGCTTGCAGCGCTTCTGTCGACATTCTGATGAATGACACTGATCTGATCAAGAAGCTATGGGAGAACAGCAATGACTTGAAAAATGGCTTGAGCCGGCTTGGATATGATGTGGGCCAAAGCGAAACACCGATCACCCCTTGTATCATTGGTGATGAAGTAACCGCCCAACAGTTCAGCAAACGACTCTATGAAGAAGGCGTGTACGCTAAGGCCATCGTGTTTCCGACAGTTCCAAAAGGAACTGGAAGAATACGCAACATGCCGACAGCTGCTCATACCAGGGAGATGCTTGATCAGGTGATCTATGCATATGAGCAAGTTGGCAAGGAAATGAAGTTGATTTAACTGTATTCACGGGAGTATATCTTTCGGGAGGAATGTCTTATGAAGAAGATATTGGTGACCGGAGCATTGGGACAAATCGGTTCTGAGTTAGTCGTTAAATTACGTGAAATTTATGGAGCGGATCATGTCGTTGCTACGGATCTCAGGTCATCATCCCACGAAATTACCCGATCCGGGCCATTCGAGTTGATGGACGTGACGAATGCTAAGGCGATGTTCGAAATCGCCAAGCAATACGAAGTGGATACCATCATTCATTTGGCTGCGCTGCTGTCAGCTACCGCAGAGGAGAAACCCTTGCTTGCTTGGAATTTGAATATGGGCGGATTAATGAATGCACTCGAAATATCCAGGGAGCTAAGTTGCCAATTTTTCACTCCAAGCTCGATTGGATCTTTTGGCCCTTCGACTCCGAGAGACAACACCCCGCAGGATACGATCCAGAGGCCCAATACGATGTACGGCGTGAACAAGGTGTCCGGCGAACTGCTTTGTGATTATTATTTTCACAAATACGGCCTGGATACTAGGGGGCTGCGATTCCCTGGTTTGATATCTTATATGACGCCTCCCGGCGGAGGAACGACAGATTACGCAGTGGAAATTTACTACGCAGCCGTGACAGCTGGCAGATATACATCTTATATTGCCAAAGACTCAAACATGGACATGATGTATATGCCGGATGCCCTGAACGCTATCATTGATTTTATGGAAGCGGATTCATGCCGATTGATACACCGAAATTCTTTTAATGTCACCGCAATGAGCGTGGATCCGGAGGCGATCGCTGCAGCGATTCGGGAAGAGATTCCCGGCTTTATCCTCGATTATGACGTTGATCCGAAGAGGCAGGCCATTGCCGATAGCTGGCCGCATTCCATTGATGCAACGGCAGCGAAAACAGAATGGGGATTTCACACCCGCTACGACCTGAAGGCCATGACGAAAGATATGCTATTGCAGCTAAGCAAGAGACAAATGCTCCGCAAAGCTTAAAGTTAATATAAATTCACTGTGCAAAGCGAGTAGAAATACAAAAAAATCTGCACCAAGGGGAGGTTTGGCGTTACCCGGATAAAATGAAGTGAAGAACAACGTCAATCGTCAAATGGGGTACAACAACCTTGTTCCAATCCAAGTCGCTATTTTAGCGGCTTTTTTATCGGTACAATTTCTTATCCCAGCCAAAGACTGTGACTTGTATGTATGCTGTCACGCAGTTTAAGACACGAAATAAGCACGGTGATTCTGGCACATCAGAAGGAAAAATCGGTGCCTTCACATTCATTTTAATTATGAAAAAAATTTATCTGATGTTTTGAAAACCGGAGCTTAAATGCTCCGGTTTTATTGTACACCAATAAGATTTAAGGGTGTGCTGAAAGGTGATCGCGTTCCTAATCCGTCGCATTTTAAGGATACTCAGTCAGACTGGACAAAGGAACAGTCATTTCCTGCTCCGAGTTTCCGATCGGATAGATTCGAGCCGTTTCATCCTCATTCACATGCTGGATTACGATAGGGGCATCCTGGTAGGTTACATTTTTCATAATGGCCGATTCCGAAATTTCAATCGCTCTTTGTTTGTTCATGAGAATTCTCCTTATTCTGAAAGCTTGTTCGATTGATCAAGATGACGGTGTGTGGCTTTTTTAATTTCTTGGTCGAGTTTCGATTGTCCTTGAATTTCTGCAGCCGCCTCCATCTGATGATTCAGCTGCTGTTCGATCTGTCCGATTCCATGCGCCTCTTGTTGCTGTTTGCTCTTAGTCAAAACGATCCCTCCATGGTTGTAATAAGATCTTTATAATCTCTGTACCACTACATTGCACCAAACAGTAGGAGCTTATGCAAAAGTTTTTCATGTACTGCCATTCGATTTTAGTGCTGTAAAATTTGGAAGTTTTCATGCTATTTTTTACACTGGGTCTAAACTTGTGGGGTATTTACCCCATATCTTCATCAAGATCAGTTCAATTGTCCGTTACGTCTTGTTTAGTTTTTCATAACTTATAGAGTGGCAGAATTGGATAAAGACAGTAAGTTCGTTTGACAGGAAGGGTTGTAAGATTTTAAGAGGAGGCGGATATGACAAGAAAGTTGTGATTGAGATTAACTTCAACAACTACGGTTTTGACCAGAAGCGTCTGACAGGGAATGGTTGGAGCGGAGAATGGACATTTTCGCAGATATACGCTGAACTGTCTCAGGATTTCCTAATCCTCATGGAAGCGAGATTGAACTGGTATTAAGGGAATTCATGGTCTGAATAGATCATTCCTGAACATCAAAGGAGGGCCAAGCGCGTGTCTAAGGAAAAAAAACTCATTGTTGAAATGCTCTTTAATAACTGGGGAGCGACAGCGGATCGACTGACCACTCGATGGATAGAATACAGAATAAATTTATTCATGAAATTTGCACTCAAAAGCCTACTCCTTCAATCTTCTCAGGATTTTACCTGCTATGTGCTATATGATCCGAAGTCTGAGAAGCTTATAAATGAGATACTAAAAAAGTATCCTTCCCTGCCTTCCCATATCTGCTTTGTAACACCTAAAGATTACCAGTCTCATATTATGCGAGATATTGAAAAGTTCAAGTATTTGTACCGCGTGTATCTGTCCAGTGACGATATGTATCACCAAGATTTTATCAAAAAGCTGCACGCCTACAAACCTCACAAAGATACCGTTGCCTTAATACCGCAATACGGTTACATCTACGACTCGGTACAAAAGCGGCTAGGAAAATTTTTTTTCTGGCTTCCCAGCTACGGTGTAACTATTATCAAGGTAGACGAGTATTTGAGAGGACAAGCGGCCCGTTATACCTGGCGTGATGCATTTAAAGT
Source organism: Paenibacillus sp. P13VS (assembly GCF_015143645.1). NCBI lineage: Bacteria > Bacillati > Bacillota > Bacilli > Caryophanales > Paenibacillaceae > Paenibacillus > Paenibacillus sp. P13VS. The sequence continues at coordinate 383,021 of NZ_WYEV01000003.1, read as the reverse complement.
TCCCAGGGAATTCATTCATATCAAAGAACCAATATGGATTAATCATATTCATGGACAGAACACAGGTACAACTTTTGCCAATGCACTGACCTGGAAAATAGCAAATGTTCATGATGCTTGTACGTTGGAGCCTTGGAATAACAATAAACAACCTAAAGCTGCTTTCGGTCCTGAGATCACAGAGCCAAATGACATCGAACAGATCCTGAACCGCTTTTTCTAACTGTGCGCTATATTATCGATAGAATTAAAGTGGTTGGATAAGGCTACAATCGTTCTCTGAAGGGAAAAACTCTGTTCCATTTCGGAGAACGATTGGGAACAAGGTGAAACTGTCTAGTATAAATATTTGATCTATTTCATTAAACTAACCACTTAGATTTATCGGGGTAAAAAGAGAAGTATCGGTCTGAAACTAGCTGTTGAGCACAAGAACTTGTACCGACGAAAAGGATCCATGTAAATCCCCCCTCATAGTGTACAAGTTATTGATATATAACATCATCATTGGATATAAACTTGCAAGAATTAGATATTTCCTATCCTCATTATAGGTGTGTAAAATTAAAGCACCACGAGAGGGAGTGAGTTTATTATGCGAATTGATGCTCATCAGCATTATTGGTCAATATCACGTAACGATTATGGCTGGATAAATAAAGAATTACCTATTTTATACAGAGATTTTTTGCCACAAGATTATGAAATTCACTTAAAGAAGCATAACATCGACGGAACAATAGTTGTGCAGGCCGCACCTACTATTGAAGAAAGCGAATATTTGTTGGAATTGGCCAATCTGTCGGATTCGATATTGGGTGTAGTAGGTTGGCTAGATTTATTTACTCCATCGCATAAGGAACATTTCGATCGTTTCCGTAAACATAAGAAGTTCGTTGGCTTCCGCCTGATGTTGCAGGAGATGGTTGATGTCAGCCGTGTGCTTGAAAAACCATATTTGGAAGCGCTTAAATACTATGCATCCTTGGATATCCCTATAGATATTCTTGTCCGAGAAAATCAACTGGGTGTACTTAATGAACTTCTCAAAGAGGTTCCTGACTTAAGAGGGGTTATTGATCATATCGGTAAGCCTCGTATAAAGGAACATCTTTTTGAGCCATGGGAATTCCTGATGGGAGAGATAGCAAAACATCCAAAAATCTATTGTAAAATTTCTGGAATGGTAACCGAAGCTGATCATGATCATTGGGATGTGGAACATTTTAAGCCGTATATTGAACAAATTATTCGTATATTTGGTCCGGAGCGTATTATGTTTGGTTCGGATTGGCCGGTCTGTTTGCTAGCTGCAAGCTACGATGATGTTCTTGGTATCTTGAATAATACAATTCCACAATCATGGGTGGAAGAGAACCGGTCCGGTCTGTTTGGAGAGAATGCAAGAACATTCTATAAATTAAGATAATTCAGATCGCACAAAATGCTATGTTTACTATTCAATTTTCCACTAAGTATTTCAATACAGAGCTTGTTATCAGAAAAGCCGAGAACCTTTGATAAAAGGTTTCTTGGTCTTTTTATTAAACCGGTGCGGGCTGCTGCATGATGCAATTATGATACAATACGGGAGTATAACTATAATGATTGTGAAGCTACGATCAATGATATACCTGACCAGGCTGAAGTTGGGGGAAAGGAACACGGGTCCGGCGCCCTTTTACTAAAAAGGTGTTTGGATAAACGTGAACTACAAAATGATAAATATTCTTATTGTGGAAGATGAGAAGAACATATCTGAGCTGATCAAAATCAATCTGACTGATTCCGGATATCACTGTGTCTGTGTCTATGATGAAGGAGGTTCCCGAGAAACAAGAACATATACCCATTGAAGTCGCTAATTTAGCGGCTTTTTTATTTTATCGGTACAAATTCTTGTCCCAAGCCAATGACAAGAACTTGTACCGATTACCGTATTGGATAAGAACATAGTCCGATTGTCGATTAGGCGTATATCTAATCGTCGTCTTGCCCTTTAATACATTAAACTAAAGGGAAGGTTAGTTTAATGTATCATATTCGGGTAATTTGTGAACCAAGGTACAACTTTTGCAGCACTTATAAAATTTTCTCCATTGCCATCACATCTACAAATTCCCCTTCTAGAATGCCTTGATTCTGAAATACACCAACTTCTCGGTATCCGGCTTTGTGATATAAGCTCTGACCAAGCATATTAAATGTAAAGGTAAAAAGAACAAACTTATAAAAGTTATTCTGCTTACCGATTTCCTCTAATCTCTGAAGTAACTGTTTTCCGACCCCTTTACCGCGATGGTCACGATGAATATAAATGGAGAGATCACCGACACCGTCATATACGCTTCTAGCGTTATACGAATTGATAGAAGCCCAACCGACTACTTGATCATTTTGTTCGGCTATAAGCACAGAGTAACGCCCCTGGTGCTTGTTAAACCATTCAGACATGTAAGCTTCGTCTTTTATTTGTGTTTCAAGCGTTGCAATGCGGTCTTCAATACCTTGGTTATAAATAGTCAGAATGCTTCTCAAATCCACTTCAGTAGCTTGCCGAAGAATTACCATGTTGATCACTCCTATGTTTTGTTTTTGTATATGTTTATATATCACAATGTAATTTGAAATGGGAAGGGGGATAGAATAAATAAAAAAACATTTGCAATTTGCAAATAATTAGGGTATAACTATAATAAGAGGTGAGGTAATTGGAAAACAACGTAAGAGAGATGTTTCAGATCATGACAAGGCGTTTTGGATTATTGGATAAAAACTGCTGTACCGCAGGAGGGTTGGATATTTCACTTGTTCAAAGTCATATCATTTATGAAATTGATCGTAGGCATAATCCATCCATTCAGCAAGTGGCAGATGCACTCTCCATTGACATCACGACGTTTAGCCGCCAGGTTCAAAGTCTCGTAAAGTTGGGGTTGGTTCAAAAAACGCCCTTACCTGAAGATCGACGGATTTACATATTATCTTTGACTACACAAGGTAAGTTTGTTGCTACGGTCATTGATGAGCAGATGAATGATTATTTAAAAGAAGTCTTTTCGCATATGTCTGAATTCGAACGAGATATGGTCATCAATGCCGTCAAACTGCTAAACGAAAGTATGGCAAAATCCAGCGTATGCTGTACACCAATGGGATAAGGCTTATCCCATTTATTTAATATAATACTTGCAAAATGCAACTAATTATGAGGAGGAAACAAAGATGATTAAACATATCCCTGTGAACCAAGCGAGCTGCTGCGAAGCACCAGTACAAGAGAAGGGCAAATTACCTGTTGCGATCATTGGAGCTGGACCGGTTGGTCTTGCGGCAGCAGCACAACTCATTTCAAAAGGTGAGCCGTTTATGTTATTTGAAGCTGGAGATGAAGTGGGGGCAAACATTCGAAAATGGGAACATGTACGACTGTTCTCGCCATGGCAGTATAACATCGATAAAGCTGCTAAAGAGTTACTGCTAAAGTCGAATTGGGTTGCTCCACAAAACGAAAAGATCCCAACGGGTAAGGAGATTGTTGAGCATTTTCTAAAACCTTTGGCTGCGCTGCCTGAATTAAGTCCAAATGTGCATTTGAATACAAAAGTTACTGCGATCAGTCGTAAAGGGTTAAGTAAAGTGAAAACAAATGGGCGTGAGAAACTCCCGTTCGTGATTCATGTTGAACAAAACGGATCTTCACTTATTTATGAAGCGCGGGCTGTTATCGATGCCACGGGTACATGGTCCAATCCCAACCCTCTTCGTTCAGATGGCATATTTTCAGAAGAGGAAAAAGCACTTAAAAGTAACATTTCATACGGTATCCCTGCTGTATTAGGAAAAGAGAGAAATCGATATAGCGGCAAGAAGGTGCTTGTTGTAGGAAGCGGGCATTCTGCTATTAACACGTTGCTTGAACTTGTAGAGCTTCAAAAAGAAGAATCAGGAACTGAGATTGTGTGGGCTGTTCGTAAAGCAAATATCGAGGATGTTTATGGCGGACGAGAACTGGATGGGCTTCAGGCAAGAGGTGAACTGGGTACTCGAATTCAAAAAGTGGTTGAATCCGGTGCCGTAAAGGTCCTAACGGCATTCCATATTGATAAACTTCAAAAACAAGGTGAACAGATCCAGGTTTCCGGAACCATTAAAGATGAACTGATGGTTATTGATCACATCGATGAAATTGTAGGTAACACAGGTTCTCGCCCTGACTTATCGATGGTGCGAGAAGTACGGGTATTAACGGACCCAAGCTTAGAATGTGTTTATGAGCTTGCGCCATTAATTGATCCCAACATCCACAGTTGCGGAACAGTTCGACCACATGGCGAAAAAGAGCTCCGTCAACCAGAAAAGGACTTTTATATCGTAGGTGCCAAAAGTTATGGAAGAGCGCCAACTTTCCTCATGGCAACGGGATTTGAGCAAGTCAGATCCATTGTAGCTGCATTAGTGGGAGATATGGAGTCAGCACAAAAAGTAGAACTGGAACTGCCGGAGACGGGAGTTTGCAGTCTAGGTGCCAGTAGCACGGACAGCTGCTGTGAACCGGTTCAGGTGAAGGAAGCATCTTCGGATTGCTGCTCACCTTCGAAAACGGAAAAAGTAGGATCAAATTCCTGCTGCGGATAATCAAAAATTTAGAGCTACTGCATCCGAATCGTGATGCAGTAGCTTTTTTGATGCACCAAAACACCTTATATTCGTCATTGCTTATATAAGTAGTTTGTTATATGCTTATATTATTAAATGAAGCCGACAAGATGAATCACAGGGGGTGTACATATGGAACAAAGAATTCAGGAAATGGCTGAGGCGTATAAGTTATTAGCTGATAAAACACGTTTGACCATCATTGCGTTACTTCAGGAACAGGCACTTTGTGTATGTGATATCACAGACATTATTGGCATGTCACAACCAAACGCCAGTCAGCATCTTCGAAAACTAAAGGCAGCCGGTCTCCTTAATGAAAAGAAAAAAGGGCAGTGGGTGTACTACTCTCTTCATCCAGATGCAGAAGCATATGTGCAGTGTGTGTATCCTTATCTGCCATCCATGAAAGATAAAATAGCAGGATTGAAAAACTGCTGCGGGCCTCAGGAGGAAGCATGACCATCATCGCGATATTAATCTTTTTGCTGACACTGACTTTTGTGATTTGGCAACCTAAGGGACTTAATATTGGATGGTCAGCGTCTGCTGGAGCTATCCTTGCACTTCTTTTTGGAGTCGTCAGTCTATCCGATGTAGGTGCGGTCACAGGAATCGTATGGAACGCCACGCTTGCTTTCGTAGCCATTATTCTAATTTCGCTGATTTTAGATGAAATTGGATTTTTTGAATGGGCTGCACTACACATGGCAAGGCTCGCAAGAGGTAATGGCAAGCTGATGTTCGTTTATGTTGTGCTGCTTGGGGCAGGGGTGGCAGCATTCTTTGCGAATGACGGTGCCGCACTGATCCTAACGCCCATCGTGCTTGCTATGGTCCGAGCGCTCAAATTTGATCAAAAGATGATTTTACCTTTTATCATCGCAAGTGGTTTTATTGCAGATACAACTTCACTTCCGCTCGTCGTGAGCAACCTCGTCAATATCGTTTCTGCCGATTACTTTGGCATTGGCTTTGTGGAGTATGCAAGTCGTATGATTGTTCCGAATATCTTTTCAATATTGGCAAGTCTTCTGGTCCTGTTCCTGTTCTTTAGAAAGAGTATTCCAGGGAACTACGAAGTCAGTCAGCTCAAAAACCCAGCCGAAGCGATCAAGGATAAGAAACTGTTCAACATATCTTGGGTGATCTTAGCCGTACTACTGATTGCGTACTTGATGAGCGAGTTCATTCAAGTCCCAGTGTCTGTTATCGCTGGGGTTATAGCCATCTTGTTTATTTTAGCTGCAAGGCGGAGTCACGCTATTCAAACATGGAAGCTCGTTAAAGGGGCTCCATGGGCAGTCGTGATTTTCTCAATCGGTATGTACGTTGTCGTTTATGGACTACGAAATGTGGGATTGACGGATGAACTTGGTAAGGTCATTCAAGCTATAGCCGAACAGGGGCTTTACATCTCCACACTTGGCATGGGCTTTCTAGCTGCATTATTGTCTTCGGTTATGAACAATATGCCGACGGTGATGATTGATGCGCTTGCTATTGATGGGACCAACACACAAGGTGTCATTCGTGAATCACTGATTTATGCCAATATTGTCGGCAGTGACTTGGGTCCAAAAATCACACCGATTGGATCGCTCGCCACACTTTTGTGGCTGCATGTACTGTCCACCAAAGATGTAAAAATTACTTGGGGAAGTTATTTCAAAATTGGAATTGTGCTCACCATTCCCACGCTCTTTATCACGTTAACAGGACTGTATATATGGTTACACTTGATTCATTCAACCAATATTAACGTTTGGTTGATGATTGCCGTAATCACAGTAGCATTGGTTGTTATCGCTGTGGTCATAAAAACGTTAATTAACTCAAAAATGGGCGAAGCGAAAGTACAAGTAAGCCAAGCCAAAGATAAAGGAGATCAATAATCATGAACAACAAACCACTTGTTTACTTTTTATGTACAGGAAACTCTTGCAGAAGCCAAATCGCTGATGGATTTTTGAAAGCACTTGGTAGTGATAAATATGAGGTAAGAAGTGCTGGGTTAGAAGCTCATGGCTTAAATCCTCGTGCGGTTCAAACGATGAAAGAAGCCGGAATCGATATTTCGAATCATACATCCGATGTGATCGATCCTGAGATTTTGAAGCAAGCAGATTACATCATCACGCTTTGTGGTCATGCCAATGATAATTGTCCAGTTGTACGTAATGACAAAGCCGAAAGGTGGCACTGGGGCTTCGATGATCCAGCCAAGGCGGCAGGTACTGAGGAAGAAATCACAGCTACATTCGCTGAGGTCCGTGATTCAATTAGAGCTCGAATTGAACAATTCTTGAAAGAAGGTAAGTAAAATAGATCATGCCGAAAAGAAATACCATGCACTTATTGCTGATAAAGTTTATATGGGCGGAGCAGCCGATGTAGAGGTAATAGTTTTAATTGAAGTCATGGTGGATCTTCGGGAAGAAGCAACAGAGTGCGCGTATCCAGCAGATAAGGTAAAGTGGTTAAAGGTTCCGCTTGATGATGATACGAAAGAGCATGAAGCCGAGCTTTTCAAAAAAGCAATTGATAAGGATCAGTTCAAAAAGGAATTATTAAATAAAATATTCTGGAACAAGGCTTGTAATCGTTACGCTCACGGGAAGCGATAACATAATAAAACTAAGAAAGCAGCTGATCAATCTGATCGGCTGTTTTTGTTCATCTAACGGATAGAACAATGCCTTTATACATAAAACTCACCCATATGATGAGGGAAAATCATGGTGAGGTGATTGCATGAGAAAGATTTTGATGTCCATTCTAATCCTATCTATTGAATTGCAAAGGAAGACACTAGTTGCGCTCCAAGAAAAACAATACTTGAAGTCGGGGAAAGAAAATGTCTTTATAGCATTGACCCGTTTCAAGTAGCGAATATAAGAATGGTAGATGGTGGTTTTTAAATATCAAATAACGATCCGCCACAATTACGATTTAGGATTTCTCGTCATGAATGTAGTAAAAAAATGAATCAGCCTAAGTTAGGTGAGTTAGTTTAATACAATATGGAAAGAGACTGCCCCACTCAGTTTCAGCCACCTAAACATTAACCGCTTTATAAACTTCAAATCAGATAACCCAAAAAATTAAATAAGAGAACTCGTTAATGTTCGTCGATTAGATTCTGAAATGGAACAACTTGAAAAATGATACTTATTTTAGTTTAAGCTGCAATTCAAGGCAGCCGATCTTCGTGATCGGCTACCTTACTTCTATAGTTAAATGTTTCTTTTCTCCTTTTGCTAACCTAGGAGTACATATTTCAGTAGTATTACATTGACCATTGTTGGACTCGTGGACCCGCGACAATTCGCATCAGTATATCCGCATTTGGCATATGGTGATCATCATCCATTGGCATGTTAAGCGTGATCAATGCGGATAGCATGGTCAACAAAGCGGATATTAGCTCATGTGTATTTCCTGGTGCAAAGTCCCCGATCTGTTGTCCTTCTTCGAACAGGGGGAGAAGTTGATCAATAAAGGTCTTCACGGAAAATTGGTGGAGTAATTGTTTAGCTTCACTTGGCACATTCTCATCATTATTGGCGTGTTGAATGAGCTTAAAAGGATATTGTATACTTTCCTCCTCTAAAATACTTGCGATAAAGGTTCGAACTTTTTCAAAAGGAGAACCAGGAATATCGTAAATGACCTCCAGTGTAGTTTCCTCGGCTACTTGCCGAATCAAGGTGATAAATAGTTCTTCCTTTGATTCGAAAAATCGGTAAAGCTGCCCTGCACTCAGCTTGGCTTCTTCAGCAATCATGCTCATCTTAGCTCCATGTAAACCATGGCCTGCAAACACCTTTAAGGCTGCCTCTAAGATCTGCTGTTTTCGAGATTCTCTTCGTGTATTCAATTGTTCCTTAGATAATGGTGTCACCAGCTAGGCACTCCTTTTTTAGTATGACTTATGATGACATAAGTTGATCTATGGTTGCAAAGGTAGCTCCCTTGAATGAGGGAAGCAAATGTTCCAGTCGTTCCTCAAGTGGTTGATCTGACTCCTTCACCCAGTGATCTAATCGTTGTTTAGCTTCTCCAGATCCTCCCGCAGCGAGCAAGGCTGTCACCATTTCCACATTGAACAGTTCGCTAGGGGATAAGAATAGGGAGTTAACGAGCCAATACAATCCAAATATCTCATAATTGGTTTGTTCTGTGGACACCTGAAGGACATGCTCGAGATAGTTCTGAGCAAACTGCAACCCTTGAATCGGCTTTGTACCGACATACTCTACACCTTTCCATCTAAGGTCTGAAACAGCATTTAACCACCATGCTACTTCAATACAATTTTGCATCTTTTTATGGACTTCGATCTCAAAGCTAGGTTGAAGATGAATTAGATGGTGTCGAAGGCTTGTTTCTAAAATTTCCGCTTCCATTGCGGCAAGCGTCATACCTTGACCATAAACAGGATCAAGTTGGCAGAAGGCATCTCCCATGACAAGTAACCCAGTTGGCCATTGTTGCATCTGTTCAAAGTGTTGTCTGGACAATTCAGACACCCGAAAACTACGGGGTAATCCGATAGGCTCCAATCCATCAAGGACCTCATTTAATAAAGGACAACCCAGATGACGTATACCTTGTTCAAATAATGCTGGATCGTTGGAGGGATACTGACCATTTAAGTTCCAAAGTACCATTTCAGCTATATCGTTTTCTATGATTGAAAATGCAGCTCCATGGGTAATCTTGAGCGGATCTCCTTCTAAACGGATCGCATCCAGTTCTTCTTTGCGCCCATCCGGTATACGATAACGCCGAGTGCTGTAACCGAGAGATATTTTTAATCGCTCTGATTGCGGTACTTCGTATCCTAGCTCCGAGAGCCACTGAACAGTCTTGGAGAATTGGCCACTGGTATCGACGATAAGATCTGCCGTCATCGTGTATTGTTTGCGTTCACCTGAAACCCGTTCTCGGACTATAATGCCAGTTACTTTTGAACGATCTTCAGAAGCCTGAAGGTGGATGACTTCATTCAACCCGAGCAGACGGACATTTTGTATGTCTTGTATATATTGGCGAATAACCCATTCGAATAGGGTTCTACTGAAAGATGCGTTATGACTTTGTTCGACGGAAGTCATTTTGCCATAAGGACTGAGGAGATGTGTCGTTTTCCCGCGAGTAGAGTAAGCACCCTTTTTGATTAATTCATTCATCAGTCCAGGGAAGAAACGGTTCAGGATCAAACTACAGCGCGGCGTTAAACGATGAGGCTGGAAGGCTTGGGGGATTCCAGAACGACTTTCAGGTTCTTCAGAAAAGTGATCTCGGTCTACAACCACAACTTCAATATAAAAATTAGACAGAACTTTAGCTGCCAATAGTCCGGCAATGCCTCCACCAATAACAATAGCACGTTCCGTGTTCATGACGTCATTTCCCCTTTATTAATGAGTTTGTGTATAAATTAACTCAATGTAAGAATTAACGAATTAACAATGAAATCATCTGAACTAATTAAATGGAACGCGTTAATTAACTTAATGTGTGAACACCTCCCTTTTTGAGAATGAATCGTTCATTCTCAAATTACTTCATTTTCTTTTTATTGTCAATGATCTTAATTTAGGTACGAATTCATGCAAGAGCTGTACGATTTAATGTGAAACGAGGAGGCTCAGAAGATCTTTCTCATTTGGAGTATTTTGCAAAACGAGTATATGAGTTAGTAGGATGGCATGTGGAATTATATATTGACTCTACTTCTTTACCAGAAATTTCTGCAACATTGATTCGTCTTCCCGCTGTTTCAATAGATCACTTAGGCCTATCTAAGGAAGGATTTAAACACCTTGAGCACCTTCCTGCAATTGTGCAATTATTAGCGGACGATGAATTCGGTGTTGCCCGAGAGCGTTATGAAAAATCACTACCGAAAGAATACCTTGAGGCGTTCACAAAAATTGAACAACAGATCGGTTACTCCTTAATTGTTGCTATAGATAATGGTGTTGTTATAGGCTGTCTTCAGCTTACGATTATTCCTGGCATATCAAGATTAGGTGCAACACGAGGACAGATTGAGGGTGTTCGTGTGGATAAGAATTATCGAGGCAAAGGTGTTGGCGAGGAGCTATTTCGCTATGCTATCAACCAGGCAAAAACTATGGGTTGTGATATGATTTAACTAACAACAGATAAACAACGCAAAGATGCCCATAGGTTCTATGAACGCCTTGGATTTATTGCTAGTCATGATGGTATGAAACTTGCACTCCATAAATAATACGTTAAGCTAACGGGAAATGAATATGGATAACGGCTATTATAAATATTATTCTAACCAATCCAAGTAAACACTTAGCAAATCACGGCAGGGAAGAACTAATGAGGTGTCAAAGGACAAGAAGACTGTTTCATTTAAAATCGCTATTCTAGCGGTTTTTTTATTTTAAGGAACCAAGTTCTTGTCCCAAGCTGAGGACAAGAACATTGTGTCTTTTCCGATTAGGTAGGATGGAGAAAAACCTGTAAAGATAAAAGACAAAAAACATGAAGGATAAACTTGGCAGAAAATGCACTCCTGTAATATAAAATGGCGACTTTTTCTCAGAGTTAATTAGGGGAGGAGGCGACGTTCTTGGGATTGTCCCAATTCATTCAATGTGCTTATAAGATCATATCTGGTTTGCACGTTGCACGAGCCATTCTTTTTTCAATAATGCATATTGAAATGTATTTTCATATTTAGGAGTTCCATTCTCATGTTTGGTAAAAGAAATAAACTCTTTGAATAGGCCTTCCTGGCGCATGCCTAATTTCTCACACAGCTTCTGCGAGCGGAAGTTATCATCCTCGACGTAAGCATACAGTCTTCTGGCTTCTTGTTGCATATAGAGATACTCCATGAAGGCCATCGCGCTCTCACTTGCATAGCCTTTCCCTTCATATCTAGCATTAAAATTCCACCCGATACTATACGTATCCGGTTCTTCCTTCATATTGAACAGCTCTCCTATAAGCTTGTTGCTCTCTCTCAGACAGACTGCGATATACTCGTCTGCATTGCCTCGTTTCTCAATCTCTATTACAGCGTCCTCCAATGTCGAGACATTGTGATCCAAAAAGCAGTTCACTCTTGGATTGGAAGTGTATTCAAATAAATCTGCTGCATCAGTTGCGACAAAATTTCTTAATATCAAGCGGTTTGTTTCAAGTATTTTCATGAGTAATACCTCCAATGTTGAACTTTGAAGAATAACCGTTTCATTTATTAATAATATATTCCCCTTTTTGTCTTGCCAAACTCTATTCTCTAGTATTAAGGCTGTGGTTTACCTTGCGTTTGGCAGAATGGGTTCTCCCTTTTGTTTTCTCCACAGTGGAAAACCATTTCATCATTTTATCTTTATAGATATATCCGAGTACAAAACCAATAACAGCGATAACAGATATAATAATCGCTATGCTGTATTGCTGCATTTGAATGGTTGATCCCAAAGCGGCAGATGCGATGATCCACGGCAGACGACCAACGATGAGTATCGAGAAAAATCTGAACGAACTCATGGACGTAAGAGCAGCAACAAATACAAGCAAATCTTTTGGCAAACCTGGAATCACGAAAAAGATAAATAAAAAAACAGAAAACTTTTTCTCATCATGAATTAACGACAACCACTTATACTTTTTCTTTTGTAGTAATTTTGAGATATAATCGCGGCCGATAAAACGAGTGAAATAAAAAGCAATCGCTGAGCCTAATATTAACCCTATTGTAGTATACAAGGACCCTAGTGTAACCCCGTATATATAACCGCCTGCAATTTGTACGACTTCTCCTGGAATAGGCGCAACTACAATCTGAAGAATCTGGAATAATATAAACATGATCGGACCCCAATGACCTGTTGAATGGATAAACGCACTAAAATGGTCCATGGACGACATAATCTCAATAAGCGCAGGAGAATAATAGATCAGTACACCAATAGACAAGATGAGAGCTAGACCGATTAGTATGTTTGCGAATGTTTTTTTCGAAAGTTGTGGCATAGCTTAAAACTCCTTTATACAATGATCTCTACATGTTTGTAGTATAGATTGGACACATTAAGAGTTACCTACATAACTTCTGAAGAATTCTTAAGTAGACTGTATTTACTGGTAGTTGCACAAAACACTCATTATACTGGTATTAGATGGGGTGATCAGATGAACAAGCAAATCTTAATTGCTGACGATAACAGTGAAATTCGGGAAATTGTAAGAATTTTATTAGAGAGCGAGAATTATAAAGTGATTGAAGCGGTAGATGGTCAAGAAGCGATTGATAAAGTAAATGAAGAGACGGATCTCATTATTTTAGATATGATGATGCCTAATAAATCAGGATTGAAGGCGTGTTTGGAGATTCGTGAAAAAACAAGTGCACCGATTCTGTTCCTTACTGCGAAATCGCAGGATTCTGACAAACAATTGGCCTTCTCTTCAGGAAGTGATGACTTTTTGTCCAAACCTTTTTCTTACACAGAACTCGTTTCGAGAGTGAAGGCTTTGCTGCGGAGGTACTATGTCTATCGCGGCAAGGAGAAGACTGAGGAAACGGACCATATTATCATTAGAGATCTTACGATACACCAGGATGCAAAAACTGTATTTGTTGGGGAGAAGGAAATCGCTTTGACTGAAATTGAATATCAGATTTTGCTGCTGTTGGCTAAGAAACGACGTAAGGTATTTTCGGCTGAAAATATATATGAAAGTGTCTGGGGGCAACCTTACTTTTATACCTGTAATAACACGGTCATGGTCCATATTCGTAATTTGAGAAGCAAACTCGAAGATGACCCACAAAACCCTAAATATGTAAAGACTGTTTGGGGGAAGGGGTACAAAATTGAATAGATTACTAATGGGGAAAAAGCTGAAGGTTAAGCTGGTTCTTGCTGTATTAGTTTCTTTAGTTATTTCTATAAGTGTTTTCGTTATTTTACAAGTCATAGGCGAGACTACGTTAGATAGTTATTTAAGCAAATCCGCTTTTGTGGAAAACAGGCAGCAAGACGCACTTAAACATTTCGAAGAGTTCGTGAATAGTCAAAACGTGTCTACTCGTGATTATGAGCAATTATCTGCATGGATAAGTCATGAACGATACTTGAATCTGTATATTTTTGCAAAAGAAAAATTGATTTTCTCTTCAAATACAGAGGTTGATCCTGTTATTAACGAAGATCTATTAACTCAAATCGTGCCTTCGGAAATCCCCATCACCACCATCCATTTTGCAGATCAGGATGCCCAGATCTACTTGGTAGGCTTCTATGAGTATCAATACTACAATCTCATTTTGGTTATCAGTGTTTTCTTAGCAGCCGCTGCCTTCATTGTTTCCTTTTTACTGATAATTAATAAGAAGACATCTTATATTGGCGTGCTTGAACAAGAGATCAAGATACTTGAAGGTGGAAATTTGGATTATTCAATTACGATATCTGGAAAAGATGAACTATCATCGTTGGCACAGAGTATTGATGAGATGAGGAAATCATTTATTGAGCGACTCGGCAGTGAGGAAAGGGTGAGGATGGCTAATCGTGAATTAATCACGGCAATATCACATGATTTGCGTACTCCACTCACCATTCTTTTGGGCTATATGGATATCATAGAGCTTAACAAGTATAAGACCCATGAGGATTTACTGCAGTATATCCATAATAGCCGGGAAAAGGCCTATCAAATTAAAGCCCTATCGGACAAACTATTCGAATATTTCACGGTCTCCTCAGCCGCTGAAGAAGAGGAAGTGGAGTTTGAAATTTATGAGGGCAGAGCGCTTATAGATCAACTCATTGATGAGCAACTGGTGGTTTTGGACAATGTAGATGTTCAAGTTCAGGCGGATCCAAACCATGAAAAATTTTTGCTGGAAATCAATTTGGTCGCTATACGCCGCGTATTCGATAACATATTTTCAAATATTCGAAAGTATGCAGATCCAACGCATCCTGTTCGTATTCAGATTTCCTTCAAACAACAATGGGTTGAACTTTGGGTCGAGAATAAGATTTTACGTGAGGCCGAAAAGGAAGATAGCAACAAAATTGGGCTCGTTAGTTGCCAGAAAATAATACAGCAGCACAACGGGACATTGGCCGTATCGGTACGTAAGGATACTTTTTCACTTCAGATTACGTTACCTGTCATTTTAGATAAAACAGTACAGGCTTTGGAATGATATTTTGGCCTCCAACTAGTCAAAGAAACCAAGATGTACGCAAAAAAAAGTCGCTATTAGCGGCTTTTTTTTGTTTTACCATTACTGAATTAGTTACCCATAAATTGCAGTATACGATGCGACTTAAGAATTCTTAAGATATATGTACCCCCCATCTTAAGAAATCTCACTTAATCTTATACATCATAAGCAAACAGGAGAGGGTAGAATACAAAGCAAAATCAACAATTTAACAATATGAACAATACTGAAATTTAATATTAGTGAGGAGAAAATATGTTAATAAAGAATATTCCCAATTTGCTTACCTTTGTAAATTTGTCTTTTGGAGTACTTTCAATAGTCGAGGTATTTAATCAAAATTACTTTGCAAGTGCCATGTATATCATTATTGCAGCATTTTTAGATAGGTACGATGGAAGAATCGCAAGACGATTAAATGTTTGCAGTGAATTCGGTAAAGAACTGGATTCCTTAGCCGATTTGGTTTCCTTTGGTATTGCTCCAGCACTACTTGTTTATTTTAAGTTCAATTTTGCTGATCTTGGCTTGATGAAGCTTGTGAGTATAGTTGCTCTATTAATCTATATCATCAGCGGTTCGTACAGGTTAGCGCTTTTTAATATAAAAAAATTTGAGGGTACCTTCAGTGGAATTCCGATAACCGTGGCAGGTTTACTTCTCTCCACATGCTCAGTGATCGCTCCAAGCACGAATAGTTCATCACTTATATCCGTAATTACATTGCTAGCTCTATCCTATTTAATGATATCAAATATAAAATTCAAAAAAATATAATAAGGAGTAATTATGAGTAATCTACATTATGATACAAATAATCAAGACAGTGAAAAACCTCTAAATAAAACTGGCTTACGCTATTTAGCGAAGCTTTTATTTTCAACTGGAGTTCCTAAGCTGGTTTTATGTATAGCCCTTATTTTAAGTATTGTCAGCTCTTTCTCTGGATTAATTGTTCCGTTAGTTACGGGAAATATGATTGATCAATTTCGTTTGGAATTGTTGAACGGAATAATGATTGTACAGCTTGTTCTAATCTTTATTTTGCAAGCTGTATCGAGTGGATTTTCCTACTATCTGTTAGCTCGTGTTGGGAATAGCATGGTCAATGGAGTGCGTAAGCAGCTCTGGGGAAAGATGCTTTATCTACCGATGCGTTTTTTTGATCGCTACCGCTCTGCGGATCTCATGAGCCGCGTAGTAAACGACACCAATGAAATTAAATCTCTTATCACCGATCACTTAATCAATTTTATTTCTAATTTAATCACAGTTATTGGTGCATTGATCATGCTTTTCTATTTGGATTGGAAAATGACTTTAGTCATTATGTTGGTATTACCGATAAGTTTAGCAGTAATGATGCCCATGGGAGATAAGTTGTATGCATTATCCGTACGTCTACAAGAACATTTGGCGGCTTTATCCTCGACGCTATCCCAAATCATCGGGGAAATGAGACTGGTTAAGGCATCTAACTCAGAGAAAAAAGAATTGAGAAACGGCAAAGTTAACATGGATGATTTATATCAAGCGGAAATGAAGGAAGCTCGGATTAATGCAATACTAATGCCATTGATGACGTTGATCATGATTGTTCTCCTGGTTGTTATTATAGGATACGGTGGAGTACGTGTTTCCTCTGGCGCTCTTACAGCAGGGAAACTGGTGGCTTATATTTTACTATTATTTCAAATTATGATTCCTTTTGAACAGTTTGGATCATTTTTTTCAAATTTCAAAAAAGTAATGGGGGCAACGGAGAGGTTAAAGCTAATTATGGAACAGCCCATCGAAGCTGATAACACAAAGTATATCATGCCTGAAAAGCATGATTACTTAGAGTTTCGCGAGGTTTGTTTTGGTTATGAAAGTGATAAACAAATTCTGCTGAATGCAACGTTTACTATTCCAGAGCGTAAAGTAACCGCTATTGTTGGTCCTAGCGGAAGTGGGAAGACAACCATTTTTTCGCTTATTGAGAGATTTTATAATCCGGAGACGGGAAGCATATATTGGGGAGATAATCCAATTCATTCATTTTCTCTTCATGATTGGCGAAAAAAAATCGGTTATGTGTCCCAAGAAAGTTCTCTTATATCAGGTTCAATTCGAGAAAATATAATCTATGGAAGGGAGGACGAAGTGAGTGAAATGGAGATGATGAATGTAGCACGACTTGCATATGCACATGATTTCATTGACGCTTTACCAAGAAAGTATGAAACCGAGGTAGGAGAGAGAGGAATTCAATTATCAGGCGGACAGCGCCAGCGCATAGCTATCGCACGTGCTTTGTTGCGAAACCCGGATATCTTACTGTTAGATGAAGCAACCGCTAGCTTGGATAGTAACTCAGAACATGAGGTGCAAAAGGCGTTACTAAATTTGATGCAAGAACGTACAACCATTGTAATCGCACATAGATTATCGACAGTTGTTCATGCGGATCAAATTATTGTGTTTGATTATGGTCAAGTTACAGGCGTTGGAAGGCATGAGGAATTACTTCAAACACATCCTTCCTATACTGCCTGGGCTCATAAGCCAATTTCAAGGGATACAGACTATAAATTGAGTCCTTGTTCGCTGAATTTCCCGGAATTTCATCTATTAATAGCTTTATACAGAAGCAGCTGGTAATTCGACCAGCTGCTTTTACTCCCTAATTTTAAGATTCATCATACTTCGGGGCTCGAACGGCAGCTTTCGTCCGGATACGGAAATTGCCAGACAAGATTTGGCTGTGCTGACCATGCGGGCTTTGCGGGCAGTGGGCAAAAACGAGCAGACTGTTTAGTGCAGGACCAAGGTCGTCTTAATAAGACAGGCAGAACGGAACAATGATCTTTCCTTAGCCGGCTGTAGCTTCACATAACTCAAGTTGACTCAGTTCCAACGGCTTAAAAAGGTGCGTGACCAGCTGAAAAGATAAACCATAGCTTAGCAAATTCGTCAACATACAAGGTATTATAATCCGCGGATTTATTTGTTTCACCAATAAAGCCATCGCTTGATGAGGGAGTTTTTTTGCAATTTCTTAATCCACATGGATTACTAGAATATGCCAATTTGTGCTAAAATCGAAAGCAGGCTGTTGGTTTTGGGACCGCAAATGAACCGTGAAGTGAAATGGATCAGAGCATGCTCAGGAGGTCTTAGGAGATGGAAAAACGCATTCTGCTCGTTGAAGACGACAACGACATCAATCTGTTGATTGAAGAACAGCTAAAACAGGATCATTACAGCGTTGCAGCGGCACGCGATGGGGAGGAAGCTCTCGCGCTTTTTCAAAAAGAGAAATTCGATCTGATCTTGCTCGATTTGATGCTCCCCAAGGTAAGCGGTATGGAACTACTCAAACATATCCGAGAGACCAGTAAAGTTCCTGTCTTGATTATTTCTGCGAAAGGCAGCGACCTAGACAAAGCCATGGGCCTTGGGTTTGGCGCGGATGATTATATAAGCAAGCCTTTCTCTATGATCGAATTGACAGCAAGGGTTCAGGCGGCCATTCGGAGGGCAACGTTATACTCGGAAACGGAAAGCAAACCTGCCGCGCCCTCCGTTATTACGTTTAAGGATCTCATTCTGGACTTGCATTCGTTCTCTGTAAAGGTAAAAGAAAAAAGCATGCCGCTCACTGCCAAGGAGTTCCATATCTTAAAACTGTTCCTAACCCATCAGAGCAGGGTGTTCACTAAGGAGCAAATCTATCAACTTATCTGGGACGAAGATTATTACGGGAATGAGAACGTAATTAATGTACATATCCGGAGACTCCGGGAGAAAATCGAAGAGGACCCATCAGCTCCGCAATACATTCGGACGATTTGGGGAATCGGATATAGAATGGGGGATTAGTACATGGTCCTTCTATTATCCGTCATTATTACTGTATTGGTTGGAATTATTGGAGTGCTATTTTATAGAGAAAAGAAGCGAAATCTAAGCATCCTGGAGATTACGAATAAAATATCCCATATTTTGGACCAGAATACGGCCGAGAAAGTGTTAGTACCCACAGGCGACCATGCCGTTAGGCAGCTGCTCACACAAATTAACCGTCTGCTGGATAACAAACAGAAGGTATTTGCGGACTATGCAAGAACGAAGGACAGCCAAAAGAAAATGATCTCGAACATGTCTCACGATTTGAAGACGCCGCTAACGGTCATTCTCGGGTACACGGAAAAACTGAATGATAAAAATGCGTTAACCGCGCAAGAAGAAGAGCAAGTCATTCAACGGTTGAATTCAAAAGTAAACAGTCTGATCACCTTGCTCAACCAATTTTTCGATCTTGTCAAAATCGAGTCAGAGGATTATGATATCCCGCTAAGCAAAATATCATTAAGCGAGGTTTGCCGGAACAGTGTTCTTGAGTTTTACGATCTGCTGGTCTCCAGAAACCTTCGGGTCGAGATAGACATACCGGAGCAGCCCTTTTATTTTCATGGTAACAAGGATGCGCTGCATCGAATATTGAACAATCTAATATCAAATTCCATTCGGTATGGAAGCGACGGCGGTGTGTTCGGACTGACGGTTCGTGAAGAAGGGAAGTACGTGGTCGTTGACGTGTGGGACCGGGGCAAAGGGATTGCAGAGATCCATCAGGAACGTATATTCGAAAGACTCTATACCTTGGACGATGCACGGAATCCGCAATTTCAGGGAAGCGGCCTGGGACTCAGTATTTCCAAGCGCCTAACGGAAGAAATGAACGGATGGATTAGTCTAAGCAGCTCGGAGCCGTACCAGAAGACCATTTTCACTTGCAAATTCAAGAAGTTAACCTTCTAGCGATTCATCCAAGAGATGTTGTTCTTTTGTTCAACGTCTCTTTTTTATTTCAGCCGCCCACTTTTCAATTCATTCTTAAGAAACATGTAAGGAATGGGAAAGGAATAAGTCCATTCTCTGGTCTAAGATGAAGATAAATAACAAAAGAAATCAAATTGTGAACACAGGTGGTGGTCCTCATGAATTTCATTATTCAAACTACGGATTTGAGCAAAACCGTAAAAGGGAAATCCATTGTATCACGTGTCAATCTAAATGTAAGAAAGGGGGAGATTTATGGTCTGTTGGGTCCTAACGGCGCAGGTAAAACAACCCTCATGAAAATGCTGACGGGACTCATTCTTCCGACATCCGGTGCGATTATGCTGTTTGGTAAGAAATTTTCAGAAACCTCGAAAGAGGGCCTCAAGAGGGTCGGGAGCATTATTGAATATCCAATATTTTTTGAGCACATGACGGCCATGGAGAATCTCCAAATTCATTGCGAATACTTGGGTTATTACGATAAGAGAGCTATACGTCAAGCCTTGGATCTGGTGAAATTGGAAGGGGTTGAAGATAAAAAAGTAAAGGATTTCTCGCTTGGCATGAAACAGCGTCTTGGCATTGCCAGGGCCGCCATCACCAGACCGGAATTGATCGTGCTGGATGAACCCACGAACGGGCTGGATCCGATCGGTATTAAAAACATGAGGGACCTGATTCGAACGCTTAACCAGGAATACGGGATTACGTTTGTCCTGTCCAGCCATATCCTAGGGGAAATTGAGCAGGTGGCCCATAGAATTGGCGTTATTCAACGCGGTCAATTGGTCGACGAAGTCACATTATCCGATATTCGAAGTCAGCGTACCGGCTATATTGAACTTTTGACCTCGAATGTGCAAAAATCCGCCTTTTTACTTGAACATGAGCTTCAAATATCCAATATCAAAATCGTCCAAGATCAGCAAATCCGAGTGTATGATATGGACGTATCGACTAGTCAAATTACAAAGCTGCTGATTGCGCATGAGATTGAAATCGAGGAGATCCGAAAAGTTAACAGTACACTGGAAGACTATTTCTATCATCAAATTCAGGGAAAGGAATGAATCCCATATGCTGAAATTAATCGAGCTGGAATGGAGGAAGCTGGAGCGTAAGAAGGTGATTGGTGAAGCGATTACGTATTGGCTTATACTCATGTTCTTGCCGGTATTTTTTCTCAAGGTTGTTTTTGCTGATATGCCAAACGTTCGTTTTGGAGAGAGTTATGCTGCGGCTCTGGACCTGATGATAGCCATTCAGATGGGGTTTATTTTGTTCGGAGCGTCCCTGATCAATCATGTATTTATTGAAGAATACAAGAATAAGACGATAGCTCTTTCATTCGGATATCCACTCAGCCGAAAAAGACTTGTTATGGCCAAGGTGCTGTTTATTGTGTTGGCGGTTTTCATCAGTACCCTGGTGTCCTTTGGAGTTAGCGGTATTGTAACCTTTGCGCTCAACCAGGTTATGAATGTTATTCCGGGAACGCCAACGGCAGCTGACCTGACGAACTATGCGATCAGAATGATTATACACTCCATCGCCACTGCGCTTGCCTCATTAATTCCGTTATTTTTGTTCGGAATTTGGAAGAGGGCGGTCATCCCGGCAGTCATTTGTGCAGTTTTCCTGATGCAGTTTCCTAATTTTCTCGGTCTGCTGCGGATTACTTTAAGTATGGACTTTCTATATGTCATTTTCAGTGTATTGGGTGTGGCAAGCGTCATTTTATCCGTAAAGTTCGTAAATAAACTTGGGGATTTGTAATGAAAGAATGTGGCGTGATGAGAATTGAAGTTATAACTGTTTTGCTGCCTAATGGAGATACAAGGAAGCAGCTGATCAATATGATCGGCTGCTTTGTTCAACTAACGGCAGGTTCTTAGATACACTCGGGCGATAGAAACATGTTCTTGTCCAATATGATAATCATTACAAGTTTTTGTCCTTAGCAGCTATTTTCAGTCTGTATTTCGCCTTTTTAACTATCAACCGTGTTTAACCTCTCATCTTGTCAGTTGTCACATAACATTGTGAAGATTATCATGTATTGTGATACTTAATATTGCTTTAAGTGCATGTAATCAATGTTTAGTTGTACATCTAATCGGTAATCGGACTATGTTATGTCATCTTGCCCTTCAATTCATTAAACTAACGGACAAGTTAATTTAATAATCGGAAGGAAAAGGTATATATAAAGGGAACTATATAGTATACCGGAGTAAATAAAGGAGAGAAGACAATGAGTAAATCATTTATTGAACAAGTACATTATATTAGAATTCCAGTAAAAGATTTAGAACTGTCTGCACAATGGTATAGAGATGTATTAGGGCTTCAGTTACTAAACAAGACTGAGGAACTTGCAATATTAAAGGTAAATGAAGGACCTTTCTTACTTATCTTAATTCCTACCGAAGATGAAACATTTGCACATTTTACAATTGATAATAAACAAGAGTTTAGCATAGGCTTTACCAGTCCAGAATTATCTAAATTTCATCAACACTTAATTGATAATCAAGTTAAGGTAGAGGATATAAAAGAAGATAATGGTCATGCCTTTTTCCACTTTTATGACCCAAATGGTAATAAACTTCAAGTACACTGGTAGGATTATAATGAATAAAGCATCTTATTATTTGTCAGTGGACAAGAACATGTTCCGATTGCCGATTAGGCGTATATCTAATCAGCATCCGACTCTTCAATTCATTAAACTAACGGGCAGGTTAACTTAAGACAATGAATATGGAAGTGACTGAAATGGAGCTTTTAAATATAGCTATACAGATTGAATTTGAAAATGGGTAGAGAGACGGAGGAGAAGTTTGGTACTGTAGGAGCGATAGCGTCACTTTTGTCACCGGATTTCCACCGTGAATATATAGGAAGAACAGCGGCCGGAAGTCGAAACATTCACTTCACTGGAGTCACGCTAATTCAAAAATAAGAAAATCAGGAGCTATTGTCGAAAACAATGGCTCCTGATTTATGAAATTGCTATTTTGATAAACATGATGGAACATCAGTATCAGTCGGGTTTTCATCATTTAAGGTTTTATTTAAGAGCAACGAATTGGGATGATTTTTAAGAACCTCATATATTCAAAAGATGAAGGAGCTGAAAGATGAGTTAGGACAAGGGATTAGCAATGGAGAGTTTGGTGAGCAGGACATCGTCAACTTAAATAAAATCGATGATTATTTTTATGCTTACCAAGTGTCGCTATTTCCTTTAAAAGAGGATAAATCCGAGGAGTTCCAAAAGATAAGAGATATAAATGCTCGATTTAATGAAGTGCTTCCTAGAACAATTACTAGTCAGGATCTCGTTGAACTAAATAACTCTTATAAAAATATTCACGAAATTATCGATGAAGTGTCGAGGGACAAGAACATATACCCATTGAAGTCGCTAATTTAGCGGCTTTTTTATTTTATCGGTACAAGTTCTTGTCCAAAGCCAAGGACAAGAACTTGTACCGATTACCGTATTGGACAAGAACTTGTTCCTATTGCCGATTAGGCGTGTATCTAATCGGCATTTTGCCCTTCAATTTATTAAGCTAACGGGCAGATTAGCGCAGTTTTAGTATCTAAAATAAGATGCGCATATAAATTAAAAGTAAACATCAACTATAACTGTACCCCTATGCACTTCATTAGGTTTAGTTTACGGTAAGCAAGACTCAAGTTATTTAGAGTGCTGAGTGTTGTTAGGTAGAAGATGAAGACAACAGAAAGATTTTTATCAGGTAAGAGATTAGCAGGGGTACTTTAAGATTATGCCGAAAATTGTTAATAGTACGTTCAGAAACTTATTTTGAGGAAGGAGGAGCACCTTTATGGATTTAAACATTAAGCAAGCGTTAATGAATGGAGAAACCTCTCTTGGAATTGAGTTTGGCTCCACTCGAATCAAGGCTGTACTAATTGATTGTAATTTTGAAATAATCGGTTCTGGTAGCTATGAATGGGAAAATCAATTGATTGACGGTTATTGGACCTACGATCTCAATGAAGTGATAAGCGGATTACAAGAAACCTATCTCCAATTAAAGCAAGAGGTCGAGAATAGATACAGTGTAGCGTTGCAAAAAATTGGATCAATTGGGTTCTCTGCCATGATGCAGGGTTATATTGCACTTAATCGAGAGGGAGAGCTGTTGGTTCCATTCCGTACATGGCGCAATGCCACAACGGAAACAGCTGCATCAGTACTAACAGAGAAATTTCAGTTTAAAATCCCTCAACGCTGGAGCATAGCGCATTTGTACCAAGCGATATTAAATGATGAAGAGCATGTTGCAAACATAGACTACATTACGACTCTGTCAGGCTACGTCCATTGGCTATTGACTGGAAGTAAATCTCTTGGTTTAGGAGATGCTTCTGGCATGTTTCCAATTGATAAATCTACCCGGCAATATAATAAGGATATGATCGATCAGTTTGCTACATTAATTGCTGATAAAGGCTACCCGTGGAGTCTGAAACATATTTTACCTACAGTATATGGAGCTGGTGAGCATGCTGGTTGTCTCTCTAAGGATGGCGTTCGGCTTTTAGATCCGTCAGGCTGCCTCCAGGCTGGTATTCCGTTATGTCCTCCGGAAGGAGATGCCGGGACCGGAATGGTCGCTACGAATAGTGTCAAACAGCGCACCGGCAACATTTCTGCAGGTACGTCGATTTTTGCTATGTTTGTAATGGAGGAAGATTTATCTACGGTATACCCTGAGATTGACATCGTGGCAACACCTGATGGAAGCCCTGTCGGCATGGTTCTTGCCAACAACTGCTCCAGCGATATTAATGCCTGGCTCGGCTTGTTTCGAGAATTTTATGAAGAGATAGGGCTGAAAGCCGATATGAACCAGATATTCAATGTTTTGTTCAACAAAGCACTGGAAGCCGATGCTGATGGTGGCGGTTTGCTGAGCTACGGCTACTATTCAGGCGAGAACATTACCGGGTTTGCAAAGGGACGTCCGCTCTTTGTTCGTTCTCCGGAAAGTCGATTTAATTTGGCTAACTTTATGAGAACACATCTGTATACCGCATTTGCTGCACTAAGAATGGGGATGGATATTTTGACGCAGAAGGAACAGGTCAAGATTGACCGTATTTTGGCACATGGTGGATTGTTCAAAACGGAGATAGTTGGTCAAAAAATGTGCGCTGCGGCATTAAATGTTCCGGTTTCGGTCATGCCTACGGCTGGTGAGGGCGGAGCATGGGGGATGGCGATTTTGGCATCTTATATGGTTAATAAAGAGCAGCAAGAAGCCTTGGCTGACTACCTTACGATTAAAGTGTTCAATGGTAAAGAAGGAAAAGAGGTTTTTCCTGACAGTGCAGATGTGAATGGTTTTAACTTGTTTATGGAGCGTTATACGGAAGGTCTATCCATTGAGCAGGCAGCGGTAGAACACCTCGTAGAAAATTGGAAGGTATGACATGGACAGGTGGGAATGGTGAATATTCCAAAGTGCAAAAGTGACAGAGAACGATTTCAACAAGAGTTAATTAATTTGATGGTGCCGGTTAATGGAGGAACTATTGAATTACGTGATTATTTTAATAAGGATAAATGGTTTAGTTCGGATTACACGTTATCAAACCCTGGAAGGGTTAAGAATTCAGTCACATGGACTGAAACGATTGAACCATTTTATGTAATGAAATATCCGATAACAAAGCAATTGTATCATTTAATCATGCACGAAGAAGAAGAAATAATTCTAAATGACTTGCCAATGACGGATGTTTCGTGGATAGATTCAATCCATTTTTGTAACGAATTGTCTAGAGTGCTTGGTAGGACTGAATGCTATGCAATCACGAATGAAAGTGAGAAGACAAGATATAACAAAACAGCGAATGGCTTTCGTTTATTAACTGACGCTGAGTGGCAGTATGCGTGCAAAGCGGGAACCACCGGATATCGTTATGCGAAAATTGATCAAATTGCATGGTATCAAAAGAACTCCCATGGAGCAGTTCATCCAGTAGGACAACTGCTTCCTAATCCATGGGGGATCTTCGATATGATCGGAAACGTTTGGGAATGGTGCTGGGACCTATATGATACGGAGCGATATGGGAACTATAGAGTTTTCCGAGGAGGGAGTTGGGCAGAAGTGGAGAACAACTGTGGTTCTACGAGCAGAAGAAAAAGTATGCCCGATTTCAAGATAGATGATCTTGGTTTTAGGATTGCACTTACCAAACTTTAAGTACTCGAGATCAGCTATCTCAATATTGACAAAAATCAATTTAAGCTAGCGGGAAAAGTTATCTTAACACTTTGAAGATAGCAACTGACCCATGTGTGAAATGCACCCCAATTGTTAGACAACATCTAACAATTGGGGTGCGCTCAAGTGGTCGGCTGCTTTTATTCAACTAACGGGCAGGTTAGTTTTAAAGCAGTATGATAGAATCAAATTAAAAAAGAAGGTGGAAGTTTGATAGTTCCAGAGTTAAAGTTCACATGTAATGTCAGAAGAATGGGTTGATCTTGAGGAATTTTACGTTTGTTTAGATGCCTTTATAGGTGAAGTCGGAAGTAAAGGATCGGAGGTATTTAGATTCTATATTGTCAGCCCTAAGTGGTTATTGAGAGCACTAGAAAGTTCAGATGAGATTGAACTAGGACGAGGCTACTTAATAGGAAGTGCTTACAATATTTCAAAAGTAGAGTATCGAATAAAAACACTTTTAGGAAATGTCGAGGTACAAGAACATATTCCCATTGAAGTCGCTATTTTAGCGGCTTTTTTATTTTATCGGTACAAGTTCTTGTCCCGAGCCAAGGACAAGAACTTGTACCGATTACCGGAATGGACAAGAACATAGTCCGATTACCGATTAGATGGGTATCTAAATGAGAAGCAATGTAATTAAAACCTCATTAAGTAGCATTATATAGGACAGTTTTCGCATTTCGATTAAATGAAGATCTGAGTAGAAGTGTTGTGTCTCTTATGGGTCACAGAAACACTGAATTCAGTTTTATGGTCAAAGAAACCAGCTTCAATGATCGGAAGTACTTCAATTAAAACTGTGATCTCTTTTGAATTAGATAATAAAAACTCGTAAAAGCACTCTAGCAAAGAAGTGAAGAGGATGCTGGATGTGTCTTTTGGCTCGAGGAATGAAAACATATACCGATATCGTACTTAGTGCTGATCCTGTCATTGTTGAGGGACAAGAACATGTTCCTATTACCGATTAGGCGCATATCTAATCGGTATTTTACCGTATTTCATTAAGCCAACGGGCATGGATTTATCCATTCCTAGTTAAGGTTCGCGTCCAGCACTTTTTGTTCGCATTTGAATTTTGAAAAAGGATAAGCAACTCAGGCATTTTGAGCAATCATTTCCCGTTAGTTCAATCGTCTTAAAGAATATCTGATTTAAACAGACCATGTAATAGCATTGATAAAAACAGACAGAATATATGGCAAGGGAGGTGGATTTAATCAACACATGTACTATAATAATGGAAATTAAATAAGGATGGTGTTTCTCAATTGAAAACTTTTTATTGTGATCTGGAAATAACCTTAGATGTCATTGGCGGAAAGTGGAGACCTCTTATTCTGTATTACTTAATAAAAGGTCCTAAACGGACCGGTGAATTGAAAAGGCTCATACCATCAATTTCTCATAAAATGTTAGTACAGTCGTTGCGGGAGTTGGAGAGTAATAATTTGATTATAAGAAAAATGTTCAATCAGGTACCACCAAAAGTGGAATATGCAATATCAGAAATGGGCATGTCACTTGAACCCACTTTGCGAGCTCTTTGTGATTGGGGTCAGGATTATGCAGAGAAGACATGGAACAAGGATGATTATCGGAGATTAAATGTAGAATAGAGTAATTTAAAAAATCAATTTATTCTTTACTTCATCACAATTATCACTTTTTGGTTACTATATAACCAAAAAGTATGTACTATTTTAAAAGTGATACATAGTACATAATGAGACTTGTGGCAATGAAGAAAATTAAAGAATTAATAAAAGGAGTGGAGTGTGTAGTGATGTCAACAAACAACAATCAAATAATTCTCAATATCCGTTTTAAAATTAAACCTGGTAAGAAAGAAACTTTCCGTGAAAGCCTATTTGCGATGATTAGCAATTTCAAAAGTGAACCTGCCTTTGTCAATGCGATCGTCTCCGATGATCTTGATCATTCTGATGATCTTGTCATCTATGAGATCTGGCAGGGAACAAGAGAAAGTTGGATTCAATACGAACTTAATAAACCTTATCGTGCTGAGTATGAAGGTGCACTTACCAACCTTATTGATGATAGAATCGTAAGCTGGCTTGAACCAGTCGGTGAATGGGGGAGTACACTGACGAATGTAAGACGATAAGTTTTTTAAAGGATTATCACTTGCAATCCTTGCTGTAGCTTCCAGTCTATTTGTGACAAATAATCTCTGAATATTTCACCGTGATGGATTTACTGCCAAACTTAATCAAAGGAAGATGTTCTCGCTAGCTTCACTATAAAAGATGATGTGGATGATATGATAAAAAAGGCACAGTAAGTTAATACCCTTTTTTTTCGGCCAAAATGTAACTGATATTGTTGCATTATGGCCAACTTACCTTCATTGGAGAATAAGATGAAAATGTTAAACAAATATATTTTCATGGAGGTGCCTAATGAAATTTGGCTTTATTGGTGCTGGGATAGTTGCTCAAACGCTGGCGAAGCATCTCTTGCTTCACGGTCATGAAGTTATTCTCAGTAATAGCCGTGGTCCCGAAACGCTCTTAGATCTGGTAAGCTCGCTCGGTACTGGCGCAAAATCTGGAACACCTTTAGAAGCAGCTGAGCAGGACTTTGTAATTTTGAGCGTAATGTGGCCGCAAATGCCTATTGCTTTGTCCATGGTTCCTGACTGGACAGGCCGCGTTCTTATTGATGCTACCAACCGCTTTGAAAATATGGAACCTTTAGTTGGTGAATTATCAGGAAAGAATTCGAGTGAAATCGTAGCCCAATATGCTCCGGGTGCTCGGGTAATCAAAGCTTTTAACAGTGTTCCGATGGAATGGATTAAGAATTACACGGATGAGAAGCCGAAGACTGTCCTATTCATGTCCGGTGACGACATCCAAACCAAACAAGTCTTGCAAGAAATTTGGGAGAACATTGGTTTTGCCTGTATTGATCTTGGCTCCTTGAGCCAGGGCGGTCTGCTGCAGCAAATAGGAGGTCCTCTTGCTGGATTGAATTTAAATCTGTTGGAGCGATACAGTGTACGATAACGCTAATCTAGTCTGCAAGTGCCAGCAGCTGTGTGAACCAAATCTTATTGGTTGAAATGTTTCGTAATTGTGGACATTCACCGACTCCGATATTCATGCACCCTCTAACGTTAAGGGCTTTCAGTCAATCATATGGTCATAAAACTGGTGAACGATTCGGAAAGTTGTGATTGGTTTCTAATATAAGATTAAAGCACTAATAAAAGTACAAAGGGGTTATTCATATGGGTAAAATACTTATTACTGGAGCAACAGGTAATCTCGGCAGCAGGACACTAGAGCTTATTCTTAAAAAAGTAAGGTATAGAAGCTCACCAGGGCGACTATTTTGATTATGACTCACTTCTGCGGGCTTTTAATGGTGTTGAAAAAGTTATGCTTATTTCCGCGCAAGCATTTACCGACCGCAATACGCAACATTTCAATGTCATCGCTGCTGCAAAACAGGCTGGTGTCAAACAAGTGATTTTCACGTCGATCATACGAAGAGAAAATTCTAATCTTATTGTGCCCGAAGTATCGATGTCAGACTTATTTGCTGAACAAACGCTTAAAGCATCCGGATTAGCCTATACCATTCTGCGGAATCCACCGTATCTTGAAGTCATGCATTCGTATTTCGGAGATGCGCTTAAAGTCGGCGTACGAGTACCAGCGGGTTCCGGTAAAGTTGCCGCTGTATCTCTGGACGATTTGGCGGCAGCCAACGTAGCCGTTCTTACTCAAAACGGGCACGAAAATAAGTCATATACTTTAAGTGGCAGCGAGGGAAGCTCTTTTGCAGACATCGCTGAAGCCCTCTCGGAGATTAATGAGATAAATATCCCTTATGAGGCAATTAGCGAAAAAGAATATATAGACACTATGGTAGCGAATGGCTTGCCTGTTCTTATGACTGATTTCTTATTAGGTTGGGTGCGTGGAATCAACACTGGAGAATTCTCGGAGACGTCTGGGGATCTTGAACGTCTAATTGGCCGAAAACCAATGACGTATAAAGAATTCTTTAAAATCAAATCGCCTTTTTCTATAATTGAAAATTGAAAGCTGACATGATATTAACTTAACTCTATGAAAAGTTTAGAGTTATTTACAAGGAAGACATACTATGGGCCGCAAAGGCAAAGTACCATCAGAATCTCTTCTGTGATCCTCAAGAGGTTCTTGATGTGAAGTTCACGACTTTTGACTACAAGCTCGCCAAAGGCGATGTATTGGCCAGAGTTACAAGGAGCGCATTACCAGCTAATCGCCGCAAAGTACTCCGGACCTTCAATAAAGCCCTAAACGCGGTGGTCCAAACTATTGAATATAAGATACTTCAAAAATCTGTTGAAGTTTTTATGAAGAGAGAAATTTTTTAGCCGCTAATCCATAAAGATATGGGTTAGCGATTTCATGTGCAAATGCTCACCACGCAGGAAATGGTTACGCTTCTTCATAGAGGAGAGGTTGATTTTTACTTGTCCTCACCTCCTATAAGGGGGGATGACATTGAATGTTGTCGAGGGACAAGAACATGGTCCCATTGAAGTCGCTATTTTAGCGGCCTTTTTATTTTATCGTAAAAGTTCTTGCCTGATTGCCGGAATGGACAAGAACATAGTCTAATTCCCGATTAGATGGATATCTAAATAAGAATCGATGTAGTTAAAACCTCAATAGCAGTATAATCAAAGACTGTTTTCACATTTCTTATTCATCTAAAAGGACGAATTTATTGGTAACTATGTGATGCCCAGTTCCGTTTAAATAATATGTGGAAATCTTATTGTATAGGGGGAACGGATGAAGAAAAAATGGAGGATTATTTTATTTAGCTTTATTGGGGTAATTATTCTTTTAGTCATATTAGGAGCAACATACATTAACAACGTTGGTTTTAACAATATAAAGCTTATGTATGAGTTAAATTCAACGGATGTATCAATTGTTCAGATTGATGAAGATGGGCAGTACCTTGGACGAAGAATGAATAGTAATCAAATTCTAAAAGATCGAATGAAGAGGGAAGGTTGGCAGTTTGAACAGCAGGAAGGGGCTTCATTTTTCTTTAAGAAAGACAATAACGAAGCTGTTATTTCTACGGAAATATGGAATAGTAATTATGTCCTTTATCGTTTAGATGATAATGTCGTCAATCTTGCCGACAAATAAGGGAGTAAAAACCAGCCTACGGCATGAAAGGAGACGATGTTGGATTTTACGGAAACGAGAATCATAATCCGCTTGACCGCTTCGGTGTTGAACACTCGGGTGGCATCATCTCGGCTGCTGCAGGCTTCGCCATCGATTCATTCAAAGCGAGTATCGTAGACTCGCAAGGGCAAGAAGTCCGAAATGATAGGCGATTCGGTGTTCTTGTATCCGAAGGATGTGCTGGACGGGTACAGCGTAACGGGTAACATTAACTCAATACGATAAGAAAGCAGCTGACCAATTGTGATCGGCTGCTTTTTATTTAAACTAACAGAAAGATTCTTCTTATTAATCGGATACAATAAATCCATCGAAGTTTTCCGGACCCACGCGCACGGTGCCTAATAGGTTGGAGCTAATAAATGCAGTGTACGTCAATTGGGGGAGAATAGGTGGATTAAAGTCGTTACCCGAAAAAGTGATGACTTGTGGCGCTAAGACGCTTAGCCCAAATGTAGCCGTGGCAGAATAGACTGCAGGGTCAGTAGCCTGGGTTCCTCGTACGACTCGAATCGTTATCCCAGCAAGGGCTAACGGGAGTGTAACGGAAACCGTTCCTTTAAACTGAACACGTGGGTTTGTCCCAGCACCGGCTGTCAGTAGACCAATCTGTCAGAATAACTGCGGCGTGTTAATCAATAGAATGGGTACAGAAATCGAGTTAGCTAAACTTGCGTTTTGTGATGTTCGAGCATCCAAAAAAGTTGTCATGAGATACTCACCTCCAAACGATGTAGATATAGCATAATATATGTTATATCAGGTACATTGCATGGATGAAGTGGCTAACAAATAAAAAAGGGCAACTATCAATTAAAAGACAGTAAACGTGTTTGATATTATGGTTCGCTTTAAGACTAATGTATTATGTTTGCGAATATAACGACGGATTGTAATATGAAGTGCGACACCCTACTGAAATAAAAAAATGGCTCACAGCCTGATTCGTGTAGAATGAAAGTTACCACACCAGCATTCACACAAGGAGAATCAGTCCATGAGTTATTCACATCTTAGCATAATCGAACGCAGCAAGCTAGAAATCCTCCACAGACAAGGCAAAAGCTCAAGAGCTATTGCAAAAGAACTGGGGAGACTTTCGTCCACGATTTGCCGCGAACTAGATCGTGCTAATTCATCGTATCCCTATCAGGCAGAACACGCTCAGAACGCTTATGAGAAGCGTCGTCAATCCTCTGTTTCTTCAGGTAAATGGTCAAGCACCTTAGCTGCTTCACTGGAGGAAAAACTGAAGGCAACGTGGTCTCCGGAACAGATCAATCAACGCTTCCGTACCGAAGGCTTGCCAGCAGTATCCTTCAAAACGATCTATCGCTGGATCTACGCAGGTCGACTGGTTCAAGGCACGTTACAGGTTCTTCGGCACAAAGGAAAGCGTCAGAAACCCG
This sequence comes from Paenibacillus sp. P13VS, assembly GCF_015143645.1. Taxonomy (NCBI): domain Bacteria; kingdom Bacillati; phylum Bacillota; class Bacilli; order Caryophanales; family Paenibacillaceae; genus Paenibacillus; species Paenibacillus sp. P13VS. The sequence goes on along the minus strand of NZ_WYEV01000003.1, from coordinate 350,365 downwards.
CAGAAACTCGCGGTAAATTTGCCATTGGCAGATCCATTTCGGATCGTCCCTAAGAGGTTCGTTCTCGTGAAACGTTTGGGCACTGGGAACTGGATACCGTCGTATCTAGTCGTGGGAAAAGTAAAGGATGCATAGCCACGCTCATTGAACGCAAAACCCGTCTATATACCGCCATTCTCATGCCTGATCGCACTGCTCTGTCTATGGAAATTGCGCTTGGTGTAGCCATCTCACAGTATCCCACAGGCACTTTCCTCACAGCCACGGCTCACCGAGGAAAGGAGTTTGCATGCTATGCCAATCTGGAAACAAGCCATGACCTGCACGTTTATTTTGCTGATCCATATTCGTCTTGGCAATGCGGTTCCAATGAGAATGCGAATGGATTGCTTCGAGAGTTTTTCCCGAAAGGCACCGATCTCGCTCAAGTCGAGGATGAAGATCTTGCCAGTTCACTAGATCTAATAAACCACAGACCACGAAAATGCTTGGGTTGGAGAACCGCTCACGAATCTTTCACAGAGGAACTGTCGCACTTGGTTTGATAATCTGTCGTAAGTATAGTTTAAATTAAATTGTTTATTACATATTTTCAAGCTTTTACTATCGTTATAATAACATATAAGAGAAGTAGTTAATTTACTTCATAAAAATTGCAGGGGGATAACAAATGAATAATTTTTTTAGATTTGATACTGATGAAGAACGGCGGGCGTTATTAATCAGAGCAAGGAAAGTCGCTTTATCTGCAATTCGAAAGTATGACGTAGAATGGGATAACATCCAGTTTATTCAACTATCCGGCGATACGATCACGTATAAAATTGAAACTAGTACAGATAACAATTATTTACTTCGCATTCATTCGGACCGATTAAGCAGAGAGGAAATTCGTTCGGAACTCCTACTGTTACAAGCACTGAACAAATCGAAAGATCTAAAAGTACCAGAAGGGATGGCAAATTGTGATAGTATTTATGTATTGGACATCGAAACAGAGACAGGATATAGGCGCCCTTATATAACGATGATGCGATGGATAGAGGGTGAAAAAGTTGTAGGTGAATTTACAGATAGTCAAGCATATAATATAGGTGTATTGATGAGCAGGCTCCATGAAGCAGCAAAGGATTTCAATCCACCTTCTGATTTTGTAAGACCTACTTGGGGAGTAGAAAGTTTTAAACGTGAAATGGCTAAGTTGGAACGTTACTATGAGCGTTTTTTATCCGAAGAGGGATGGAAGCTGTATCAAGATGCAGCTGAGAAGGTTGTATCCCAACTTACCACGATGCATCCAAGTGAACATAACTATGGGCTCATTCATGCTGATTTACATACCGGTAATATGGTTTTTGAGGATAATCAACCCTATCCGATTGATTTTGGAAGATGTGGGTACGGATATTATCTCTACGATATGGCAGGCACCATATTGGAGCTTTGGCCAAAGCATCGATGGATGCTTATCCAAGGTTATGAGAGTATTAGGAAGTTGGAAACCGACTATATTCGGGATCTGGAATGTTTTTTTGTCATGTTCATGATCGAGAACTGCTGCCATCACGCCTCTGATCCAAGAGAAACAACCAGTTTAATCGATGAACAAAAGTATGCCCAAGCATACATAAGAGAATATTTAAATGGTAATCCATTTTTATTCGAAGTGATCGAGCCTGTAAATGTGGATTAATACTAACTGATACCGGGCTAAAATAATGATATCTTATGGTGATGATTTACAATAGGTCGCTGTTTAGAGTGTTTGTTCATAACATGCTATGCCAATCTGGAAACCAGCCATGACCTGCACGTTTATTTTGCTGATCCATATTCGTCTTGGCAACGCGGTTCCAATGAGAATGCGAATGGATTGCTTCGAGAGTTTTTCCCGAAAGGCACCGATCTCGCTCAAGTCGAGGATGAAGATCTTGCCAGTTCACTAGATCTAATAAACCACAGACCACGAAAATGCTTGGGTTGGAGAACCGCTCACGAATCTTTCACAGAGGAACTGTCGCACTTGGTTTGACAATCTGTCAACAAGAAAAGATATTAAAGTCGTCGTTTTTAGAATGAACAGTATGAAATTATAGGAGAGTCCTAAAAAGAAAAAGAAAATGAACTATTTATTCTTAATTTTAACGATCATTTTTATGGTTGGTTTTACCAACGTAGAAGATACATCTAATACAGATGTAGAAGCAGATTCACAAGAAATAACCACAGATACAACGACTAAGAATAGGGAAAAAAAAGCAGCTGTCAAAGCAGTTGTTGATGAACCAGTAGGAGAGGAAACATCAACATCGAAAAGGGTTACGTGCTTTTTATGAGATCCAGCTGCCAAAAACAGGCGGCTTTTCTTTTGTAACAAAATGGGCAGCATTCCTGTAATAATTAAATCTAATAGTAGATACAGGTAGGTTAAAAGGATAAGAATAAGGAAAAAAGGGAGGCTTCAGATTAAAGATCTTAGATCCTTTCTGAATAAATTAGAGGAAAATTGTATTAGTTAGAAAGATAGCAATTATGATAGAGGTTGCAGTTCCTCGGCAACGCTGGGAAATTGAGTTTTTGGAAGATGGTTCGGTTGAAGTTGATAAATTTATTAGTCATAAAGATATTTATGATGCAATAATACTTCTTAAAGAGTTAAGCAATTAAATCCTAATACATAGTTCTTTTCTAAATAGTCTATAGGGCAGTATTTTAGTAATAAGTGAAATCTTGCTTATGGTAGAAACGGAGCAGGTCAGTTGAATAAGATTTTGGACTAAGCTATTGTGCATAAAAGGACCGATGAATAAATTAGTCTCAGATTGTCTCAAAAAGGCTTATGAATGATCATTCTTAAGCCTTTTAATATATTTCAATGTATTTTCCAAGTTGATATTTAAATAAAAGCTTAGGGCTAATTATAAATTCAATTATGCAGGAGGTAAAAATATTACGTTTATTTTCTCATTGACGTGGGTTCATACATGGAATTAGCTACACAGATTAGAAAGACGATTCCATATATTGCTGAAAGAGAAGATAGAGAAGGCAATAAGGCAATAAACACAGCTTGCTTATGCTCAAAGCAAAAATCTTTTAAAAAAAATCAATCAGAAAATTACGAAAAAGGAATAAGAGGCCTTTTTCAGTCTATTCTTTGGAGATAGATTACAATGTTGCTGTTAAAATAATTGAAAGTCCATTAAATAATGCATGAATAATCATTGCTGGATAAACAGAGTTTGTTTTTTCATAGGTCCAGGCAAAAATGAATCCAGCTAAAAAAGTGTATGGTAACGTATGGAATGTTGGGATGTGAACGATCATAAAGATGAAGGAAGTAACAAACATTCCTGTGATTAGCCCGTACTTACTTCTAATCCAACGATAAAGAAATCCTCGATAAAAAATTTCCTCATAGATTGGTGAAATAATAGCTGCTGAAAAGAATGCAATGATAAAGTTGATAGTAGTTAATCTTGTTTGTAAGCTTTCTGTTTTACTGTTGTTAGTTCCCATTTGAAATAGTAATTCAAACACAAAAGAGATTAGAATTGTGCTGATGATTAGAACGATCGTCCATCCAATTGTCGGTCCCCAATAGGATTTGGAGAATCGCTGTAAACCTACTTCCTTCCAAGATAACTTTTTCGGCTTAATTGCGATAAAGTATACCCCTAGTGTAAAAATGATAGACATTATAAATCCAATTAGTGTTCCTGAATACAAATCATTTTGAAAGGCACCGGTTAGGGCTAGCATCAGTAAATATTCAATAAAAAAAGGAACAAGCACTAACACCAATACTAATAGTAATGTTAACTCTTTCCATGACCACGGACTTCGTTTGAAAAAGATTTTATCCATTAATAATCACTTCCTCTTTCTTTTTTGCTATATTAATAGTAAAAGATGACGTTACGTAATCTGCAAGTATTTTTTTTGGGGGGGATTTTTATGAAATTTTACTCTACTGGAGAAGTTGCAAAAAAGTTGAATATATCTGTTCGAACATTAAGATATTATGATCAAATTGGATTAATGACACCAAGCCAAAAGGATAATTATGGAAAGAGGTTTTACGAAGATGAAGATTTATTAACACTACAAAAAATAACTATTTTAAAAATGCTGAACTTATCGCTTAGTGATATTGGAAAAATCCTTTCGAAAATTACCATTGAACAATTACTACATGCGCATAAAAAGTCACTACAACAGAAAAGGGAAGAACTTAATAACTCTATAAAATCTACAAATACCATCTTAAATATTATTCATATGGAAGGAAATTTAAATTGGAAGCAATTGATTCCACTAATACTAGCGGAACAGAAAAAGATTGATACAGATATGAAGTGGAATGAATACTTTGACCAACAGGAACAGGTAATTTTGAGGGAGAAACTACCTAATATGGTAACGGATAACCCCAAAGTTAGACATTGGATTAACATAAATAGAAGAGTAGAATTATGTTTAAAACGTGGAGATACTCCTGATTCCATAGAAGCGCAAATTATTGCAGAGGAAGCCCTAGAATTATCCAAAGAATTGTTTGATGGGAATGAAGAACTAGGCGACAAGTTTTTCGAAATACGAAAATCACCAGAAAAATCCCGAGATTTAAATCTATATCCAGTCAAAGAGGAGGTTTTACATTTTATTGATGAAGCGACCCAATTCTATTTGGATAGGAGGAACGATACATGACTACTAGACTGAATTAATAGTAGGTTTAGCGGATTGGGCGTACACTTTTATGATTGTTTTGGTATTTTCAAGAAAACCATATCTTGCTTTTCGAAAAAAGGCATGCCTGTGCTTCTTTTGAATAAATTCTTCGATTTTAAGATTAAAAGAAACTTTTCTTAAACTTCCAACTAACTGCTGCAATTTTTATATAGTTTACCTCCATATATTTAAAGAGACGGCTCTTATTCTTTAGCGTGAATTATTTTTTCCATCTAAACTTACTAATTTGCAGGTCATATTTTTCGTTGATTTCACCTCCTTTCAAATATATTGTTGTTTTATTTATTATTGGATTTACGTCCAAACTGATAATAATAAAGAAGTGTCATTACAACGACTATCACGGCTAGAGTCAGCAAAACGTTACTATACACAAAAGCAACCTTATCATGTACAAACGGATTTAATTGAACAGCGCTTGTTCCACCGTCAAGTACCTTACCAATGACAGCCGTAGATCCTGCTGCTGCAATAAAGTTAAACATCGATAACAACCCCATACCGATCCCAATTTCATTCTTAGGCAAAGTACGTGAAATGGTGTTTGACATAGCAATTTGCATATAAGATTGACCTAGTACACCTAGTGTGAGGAAAATTTGAGTGTACGTAGGAGACATCCCCACGATTGAAGAGAGAATAATGAAACCACCAACAAGCAGTGTAGAGGCAGTATACAGTAGAAAAGGATTCCCTTTCTCATCAGCTAATTTTCCGCCCTTACGACCAAGAAACGCTGTAACAAGGGCTGAAGGCAACATTATGAATCCGATTAATGCAGGAGACAGACCATTAACATTCGATAACATAAGCGGTGTCAGGAATGGAATGCCGAACCCAACCGCGATGAGTACAAATGCAATGGCCATTCCCATCGAATATTCTTTATTTCTAAAGATCGCGGGATTCACGAAGGGAAATTGTGTCGAGAGACAAGAACATATTCCCATTGAAGTCGCAACTTTAGCGGCTTTTTTATTTTATCGGTACAAGTTCTTGTCCCAAGCTAAGGACAAGAACTTGTACCGATTGCCGGAATTGACAAGAACATAATCCGATTGCCGATTAGATGTATATCTAAACAATCAGCATATGCACTTATTTGGGAACAACTATAAGAATAATGTTACATTAATTAAATCCAAACCCCCGAGTTAGCTGTCTATATAACAGGAGGTGAACGACAATGATCGATGCACAGCAACAAATCAACGCCGCACAAAACGGAGATCACGATGCCTTCGTTTCTCTTATAAAGGATCGAACGGATAAGCTGCACCGAGTGGCTCGCCATTATGTACGGGAGTCCAAAGATGCGGAGGATATCGTTCAGGATGCCCTGGTTAAGGCTTATGAGTCACTGCAAACGCTGCAGCAAGCCGAAGCGTTTGAGAGCTGGCTTACCAGAATTGTGGTGAACCGGGCGCTCAATCATTTGGAGAAATCCAAGCGTGTTCACCTGAGCGAAGACCCGCAGGCGCAAGAGCCATTGGTCGTTAATGATATCGATCAAACCCTGGATCTGGAGCGTGCATTGGCCAGTCTGAATCCGAAGCTGCGTCAGCTCTTGTTCTTAAAATATAAGAAGGACCTGACCCAGCAGCAAATCGCCCATCTCCTGGATATGCCATTAGGTACTGTAAAAACACAATTACGGAAGGGACTGGAACATTTGCGCAACGAAATGGCTCAAGATTTTCTCGAACGAGACCTGGATACATTACGCCTGCAGTTAAGACAACAGGCAGAGCACCAGTTTGCCGTTTCACCGGATTATGATCTGATCGTCAATGACTATCAAGAGAACACCATGAGGGGAACAGGGAAGGGAGAAGCGGGATTCTTATGGGTTAAAACGGGGAGTGATGACGCCGTTTCTGCCACGCTCTCCAGGGACGGCAACTTGCTTGACTATGCCATTTCCTGGGCCTCATTGGACAACGAGACACGGATATCTGAGGAGGAGCTCAAACAGCAGGCAGAGCAATTCCTGGAAGATCATTATCCCGGCGCACTGCGTGATTTTCCGTATTGTGAGATGGAGTGGATGGAAGGGATGTTTGGGTACACACGACAGCAGAAGGCGATGGGGCTGCCGCTTCCTGAGACGGGATGCCTGATTATGGTTCACCGCAGCGGTCACGTGGTCGGATTTAGGTACTACGGAACCGTTCCAGGGCCAGCACTCCCAACCATGATCACACCAGAGGAAGAACTGATGGCGTGTATGAAGGCCAATTTTTTGCTACATGTGGTATATTGCGTATTGGACAAAGCCGTGTACACGGATGGTGACGATCAGGTCCATCTTGTTTACGCCCCCCGAAGTAGAGGACTAATCTATACTGCATCATCACAGGAGGAAGTTCCGACAGCCTATAGGGCAGAAGCTGTCCCCTCTGACCCAAGAACTCTGGACGAGTGGCCAGGTGAGTTCCCGCCCGCACGAAGCCTAGAAGAGTGGATTGGCGTAGACAACGACCAATTTCAGTTAGTACAAGACGACAATATTGGCTCGAACACCAAGTTGATGGTGTGGAAGCAACAGAATGAAGAGCGTCCAGCCAAGAATGACCGGTCTTGGAAGGCCTATTGGGCTGATCAGATGGAGGGAGCGGTCAAGGCGCGAGTAGACAGCCAAACCGGACAACTGATTGACTTTGTTTCGCATGGTAAGCCAGATCAACTAGCTCCATTAACCTGGGATCGAGACGCATGTATAGAAGTAGCTATGGACTATGTCCGAGGACTAGCAGCCGAAATGTTGCCGTATCTCAAGCTTCTAACTGAAGAGACCGACGACGAAGATCGTTTGGAAATCATTCGCTTTGGTGTGTATGTTCAAGACGTATCTGTCAGGGATGAATGCTATCAACTAGCTGTTGACCGCTCTAATGGGAGGGTCAAAAGTTTGATGTCCCCCTCCATAAGGCCAGAACAGTTAAAGAAGCTGGAGACCGTGCCTTCATTTGATTACCAGACAGCCATCCTCCGATGGACGGCACAGGCCAAGCTGCGTCTGCAATGGGAACGGATGCACAATGCTAGGGCGAAAGAGGCCCCGTACGAACTAGTGTATCGAATGATTGGTAGTGAGCACGAGCGGACGCCCGAAGTGCTTGATGCGCAAACGGGGAAGTTATACGAAAATACTTTTTACTGACAAACAAAAACATCTAGCCCGAAACAAAGGGCTGGAAGGCATTCAAAAGCCTGCGGATGTAGAACAGCATTGGAAGGAGGTTGGTGTCCATTCCAGAATGCCCATCGATGGTTCTTATGGAAGGACGATCCCATCCTTTCTTTCTATCCACCGTCCCGTGTATACAAGGTCATCGAGCGAGATCATGCAGGAAGAGCGATGGAGTTTTTGAGAAAGCCAGAGAAGCGGTCTTTGCGTTCAACCGTAATATTGCGCGAGGACAGCATGCTGCGAAAGTAGTTGTTTCTGGCGGTACTCCAGCTTGCGCGTCAAGCATAAGCAGAATGTGAAAAAGGGGGATGGGCAAGATGCAATCTATGTTAAACTTATTGGAAAGCTAGCTCGTATTCTCATTGGTATGGTTCAGCATGGAGAAACGTATCGCAGCCTAACCAGAGCACGCAGTAATAACAAAATAACAAAAACCGCACACACTAAGGAAAGAACGACTCACTCACGAATGTTGACCCATTCGCAGGATAAACAGAACGCATAGAGGAACCGAGTATAGCAAGCGTTTATTGCAGCACCTGTAGGATGCAAAGGTAAAAATAGACGTTTAACACAACGTTCTATAGAAAAACTTGTTGAGAAATATACAACAGCCTTTGGAAAGCCGGCTTTGACGGTTCATTCTTCTTTGAGGCATTCATTTGCCATTATTAAGACAAAGGGCACATGAATCTGGAGGATGCGAGAGTCGATCAAACCGACATATTAATTGTGTCCATTGAATTTTAAAAACGCCGAACTCGGAATATGAGTTCGGCGTTTTAGGTAGATTATACGACGGAGGGGTGGGAATTAAAACTACCCCTTTGTAGAATGACATAAAGTTACCAACCATGAAATCCCTTATAGAATAAGGTTTTTTATTTTTCGGTAGGGAACTTTGTGTCAATTTTTAGTGACATAAAGTTCCCTACTAGGCTGGAATTTGACATAAAGTTCCCTACTACCCTGGAGAGAATCATTTTTTTACTTTGTGTCATTTTGGTAGGGAACTTTGTGTCAATCAATGTACTGTCGCAGGACAAGAACATTGTTCTATCAAAGTCTCTAATATAGCGGCTTTTTTGTTTTAAGGAACCAAGTTCTTGTCCCAAGCTGAGGACAAGAACATTGTACCATTCCCGATTAGAATGTTATCTCAACAGTTGCATGATAGGAATTATGTCGATTGAAAAGAGCACATTACCATAAAAAGTCGCTAAAATAGTGGGCGTGTGAGCTAAGAACAGATCCCCCAAAAAAACTAATTGTAAAGTAATATCCATATTTAAAGTTAACGGGCAGTTTAGTTTAATGAACGATGCTATAATAAAGAAAATATAAGAATAAATTGAGGTAAGAAATTGAAAACAAAGAAAAGTATGAGACAGATATGCCCAAAATGTGGGTACGAGAAATGTGTTCCCAAACTGTATATCGATAATCCAAAATATCCTTCTGGTTCGATTCTGAGATGTAAGCAGTGTAAATCACTTTTTTCGCTTAAAAATGGAGGATGGGTCTTTTGGAAGGAATGGGAATAAGCTAACGAGAACTGTTAGCTCAATCAAAGATTAAAAAGCAGCCGATCATATGCGTTTGGCTTCTTTACACCGTGATCCGTGAGAAGTGCAGTACACTAACATGGTGTCGAGGGACAAGAACATAGTCCGATTACCGATTAGGTGTGTATCTAAATGAAAGGCGATGTAGTTAAAAACCTAATAATAAAGATAATCCAGGACAGTTTTCGCATTTCTTATGTAACAAACGACCCGATAAGAGATAAAAACAGGCGGATACGAATTAAGAAAGCAAAATATTAATTCTGGAACTAGCTGTTAAGGACAAGAAAATGGTCAGATTACATATCGTTTTGACATTTCAGAAGTAGATGAGCTGACGATGTTAATGGCACTCCACGTTGTATAGCCGATTAGATCAACTCCGTCTTAGATGGACTCTTTCATTTGTTGAATGTGTTATTTGAAATAGTCGATCCGGTAATCATCATGAATGTGTCCATCCTCGTCCACTTGATCTAAGCGCCTACTACGATAAACAATGGCATTTGATATCGGTCATAGAGCTGATTTAAGGAGTAATGAAGTCTAAAGTCTGATCGGATCAATCCGCCATTCCCAATCAATTGAAACAAAACCATTCGTCATAAGAACGAATGGTTTTATTAGTGTTAGCTGGGTCTAATAAATTTATAAAATTGGTTTAGCTTGTATGCAAAATACAATTCTAAATATTTACTTCAAATTGTGAATTATTTAAATTTCGGCAGTTCGTCTCTTGTAATGACATTTGATGCGCTGTATAAGGTTTGAATTTGTGCATTGGTGTTGTTGTTAAAGGTAAGTTCTGCCCAACTCATGACGAAGGTCCATCTAGGCTGAGCGGATAGTTGGCTTACCGTAGGTAGCTTGGCGCATTCACCGATGGCAATCGGCTTGCTTCCGGCTACGCTCAAAGCATTGTTATACTTTGCTGTCGTGAAACCATCGCTGTTATAAATGTCCACGGAGAAAATATCCCAGTAGTCATTACCAGGATTATAGGTACCCCAATTCAAGTCCAGATCCTGCATATTCCATACCCAAACGAGGTTCGTTAACCCTTTCGTGTTGACCAAATAATCCTTTGTCAGTCGGTATAAAGCTGCTGTTCCATTCGTGTCGGGACGGCCTGCCCACCAGAAGATGCTCTGATTCATTTCGTGAAAAGGTCGGAAAAGTACTGTAACACCATTATCCTCGAGATACTGCAAATATTGGGCGTAATTGTCCAGGCGTGCCTTCCAGGCTTTATTCAGCGTTCCGCCGTTCGTAATCAAATCCGTCCACTGAGCATCGGTAAGTTCGCTAACGACACCCCCATCCCAACTTCCAACATCTGATTGCGTGGGCGGCGTCACGTGCATCATAAGCTGAACGATCGACCCGCTGTCCCATTGTCGTTTGGCCTCATAAATCATGTTCCATCGGTTGTTGACATCGTCGGAGGAGAATAAAAGATCACCGCTCCACAGTCCCGGATAACGGCCAGTAATACCATAGACGGTATTCGTTTGCTGGGCTGGTGATGAATTCGGTTCGCGGTTATGAATCCCGATAATTGTCTGGGAGCCGCTGATGTTCTTAATGTAGTCCAGGACACCGACCGCTTGTACCCCATAGATCTCGAACTCGTATAGCGAGAAACCATAGGATGTAGCCCTCTCGATGCAGTACACTTTCACATAGCGCGCAGTTACCGGAGTGAAGTTTATCGTATTATTTCCACCGTTAGCACTGTAATTCGAATAAACGGTCGTCCAAGATGAATTGTCCGTAGAGGTTTGAATTTGAAACTGGCTGGCGTAAGCCGCCTCCCAACGAAGGATGACGCTTGCGACGCTTTGCGAGGAGCCGAGGTCGACGATGATATATTGTGGATTGGAGTATGCGGAAGACCACCTCGTATTCCCGTTCGCATCTGTTGCGTTAGCCCCGAAATACGTGCTCTCTGTCGAGGAAACCGTCACCGGTTTATTATAGGCGAGATTGACAGGAGCAGCTTTTGCTTGAGGGAGCGATTGAGTGGTGAGAAATACAGTGAGCGCAGTAAAGATTAACATCGCTCGCTTGAGTACTTTGAGTAGCATGTTTTGTCCTCCTTAATAAGGATTTCGGCATGGATTCTCTTCATTCTTATGAACCGTACCATCACCTCTTTCTGAAGAAACTAGCAAATACACGCCTCCCTGTTTTTTTGAAAGCGCTTCAAACAACGCGAGTATAGCACATCTAAGAAACATAAGTAAACAAATATAAATAAAAATAAAATTGTTGAATTAAACAGTTAATTACTTTAAATTGATTATGAGATTTATTGTCAATACATTCGTTCACAAGGAAGGGAGGCCAGGGTAACACTTTCTGATGGGTATTATGTTGTTTTCCTCAACGAACCGAGAGATAGGAAAGACTAATACGATTAAAAAAGGAGAGAGTCATGTACAAAATTGCACAAGCAAAAAGAATTACATCGCTTCTAGTTGCCTTCATGCTTTTATTCGGGTCCATAATGCCTGGCGGAAGATATTGGGGGGCGGTAGAGGTACAAGCTGAAAAAGCGAATCTGATCATAAACGGGAATTTTGAGAGTGGTGACTTAAGTGGATGGGACACAAACGGCAGCTCCAAATTCGTAGTCACGGAGGCAGAAAAGTACAGTGGGACATTCGGACTTCAAATCTCCGGACCACAAAACTGGAACGGCATTCAGTACACGACAGAGGTGGAGCCCAATACGGATTACTCCTTATCATTTTACGGCAAGGGAGCCGGTGGAGCGGCGTATAAGATTATATCGGGAGCGGATGAAGCGACGATTCTCGAGCAATACACCTTCACGGAGTCGGATTGGACCTTGTATAAGGCTGATTTCAATAGTGGGAAACATACATTGGTGAAGCTCTATATTTCCGACACAATTGAAACCGCTTACTACGACGATATTGTTCTCTCCCAAGCGGACAGAGGGGCGGAAGACCTTGGATCGAAACAAGAACTATCCCAACTAGACTCTGCTACTTCTGTGAAAAGTACAGTAACGAATGGCGGCTTTGAAACTGGTGATATTTCCAACTGGAATACCGGAGGAAGTACGAAGTTTACGGTCACTAATGCAGTTTATCGCAATGGCCAATATGCATTGCAGATTGAGGCGACGAGCCAGGATTACACAGGTATAAAAAATACTGTTGCCGTAGAGCCAGATACCGATTATGTGTTGACTTTTTATGCTAAAGGAGCAGGAGGTTCTTATTTCAAGGTCCTATCGGCAGCTGACGAATTGACCATTAAAGAATCGCAAACATCAGCCTCGACAAATTGGAAGAAGGTCAGCCTTCCCTTTAATAGCGGAATGCATTCCAGCATAATCATTTATGTTTCCGATATGGTGGGCACGGCGTACTTCGACGATTTTGCTGTAAGTCCTGCAGCTGCTCCAGATGTGCCTGGAGCGAGCACCGTTATGATCGCAGGTGATGCTAAAGTAACGTCGACACTAACCGGCTCGTACACGTACACTCATCCAAGTAATGTGGAGGAGGCCCATTCGATTTATACCTGGCTAATGTCGGATACAGTCGATGGCGAGTATACGAAAATTCCAGGCAGCTATACGCTCAACACCTACAAATTAACAGACGCTCACATCGGCAAGTTTATTAAATTCCAGGTAACACCGCTCGATAACGAGGGTGTTAGAGGGGCGGCGGTGCAAAGCGAAGCGATCGGTCCAATTGCTAAGGTTGGTGCGCGACATGAGCTGGTTTACAAGATCAGTCTTGCCAAGCAGATGTTAGAGGAGTCGAAGCAGGGCACTGGAATCGGTCAGTATCCTGAATCGGCTTGGAATGCAATGGTGAAGGCTATTGAGGAGGCTGAGACGCTGGCCAATGAGGCTAAGGTCGAAGAAGAAGTGTTGCTAAACGAAAAGTCGAACTTGGCTGCCGCCATGAACAGCTTTGACAAAGCCCGTATCACGAAGCCTTCACCGCTCAAGAACTTTATTACCACGAATGGCGATAAGATAATGGATGGAGATCGGGAGCTAAGATTCATTTCCTACAACTATCCCGGCGCACTCTTTAACGAGGACGAGGCAGGAGGTATTATGCCAACAGCCTTTGAGCAGGAGGATGCAATTCGCACGATTCAACAATCGGGCGGGAAAGTATTTCGGGCATACTCACTAACGGTCAAACAGCCGGATCAAGCTGACGATACGGTGCGTCATATCGTAGGTCCAGGCGTGCTGAACGAAGAAGCATTTCTTTCTATGGATAAGCTATTGGAATTGGCCAATCAGTATGGCGTACGAGTTATCATTCCATTTATCGACCATTGGAGTTGGCCGCCTGGAGGCGTTTCCGATTTTGCCGCTTTCCGTGGGATTACCGATACTGATGCAACCCGCAAAGCCTTCTACACCGACGAGCAACTTCGCGATGATTTCAAACTGACAATGGATAAGATACTTAATCGAGTCAATACGCTTACGGGTGTCCGATATAAGGATGACCCTGCAATTCTGGCCTGGGAGACTGGCAATGAGCTGATGGTTGCCCCGGATTGGGAAGCGGACATTGCCGCTCACTATAAAAGCATTAATGAGAACCAGTTGTTTGTGGCGGGAAATCTTATCGAGTACCCGTCTGGCTCAAGCTCACATGGGTACAAGAACGTGACTACTGAAGCGCTGACTGACCCAAATTACGATATTGTGAAAAGCCATTACTACAGCGGGAATTATGTTGCCAGAACAAAAGCAGACAAAGCGCTGGCCGGCAATAAGAAGCCATTCATCGTCGGTGAGTTCGGCTTTAAGCCGACGCAAGAGGTGGAAGCGATGCTGGATGAAGTGATTGATAGTGGTGCTTCCGGCGCGATGATTTGGAGTTTACGGCCTCATAGTATGAATGGCGGCTTCATTCGGCATTCGGAGTATGATCCAGGTGACGGGATTGTGTATAGTGCCTACCACTGGCCTGGGATGCCGTCCGGCGACTATCAGGACGAAACGAACGTCATGCGTGTTGTGCGTGAGAAAGCTTACGCTATTGATGGCCTTACCGTGCCCCAGTTGCCACTGCCCGAACCAGCGCCCCAGTTGTTAGCGACTGACTCAATATCTAAGCTCAGCTGGCGGGGATCTACAGGAGCAAGCTCGTACATCGTAGAACGCGCAGAGCAGGCATTAGGTCCATGGTCGATAGTCGGAGATCAGGTGCTCGATGATGTTCAGCCTGGAGAAAATATGTTTAGCGATCGGACAGCCGAAACCGGGAAATCGTACTATTACCGAGTGAAGGGCGTAAACAGCAGCGGCGAGAGCGAATATTCGAACGTTATCGGACCGATAGTTACCAAGCATCTTCTCATCGATGTTATGGAGGACCAGTCGAAGCAATATTATACCGATAAAGAGTCTATCGTGTATCGTATGCCGGGATCTGTCCTCTCATTTAAAATCCGTGCATCATCCGAAGCATTTTCCTTCTATCTGTCTAAAGACGGTATTCAGTATACGAAAATAACGCCAGATTGGGATGGCAAAAGCTATCACTTCTCGAACGTACAATTGCCGGATGCCGATCATCTCAAAATCCGTTTCCCGAATGGGAATCCGGAAGCTGGACAACTGCTAAACGTACAAATTGAATATCGTGGAGACGGTAGTCTGCTGACGCCAGTTCAGCCATTGATTACTTCTGGGGTCATCTCCGATGAGATGGAGAATCTGTCAAATATGTCCCAGCATAGTGATAATGTGGCTTTCGACCATACGAGCGCCGAACTAGCTGGCGGCGATGCATCGCGCCTAGTTCGGACCGATGAGGAGGAGGCTTATATCGTATACCGCAGCGTTGCGGATATGAACAGCATCAAGCTTGAAACGTACCAGCCGGAGCAAGCGGTGGACAATGATCTTTTTGAACTGTACGGTTCAGCGGATGGCATTAAATATGCCGAATTGACAGCTGAAATCCGGTCACTTGGTGGACAGTGGTATAAAACGAACTATGGGATCTCCGATTTGCCGACTGGGATCAAGTTCGTAAAGATTGTTTATCCATCAGGTGTTGCAGGAATACAGTTCCCTCAAATTAGTCGCCTCCAGATTGGTGTCGGTGATGGAAGCGTTTCGTTCCCGGCTGTAGCCCCAGCAAGTATCATCGATAATGGGGAGTATTACGGCGGAGAGAGCCAGTTAGTAGATCGAGCATACAACGTAGATCCTGCCGGCGGAGAGGTTAGTCTAGCACTGGATCAGAACATCAAAATTGCTGGAAACTACGGATTAAAGACCACCTTCCAGATGGGAGAAAAAAGCTTCGTCAGTATTACAAAGGAGCTTAGCCAAGCAGACCGCAGCACCTTTGATACCCTTCAATTCTGGGTGAAGCCCGATGGTGACAATCGCAACTTGACAGTTCAGCTGGGGACCGAGGATGGGCAAATATGGTCGAAGGATACTGTTATTTCGGGGACAAAGGCCGTATATGTGAATCTGCCGATCGGAAACAGTATTGACATGACAAAGTTGAGCACATTCAAGCTAATCGTCCGTAAAGGCGAAGGTAGTGCAGAAGGGTCCATCACGTTAGATGATATCCAGTTTGTTCAAACGCGGATTATCGATGATTTCGATTCGTATAAAAACGAGTCAGAATTTACACAAAGGTACAACAAAACAAACCCTTCAGGCAATCTTTCCTTATCCTTGGACCGGGATATGAAGGTTTCAGGTCAGCATAGCATGCAGATGGACTACAATTTCCGAGCCGACGGCTATGGAGGAGTCATTACGTCTCTTCCACATCTAGACTGGTCGGATTATGACAAGATCCGGCTGTGGGTGCAGCCAAACGGTTCGCTGATCAGCTTGACCGTTCAAGTGCGGATGGGATCCGGCGTCTACATGGAGGCTAGAGTCGAGCTGGATGGCGGAACAGAAGGAAAGTTCATCGATATTCCGTTCTCAGAGTTTGAATATCCTGCCTGGTACGGAGGTAATTCAGGCACCTTAGATCCAAGAGATATGACAGAGTTTAATTTGTATCTCGGACAGATTGCCGATACGACATCCTCTACAGGATCTATTTTCATCGATCAGATTGAGCTGGTTAAAAAAGCGGTTCCGGTTTCCGGTATGACGCTTAATAAGACAGAGCTGAAACTGAAAAAGGGAAATATGGAGCGATTAACAGCGGCTATAGTCCCTGCCGATGCAACGAATAGGGTTGTCGCTTGGTCCTCCAGCAACCCAGCAGTCGCTAAAGTCGGTGGCGATGGCATGGTCAGCGCGTTAAGCGTTGGCAAAACAGAAATCACTGCTTTAACAGAGGATGGTGGGTTTACGGCGAAAGCTGTAGTAACGGTAATGGAATCGAGTGATCCACACAATCAATCATCCGGACAGGTGCCGACAGGTGAGCCCGGTTCATCCGACGAACTGGACGAACACAGCCAAGGCGGTGTCATTAAAATTCCTGCCAAAGCGGGAGAGGAAGGTGTGGCTGTTGCAAAAATTAGCGAAGCCGAGCTTAAGAAGGCGATAGATCTGGCTTTGAGTCAGGGCATTTCGATCCAAGTCATACCAACGGCTGGTGCTTCTAAAGTGAGCCTCGTCCTTCCGGTGCAGCATTTCCTTCATCGTGAAGATATGAAAGAGATCAAAGTGGACCTGGGTCTTGCTGCAGTTTCGATTCCTCGAAGTTTGCTTGAGTCGCAAGGTGGAGCAGATGTTTCGGAAATAGTGTTGACTGTAATCTCAACGCTCCGTCCAGAGCTGAGAAATAACGGAGCCATGTCCATTCCTGGTCCTATGCTTGATTTCACCTTCACGGTTGATGGGAAGCAAATTCATACTTTTGATGGCGAGGAGATTGTATTCTCTATTCCATATTCGGCAAGTGATAATATTCATACAAATCAAATCGTTGTCGTTAATATGAACGGAACGGGTAAACTCCATGTCGTAAAGAACGGCAAATATAATTTAAATACAGGAAAAGTTGATTTTAAAGCGAGCGATTTCAGTCAATATGCGGCAGCGTATAAGATAGTATCGTTTACCGATGTATCTGGCGTAACGTGGGCAGTGGATGCTATTAATATGCTTGCAGCACGGGACATCATCCAAGGCTATGGTAAGGGACTGTTTAAACCGGACAATTCACTGACACGAGCCGAATTCATGCACATGCTCATAAACGCGCTTGATCTGTATGATGAAACAGCAGTCAGCTCGTTTAATGACGTTCAGCCGGGAGTGTGGTATACCCGTTCCATAGCCACCGCCGAGAAGCTTGGCATCACAAACGGCATAGGGGGCACGGAGTTCGGGGTTAAAGACCGGATTACCCGACAGGACGCCGCTGTTATGTTAAACCGCGCCATGGCATCAATGAAGATTGAAGGAGGTCAACAACAAACAAAGGAATTGGCAGACGAAGCGGAAATTAGTGGCTATGCGATAGAAGCTGTTCATGCAGCCGAGCAAGCCGGCTTAATCATGGGTCTACCAAAAGGTACATTTATGCCCAAGGCTACGGTAACGAGAGCCGAAGCAGCAGTTATGACCTACCGACTCTTTATAAAACTATAGTTATGAATAAGATAAGAGCAAGCCTCAATTAGAGAGCTTGCTCTTTTAATGTAAATAAATCACAACTTGACTAAGAGAGAAACCGTTTTTCTAGACAAGAGAAATAATGTTTATTAAACTTTATGAAACATGTTAAAAAACGTTGAATTAAATATATAATTATGTTAACATCAACAATGTAAACGATACCAATCTAAACATCGAGGGGGATTTACAATGAAGAAAGTTGCTTTGCTGTTCACTACCGCAATCTTATTCAGCGGACTTTTGGCTGGTTGCAGCGGGAGTAAAGAAATAGTGGACAAAGAGAAGAATACCGCTACTGGCAGCGAAATCAGCGGAACGATTACCTTCCTGACCAATCGTACCGACATGATCGACAAGGAATATGTAGATTACGCCGCGCGATTCAAGGAAAAGTATCCGAATGCTGAGGTTAAGTTTGAAGCAGTAACGGATCTCGATAAGACGACGAAAATCCGTATTGCTTCTGGAGAGTTTCCGGATGTCGTGCTGGTTCCGACCATTCCAAACAGCGACCTGCCGAAATATTTTGCACCGCTTGATGATTTAGGGCTTAACGATCGCATTTATTTTAAAGATTACAAAGCCTTCGAGGGCAAGGTCTATGGTATTTCAGCAGGAGGGAGCACAACGGGGATCATTTATAACAAGAAGGCGTTTGCCGATGCGGGGATCACCTCCGTTCCGAAGACGCTTGATGAATTCTACGCGGCAAGCGAGAAGTTGAAAGAAGAGGGCATCGTTCCACTCGCCTCTAACTTCAAGGATCAATGGACGTTGTATCCATGGGCATCCGAGCTACCGTCCTCAATCGCCGGCGACGCCAATCTGAATAACGACCGCGTAAACACCGATACGCCGTATACGATGGACAATCCTTACGGTCAAGCGATGACGATCATCCGTACAATGTATGAGAAAGGCTACCTGGAACCCGATATCAATTCCACAAACTGGGAGCAATCCAAGAAAGATATTGTAAGCGGCAAGTTTGCGATGTACTTGCTGGGGAACTGGGTCATTCCGCAGGTAATTGAAAGCGGTACAACGTCTGATAATGTTGGATTCTTCCCGATGCCGTACGACAATTCTGGTAATACCAATGTTGCACTCGCGCCCGACTGGGCATACGGCGTAAATAAGGACAGCGAGAATCTGGCCACAGCGAAGGCATTCGTGAAATGGATGGTTGAAGAGTCTGGGTTTGACGATTTTGCAGGATTTATCCCCGTATTGAAGGATAAGGAGCCAAGCGTATCGCAACTGACGGAATTTAACAGCTTTAGCCCGACCTACATTGAAGCGGTATCGGACACGAATGAAAGCACCGCTATCGTCAATAAGGCACAGATCGTGAAGGAATCGATCGTGCAGGAGTTCGTGCTCGCTAAGGACCCACAGGAAGTGCTGAATAAATACAATGAAGCGTGGGCCAAAGCAAAACAAGCTGTGAGCAAGTAAGGCAACAAAAATGAATAGTCAATTTTAAAATACTATTGCAAAGCGGGTTATCTGAACATAAAGAGATAACCCCTTCAATAAAAAGACCTAGAAAGCGGAATGGAGTGGAATTATGGGAGGCCTTTCGTATCGCACGCAACGATGGCTGGTAATGGTAGGATTTTTGGCCGTTCCGCTAACCCTGCTCGTTATGCTCACCTATTATCCTGCGGTAAAACTGCTCATGCAGAGCTTCACCGACTGGGATGGGATTAGTTCGGAGAGCGCATGGATCGGCTGGGAGAACTATAAAGAAATTTTCACGAATCCTGATTTGTTCGGCGTTTTTATTCATCAAATTCCGTACGTATTTGTAGGTATCATTCAAAACATTATCGCGATATTGTTTGCCATAATCCTGAATTCAAAATTAAAAGGAAGAAATTTCTTTCGAGTGATATTGTTTTTACCGTTTATTATGAACGCTGTCGCCGTTGCTTTCATGTTCCAATATGTGCTTGATACGACGAACGGTTCACTTAACGGGTTGCTTGGTGCAATCGGTCTTGAATCGTTACAGCAAAGCTGGCTAGGGAATGAATCTATTGTCAATTACTCGCTGGCATCCATCGGATTCTGGCGGTTTATGGGCTATAACATGGTCATTTATCTCGCTGCCCTGCAGTCCATCCCTGGTGACATGTACGAGGCAGCAAAAATCGACGGGGCAAACCGCTTGCAGACGATTTGGCATCTGACCCTGCCGAACCTGACAAAAATCATTCAACTCAACATGTTCTTGACGATCAGCGGAGCGCTTGCCGTCTTCGACTTGCCATTCGTGCTGACCAAAGGCGGTCCAGCTGGGGCGAGTGAAACGTTCTTGCTTAAAACGATCGAGACTGCGTTCCAGTTCAATAATTTCGGATTGGCTTCGGCCATGAGTATCGTGTTGCTCCTTCTGACCGTCATCATTCTGACCGTTCAAAACGTCGTTATCAATCGGAGAGGGGAGAATTAATCATGACTGGAAAACGATTTGACCCTGTTCAGTTGATCAAATACGTGCTGCTACTAGTCGCTGTTTTCATTGTGCTGTTTCCCCCTTACATCGTTTTAGTAAACGCCTTTAAGGGAGAAGATGAAGGTTCGAGTCCGTTTGCTCTACCGGCGAGTTTTTTGAATTTCGACAACTTTGCCGCAGTGTTCGAACGGGCTGACTTAGGCCATGCTTTTCTAAATACACTGGTTATTACTATCGCCTCCCTCGCTGGTAACATCGTTCTGGGGACCATGGTTGCTTATGTGCTTGGGAGAATTGAGTTTCGGGGCAAGCAGATCATTCTGGGTGGATTTTTATTTGCGACGCTAATCCCGACGATTACGACCCAGGTCGTAGTGTTTTCTCTACTGCAGGGATTAGGATTATACAACACGCTCTATGCTCCAATTCTGCTATTCATTGGGGCAGATGTTATCCAGATTTATATTTACCTGCAATTCATTAAGAATATCCCCTACGAGTTGGACGAAAGCGCCATGATGGACGGTGCAAGCTTGTTTCGGATTTATCGCTCGGTTATTATTCCGCTGCTTGGGCCTGCGACGGCCACGCTCGTTATCTTGAAAACGATCAACATTTATAACGAGCTCTATATTCCGTTTCTATATATGCCTAAGCAAGAGCTGGTCGTTGTCTCGACCTCGATCATGCGCTTTGCTGGCAATAACCAAGCGCAATGGGGAAATATTTGCGCGGCGATTTTGCTTATCATGATTCCGACTGTCGTGTTGTATTTGTTTTTGCAAAAACACATTTTTTCCGGCGTCACCAGTGGCGCGGTAAAGGGATAGGAGTTAGGGATGACGAAAGAAGCGAGATTAAAGCATGAAATGGGTGAGGAGCTTAACCGGATTTTGACCTTTTGGAGAGACAAGATTCTGGATCCTGAATCCGGCCGGTTTCATGGAAGACTCAATGAAGAATCGATCCCTGAGGAAGGAGCGCCGCTCGGGCTGGTGCTCAGCGCCCGGCTTTTGTGGACGTTTGCACGCGCATACCGGCACGATGGTAAGACTGAAAATTTGGTCATCGCCGAAAAGGCACTGCAAATCCTCGAGAATGACTTCCGCGATGTAGAGTACGGCGGATACTATTGGACGGTAGACAGTAACGGTAAACCATTAAATCAGCGTAAGCAGGTGTACGGACAAGCATTCGTACTCTATGCAATCTCCGAATACGCACTCGCTGTCGGGAAATCACAAATATGGTCTCCTAGGATCGCATCTTTAATCGACGTCGTTGAGCGAAGCTTTGATCCAATTCATAACGGGTATTATGAAGCTTTTACTCGCGATTGGAAGCTTGAAGAAGATCTACGGTTAAGCGAGCACGACATGAATGAAAGCAAGTCAATGAATACACATCTTCATATAATGGAGGCATATACGAATGCCTACCGGGTATGGCCGTCCAGCATAGTACGCATCCGACTGAAAAATTTGATTCAATTGACGATTAATCGGATTCTTTCTGTTTCAGACGGTCATTTCAAACTGTTTTTTGACGAACGTTGGTCGAGTAAGTCGGACCGGATATCTTATGGCCACGACATTGAAGGCAGCTGGCTTCTTTGTGAAGCAGCAGAGGTGCTCGGCGATGAGGAGTTGTTGGCCCATTCACAGGCAGTAGCTCTTCGGATGGCTGATGCTGTGCTACACGAAGGCGTTGATCAAGACGGAGCGTTGTGGAATGAATCCGGACCAGCCGGTTTGATCGATCGCGATAAAGATTGGTGGCCACAAGCTGAAGCGGTAATCGGTTTTTTTAACGCATGGCAGCTAACAGGAAATGATGCGTACTTCAATGCGGCAGAGCGCGCATGGTCTTTCATCTATACCTATTTGCGAGATGAAAAATTCGGCGAGTGGCATTGGAAGGTGAACGAGCAGGGAGTTCCCTATCCCGGGCTTCCGAAAGTGAACGAATGGAAATGCCCGTATCACAATAGCAGAGCTTGCTTCGAGATTTTTACTAGGGTGACAGACTTATAAATAAAAAAATAAGCGTAGAGGAGAGTTACAATGGAGAAATCTTTTTTCAAACAACGTTACGAGGCTGTGCATACCGAATGGAAGCAAACGGTTGAACGAAAGAATGAGCCAGTACTTGAAGGAAACGGTATTTACGAACGCTATATGTTCCCAGTGCTAACGAATAAGCATATTCCACCGTTCTGGCGCTACGACCTAAACCCCGAGAGAAATCCGTATTTTATGGAGCGAATTGGCGTGAATTGCGTGTTTAATCCGGGTGCGATTTTCTTAAACGGCAAATTCTTTCTGGTGGCGCGTGTAGAAGGAACGGACCGGAAATCATTCTTCGCTATTGCAGAGAGCGATAACGGCATTGACGGATTCACTTTCTGGGATCATCCAGTTGTACTTCCAGAGACGGAGGAGCCGGACACAAACGTTTATGATATGCGACTGGTCAAGCATGAGGATGGCTATATTTACGGACTATTCTGCACTGAGCGCAAGGATCCGAATGCCCTGCTTAGTGATCTGTCTAGTGCTGTTGCACAGTGCGGAATCGCCCGCACGAAAGATCTGAAAACATGGGAGCGGCTTCCTGACCTGAAATCATGTTCAGCACAGCAACGCAATGTTGTCCTACACCCAGAATTTATCGATGGGAAATACGCTTTCTATACGAGACCGCAAGATGGATTTATCGATACGGGTTCAGGCGGGGGGATTGGTTGGGGGCTGTCGGCCTCAATCGAGGAAGCGATTATAGAAGAAGAAATCATTATCGATGAGCGCCAGTACCATACGATTAAGGAAGTGAAGAATGGACAAGGGCCAGCCCCAATTAAAACAACCGAGGGCTGGCTTCATATCGCACATGGTGTTCGTAATACGGCAGCTGGTTTGAGGTATGTACTATACGCATTTATGACCGACCTTAACGAGCCGTGGAAACCAATCTATTCTCCAGGCGGCCATCTGCTTGCACCTGAAGGGGAAGAGCGTATCGGCGATGTGTCCAATGTCGTCTTCAGCAATGGTTTGGTCGTCCAGGATAACGGTGACGTGTTCCTGTATTATGCCTCTTCAGATACGCGCTGCCATGTGGCCACTACGACGGTTAACCGGTTGGTCGATTATGTGAAGCATACACCACAGGATCCGCTTAGCTCCTATGCATGCATGCAGCAGCGTATAGACCTGATTGACCGAAATCTGGAATTCCTAGACAGCGGGAGAGCTTAGAGATGGAGACGGGTAAAATTTCGGACGTGTGTTTTCTCTCCAAGATGCAATGGGAGCTTAAGGGCTTCTGGCCCTGGGTTCCGGTGAAAGGGACAAGTATGGAGATTGGTAACGAGCTGATGGGTGTGACGGACTGGATCCCGGCAACCGTCCCTGGAGGCGTACATGTCGATCTTTTCCAAGCTGGGTTGATCGATAACCCATACCGGGATTTAGCCAGCACACACTGTGAATGGGTGGAAAATAGGTGGTGGGTCTACCGCACCGTTTTCACTGCGCCGGCGCTTGCAGGTGAGGCCTATGAACTGATATGCAAAGGGTTGGATTATGAGGCGCTCGTTTACTGGAATGGTATTCTGCTCGGGGAACATCATGGAATGTACGAGCCGGCTGTATTCAATGTAACGGACGGATTTAGACCGGAAGTAACTGTCGAACTCTTAATAGTGCTCAAGCATGCGCCGGATGAAATGGGGCAAATCGGGAAGACCAGCGAAACGTTCACACAAAAAAGCCGATTCAATTATAAATGGGATTTTTCCACTCGTCTCGTCAATGTCGGCATCTGGGACGATATTGTGCTGGTCGCGAGACAGCGGTATGCCATTGAGGAGCTTTCGGTGACGACGAATACAGAAGGTGAGCTAGGGCTTGTACGCGTTGACGCCGTCGTGAAAGCCTACGGTGAAGGCCTCGGATTGGTCATGACAACGGCAGAACTGACTGCGCCTGATGGCAAGATCGTGGCATCCAAACAGAATTGGATCAAACCAGGGGAATCATTCTCACATACATTTGTCGTTGAATCGCCGGATTTATGGTATCCAAACGGTTATGGAGAGCAGCCATTATATAACATGAAGATCGAGCTAGAGCAAAATGGCACTGTATATGATTCGCGGCAACTCCGGACCGGTATCCGTAAACTCGCATACGACTTAAACGAGAACAGTCCTGTGGATGCGCTGCCTTACACATTCGTCGTTAATGGCCGGAAGATCTATATCAAAGGAGCAAACCTTACCCCACTAGACCATATGTACGGGAACGTTGACAAAGCTCGCTATGACTGGATTGTACAGATGGCAAAGGAAGGTAATCTGAATTTGCTTCGTATCTGGGGCGGGGGAATAATAGAGAAATCATTCTTATACGAGCTTTGCGACGAAATGGGGATTTTAATCTGGCAGGAGTTTATCCAATCTAGCTCGGGAATTGATAACGAACCGTCTAAGAAGCCAACATTTCTTGAGCTGCTTTCCCGGAACGCTGTCTATGCGCTACGTGAACGTCGCAATCATGTATGTCTTACGGTCTGGAGTGGCGGAAACGAATTGATGAGTGCGCCTAACGTCCCTTCCAATTATGAGGACAGCAATTTGGCTATGCTGCGTAAGCTCGTTGCCGAGTACGATCCAGGCCGGCTATTCCTTCCGACGTCGGCCTCCGGCCCTGTGCAATATATTACCGAGGAGCGCGGGGTCAGTCACGACGTACACGGCCATTGGAAGTATATGAACAATCCGGACCATTATCGGATCTATGGAGGGGCTGACCATCTATTCCACAGTGAGTTCGGAGTCGACGGATTGAGCGGACTTAAGAGCATTCGAAAGTTTTTGAACCCCCGCTACCAGCGGCCGGTGTCGATGAAAGACTGTATTGTGTGGCGTCATCATGGTGAGTGGTGGGATACGTACGACCGGGATTTGGAGCTGTTTGGGAAACTAGATACGCTAGAAAGTTTCGTGGATTGCAGCCAGTGGATACAAGCAGAGGGGCTTCGCTACATTCTCGAAGCGAACCGGAGAAGGAAATTCGAGAACAGCGGTAGCATCATTTGGCAATTGAACGAGCCATGGCCCAACGTAAGCTGTACGAACCTGATCGATTACTATAACGAGCCAAAGATGGCCTATTATTGGGTGTCTGAAACCTTCCGTATGCGGCGAGCCAGCTTAGATTACAGTGCCCTTCATGCGGAAGTTGGAGAAAAGCAGGAGTTTCCTGTATATGTTAGCACTGACGGAGAGTCTGCCGACTGTACGGTAATCGCGGATGTACTCGATAGCCGCGGTCAGCTCATTCATCAGCAAACCTTCTCCGGAAGGTCCCAAGCCGATCAATCCCTTTTCCTGGGTATGCTAAACGTTCAAGTGCCTCAAACCGTTGACGGGCTGTTTTATGTACGCTTATCGATTGGCATAAACGCCGAGATCGTACAACAGCAGACAGATCCGTACATATTCTCGACCGCAGGCAAACATGTGTACGCAAGTTCGTTAAAGCTGAGTGACGGCAAGCTTGAAGCTGAGCCAGCGAATACTTGGCAGTTGAGTTGCTCAGAGACGTTAGAGCGAAGTTTTACCGTTCGCAATACAGGTAGTGAAGCGTTGCTTCATGTGTATCCGACGGAATGTACAGACTTGTATTGGATGAAAGCGGACCATGCATACTTTACATTGTTCCCAGGAGAAGAGCGGCACATAAAGGTCCACTGTAAGAGAAAGACTGACGAGTTGTTTACGGAGTCATCTGGCTTAAGCGAGCACCGGGAGCCGGAGATCGAATTTTCATATTTCCATGCGGCTGCAAGGCAGCAGGAGCAACTTAATAAGGCGGGAAAATACCTATGATCAATCAACAATTTGTAACAAGAGTCGGATCAAGGCTTATGCTTTCGGGACAGCCGTTCCGTTTCGCGGGGCCGAATATTTATTGGCTTGGTCTGGATGAAAATGTGAACGGAATTGACTGGCCTTCGCCTTTCCGTGTGACGAATGCGCTAGATACGGCAATCGAGATGGGAGCTACCGTTGTGCGGTCACATACGCTTGGCGCATCGCACGGGTGTGAGAAGGCGTTGTCACCGACGCTTGGCGAATATAACGAAGAGGCTTTCCGGCGTGTTGACTTTGCGATAAAAGAAGCTGGCGTGAGAGGACTCAAGCTCATTATCCCCTTTGTTTGCAATTGGCATTACTATCATGGCGGCCGAAAGACATTTACAAACTGGCACAGGTTGGACGATGAGAACGCCTTCTATACCAATAACCAAGTAATCGCCGACTTTGAAGCATACATCGCTACACTGCTGAACCGAGTCAATAGCTATACCGGGGTTGCTTACAAGGAAGACCCGACGATTATGGCTTGGGAGCTAGGCAATGAGCTAAATCATGCTCCCATTGAATGGGTTCGGCGAATTACCCGCCATATAAAGTCGCTGGACTCTAATCATTTAGTGGCACATGGTAAGCAATTCAAGTTGGATTCTGATAAGCTTCAGATCGAGGAAATCGATATTCTTGATGTTCACTATTATCCTGCGAAAGCACAGGAATTGTTAGATGACGCGGCAGCGGTCGCGGCTGCCGGCAAGGTGTATATAGCCGGCGAATTCGGCTGGCCGGACGGTGATCTTAAGGCGTTCCTGATTGCGGCGGAGGAGCAGAGCCATGTGTCGGGCACTTTATTCTGGTCGCTGTTCGGCCATCATGATCGAGGGGGTTATGTACAGCACTTCGACGGATTTGCGGTTCATTATCCGGGCATCGGCGTGAATGATGAAATATTTGACCGGAT
This sequence comes from Paenibacillus sp. P13VS, assembly GCF_015143645.1. Taxonomy (NCBI): domain Bacteria; kingdom Bacillati; phylum Bacillota; class Bacilli; order Caryophanales; family Paenibacillaceae; genus Paenibacillus; species Paenibacillus sp. P13VS. The sequence continues at coordinate 322,917 of NZ_WYEV01000003.1, read as the reverse complement.
AAAGGCGTTACGAACGCATGCGTACCGGATGAGCGACCGTTCTTTGCCGGCTGAGTTGATCCCTGAACGCCCAGTCATCCTCAATGCGGACCGTGGATGCATCACGTTTCGAGGCGTAGTAGGGGCTGCCTATTATACGGTGGAGAGATCGTTGACAGGAGAGGAGGGCAGCTGGCAGACGATTTATGACAAGCGGTCTGCCGACCATTCCAGGCAGTGGATCGACCCGACACGCGTCCAGTCGACATCGGCGTTTTACCGGGTAAAAGCAATTAATGTGGCCGGGATGGCAGGTGATTATTCGGAAGTTATTCATTCAGCGCCTTTCTAAATATCGTTATAGTGAAGGGAAGTTTGCGAAGCTCCAAAAAAATAAGATGGTTTGTGGGTGGAACTGAGGAGCAAAGCATTCAGCATTCACAAGGCCCAAGGGATAATTGTACTTTTCCCTTGGGCCTCTCATTTTATTTTAGGTTGTGCAATGCATAACTTAAAAAGTTGAAAAAAGTTTAAAAAAGCCTTATGTTTATAGTATACATTTTGCGTGGAGGACCATAGTGATGAAGAAAGTTACGCTACAGATGATTGCAGATAAATTGGAGGTTTCGAAAGCTTTAGTATCCAAAGCGCTGTCTAACGATTCAGCTGTTAATGAAGGAACGAGAGAGACGATATGGCGGACTGCTGAAGAAATGGGCTACCGTTTAAAGCTCTCACGTAAGACGGTACCTTCCTCGCGCACAGGAAATCTGGCCGTTCTCATGCCTCGAGCGTATTTAGACGACATGGAATATTGGGGTAAAGTGCTACATGGCATCGAAAAGGAATTGATGGAACATAACTTTAGTATGATCCTTTCTACAATTGATATTTCGCTTTCCCCGAAGGAGGGGCTTCCCTCTAGCATCCACGAAGGCAAAGTTGATGGAGCGATCGTGATGGGGCATTTACCGGATAGTTATATTAACCAGTTGCGGGATAATGATTTTCCTTTTGTGATGGTCGATGCGAATTTGCTTGATCCATCCGTTGATCATGTTTTAGCGAATAACTACCTTGGAGCCTATCAAGCCACGAAACACCTGCTGGAGGCTGGTCATACTCGAATTGCTTATGTAGGGGACGAAGATACTTCATGGAGCTTCCGTGAGCGTAGTCGCGGTTTTGAGGAAGCAATCCGTACTTTTAATCGTAGTAAAGGACTCCAAATATCTGGATTGAAAATTGAAGGCGTCGGTGTAAGTGGTAACGGGATGTATGTGACCCCGGAATTCCCTAATGTGCTCAAGGAGCATACTACGAATGAGCATCCCGTTACAGCATTATTCTGCGCGAACGACCTCACGGCTTTTGAGGCTTTGCGTTTCATGCGTGAGTGGGGAATTACGTGTCCGGAGAATATATCAGTCATTGGTTTTGATGATCTCACCTTAACCGAAATCATGCAGCCGCGACTGACAACGGTTCGCGTTCCGAAATTGGAAATTGGGTGTCGTGCTGCTGAGCTTATTCTTCGAAGGATTAATGATTCGGATGCGGTTGCAGAGCATGTGTTGCTTTCTGCAGAGCTCGTAGAACGCGCCTCGGTAAATAAATATAACAGTTAATGAAAATGCCTGCGTAGCACGTAAATTGTGCGAAGCGGGCTATATTTATATATGGGGCCAATAGCTGAGCACCGGAAGTAGGGAACCTGTCGCGGGACAAGAACATGGTCCCATTAAAGTCGCTACCTGGTAAAGACATCAAACTGTCGCGGGACAAGAACATTGTTCCATTCAAAGTCGCTTATATAGCGGCTTTTTTGCTTTAAGGAACTAAATTCTTGTCCCTTGCTGAGGACAAGAACATTGTGTCATTTCCGATTAGGTAAGTATCTAAAAATAGTATCATGTCGAGGGACAAGAACATGGTCCCATTGAAAGTCGCTATTTTAGCGGCTTTTTTATTTTATCGGTACAAGTTCTTGTCTCGAGCAAAGGACAAGAACTTGTACCGATTACCGGAATGGACAAGAACATAGTCCGATTACCGATTAGACGTACATCTAAATGATTAACGCTTGGTCTTAAAACATCATTAAGTACCATGATACATAAATGTGATCACTTTGTTATGGAACAACTGTCACTATGAGAGGTTGAACACGGGCGGCTAGGTATTAGTTTCATGATTGAAGTAGACTGAGAATCGACTTTTTTACTATAAAAGAAAAATATGTCGAAAAACGATTACTTTTGAATGATGGAAATATGAATAAAATGCATCATTATGTATTTATTTTATCTATTAAAATTGATACATATTGATCATGATTTAACTCTTTATTAGATGGTAAGATTACCCTCTAGTTTAAGTAAATAGGAGATGAACGAATGTTATTAAGAAAGTTTATGGGTGCAGTACTATCATTGTCATTATTTGCAGGTGTAGCCGGGGTTCAGGTTTATGCTGAGGCTTCAGACGAAGGTATTAAAGTAGAACAATTCGTTTTTACCGAAACAAATTCTGAACAAAAAACAGTAACATCCGATACGTATGAAGATTTTTATGTAGTTCCAGTTGATAGTCTGTCGGATGGTCAATTAACTGCTGATCAATTAGCGGAGTCAAAGATTGCATGGGCAGCTGGTGTATACTTTATACCTGGTGTGGGTGAAGTGGCATTGTTAGCTACTGGGGCTGTTGTTGTGGGAGGGGCTACCTATTACGCAGGATCAGCAATCTATAACAAAGTCAAAGCGTATTTTACAGAAAAAGATGCTGCTGCTGCAGAAGTTGCAGCCGAAAAGGCTTATCAAGACGCAAAGAAAAACGGTACAAAAGCTGGTACTCACACAGACAAGTACCCACCGTTCAATAAACTAAATACTAAAGGAAAACCCCGCTCTTCTGAGGACCTTTATGATGCCAAAGGGTTGAAACAACGTAGATATTATGATAAAAATGGAGATGCAGATGAAGACATTGACTATGACCACTCCAATGGCGATGGAACACACACATTCCCACATCGACACAAATGGGTGAATGGTCGGAGATACTAGGTGATAATATGAATGAAACTTACGAACAAATCATTGAGTTTATTTGGCAGCAAAGAGAAATAGAATTTGTTTACAAGGATAAACCCTATGCTTTCTTATCAAGTAAAGATGGATTTATATTAGTTTGTGAAAATAAAACTCAAGGTCCTGTATTTGAGAAATATGATCAAATGGTAAATGAGAGTGAAATAGACGGAAAAACATTTTTAGAGCTCTTCAAGAATGGTGAGATCACAATCACAGCCGTAATGTGAAAACTGCAAACTATAATTATTAAAAAAAGGGCATATGAAAATGAAAGATCCACCGCTATGTCGAGGGATAAGAACATATTCCTATTGAAGTCGCTTTTTTAGCGGCTTTTTTTATTTTATCGGTACAAGTTCTTGCCCCAAGCCAAGGACAAGAACATAGCGATTACCGATTAGATGTACACCTAAATAATGAACGCGTGGTCATAAAATCTCATTAAGTACGATAATACATGAAAGTGCCCGCTTTGTTATGGAACAGCTGTAACTATGAAAGGTCAAGACGGGCGGCTAGATATTTAGCGTAAATCCTGTGATCAAATATTGAAGGAAGAACATTCATCTGCAAAGCAAAGAAAGCAGCTAGATACCATGATGAACGAGCTCGAGGCAGGAGATGTCGTCGTTGTTACGCGGTTATTCTCCCTAGTTGACTCTACAAGACATCTTGCTGATCTACTGAAGGAATTTCAACAACGGGAGGCCCATCTGTACTCTCTAAATGAAAATTTGAATACCAAGACAGTTCTGGTCGTATTTTTCTGGAGCATGTGAAGGCTTTACTTGATTTCCAAGGAGATTTAAGTAGTGAAAGTACAAAAAAGGGATGGGTGAAGCGAAGGAAAAGGGGACGAAGTTAGGTCGTCCTCGTAAATTAGATGGGAATGTAATGAAGGCGATGCAAATGTATGAAAGTAAAGAGTACAGTCTTGCTGAAATACGTGAAGAAACCGGAATCAGCAAAACAACGCTGTATCGATATCTGGATAAGTAAGTATGTGTTATAACGCTCATAGTGGTAGAAAACAATCATTAGCCAGCTGAGCTGATCTTTTAACAGTATGATAAGGAAATTATAATGAGGTAATTGTTACGAGTTTAAGAGGGAGGGCCGATAACTATATGGGCTCCTTTTGAGTTTTCTAAACTTATCACAGTTGATACAGCCTGACGTAGAAGTGAAATGAATATAGTAATGCTCACCGGAGAAAGCTGAGTTGTTCACCTATTTGTAGCTTTAAATAGGTAGTATAAACTGGGATGTAGGAAGCAAAAACAACTTAATGAACTCTTTAGTTAGAAATAGATTTCCTGCCACTGGTAATCAAAAAAGTTTTATACACTAGGTAAGTTGAGATCACAGAATAATTTTCATCTAAATACTTGCAATTTGCAAATAAATAATTATAATGAATGAGTACATATACAGTGATGGAACGAAATAAGCGGTCCAAACGGTAATTTTTGCAACGGGTTACCAATCCAATGTTTCGTATATTGATGCTGTCGGTGAGTTGGATAGTCAAGGAGAACCCCGGCAAAAAAACGGAATCAGCAAGACAGTATCCGGGCTCTATTTTGTAGGACTGTCTGGGCAGCGTTCCTTTGCATCAGCCACACTTCGTGGTGTAGGACCTGATGCTGAGTATGTAGTCAAGCATATCCGAAACAAATTAAAAAAGCAGGTTAAACATAATAGTTGCAATATGCAAATAAATTGAATATAATGGATTTCAAGAGGTGATCAAATTGCCAGATAACCAAAGTCCAAGAGAGTTATTACAAATCATGGTACGTCGCTTCGGCTTGTTGGATAAAAACTGTTGCATGGTTGGAGAGCAGGAAATCTCTTTGATTCAGAGTCATATCCTATATGAAATCGACCACCAACATGAGTCGTCCATGCAACAAATCGCCGAAACACTTGCGATGGATATTACGACCTTTAGTCGCCAAATACAGACGTTGGTTAAGAAAAATCTCGTTCGAAAAACACCTCTTCCGGATGATCGGAGAGTGTACATTCTTAGTTTAACGGTAGAAGGAAAATTTGTAGCGACGGCTATAGATCATCGCATGAATACTCACCTGGAAGAGGTTTTTTCTTTTATGACGGAAACGGAAAAGGAAATCGTTATTCAATCCGTTAAGCTACTGAATGAGAGCATGCTAAAATCGAAAATGTGCTGTACACCGCTGGGGTGATGAACTGCATTACCCCGTTACATCGCTCATATACTTGTAATTTGCAAATAAATACAAACCAATTACTGGAGGTCATTTGAAATGAAAAACATTGAATTCAAACAAGTTGAGTCCTGCTGTGTTCCCACGTTGGAGAAAAAGCAAATCTCCCTTCGAGAGCCTGTAAACCAGGATGATTTAAATCATTTGCCTGTAGCTATCATCGGTTCTGGACCTATTGGACTGGCAGCAGCAGCACATCTGATCGAAGCAAGTCAACCCTTTATTGTTCTTGAAGCGGGGACGAAAGTAGGTGAGAACATTTCCAAATGGGGCCATGTTCGTCTGTTCTCACCATGGCAGTATAACGTGGATAAAGCGGCAGGACGATTGTTAACCAAGAAGGGTTGGGTTGCCCCAGATCCAGAGAAATTACCGACAGGGCATGAGCTGCGTGATCTATATTTGCTCCCGCTTGCAAAACTTCCGGAAATCGAGGCGGCGCTTCATTTAAATACACGTGTTGTGGGGATTAGTCGCAAAAATACAGACAAAATGAAAACCGTAGGCCGCGAGAAACAGCCTTTTATGATCTACGTTGAACAGGAAGGAAAGTCCAAGCGGTATGAGGCCAGAGCAGTGATTGATGCTTCAGGAACGTGGGGGCATGCTAACCCTGTACTTTCCAGCGGACTATGGATTCCAGAGGAGCAAGCTCTTCATGACCAAATATTCTATGGTATTCCGGATGTGTTAGGGAAAGATCGGGAGCGCTACACAGATAAACATATTGCTGTCGTTGGGGGTGGGCATTCGGCCTTGAATACATTACTCGATCTAGCCAGTCTACAAGAACAGAATTCCGGTATAAAACTGACTTGGATTATGAGAAGAGACCGGGTGGAGGAAGCCTATGGTGGAGAAGCGAATGATCAGCTGGAAGCCAGAGGTGAACTGGGAAGTCGAATTCATGAACTCGTTGATTCTGGAAAGGTCAACGTTGTTACGCCATTCCACATTCAGGAATTAAAGCAGGAAGGGAAATGGATTACCATCATTGGAGAGCAACGTGGTGATATTCAGGAAATAGCACTTGTGGATGAGATCATCGTGAATGCGGGAAGCCGACCTGATTTCTCATTCCTGAGAGAACTGCGACTCAGCATTGACCAGACTACCGAAAGTGTGGAGACTCTTGCTCCGTTAATCGATCCCAATGTTCACAGTTGCGGTACCGTTCGCCCCCATGGAGAGAAAGAGCTGCGTCACATGGAACAAGGATTGTATATTGTAGGCATGAAAAGTTATGGGCGTGCACCTACCTTTTTGATGGCTACTGGTTATGAACAGGTTCGATCCGTAGTTGCTTTTCTAGCAGGTGACCTGGAGGCAGCTGTAAAAGTAGAGCTAGATCTACCCGAGACCGGTGTATGCAGTGTGAATCGCCAACAAGTGCAGGCAGCCGAGAAAACAAGTGATTGTAGTACTTCTTGTTCCAATTGAATTGAAGAGAGTGTTGAACAAATGAAGCGTTGGTTCAGAACCAACGCTTTTCTCCTCTTTACTTCACATTTGAGATTGACTTCATGTTTTTTGTATTATAATATAAGCATGCACTTATATTTAGCGGAAGGAGGAAGTGAATTGGATTCTATACAAGAAGCAGCTGAAAAGCTAAAACTCCTTGGCGATAAAACACGCCTAACCATACTTACACTCCTCAAAGAACGTGAATGGTGCGTGTGTGAATTGGTAGAGATTTTGGAGATGTCACAACCAGGAGTTAGCCAGCATTTACGTAAGTTGAAGGATCAAAGCTTGGTGAAAGAGAATAAACGAGGCCAATGGGTATATTACTCTTTGAATGTAGAGAATACACCCTATATTAAGTCTGTCTTGGAATTTATGCCTGATGCGGCAACCATTTTGAAGTCGCTAAATAAAGAAGGTATTTCACCTATATGTTGAATTATTTTTGACCGAAATATAAGTATATTGTTATATACAAATATAAATGAAGAAGTACTGAAAGGGGGAGTATGTGTTTGTTTTTTACACTGTTAGCCTGCATTATCTTTTTAATTACGCTAGTCCTCGTCATCTGGCAGCCTAAAAACCTGTCCATTGGTTGGTCTGCTTGCGGCGGAGCAATCCTCGCTTTACTGGTGGGTGTGGTCAATCTTGAAGATGTATGGGATGTGACGCAAATCGTTTGGAATGCGACGCTTGCTTTTGTAGCGATCATTCTGATTTCGTTAATTCTGGATCGTATCGGCTTTTTCGAATGGGCTGCCTTACATATGGCCAAGGCGGCTCATGGCAATGGTGTCCGGATGTTTGTTTACGTCTCGATCCTGGGAGCTGTGGTTTCTGCCTTTTTTGCTAATGACGGAGGCGCATTGATTTTGACGCCGATTGTTCTAGCCATGGTACGCGCACTGAATTTCGATGAGAAAAAAGTGTTTCCATTTATTATTGCCAGCGGATTTATTGCGGATACGACCTCTTTGCCACTGGTTGTAAGTAACTTGGTCAACATTGTGTCTGCCGACTTCTTTGGCATTACCTTTATGGAGTATGCAGGAAGGATGTTCATTCCAAATTTGTTCTCACTGGCTGCAAGTATCGGTGTGCTGTATCTCTTTTTCAAAAAGAGTATTCCGAAACGCTTTGATGCCAGCGAACTGAAGGCCCCAGCAACAGCGATCAAAGATCTGAAGATGTTTCGGTTGTCATGGGTTGTCCTTGGTATACTGCTCATTGGTTACTTTGTGAGTGAGTTTGTCAATATTCCAGTATCCATCGTGGCCGGTGTGGTCGCCATATTCTTCCTATTTATGGCTACTCGTAGTTCGGCTGTGCCGATCAAAATCGTTGTTAAGGAAGCGCCGTGGGCGATCGTATTCTTCTCCATCGGCATGTATGTCGTGGTCTATGGTCTACGTAACGTGGGTCTGACCGATCTGCTGGCTGTAGTCATACAGGCCGTGGCCGATCAAGGCTTGTTTGCTGCAACGATTGGCATGGGCTTTATTGCTGCGATCATTTCATCTCTGATGAATAATATGCCCACCGTATTGATTGACGCACTTGCCATTGATGCAACGACCGCAACGGGAACTATTCGGGAGGCTCTCATCTATGCCAATATTATTGGCTCCGACCTAGGCCCTAAGATTACTCCGATAGGTTCACTGGCGACGCTGCTCTGGCTTCATGTGCTTAGTACCAAAGGCGTAAAAATTTCATGGGGCACTTACTTTAAGACAGGTATCATTATCACAATTCCGACTCTGCTTATTACGCTATTGGGTCTGTATCTGTGGTTAAGCATTCTATAAAAGTAATCTATAATTCAAACAACGAGGAGACGATGAACATGAGTAAAAAAACACTGTACTTCCTATGCACAGGCAATTCTTGCCGGAGCCAAATGGCCGAAGGCTGGGCTAAGAAATATCTGAGTGAAGAATGGAACATTTATAGTGCAGGCATCGAGGCACACGGTCTGAATCCAAAAGCAGTGGAAGCCATGAAGGAAGTCGGCCTGAATATTTCCACTCAAACTTCCGATATTATTGATTCGGAGTTGTTGAACAATGCTGATTTTGTAGTCACGTTGTGTGGAGACGCTGCGGATAAATGTCCAATGACACCACCACATGTGAAGCGGGAACACTGGGGATTCGATGATCCTGCCAAAGCGCAAGGTACAGATGAAGAGAAATGGGTTGTATTCCAAACGGTTCGTGACCAGATTGGGGAGCGCATTAAAACGTTCGTTGAAACCGGCAAATAATAAAAACTGCCGGGAGAATATTTCCCGGCTTTTCTAATTTCGAGAGGGGTGTACGCGTTGAAAACAATGGAGATGTACTGGAACAGTAGCTACAGCTCTGTTGATGAATCTGGATGAAGCCGCTACAGTTGAAGAAGCTGAAAAACTGGCAATGGAGAGACGCCCGGATATTTCAATCAAGCCTGAAATGCGTAATGTGCTGAAGAATATGTTTGAAGCTAAGAACAGCTAATACCGCGTTCTTTATCAAGGGACGTTGTCATACCCAATGACAACGTCCTATTATCATTTTCTTGAGAAAACTGAGGAATGGTGAACTCTTCTTTTTATCAGTGTTCAATGTATTTAAGCTTGTTGTATGAGTTTTTCCATAATCATAACATCGATCAGCTTTCCATCCATCATACCTTGTTGTTCAAAAACGCCTACAGTACGATATCCCGACTTTTGGTATAAGCCCTGCCCAGCCTTATTAAAGGGGAAGGTGAACAACACAATTTTATGAAAGTTATGCTTCCTCGCTTCATTCTCCAACTCCAGAAGGAGCGTATTTCCAATACCTTTTCCACGATACTCTCTATGTATATATATCGACAAATCAGCGACACCGCTATAAGCACATCGGTGGGAGTACGGATTCAACGACGCCCATCCAATGACTTGATCTGACACCTCAGCCACCAGTACGACATGTCTTCCTTGATGCTCGTTAAACCACTTCTGTATGTATAACATATCTTTTGTTTGCGTTTCCAGTGTTGCAATACGATCTTCAATGCCTTGATTATAGATGCTCAATATACGGGGTAAATCGTTCATTTTAGCTTGTCGGATGAACACCTTTTGCATAGAACAATCCCTCACTTTTATTCTACCTAATTTAGATAATGATAGATTCATGAACAAACTCTAGCATGACTTCTTTTGGAAATCAACACTTGAATTACATGCTGAAGAACGAAAAATAAAGTTGCTATTTGCAAATTAACAGAATATAATAAAGGAAAATTATTCAAGTAAATGGATTTTTAATCCTTATTATAATGTGAAACAAACTTGATTTATGAAGGTTTTTCAACGATTGGGTCGAATTCACTTCAGTTTCAGATATATAACAGGACATGTAAATACTTGCGTTAAACAACTATTTCAGGAATGCTATCATGTCTGTCTTTACATAAAGATGGATTGATATAAATGAGCAACCCATTCTAATGTGAGGTGAGTTTAACATGCTCCAATTACTGCCTGAGTTACATCAAAAGTATACCGATTTTGTGGAAGAAGTTCTGAAAGCTGAGTACCTTTCAGATAGGGATCGAGCATTAGTTGAACTGACGAGTGCGATGATCGCTGGTGATCAAGAAGAGGTAAAGAAGGCACTTATATGTGCCAAGCAAGAGTTCATAACGAACGAAGAAATCGGCCAGGTTGCTGGCATCGTCGCCGCGACCCAAACGAGGAAATTGTTCAATGTGGAAAGCTCCCATCCTGCAGCTAACCTGCCACAAAGTTCCCAATCGGAGTGTTGCAGATAAGGAGGGAGATTCAAATGGTTAATCGTTCTGCAGTTCTGCTTATTGGTCGGCGAGATGATGTTGAAGAAATCCTTTTTATAAAGGAACAAGGGTATAAGGTTATTCTCTTAAATACCCAGATCCCTCTTGAAGATGCATTCATTGCAGATTTCCCAATCGAACTGGACTTGAATCAGGAAGAAGAGGTGATCGCTAAAGCGCTTGAGATATCTAAACGGCTTCCTATTACTGCTGTTTACACGAATAATGAATATCGCATCATTCTAGGTGCGAAGATAGCTGAGGCCCTGGGTCTGCCATACCACTTATCTTCAGAGGCCGCTCAAAATTGCCGCAGTAAAGCACAAACCCGCGCATGTTTAACCCGACATCAGGTATCCCCCATTCAATACGCATTAATCCAGTCACCTGCAGAAATACTCCATGTTCTTAGCGAAATGAATTTACCCGTGATCGTAAAACCTTCCAATGATGCAGGCAGTCATATGGTACAGAAATGCAATACGTTAGAAGAAGCATGGACTGCTGCAGAACTGATCAGCACGAAGGTTCAAAACTGGGTTGGGCAACCTTTGGAGAAGCATATTCTTGTCGAGGAATACATCGAAGGACCCGAATTCAGTGTCGAATCATGTACGATCAATGGAGCCACACATATCATTGCAATTACCGCTAAAAATACATCCGCATTAATTGAAGAAGGACACTTGGTACCCGCTCAATTATCAAATCAGGATTCTACCTCAATTCAGGAGGTTGTCATTAAAGCCTTGACGGCTCTAGGCGTAGATTATATTGTCTCTCACACGGAGGTTAAGCTGTCTCCTCAAGGACCGAAAATAATTGAAGTGAATGCCAGGGTAGGCGGTGACCAAATTCACCGCTTGGTTCATGCAGTTACCGGATATGATTTGCGTAAATTGGCATTTCATATCGTTACGGGTGGAGTCTTTGCGAGCGCTCCTCGTGACACACCCGTAACAGATTCTGCGCAAATTCAGTTTTTGCTTGCAGATCAAAAAGGATATGTTCGATTGGACAAGCAAGCTGCTCAATCGATAGAAGGTATTGAACAAGTAGAATGCTCTGTTCAAGATGGAGATTACGTCGTTATGACGGAAAGCAATTATAATCGATTGGGTTATATGATTGCTCATGGTGTAGATGGAAAACATGCAACTCTAATCATGAAAGCTGCAAAAGAAGCCATGCATTTTTTCATAACAATGGATCAAGATGGAAAGGTGCCCTCGTCCACTGATAAGCATATGGGGGTAATATGAAAAAGAATATCATATTCCTATGTGTATCCGTCTTTATATTGGTCGTAGGTACTGGAATTGTAGCACCGTTACTAGCTCCGTATGCGCAAAATTTAGGGGCTACGGGTCTGTGGGTCGGCACATTGTACAGCGGGTTTTACGTGGTTCGTCTTGTAATCGGCACACCGATCGGTCGATTGGCTGACAAGAAAGGGCCGAAAGCCATCCTGATATATAGCCTGATACTTTACCCCTTTATTGCGCTAAGTTATGGACTAGCAAGTAGTATAGCAGGTCTTCTAGGGGCACGGTTACTTCATGGAGTAGCTTCAGCCATGATGCTCCCTATGGCTATGGCCTACATGGGGGAAATTAGCCCTAAAGGGCAAGAAGGCAAATATATGGGAATATATAACACTGCTATTTTTTTGGCGAATGGATTGGGGCCCTTGCTCGGTGGATATATTTCAGATCAGTACGGGACACAGAATGCATTTTTTTCCTTACTCGGTCTTGCGGTTATCGCCTTAATTATTGTATTTGCCTTACCATCATCAAGAGCGAAGAGAGAAACCGATGGAGCTGATCTAAACGAATCCATTTCAGAGAGTACTGAACTGAAGGGATCTCCCTGGCGGCATCCTGGGATTCTAGCGTTGTCCTCCGTCAATGTTATTGTTGCAGTTCTCTCCATGTTCATGATTTCCTTCTTCACGCTATACGCCCAAAGCAGAGGTCTTAATGCCCTGATGATCGGTTTTTTAATTGCCTTGAACAATATCATTATAGGTGCAACACAGGTCCCTCTTGGTTGGATCGTTGACCGTTTCAACAAAATGAAATTGATTCTAATCTCAGCCATGTTAACCACGGCTCTATTAATGTTGTTCCCCTCCATGCATTCGCTTTGGACGATCGCCTTACTGATGATTGGGACCGGACTAACTTCTGCAGTCACACTTGCTGCATCTTCGGCACTGTCCACTGTGTTAGGAAGAGAGGCGGGAATGGGGGCAACGATGGGCTTCCTGGGTTCGGCGACAAGCTTGGGGATGATTGTGGGTCCACTGACGTCTGGCATTCTAATGGACACATTTCAAATTGACACTACATTTTATTTCTCAGGTTTCCTTTGGATTCTAGGCACCCTTGTTTTCTATGTATTATGGTCTGCCTATGTCCGTTCAATAAAAATACAAAGCATCTCGAAGGGAGAAATAACAAATGTCTAAACAAGAACTGGTTGTTTCCAATGTTTCAAACTGCTGCTCACCTGGTCCAGCTGAAATGGATGCCGCAACGCAAGCGATCAAAGACTTTTACAACGCTGTAGCTGAAGGGGAAGGAAACTATTCGGAAGGAACGGATAAATTTTCTCCATCTGGTCCTACAGAACGTATCAAAGAGTTTGTTCTTGCTTCAGATAAACAGCGAATTCTCGATATCGGTTGTGGTATGGGAACAACGCTGCTCTCTTTGGTGGAATCGCATAAACAGGGAAAGCAATTTATCGGCGTGGATTTCAGTGAGAAGATGATTGCCCGTGCCAGGGAAAAAAGCACGCAATTACCGGATGGATTTCGTAAAAAGATGGGCTTCTTTGTTGCTGATGTCCAGTCGCTTCCGTATATGGATGGCCAGTTTGATTTGATATACAGTGAGTGTGTCCTCAATTTGGTGCCTGACCGGATCAAAGCCATCCAGGAAATCACACGTGTGTTAGCACCCGGGGGAACCTTTATCTACACGGATTTTGTTTCTTATGCACCCGTTCCATCCTCCATCAAGAATGATTTGTCTTTAGTTAGTGGCTGTCGCGCTGGGAGTATTCAGTTAAGCGAAAACATTGCCCAAATTGAAGAAGCCGGCTATACCGATTTGGAAGTGATCAATTTTACAGATGACAAAAACAAACGTTACATTGAGCTGATGGAATCCAGTCAAGAGTATAAAGAAGAATATCTGCAATTTCGGCAGGATCATGCTGAGGCCCATCATTTTCTGGAAGAGAAAGTAGGCTATTACTTGATTAAAGCCACGAAAGCATAAACGCAGTAGAACCTTGAAAGAAAGGGAGGAAGGCTCATGAAGGTCCTGTTGGTTTCCAACTTTGAAGGTGGCTATCAACCAATGACAATTGCTACTGCTTTGACCGCATTATTACATGGAGGTTTCGATGTGTCTGTGCTGGATACCTACGTTGAAGGGATAGAAGAGGAACGTTTCCTCAATCAAGAGCTTATCGCCATTTCTATTCCATTATTTGATGCTGTGCAAGCGGCAACCGAACTAACGCATATCATTCGAAAGGTTAATCCAAAGGCTCATATTACGTACTTTGGTCAGCATGCAACCATTAATGCCAGCAGGCTAGCTGGGAAGTATAGTGATTCCTGTGTTTGCGGGGAGTGGGAGAGACCGTTGGTTCATCTCGCAAAGTATTTGTCTGGAGATATCGATTGTACCCTGGATGGCATTCTCATTGGACGTGACGCTCTGCAAGGCAAGGAAATTCATCCTTATATGTCGAGAGATCATTTGAATGTTCCGACACGACACATGCTACCGCCCCTGTACAAGTATCCTCAGAAGCAAATCAACAAGCTATTAGGCTCGGAACAGATCGTGGGTTCGACTGAAATCGCACGTGGTTGTCATCATAAATGCCTGTATTGCTCGGTGTATGCCGCCTACGAGGGTAAAGTGATTTTAGTGCCTGAATCGATTGTACTACAGGATGTCAGGAACCTTGTCGCAGGAGGAATGACACATTTATCCTTTATTGATGCGGACTTTTTTAATGCCAAATACCACGGTATCAAGATATTACGTCAGCTGCACGAGGAATTTCCGGATCTCACGTATGACTTTACTACCCGGGTAGATCACATTCTTGAAAACAAGGAAACGTTAGCCGAAATGAAAGCGCTCGGTGTGAAGTTCATTACCTCAGCTTTGGAATTCCCATCCGAAATTGTGCTGGATGCCGTAGCCAAGGACACCTCTATTCAAGATATCGAACAGGCTATTGCATATCTCCGCCACATCGAGATTTCACTCAATCCAACCTTCATCATGTTCAACCCCTGGACCAATACCGATGATTTAACGATTTTCCGCTCTTTTGTAGATGATAATCACCTGAAAGGCATCATTGACCCCATACAATATGAAACCAGGCTGTATTTGTATAAGGGTTCTCCTTTATTAAGACAAGCTTCCATACAATCGCTTGAACTGATTGAACATGAGTTCTATTACGAATGGAAACACCCTAACCCCGATATGGATGAACTCTTTCAAGAGATCGTTACGGTTCCTGAAGACGGTATTTTTAAACGCTGCTGTTTAAAATGTTAAGAGGAGGACAACCGTTTGAGTGCGACAGAAGTCAAAGATGGTTTTCCAATATTAAGCTTTGAAACCAGTCGCAGTTCTTTACTACTTGATCTCCGGAAAAAATGGATAGCTGAGTTTATTGGAACCTTCTTCTTAGTATTTGCCGGCACAGGTGCCGTAGTAGTAGATACCACTACAAAAACTTTAACACATATCGGGGTAGCTATAACGTTTGGGCTTGTGGTCATGGCTTTGATATATGCTTTTGGACATGTATCAGGTGCTCACTTTAACCCGGCAGTTACCCTCGCTTTTTATTTCTCAAGACAAATCACAGCGATTGAAGCCTTCTCTTACGTTTTTATACAATGTGTTGGGGCCTATGCAGCGAGCCTTACCTTGCTATTTATGTTTGGTAATGTAGGGAGATTGGGGGCAACGCTTCCTTCAGGGCACTGGTTGCAAAGTGCCATTTTGGAATTCATTCTATCCTTTATTTTAATGATGGTCATTTTAAGTTCTGCAGTCCATGCAAAAGCATCAAAATCATTTGCTGGAATCGCTATAGGAGGGACAGTCGCTTTAGAAGCGATGTTTGGAGGTCCAGTAAGTGGGGCATCTATGAATCCTGCACGTTCTTTAGGCCCAGCTTTGGCCTCTGGACACTTGGAGTTTTTATGGATATATATCGTATGGACAACCATGGGCGCAATCACGGCTGCTTATGTTTACAGAATGCTTCACGAATAACCATTTTAAATGAAAGAGGAGGAGCATTTATATGAAAAAGGTCCAAATGGTGTTGTTAGGTGGCTTCCTAGGAGCGGGGAAAACAACAACAATGATACAAATGGCCAAAGTGTTACAAGAGCAGGGGAAACAGGTGGCCATCATCACCAACGATCAAGGGAAAGAATTAATTGATACGGAGCTCGCACAAATCAGTGGACTGGAAACCAAAGAAGTAACCGGGGGATGTTTCTGCTGTCGGTTTGAAGACCTGTATGAACATTTAAACCAACTTACTGTAGAAAAAAAACCAGATTACATCATTTGTGAAGCCGTTGGTAGTTGCACGGATCTCGCTGCAACGGTCATTCAGCCCTTAAAACAGAATTATGCCAACGAGTTCACAACGGTACCCTTGACTATTGTGGTTGATCCGGCTAGATTATTAGCTGAATTAAATGAGGAAGAAGGAGTGAATCTTCTATTTTCTCAATCGGTTAGTTATATTTTTGAAAAGCAGTTGGCCGAGGCAGATATTATTGCTGTAAATAAGCTTGATCAATACACGGAAGAAGAGATGGATAGAGTGGTCACCTATCTTCATCAACGCTATCCGAATTCATTCATACAGCCGATCTCTGCGACTACAGGTATTCACTTAGCCACCCTACTCGATTTATGGAATAGCACGATTCCAAGCGGTCATAAACTTTTGGATATTGATTACAGTGTATATGCTGAAGGCGAAGCCAAGCTTGCGTGGATGAATGTGCTGGGTGACGTGAAGCATCCGGATGGAAAAGCATTCGATCCTCAGCAGTGGGTAGATGGACTTCTATGTAAATTAAACGGACACTTTTTTAGAGAAAAGATGGCCGTAGCGCATCTGAAAGTACACGCTGGTAATGATACAGGCTATGTCAAGGCAAGTGTCGTTCAAACAGGCGCAGACCCTATATACACTAATAGTTATTCACAAAAGGGTAGCCAGTACCGGGTCGTTCTCAACATTAGGATTGAAGCTTCACCTGGATTACTGGATTTAGTGGTGGCAGATGCGATTGCCTCCGTTGATCAGGAGTTGGGAACGGTCTGGGAACAAACGTATCACGAATGTTTTAGTCCGCTGCCTCCACAACCGACTCATCGGATGAAAGTTATATCTTAAAGTGAGGAGGAATATATGTTGAGTACAAAAAACTCTATTGAACTTTTTCCATATATAAATAGTCAGCAAACAACAGATTGTTGCGATGAAAATGAGTTAGAATCTACGGATTGCTGTACTGCTCCAGACTATTCTGATTCTTTGAGTGAATATAATGAACTTAAGCGAAAGTTAAAAGAAACATTTGAGCATGCGGTAACAATTCACGTATACGATTATTCCCTACCCATGGATCGAGCGCTTGCAAAACGGAAGTTAAGATCCCTATTCGAAGAGCGAGGCTTTGCACATATACAGTCAGATAAGCTCATCGAGTTTGCTACACCTGCCGTTGTCATTAATGGTGAGCTTATGAGTTTTGCCGAACAGGTTGAATATGAACATCTTGAGAAAGCTTTACGTTCTAAGTACACAGTATATTAATGTACGAAGACCGCCGAGAGACCTCGGTGGTCTTTTGTTGTATGTAACAATAGATTTATTCCAGATAATAGATTTCTTAAATAACTGTAACTATAGGACAAGTTAAAGTGTATGTTTATCCGTTTACAGGTTGACAACAGTTGTCAGATTGAAGCATAGCATTATTTAATAGTTTAATTGAATTAATCACCATCTCTTTCTCAAATCCACTCATGTGCGAAAAAATTTCATCGAGATAGGCATTCATTTGCTGATCAATGGTTGTTGCTACAAACTTTCCCTCGGTTGTAAGTGAGAGTAGATATACACGTCGGTCTGTGGAATCAGGTGTTTTCATAAGCAATTTAAGCTTTACCAATGATTGGACCTGTCTACTGAAGGTTGTAATATCTGTTCCTAAAGTGTCAGCAATTTGCTGCATTGAGGGATTGTGCTGGCGATCCACCTCGTACAAAATGTGACTTTGAGCCGGAGATACATCAATGCCTCCCACAGTACAACAATTCTTATTGAGTAGACCAAACCGTCTGGTCATGATTTGGAACAACTCGCGTACATTTTCCATGTTTTATTCACCTCATTTCAGTTATATCTTAACGCATGAAAAATCACAATTATATATTTAGATTTTCGTTAGTTGAAAGTGTTAGCAGATAAGAATAACACAGAGGACTACATATAACTCAAGTTAGACGCAGTAAATTTTTGTTAGAAACACAAGATTGTTTATCAGAGAATTAACCTATCCCAAAAAGTTATTAATAGAATTACACAAAATCCAGGAAAATCCATCAGCGCATTGAATGGAAGTTTAAAATAAGAAAATCAAAAGTTCTCTGACATGCTGTACAGCGAGTTACTTCCGTTTGCGTCCTCCTGTCATGAATTGGTTTTTGGGAGAATTCAAGAAGATGGGTATTATCAATCAAAGGAACTACACATGTAAATGGTGATTACAAGTGATTTGAAAACTGATCTTAAAAGTAACTTCAATTAATACGATATACAATGTATACTTTAACAAGCTAAGGACTACTAAGTAGAAGCTTAACATGCAATCAAATTAAACAGTTAGGAAAACTACTAGGAGGGGTAAACTTTGATTAGACAAGGGAAGGTTATTTCGTTCATAAATATGAAAGGAGGGGTTGGGAAAACAACACTAAGCATTGGTATTGCTGATTATCTTGCTAGATATGCTGATAAGAAAGTACTTATGATTGACATAGATCCTCAGTTTAACGCTACTCATTCATTATTAGATACATATATTGAAAAGAAAATTGCCCCCAAGTCTAATTCGCATGATGTAGAAATCATAGATGATATGCAAGTTGAAATTTCACTACCTTTAGAAGAGGCTGAGGATGAACTAGAGGAATCTGAAATTGAAGAGATACCGAGTTTTTACAGTCAGATACTGAAAGAAAATAAAACTATTTTCCAATTGTTCAAGCCACAATTAGATGTGACCCATAGAGTTATTTTGCCTAAAGCTGAAGAAATAATAATAAATGTAAAAGAAAATTTAGATCTAGTATGTGGTGACTTAAATCTAGTCTTAGCAAATAAGAGTAGTGATCACAGTTTATTCAAGAGGCTTAGGAACTTTATTACCATAAACAAGCTTAGAGAGGAATACGACTATATTTTAATTGATTGTCCACCTACGTTAACAATATATACAGATAGTGCATTATTAGCCTCTGATTTTTATTTAATTCCAAACAGAATTGATAGATACTCGATAATTGGCATAGATTCATTACAGAAAGCTGTAAGTAGTTTAATCGAAGACGAAATGATACCCTTAAAGTGTCTAGGCATTATATATACTATGATGAACAAAAAAATTAATTCTAAACAGAGAAAAATTAAGGATGATTTTGAATCAAAAAAATCTGTAAATACTTTAGATATTTTTGACTCAGTAAGTCATGTAGTAAATCATATACAATACGGTAATAGTGGTACCTTGCCGACAAGATATAAATCATCTTTAGAGGATATTGCTGCTATAACGGTTGAAATGATAGCGAAAATTGAAGCTATACAATAATTGTTGAGGGAGGAGGTTTTATGAACGAACTGATTATTTATAAAAATGAACTTAAAAATTCCAATCCTGCGAGATATAAAGTTATAGGGATAATATCCAGATTGATACTTTCAACGGAGTTATTCCGTAAAAATGAAGATATAATTGATTTTCTCAAGTATATTATTGAAACAGAATTCAAAGAATATGTCATAGCATCAAGAACTTTAATTGTTGCTCGAACAGTCAGGGTTATTGATGAATTATCAGAAAATGAATATCTTAACTGTAAACGAAAACTGTATAAGTATATCGACTCTAGAATTACCCAGCCTAATAAAAAGAATACTTTTGATGGATGGTTATAAAATATGAGGTATATCGGGACTGAACTCTGTAAAGAAGAAATTGATAACTTGATTTCTTATGTGGAAAATTATAATGGCAACTTTAATTATATTTCTATGGATCAAAAGACAATCGAGTTTTATAGGTTTATATCAAAACAAGTCATTTTTTTTAAATTTATACTAAAAGCTTACCCGAAAACTTATTCAATTCAAGTTATAGTTTCAGATTTTTTATCTTTAATAGTGAATGATCTGAAATTAGAAACGAGATATTATTATCTTAATCAGCGGTCTATAATTGAAAATTATATGAGAATGATATTAAAAGACCAACTAAATATTACGCATATTACTAAACAATCGTTTAAAGATTTAAAGGAACAAAATCAATTAGAACTAAACGAAATAGAATACAATAGGATAATAAACGAATACAAGATAGCGTGCTCATTTATTCATGGTGGAGATTTTTTACAAGAGCATTTAGTAAGTAATTTTGAAGAATGTGTAGATAATAAAACCCAAATATCAGAAAGGAAAAGAAAAGGTAAAATTTCTCAATTTTTTGAAATGGTAAATATTCTTAATAAACTGTTTCTAATACACAACAGTGAGGAAATTGATAATTCTTTTCATAGAAATAAAGTTACTTTAGAATATTTAATGGGTAAAAGATATATGATCAAATTTCATCAAATTAAAAATGTTGCTGCTAGGTAATCAACAATTTCTTTTACATGATGATAGTGACTAAACAACACAAAAAAACTACATGCTTATTGTGAGTGAACAAAATAATCAGCATAAAATGTTCCAGGGTCTTATGTAAGAAAACTAATTTTTTTGAAGTGTATGGGACAACTTGCATGGTGAAATACTAGTTGCCACGATTGCACCTTAAATTATCACTCGGAGAGGGGAAGTTAAAATGAGTGAAACGAATAAAGAATGCAATAAGCAAAAGCAAGTTGGTGACCAATCAAAAGTGAAAATCATGGCTCCCTCGGCAGATGGTGGTCCTGATCGAGAAGTAACCGTTGTTTACCAGCGAAAGGCGAAATATGGTATACCGTCATTCCTCAAAGTTAAATAAACGACTTTCAATAAAAACCAGCGCTTAAATGGTATTATCCCCTTTTAGTAGACATGAATAGAAAGACATCTGTTAAGATGAACTTAATCATGTAAACGAAGGGGATTTTTTCATGGCTAAAAAGGAAAAACATTCCGGAGGTATTCCTTGGAATTGAAATTGGAGGCAGTCCGGCTGGTCAACTAAGAACGTATGAGTATACGTGAAGTAGCGACACGTTTAGATATACAAAATAAATCTCAGGTACAAGTGTGGGCAGCCAAAGCAAAACAAGGGAATGAGTCTAGAACCTGCTACATCCAAACGGTGACGCCTTAGAACCTACTAGTAATGAGGCAGAAATCTATCTTATTAATAAAAAAGTTAATTGATATTACTCCATTACTACTTTAGAATGAGAATTCCTTTGGATTGTTGATTCAAAAAAATGCTAAATTAAAGTTGTTTTCCACTTTAAAAAAAATGTTCCTGAATCAAGCTCATGAATTGACAATTTGCTTTATTTTTTTATCTTAAGTAGATCATTCTTGACTTAACATCATTTAGACGCATAGAGCTACTAACAAATCTAAGCAATGGTGTCTAGCCCATTCCTAAATGTAAAGGTTTAATCTTAGAAGCTGCCGTTTGGCAGCTTCTTTGTTTTTTCTGTATCCTCATGATGAATAAATTTTATTTGAACCGTCAATACCACTCACTATCTTAAAAAAAGGAGTACGAACTAGTGAGCATAGATAATATAATTCATTTTGTTCAATCACCCCACTACGAGGAGATGTGTTGCTCTAGATCTAGAGTAAAAATTCTAAGACAACTAATCAGTGAATATCAGGCTTCTCTTGGATTTCAACGATTTGAGTGGACAGCGCAAAATGTCGTCGGCAAATTCGTTGCAACTAAGCAGTACATTACGGAAAACTATCAGTTTTATGAGCTACTAGATAGTCATGGTGTGCTTCCTAAGGTTATCCGAATTAAATGGAATAGGTTAAATGAGTTGGAACAGAACTCACTTCAGGAATGCCGTTTAGCTAGCAAGCCATACTTGCGATTTGCTCCCAAAAGGATCGCTCAAGGACAAAATGAAGAGGTACTCAGTAGCTACAAAAATGATATGGCCAACTATGACATTTACGGCTTATTAGATAAATGGAAGCAACAAAAATGGATCTACTCTAGGCTGTTTGATCAGTGGACTGCTTTACGTGTTACTGCTCTAAAGGAGATGCTAAATAACAGCCAATCCACTATCCCTCTGTCTGCAGGAAAGATAAGTGTGGTTATTCCGGATCCGTGCGTCAATACTAATGCTGCATTTCAATGGGGAGGATCAGAACTACTCCAGCGCTGTGGA
The DNA here is from genome assembly GCF_015143645.1 of Paenibacillus sp. P13VS. Lineage (NCBI taxonomy): Bacteria > Bacillati > Bacillota > Bacilli > Caryophanales > Paenibacillaceae > Paenibacillus > Paenibacillus sp. P13VS. The sequence continues at coordinate 300,561 of NZ_WYEV01000003.1, read as the reverse complement.
AAGATTGATATAGACCAAGTAAAGATATTCGCAGCCAAAGGCTACTTTTCTATGACTCAGGTCCGAAAACACTTAGAAATACTGGATGTAAGGACGAAGTACATTCTCATGACATTAACAAGTGAACGTAATATGATGGAAAGAATGATTCAACAATCTAACCGGTATTCCTGGATGAATTTACGAAGCCAACAGGGATGGGAAGTTTAAATTGAATTTGCAATAAAAAGCCGACGTCCAAAGACATCGGCTTTTTTGGTCTAGTTATCGAAAAGTTCAGATAAGAGGAGGTTAACCTTTTTTAGATCAGAAGCCTTCATTGGCCAAAGCTTCTCATTGATCTCGTTCACTAACTTCTCTTTGTCATTATTCCCTGCTTTAACATACTTACTGTAATGAAAAAGTTCGTGTACATTAACTTGGAGTGCATCAGCAATCTTTTGAAGGTTCAACAAGGTTATGTTTTTCTCGGCACGTTCAACTCCTCCAATATAGGAGAAGTGGAAGCCGGCCATTTCACCTAATTCTTCCTGAGAATATCCTTGTTTTTTTCGTAATTCACGGACACGTTGTCCCACTAATCTTAATACAGGTTCGTTCATTGCCACACCTCTAATTTAGTCTAAACAATGCGAAACCCTCGATACATTAATGTATATAGATTATTTTTAACAAATGATTAGTTTATATATCATTTTGAATGGACATAAATAATAAGGGAGGTGGAGAGGATGAAAGAAAAACTCAAAGCAGGTATTGAAATTGCTACGGTAACGGCAGAAGGAATTTTGTTTGACGGAAGAATGTATACCAATCGAGAAGTGATCAAAAAGCAGTGGTTTGACGTGGCTAGAGATCAAGGAGAATGGAAGATTCCTGTCGTTCATATCAAAGACTATCACGAAGCAATTCTGATCATTTCATTAAAATATCAAGAGGTAAGTGTTGCTACGTTGGTGAGATTAGAAAAGAGAAGCATTCAAGAAGTGGATGATTACCACGATCGATTGAACCAACTAAAGCAGCTTAAGAAGAACATTACAAAACAAATTAACTAAAACACTTCAAAACATAAAAAAAGCCTTGTTCAAAGAGAACAAGACGTAGGTAATAGGTGGTGAATTTAATCAATAAGACTCGACAGGATAAGATACTTCTCTAGTGAATCCATATTACGTTGAGCCAATTGTTGTTTCATATTACGGACAGTATTCGTTGCTGCGTATTGAACTCCAAATGAATGGGTGAGCTGGCGTACAGTAACTTCTGAGGCACCAAATTTTGAAGCGTACTTCTTAACCATAGCTTGAATCGTAGTCTTTGATATTCGTTTACCTTGTGTTTCCCCGTTAGGCTTTGCCAGGAACAACGCTCGCTCACCTGTTTGAGGAGCATAGGTGCCAGTTCTAATTTTCAAGTAATCGTACAGATAGGTTTTGGCATTATCGCCAAACATAACTTGGTGTTTCGTTCGTACGCTAGCTTGCTGCCTTGTCACGATAACGTAGCCGTCCTGAAGGCTAATATCATCCAAATCCAAATTGACAATATCACTGACCATAATTCCAGACTCTAAGAGCAAGGTGACGATACTGACATCACGTGCGCGATTTTGATTATGGAACCATTGAGCTTGTATATTGTTTTGCTCTATTACGCCTTCCTGTACAAATTTAACAAATTCAGGGATTTCATGGACGCGTAGTACCTTATTCTGTAAATGACGTGCGACCTCCATATGGTTTTTAGGCCTCTCCAAGGTGAATGTAGCGAAGACATTACGCTTCAAAATAGGAGTTTCGTTAAACTCAAATCTCATATGGAGGTAGGCGAATAACGAACGTAATGAATGGATTTTGCGAACCAAGGAACTATATTGCAAGTTTCTTGTCTGCGTTAAATAATCCGAAAATTGTTGCACATGTTCACGGGTTATATCATTGAACATATCTAGCGTAAGTTCATTCTCCGCAGTAACATAGGGCCATAGATTGGGTCCAATCCAGCTAAAAAAAAGACGAAAATCTCTGGTGTACTCTAACAAAGAAGAAGGAGACCGATCGTGGTCTAGCTTATGTTCAATGAAACATTTTACGGCTAAAGGTAACTCGTCAATGAGCTCTGATAGCATTGCTAAATCTCGGGATTCTTGTACTTTCATATATATAGACACCATCCTTGATCTCTTTTCAGGATGTGTGCCCAAAAAACATTACTTTAATACGTTCAAGATGAAATTTTGTGTGTTGAATTACTGTTTTGAAGATGATTTTTCAATAGTGATTCGAGAGGGGCATCTAAAACTTGTAATAAGAGATATAAGTTATACGCACTGATCACGTGCCTTCCCCTCTCAATATTGGCAAGGGAAGAACGAGCAAGATGATAATTCTGACATAACTCTTCTTGAGTTTGCTTCTTTAACTTGCGAAGATCCCGAAGTCGCTCACCTAACCACTTATAAAATTCTTCTTCTGACATATCGAATTCTTCCTTTCTATCATTCTATTACTTCTTAGTATGTTCATAGAAAGGCAAATATTATACATAGATGAGTATAAAAACTTGAATTTTTGTTTATACAGGAAAACAAATCTAAAGGGGTAACTTGTGATGAGTAGAAACGAATTCATGAAGTACCAGCCCATCAAGATACTTCGAAGTAAAAAATATGGAAATAACTATTGGACCCCGCGTGGAAATAAAGTCGATAAGCGGATCGTTGAACTATATAGTGATCTGGAATACGATCATTGGCTTCTGGTTGATGCGGACCCTGAAGTTATCACATATTGTGAGCAACCATTGGAAATTTCCTACGTTTTAAATGGCCGCCTTCGTACTTCTATCTTTGATATGTGGATCTTAAAAGAGGATGGGGCGGAAATTTTTGTGGAAGTCAAATACAAGAAGGAACTGACATCTAAACATCCAAAACATGCGAGAACTCAGCGGCAAATCGAAGCACAACGAGAATGGTGCCGAATGAATAATAAACATTACGTTGTTCGTACAGAAGAGGATGTAAGAAAAGGTCGTCACTCAATTGAGAACAGAACATCGTTATGTATGGCAGTAGTTAATAGTAAGAAGCCTGTTTTTTCTAAGGAAGTGCTTAGTGTTATTCCAGGTGAAGGGATAAAGATTAAAGAAGTTGTGCGAGGACTATCTAATCTTCCTATTGAGGCTGTACTTTTATGCCTAAAATGGCTCCTTTATGAGGGGGATATCAAAGCGAATATGGAAGATCAACTTATCGGATTTGAAATGGAGGTTTGGAGACAATGAGCAGATCGCGAATTTATGAGCAGGACGGATTAGAACCCGACCAAGCTAATCCTGAACTTTGGCCCTCTGTAGATGAGAATGTACTAAACGAAACTGCCCATACATTGTTTGTACAACGTAAAAATGCGGTCTTAATGTATTTCCGGAGAGACAGTTTAGATAGTATTCAACATACGACCGGAGTCTCGCCTCGAAACTTGAGAAGATTAGTTCAAAGATGTATTCAATATGATCTAGATGGCGTTGTTTTAGGTTTCCGTGGATTGATTCCTCAGAAAAATGTAAAAAATTACGAGTTGGATTTATTAGGTCAGAAAAGAAATAAAGATCAAAAAACTGGGGAATTCAAACGTTTTTTGGAATTGCATCCGGATATTAAAGACATGGTAGAAGATTTATATTTAGGCAGAAAAAATCGTTCCCTAGAGCCGGTTATGAAGGTGAAGCATATCCACAAGCGCTTTGTGGATCAGTGCCGTGAAAAGGGAATAACTCTCTCTGAATACCCTTTAAATACAAAATGGATGGGGTATAAGGCTCTACAACGTTACATTAAACAAATAGCTGAGCAAAATTTTAGAAAGGCTGCGGCGCGATACGGTAAAGATGCATTTCATAGAGCAAACCGAGCGGGGGAGGAAGACCAAAACCAACTCTCAAACTTATTCCCGTATCAGAAAGTTCAGTTTGACGCCCATCGAATTGACGGTTTTTTTACGGTAGATATCGATACACCAGATGGAGATCCTATGACCTTGACGCTTGAACGTTTCTGGATTCTTACCATCATTGATGTGAGTACTCGCAGCATTTTAGGATATTCTGTTTCACTGAATAGAGAGTATGGTGGAAGTGACGTAATGCACTGTGCTCGTAATGCAATTATGCCACATAAACGGCTAGAATTGACAATCCCAGGCCTGAGTTATCATCCCCCAGGTGGGTTTCCATCAGAAAAGTTTCCTGAGTTGGAGTGGGCAGTGTGGGATGTAATGTGTCTAGATAATGCGAAATCTCATTACGCTAAAATGGTGCAAGATCGACTCACAAATTTAATTGGATGCACACCGAACTTTGGTCCCGTAGCACTTCCAATGAGAAGAGGAGTGATTGAGAGATATTTTAAAACCTTAGCAGGAAGCCTGTTTCATCGGTTACCAAATACAACGGGGAGTGGTCCGGATGACCCTAGAAGAAACAATCCTGAAGAGACTGCTCTTCGTTTTAACATCACATATGAACATTTATTGCAACTCGTTGATGTAATGATTTCAAATTACAATGGCACACCACATGGAGGGATTTATCATCAAACGCCCCTTGAACTTCTTGAAAAAAGGATACAACTAAGAGGCTTATTACCAAGGCGCCTGGAAGAAGAGAAACGATCGGAGATGTTGTTTATGCAAACCCAAATTAATCGAACCGTAAGAGGCTCTCTAGTGACTGGGAGAAAACCCTACATTCAATATGAAGGTGTAGAATACCGGAGTGAAAAACTTGCGAACTCTGCCCATCTAATAAAGCAAGAGTTAATTGTACATGTGAATGTTGACGATCTGCGTCTCATAAAAGCATATCTCCCCGATGGCAGCGAATTCGGTTATTTAACAGCTAGTGGGAGGTGGTCACTCACTCCACATTCCTTGCAAACGAGACGAGCGATCAATTCATTAGTTCAGCGGAAGCTGATTCATTACACGACTTGGGACGACCCTATCTTCGTGTACACTGACTATTTATTGAGTAAAGAAAATTCCAAGAAATCTACAACGAATAGAGTTACTCAGGTGAAAGAGGTTAGCAAACACAAGCTTACAGACGAAGCGGAAGAACAAACAAAAGCATTAGAAGAAGCAAAAGCACAACATGAATTATTAGACAAAGTTCGAGAAGAACAAATGAATAGAGAAAAGCTAAATGAGATGGATAACTATGAGCGCCTATTAAAACAATTTAAAACAAAGATGTATTAAAAAAGGAGAAGATGACATTGGAAAATCACTTGATACCTGTTGGAACACATCCTATTGAAGTAGGGCATTATTTACTCCCGACCAAAGAGGTACTCCGTTTAATGGATAACCTCAAAAAGATTGTACTGAACCGATTACCAGGAATGATTGTCTATGGTCGTCCACGTCTAGGAAAGACGACTGCATTAAAATTTGCTTTGGAGAATCTGCCACATTTTATGAATGCACCCATACCAATCTTTATAGCCAACAGCAACTCATACAAGTTTCCTAACGAAGGGAGATTTTATGCAGATCTTCTCCATGACTTTGAATTTCCGTTTATAGCTAGAAGAAAAGCTGAAGAAATGCGGAATCAAATTGTCAATTTGCTAAAAGAAAGAGCGGAATTGTCTAGATTAAGAAGGGTTATCTTAATTATGGATGAGGCACATCGTCTAACAGAATCACATTTTATTTGGTTAATGGACATATACAATCAACTGGATCGTGCGAAAATCAGCATGACAGTGATTTGTGTCGGTCAAGAAGAGTTGCTCACGAGAAGAACATTCTTTCTAGGACAACGTAAGTCTCAAATCATTGGACGCTTTATGACACACGAACATCGTTTTTTCGGTATTACTTCCTTGGACGATATCAAATCTGTTCTTCGATGCTACGATTCGTCTGAAATATCTGCATATCCCGAAAACAGTGACTGGAGCTTCACTAGACATTTTTTCCCTAAAGGATATGAGAAAGGGCACCGCTTGGAAGATGATGCTGCTTTAATTTATCAACAATTTCAAGATCTTCGCAGCGAACATGGAGTTCATTCAAAACTTGAGATCCCTATGGAGTATTTTACGTATGCTGTTGAAAACGCTCTGAAAATATACGGGGCACATGGGGAACAGCTTGAATGGATCTCTGCTCAACATTGGTTAGAATCCATCAAGCTTAGTGGCTACATTGAGTCAGAAATTTATATGTCTTTAGCAGGTAGTGGTGATTAATAAATGAATATCGTGTGGAGGAAAGAATGGATCAATGAATATGAATCGCCCTGGTCTGTACTTGAAAAATTGGCTCTGGTAAACCTTACGGGTCGGAACGAGATTCTACAAGTTTTTGGCAGTACACATGTAAAGAACATTAAAAATCACATTGGAGATAAGCAAAGAGAACTGTTACAGTTAAATGGTTTCCACCTCGAAAGGCTTCATCAAACACTGGATTTTAACTTACAAGAACACAATTTTAAGAATATTCAGTTCGTGGGAGCATTGGTTTCATCGTGAATTGCATTGGTGTTCGAAGTGTATGGAGGGGGGGTATCATTCTTGGCTGCATCAGTTTAAACTTCTCGATGAATGCGCATTTCATGATCTCAAATTGAATAATGCTTGTCCTAACTGCAGATCAACGATACCGTTCTTGTTGTCGAATAGACAGTTAGAGCATGCATTTCAGTGCAAGTGTGGATATGCCTTTGCTACTTTTCATATGTCCAGTTGGAACGAATGGAGAGGGCCTGATCAAATGAATCCTGCTGTCCTTCGTTGGGTTCAAGCAAACCAGGCAAACATGAAGATATCAAATATGCATTCCAAATGGATTATTCATGCACAACATTGCAATTTAAAGCGTTTAGTTACGGATGAACCTGAAGAGATAAAAATATTTGATACGGAAGAATCCGTGCACAGACAGGATTACTTCTCTAACCGTTTCCAAAAAGATTTACTGCAAGTTACTTCTAATGCTGTTCAACAAGTTATAGACCGATTATTTCAGAGTTCACTTAAGTCTCATCAACATTGCATAACTCAATTGATGGAGCTTAGAAAATCGAATGAAACGATTGAATTCCCTGAAATTTGTCCCTATGCATATGCTTATGTTTTTTGGAGAAAATCTCTTTTAAAGGAGGAGCATTTCTACGGCTTTAATTCTTTGAGAACGAGCTTGATTTCTGATGTAGCGCCACTTCTAATCAGGGAGCTTCTGGAGTATTTCTCTGATCAGGTCGTCAATTATCAAATGAAAATCCGTAGAAGTATTGATATGGGGGGGCTTTCCTGGATTCTTGAAAAACTGGTCTTACAGTTCTGTGAGAATTTCTTCTGTGCTTGGATGGAGACCGCAGGGAAGAGAAGTAAAGAAATTAGTGTTCCTTCTTGGAAGGAAATTGAAAATATGAGGGATCGTTCGTTTCCAGATGTCGCTTTCAAATACAACTTTGATGAGAGCAGCTCATCTAGCAGCATTGAATATTATCATTTGCAAAACAAAGAACCGTTGTTGACTAACAAATGCAATTGCCCGAATCAACATGAAACCGCTAAACAAGATATTCAATCAATGATATCGTGTACACCACAAAAAGTTGCGATGCTGAACATGAGTAATCCAAGTGATGAACATAAGATCCTCCAAAAAACAGTCGAGACATATGTGAAAAAATTGAGTTTTTGAAGCCGTTAATCTGAAAAGATTGCCGGTTTTTTGTGTTTAACCCGGACCGGATCAATTGAGAATGAAAAGGAATAGGGGAACGTAAACGGCAATAGGTAGAAGTTCTTGTCCTTTAACGGTACAAGTTTTTGTCCACCGTCAGAAATTGTCAAAGAACTTGTTGGGATGATGTGATTCATGCCATTTTACATATGTACAAAATACGAGTTTTGTGAAACAGTATTAAAGATTAACTAATCAACATATGTATTCACGGTATTATCTTCTTTTTCTTTTTGTCTTTTACTCATTTAATACCGTTTGTTCGATCAATTAACATGGATAAATGTGGCTTTTTCAATTTATAACCCCCGAGAAATTTTCAATTTCATATGGATAAATATGTGATTCTGTTTACAATTCAGCTATCCAATCTATCCAAATATAATATGCGCTCATTTCAGTTTTAAAATAAGCACATATTATATTTGAGACTAAATCTGAATCGAATTCTTATCATCTTGATCCTACGTCATTTTTAATCCCCGTGCACCCAAAATTCAATAATGCTGTTCCAGGTGTTGGATTCGTTTTCTTGCCCGACATAACGAATGAATTTGGCCTGAGTCGGTTCAAATTCAAATGTTTCATAAGCCGTCTGTTTTTGACTGGCCACGTTACTCAATACTTTCTGGTAATTTATACCATCAGTTGATATCTCCAAATCAAAATAATTGGATCGCGTATGTCCATTATAGAATTGAATGCTTACCTGCCCTACTTCGGTTTGTTGCTCAAGCTCCAACTGCAAGTATTGTCCCTTTCCATCTGCAGACCATCTGGAGTCTGGATCACGGTCGATCGTATGGATCGGCAGATTGCCATCATCTGCACTTGCCGTAACCTTGGTTACGACAGCGAATTGTCCTTCCGGTTCAGCCATAGCCTCTTTGACTTCAAATTTCTCCTGTGCCTCGACCGTTACGCCATTAAAGACGCAGCTCACGATGATGTCGACCTTTCCCGCTTTTACCGCATGAAATGTAGTCCCTTCCATATATCCGATCGTATCATCACTTGATGTATACGTCACAGGAACATTCAATTCTGCAATGTTTACGATCTCACCATTATCTAATGTTAGAAACGAAGATAATTCACCGCTTCCGCCTGCGCTGATCGCATTCCCTGCAACTCTCCAGCCGGGTACTGTTTTATTGGGAATGATGGAGATATTCTCTGGAAGTACGGGTGCTTCAGCAACCTTAAACTTAACTCGCACGTTCTTTTTGTGACCCCGATAGGATACAGTGATCTCTCCAGTTCCATTAGTCTCTTGCGGTTGCTTAATTTTAATCTTTGCATCCTTGTCATAAGCTTTTGCAGAGATGATCGGTGTTTTGGTTGTGCCATAAGGCAAAGTATGAACGTAATCCGTTCTTAAGAACTGCATCCCTCCGATAGCTTCGCCATTCACCAACAGGGATTGAAGCCCCAGATGAATATCTTTGATTCGCTTCTTGCTCTGATCCTTATATAGACTTTGCGGGGATAAACGATCGCCCTCCCCAATACCTTCCGCCATATCGAATGGCTGCGTATTTGCATCCGGAATCGAACCCACAATGTTGACGTTCACGCCGGTGTCCTTTCCTTTTGTTCCAATGACATATCCATTCCCGAATTGTTCTGATTCTACAATAACGCCGGATTTACTAGGGTGTGCCGCCTGACCGGTCGTATTCCAGAACACACTTTCAGTGGTTACCACCCCATGACGATTCGTTTCGGATGATCCATAATCCCGTGTAATGGCAGAGATCCCGTCCCCGTTAACGACCAGGTTATCGATCAGGTTCGCCATGCTCAAGTACATATGAAAATCAGTCAATAGTGAAGGTTTCTCAGAATACGAACCTTGCAGCACATTCCCGTTCGCAGAGAAGTTGGCATAGGTGAAGCTATGTCTAGCTCCAATTGCCTTACTATTCTTAATGAGATTATCATTGCCTATAAATTGATATAAATAACCGTTCCCATTCGCTCCACGATACTGCGGGTACTGCATGGTTACATGATCCACAGTAACGTTCTTCGTACGATCCAGAATAATCCCTTTGGATAACAGATGATAATCTGCATTGCCAGCTGGTTTATAGGTGTTAATATTTCGAATCCAGCTGTTGGCCACTGCAATCACATTGACTGCTTTAGCATTGTCGGCTTCATACCCAGCAGTCCCAACGACTTTGAAGTCATCTTCACCGAGCCCCGACTTTGCATTTTGAATGTTTGCAATCGAGAAATCTTCCAACCCTACCTCGACAATCGGGTCTGCGGTCTGACTAATCGTAATATCATCGCGCAGCTTCATTGGATAACGCGTCGGAATATCTAACGTGATCGTTTGGTTCTCCGGATCTATGCCAACGATTCGGCGATAGAATAACGGTTCTACTTTACCAAGACGTGACGACCACTTGTTTTGCATGCCAAGTTCACGTAAGAAACCTGACGTCGTTTCGAATGAAATGACCACGTAATCATTCACCGCAAAACCGCTTGTGTCTTCAACGGGTAGCAGAACGGTTGGATCGGTAACGGATTTTCGAAGTTTTGTTGAAATTCCGGTTTTCTTCCAGTCTCCGTTACCGATCCGGATAATATCCTTGTTTTTCATATTTTGCTGTGCATTATAGATATGAGTCTTGTTCATCCCGTCCCCTTTCAGGACCACACGACTTGCAGGAATGTGTAGTGAATAATCCTTGCCGTCCTGAGGGTTAACCTGATATGTACCCTTAGGAAGATACACGACACCCCCACCTAACGAAGCAGCAGCATCAATTGCCTTCTGAATAGCCTGTGTTGCATCTCGATTCCCTGAAGGATCGGCAAAATACGGTGATTTGGTAACGTCAATACGTTTGTTCTTAGCCGTTTTCGGTAATTGGGTTTCCCCGCGCCGATAACCGGCATACGAAAAGTCATGCAGAAACCTTCCCTGTTCATCTTTAAATCCCGGATACCAATTGTTTGGATAGAGCCTGCTTCTGCCATCCGTACCCAGAGACAGATTCTCACCGACACGATCAATAGATGACCGTGAGTCACCCTCTGACGCTCGAACCTCCTGGGTTCCAGGTACAGACAATCCAACGCTCAACGTAAATGCCAACAGTAAAAAAGGCCACTTTCTACGCATACTTTCGTTCTCCTCCTTTTGGATTCCAGAGTATGTGAGCGGTTTCAAGAAACCCTATTGTCACCTCCGATCCTGCTCAAGCAAGAGTCAAGTGCATGCCAACTCAGCATGTCATAACCGATTGTAGAGCACGAGGGAACGAAATTATATGAACAAAAACGACACTTCAATGCCCATTTTATACAATATAAGGATTTATTCAGAGGATACGGCGCGATTATATCGCTCTAACGCCTGTTGCTGAATCTCAATCGCACGATCAATCTGCAATGACTTAAGTTGCTCGACATACGTATCGAAAGCGTCCACCGGCTCAATGCCAAATATGATTTTAAGCGACATCTCGTCCACCACTTTGTTTACTTCCTGCATGATGACTGACATCTCCGTGCTTTCTTTCTCGGTTTTGGGCAGGGTCGGTACCTGATGGAGAACTGCATCCGTACTGGACCATAGCTGTACCGCCTCTTTTTGTTCCGGCAAAGTATAGTATTGTTCCATATATCGCGTATCCTGCACGAATGGCCCGAAATAACTCGCTCTGGTGTACATCGCAAGCGCTTGTGCCGGCGACCACTTATCAGGGTTTTTCAAAATAGTCTCGGTATACGTCGGATACCCGTCCTTCATCTTAAAACTGACACCTTCAATGCCAAAGTTAAACAGCAAATGTCCCTCAGGCCCATATCCGTAGTCCAGCATTCGTGCTGCTTCTTCTACATGATGACTGTTGCTGGATATAGCCACTCCACTGGAACCGATCGCGGGAGCAAGCTGACCAAATTTCGGGCGATCTCCTTTGTTCATGACAGGATATGGTGCTGGCACAAGTTTGGCCTGAGGATCCGTCTCCTGCAAGATAGGCAGCCATGTACCGATCCCCGCACCTGCATTCCAGATACCAGCGCCGCTGCGTCCTGTTGTCATGTTGGTATCCTGAGTCTCCGAATCGACGGCAGCCAGATTTTTGTCAATGAGTCCTTCCGCATACCATTCACGGAATAAAGAGAGAAAGGCCTTATACTCAGGTTCTTGTGCCCCAAACTTAATCTGGCCATCTTCCACGTAAAACCCCTTTTTTATGCCAAAAGCGCCAATAAAACCGCCGCCTTCAATACCAAACAACGGATTCGGAACACCGAGGAAAGTAAGCGGAGCTTCAGCTCCCTGCTTGTCCTTAAATGCCTGAAGCACCGTATGCCATTCGTCGATCGTAGTCGGTACATCGAGTCCAAGCTCATCCAGCCAGTCCTTACGGATAATCGGCCCTTGATATGTTCGCAGCCTATCATCTCCTTGAATAAAAGGAAACGCGTAGTAACTTCCGCTGGCTGTACGAATCTGCATATCAATGTCTGGATGCTCGGTCAGGTACTGTTTCAGATGAGGTGCGTATTGATCAATAACATCGTTTAATCGCAGAATATATCCATCTTTGATCGCTTTCTCCGGCCCACCGGGATAATTGCTCCACTCGTATTCAATCATATCCGGCAGTTTTCCGGACGTAAGCAGTACATTAATCGCTTCTTTGGCCTGATTGGCGGGAGGCCGGATGAATTGAAGGTTGACTCCGGTTCTTCGCTGCCACTCCTGAAAAAAAGGAACTTCATTGAAGCTGGACTTAATGCTCGCGGCATTGCCATTCAATTCTGCCCAGTAGGTTAATTTCCAATCGTTATTGGGTGAAGCAATTGAGACGGTCTGGTAATCTGATGAGCCGCTACGTTCATCCAGCTTGGCATCCGAATCTGTCCCGTTCTGATCGCAAGCAGTCAGCATGCCTAGCAATAGGATGAATCCTGTCAACTTTGCTATGAATGCCAACTTCCTCTTTACGTTCATGTTCCGGTCTCCTTTCAAATCAATCAACTGATTTCTTTATATTTACCGGGCGTAATGCCTTCATATTTCTTGAATACCCGGATGAAAGTTGCTGCATCGTTATACCCGACCAATCGGGATATTTCGGTAATGGATTCCTGTTTATGCTCCATCATTTCTTTAGCCTGTCGAATACGGCATTTATGAATGCAGTCCAGCAGACCCTCACCCGTCTGATTCTTGAACAGTTTGGACAAGTAACTGCCTTTCAGCTCAAAATGTTCACCAATGGCGTTAACGTTCAAATTCACATCCGTATAGTTATTCTCAATATATTGTGTGATTTGGGTAATGAGATGACGCAGGGAATCCTCACGTTCTTGTGATACATTTGTTGCGCGCTTGGTAGCGGCATAGGAACATACCTCTTCAAGCAAGTTCTGCAAAGCTTCCTGCATCTCCTGGATGGTATCACTGGCAATAATGTCCTCAATCCGATGCGGGTATTGGGTTAGCGTCTGATGATCCCTTTCCCCCAGATCATTAATGGCCTTGATCATTGTACCTACCAGGTTAAAAATCAGGCAACGTGCGAGTGTGAGCGACATAATCGGTTTAACAAAATTTCGCTCTGTAATCTCATTCATATAAGCGCTGGCTTGGTCGGTATCTCCCGCTTTGATGAAATTAAGAAGCTGCTGTTCCACCTGAAGTGGATAGTAGTAGCCAAAGGAGTCATCCGCCATAGCCTCGCTGCGGACATCGTCATAGGTAATGATGCCTTTCTTGCCAAGCACCATTTTATATTCCATCGCGTCTACTGCTTCCTGGTATGCTTCGGCGATGCCAATCCACGACGTATGGCGTCCACTGATGGAGATCGTAAGCTCCATATCATAGCGTTCCAGGAAGCGCTGCGCTTCTGCCGCAATATGATGAAGATCCTGGTTCCAATCCGAAGAATCCGCTTTCATATTTACAAGACAGACGATCATATCATCAACTTCAGCCACATATCCGACATGCTGACGCTCTGAAGCCAGTTCTTCAACCACATTGGAAATAATGAGATGGATTAATTTGTTTCGTTCGTTAATATCAATACCCGGCAGCTTTCCATAGAGATTTTCTTCATTTTCGATGACAAATAGAATCACAGCAAACTCACTTGAATAGAGCGGCATATGAAAGGAACGGAATGCATCTTCATAAGGTACCAACGTATCCTGTTTGCCTTTGAGAAGCCGATTAATCATATTGGATCGCAGCACCTGCTCATGTTTCTGCAGCTGCTGGGCAATTTCATTCTTTTCCGATCGTGTGTTCATGATGACCTTCTGAATAAACCGAAGTTCATTCCGATCAGCAGGTTCGTTCTGTGAATTTTTGTCTTTTAGTAATTCCACGAGCTGTTGGATCGGGGAGTAATTCCGGCGCATGAAGAACCAGGTCAGTACACCCGCACTAATGAGACTCACCACGATACTGATATACGTAAAATTGCGGACATATACTGCCTTTTCCCAATAAAGGCTGCTGGGAATAATCAATGCGTACTTCAGATCGGATACCGCGGAGTCCATGTAGAACATCTCCGACTTGCCTACCTTGGCGCTATCCAATTGTACCTGTTTGCCATTCATGAATGGCTTCAATTCTTCTGACCCGGGATGATTGCTCATCAGAATCTCGTTATTCTGGTTCAGAATGAGCAGCGTGGCATCGCTAAAACCCGAGATGCTTTCAATTGCTTCCTGGAATCTTCGCGTATCCGCCATGACAACAACCGTACCGGTCTCCTGACCATTCAAATCGTCAGGCAGACGTGTAATGTACGCAATGGAAGACTCCGCCGGAGCGGCATTCTGATGGGGCAGTATGACGAATTGATTTGTCTCTGCACCCAGAATTTGATCCCGCCATGCTTCGAAAGACATTGAACCTGTGTTATGCAGGGTATGAAATGCCGTTCGCATATCCCGAATGTTACCTGCACGGAGAATGGATTGGTCCTTTTTCCACACGACGTAGAATTCATCGATGGATGCGTAGGATGTTTTATAGAGACGAAGTTCCTTCACCAGTTGGTAAGCCGTGTACGGCGCCTCTTTGGCTGGCTGATTGGAATACATTAGCGTTTGCAAATTTGGGCTCCACGTCATCTCCATATTTAATCGCTTCATCAGATCAACTTGTGTATCGATCGTATATCGCATTTGCTTCAATAAGGAATCGTTGGCCCGATGTATTTCACTCTTCAATGTCTCATTCGCTTGCATGTAAATAACCAAACTGATCAGAATCGGCACAATCAAAACAGCACTGTAAGAGACAAGCCAGGTCACAATTATGCTTTCTCGTTTTTGCCACAAATATCGAATGTTTAGCAACAACTCATCACCCAACTCTTCGTAGATTGTCTATGTTTGGATCAGGAATTTATTATAACGGCAAGAGCGTAATAGGGATATAGATAAAAAGTTCAATTCGATTGACAAAAAGGGTATCAACCACCGATTTTTCCCGTCAAATCAAGCACAAATAGCCCGAGTAGACCACTTTCGTCTATCGGGCATTCTGGGCCAAAACGCGTATTTATTTGAATTCATTTTTGAATAGATGAGAAGGTTTTCGGAATTTTCTTAACGTATTTTCTAGAAAATGCGATGCGTCCATCCGTTTAATTTGGCACTCGCCTCAACGTAGAAATAGTCACCGTAAATGAGAGAAACGTTCACGTTCTGACCTGCCGGTTTATGACCGGTTCCCTTGAGAAGCATACCTTCGTGCTCAGGAAGATCCCACGTTCCATAATGATCCCGCAAGGAACTCAGAATACGTTTGGCAACCGTAGCATAGAATCTGCCCTCCGTTTCAGGAAGTACATCAGCAAGTTCAAGCAGTCCGGAAGCAGCTATTGCACCAGCAGAGCTGTCTCGTGGAATCTCCTCCCCTTCTTCCGGCTCAGCACGGAAATCCCAATGCGGAACGTGATCCTCAGGCAGGCTGGAAATGAAGAAGTTCGCCACACGCCGTGCCGCATCCAAATATGCTGGTTCCTCTGTATACCGATATGTGTTCGTTAATCCATATAAAGCCCACGCCGCTCCACGACTCCATGCCGAATCTGGCCCCGCTCCCTGTCCCCCTATTGATTCTGCCCGTTCACCAGTCTCGGGATCAAATCGAATGATATGATGCACGGAACCATCTTCCCGGACAAATTGCTTCATGACCATATCCGCATGAGCTTTGGCGATATGACGGAAACGTGGATCTCCGCTCTCCTCAGACGCCCAGAAGAGCAAGGACAGGTTCATCATGGTGTCGATGATTGACCAGCCCAGCATGTCGCCATTCCAGGCCCGGATGAAGCTGCCTTTGATATTAAAGCGTCCAGTCAGGAAGTTCGCGGCAAATAAGGCACGCCTTGCGGCATCGGCATCTCCGGTGAGCTTGTATTTGGCTACGGCAGTAGGAAGGAAATGAAATCCCACGTCGTGATCAAAGTAATTGTTTTCGAGAAACCGTTCGGATAGCCGCTCATCCCAATTCCATGCAGCTTCTTTATACTTCTCATCACCCGTCATATCGTAAACAATCCATAACATACCCGGCCAGAAACCTGAGGTCCACCAATCGATTCTCATATCGTCATAGATGCCATTTGCCCCAGCAGCATGCGGAGACTTTTCACCTATGGCTGCAAGCATCTGATCGGTTTTATTTTTAATCTGATCCCACACGTCCTTGTTCACTTCATTTAATACGCTCATGTAACGTCATACCTCCTTACCATTCTTTCATTCCCTGATTTAACCTTTCAATGAACCAACCATGACACCTTTCACGAAAAAGCGCTGCAAAAACGGATAGATGCACAGGATTGGTATCGTCGCTACCATAATCGTTGCATACTTGATGGTTTCCCCGATCTGGAAGCGATCCCCAGCCGATGCACCTGCCGACATGCTTTCTGTGGAATTGGCAATCAGAATCTCTCGAAGCACCAATTGCAATGGGAACAGCTCTCGGCTTTTTATAAACACCGATGCATAGAACCATCCATTCCACTTATCAACTGCATAATAGAGAATCATCACGGCAATTACTGGCAAGGACAACGGGATAATAATGCGGAACAAAATGGTGAAGTGATTCGCTCCATCAATCTTAGCTGACTCTTCCAGGCTGTCCGGTATGCCCATAAATGACGTTCGCATGATGATCAGGTTAAATGTGCTGATGGCAAAAGGCAGAATGGTCGACCACAATGTATCTAATAAGCCAACGCCTTTTACAACCAGGTACAGTGGAATTAATCCACCGCCAAAGAACATCGTGAACACGATAAAGAACATGAACACCTTGTTCCACATCACGTTTTTGCGGGATAGCACATACGCACCAAGCGCAGTCATGAACAGGTTGACGATAACGCCGAACACAAGAATAAACAATGTATTACGGAAACCTGTGGCTATACCTGGGTTGGCAAGTACACTCTTGTATGCTTCCAGACTGAAGCCGACCGGCTTCCACAAGAGCCCCTTGTTTGCTAACAGCTGCGCCGAATCACTTAAGGATGCAAATAACACGTAGAGCAGCGGATACAATGTGACGATAACAAGCAGGATTAGAAACGTATAATTCAATATCATAAAGATTCGGTCAAACCAACCGCTTTCCTTAATCAAAATTACCACCTCACCATAAGCTGTTTTGACTCACTCTGCGGCTGATATAGTTCGCCGAAATCAGAAGAACGAGATTGATCACCGAGTTAAATAGACCGACTGCCGAGCTGTAACTCCATCCGAATTCCAGCAATCCTTTTCGATATACGAAGGAGGAGATAACGTCAGCTGTTTCATAGGTCACCGGATTATAAAGGAGGATGATTTTCTCGAACCCGACATTCAGCATATTACCCATCCGGAGAATGAACATGATCGTAATAATAGGCAGCAATCCGGGTAGTGTAATGTGAAACATTTGCTTGAGACGGCTCGCTCCGTCAATCTTCGCTGCTTCATATTGCTCCAGGTCGATGCTCATCAACGCAGCGATATAGATAATGGATTCCCAACCGATTCGCTGCCATATTTCAGACAGAACATAGATCGGACGGAACAGCTCCGGCTTTTGCAGCATCGCCTGACCGTCATATCCAAGCATCATGATCAGACGGTTGATTAAACCATCCGCGTTCGTGAAGTCCGTAATAATACCGCATATGACAACGAGAGAGATGAAATAAGGCATATACGTTATCGTCTGAACGACCCGCTTGAACGTACGCTTGCGTACTTCATTGATGAGCAGCGCCAGAATAATCGGTGCGGGGAATTCAAAGAGCAGCGTGTATAAACTGATCAGAAGGGTGTTCTTCAGAACACGCAAGAAATAATAACTGTTGAAAAACTCATCAAAATGTTTCAGCCCAACCCAATCACTCCCCAAGATACCCTTCATCGGAGAATAATCTTTGAAGGCAATAATTGCGCCGTACATTGGACCGTAGTGAAATATTAAATAATATCCAATAACCGGAATCATCATGATGTATAAATACTTGTTCATCATGAAGTCGCGCACGAACCGGCTTCTAAAGGATTGACGATTGCTCATGATGTAACTTTTCACCTCTTTTCAATCGGGAGGGCTGTAGCCCTCCCCTTTTACAATTACCGGTTGTTGTAGCGTTCGAGTGCTGCGGTTTGGATTTCAATCGCTCGATCCAGATGTAACGATTTCATTTTCGCGACATAGCTCTCGAATTGATCCACCGGTTCGTTGCCCAGAATGATCTTGATGGTCATCTCGTCGACGAGTGTATTGATATCATTCATGATGGTCGCGTATTCGGAGCTCTCTTCAGGTGTCGGTGTGATGGAAGGCAGATTATATTTGGCGGCCTGTGTGTTCTTCCATACATCAATGGCATCACGCTGAGTCTGTAATGCAAAGAACTGCTCGGCATAACGTTTGTCTTGAACGAATGGACCGTTATAGCTGCTGCGGGCATATAGTGAAATCGCTTGTGCAGGCGCGAGTTTATCCGGATTCTTCAGCAGCAAATCTGTGAATTTCGGATAATCACCTTCCATGTTATAGCTGACACCTTCTTCACCAAAGTTGAAGAACATGTGCCCTTCCTCACTGTAGCCGTAATCCAGCATGCGAACGGCAAGTTCCGGATCCTTGGCTGCCGTCGTGATGGCAACCGTGCCTTCCGAGGCATAACCCTGATTAAGCTGGCCGAATTTAGGAATATCACCTTTGTTAAGCACCGGGTAGGGTGCAGCGACCAGAACGGCATCCGGATCATTTGCTTCGACGAGCGGCTGCCATTTGCCGATTCCTCCGCCTGCGTTACCGACACTAGCGCCAGTAGCGCCCGAAGCAAGGTTGCCGTCAACGGATTTGGTATCAGCCGTCGAGATGTTTTTATCAATCAAACCTTCTTTGTACCATTCCTGGAATAACGTCAAGTATTCTTTGAAACCTTCTTCCGCAGGACCAAATTTGACCTGTCCGTCTTCCTGATAGAATCCCCGGTTTACGCCAAAGGCCCCCAGGAACGCACCATTACCGGAATCGTTAAAGAATCGTGGCTTACTTACTACAGAGAACGGAGCGGATGCGCCTTTTTTCTCTTTAAAAGCTCTAAGAGTTGTTGTCCACTCATCAATCGTTTCCGGAACCGGCAGTCCTAGCTCATCCAGCCAATCCTTACGAATGATGGGTCCCTGGAAGACACGCAGGTACTCATCTCCACGAATGAACGGGAATACATAGTAGCTGCCACTGTCCGTTTTGACCATCTTGTCGATGTCCGGATTGTCCTGCAGGTACTTCTTCAGATTCGGAGCATACTCGTCAATCAAATCGTTCAGCTTGAGAATGTAACCATCATTGATGGCTTTCTCCGGTCCACCGGGGAAATCTCCGATGAAATTGTACTCCAGCATGTCTGGCAAATCCCCGGATGCCAGCATCACGTTAAAGGATTCTCTGACCTGACCTGTCGGTGGTGCCGTGAATTTGAGTGGCACGCCGGTTTTTTCCTGCCATTTTTGAAAGAATGGAATTTCGCTGTGCGAATTTTTGACTCCGATCAGGTTTCCGTTAATTTCACCCCAGTACGTAAGCGTCTTATCCGTTTGAATCGGATAGGTGGTTGCTTCCGTTGATCCGCTTGGTGTTCCTTTATCAGCTTCGCCCGTTTTACTGTCTCCGGACGAACACCCCAGGATCGTCGTACCTAATAACAGGATCATCAAACTCGCAGATAATACTTTTCTTCTCATGGGCCTTATCCTCCACCTTTTGGGAATGTCTGTGCTCTATCTCAGCGTAAGGGAGAGCGCATTACAAGAGATATTCGCAAAAGATAAAATGACATATTGATTTCGTTCGAAAGCAACTGATCATTTAGCCAAAATGATAGACGAATTCTCTAAAGAATCATCTGGAATGTTTTGAATTTGCTGTGTTGGCACGGGTTTGTGACCGTTCTTCTGACAACACAAAAAAACAGACCATGAACAAGGTTCATAATCTGTAACGTGAGTTGAATATGAAGAGATTTGAATACATCAAATATGTTGGCCAGGGTACGCCTTCTCATGTTTAGTCCCAAACGACTTCGGTACCTGCGATAAAATCATGTAATGCACGGTTGTCTTCACGTACAGCAACCATGATGACACTTACAATAAAACCAATGCCAAAAGTTATTCCATATACAAGTCCTGCGACAATTACGCGCATCAGCATGGTTCCAATTCCAGGGGGCTCCTGTGTATCGTATTTTCGAATTCGAATTCCACAGATGCGTTTTCCAATCGTTCTCCCGTTCCAGAATGCAGGCAATAAAATGGAATATAGTGAACTTAATATTTGCGCTATAGGTTCATCGCTGTCAAAGTTTCCTGTAATGAGCCCTGCGATAACCATCAAAGGCAGCGCAATAATAATACCATCAACAATACTTGCACCGAGCCTAATCCAAAAACCGGCATTATACAAGATGTTTCCTCCAAACTGGTTAAATTGAAAAAACTCCTTTACCAAGACATTAATTTAATTTATTTGCGTAAATCTTCAGATAGTATAAATAAACTCTCCATTAAATCATCGAATAAAAAAGAAGCCATAATTAGCCTATGGCCTCACATATATACAATATGAATTTAAATTACATATGGAACGCTTTCCAAAACGAACCCTCAGTATTAATAATGTCCCTGATCTGGACAAAAGGAATCGTAAATGTCGGGAATCCCGCTGCGTACGGAGCGATCTCATAGGGATTGAAATACAGATGCAGTGCGTCTGCCGTCACGAAAAATGGCTGGTTCGGGCTAATTCCTTCATAGGTATCCGGAAATACATAAGCATACTGAGGATCATTTTTGATCTGATCTCCTACAATCTGACTTAATACTTTTACGTAGTCGCTATTCGGCTTAAACAAGTCCTTTAACTCATACAGCTGCCCGCTGGTGAGATTAATAATGGCATAGATCATCGTAGGCATACCGTGTGCAGCCCCAAAAGGATAGTTATATCCCGTAAGCTGCAGCTGAAGCAGCTGTTGCTGATAAAAGGTAATATCAAAATCCCCTGTGTAGCTGTAATCCAGCTTCTGGTCTGGAGGAATCGGTTTGACCTGAGACAAGTTCCTCAATTTCAAATTAAGTGCCAGTTGTGCGGCCTGGTCGGTTAATCCTTCCACCTGGGGATAATAAATCAGATAATCGATATTGGGTTTATACTTCTCTTCACGAACACGGTAAGGTGGCTGAAGGGGAACGATTGTATTTTGCCGCCAGATGATCTGTCCGGCTCGATTGACATACAAAAGACGCTGATCAACGTTTGCTTTGATCAAATCCGGTGCTACGACTTCCAGTGTTCCGGAACCCTCTACACGGGGATATCCCGGTGCTGGGCGCCCGCTCAGATCAAGCAGAACAGTCTGTCTTCCATCCGATGCAGAAGCGAGCCCCCCTTTGTAGTCGCCCACGTCCCTGTAAATGAACTCTGTTAGTCTCCTGCCATTAACATCTGCAATCGCATACATTGAGCCAATGAAAGGTTGCTCCGGATCAATGGCCTGCCCCAGTGCAAAACGCTGCTCCCCTAAATCTCGGATATCATTGTAAGCCGATTGAATGACAAAAGCCCCTTGCGTGTTAATAACACCATACATGGATTTGTAGTCCTCTGCTGTATTCACAATCGCGTGCCCACCATTGAAAGGAAGTGCTGTAGTAAATTTAGGTTCAATTCGGACCTGACCTCGTTCATCGATATAGCCGTACTTTCCGGGTGTCTCCTTCTGGAAAGCAAGTAAACCGTCTCCCAGCGGTCCCACATACGCGTAAGGGTATGTCGCCAGTCGATTTCCATTACGCTCTATGAGTGCGAACTCATTGTCTTTGATCTGAACAACCGCTTTTCCGTTGTTAAAATCGTAGGCTGATACGAATTGTGCTCGGATCACCTCATTGCCAGCAGCGTCCAGGTAGCCATAACGACTGACATCTCCACCTGCCTGACCTCCGGAAGTATCATAGAAAAGCGCCCGCCCATCACTCATATTTGCGATAAAAGGATAAGCCCGTTTCGTAAGCACATGACCTTGTTCATCGATCATTTTAAATCCTTGAGCATCAATCACAATTGCCCGTTCTTCTTCGAATGAATTAATGGAATCGTATACAGGCTGAACAACATACTGGCCATTCAGATTAATCACACCAGCCTTGCCATCCTTCACAACGACAGCCAGGCCATTCGGCTGAAAATCACGAGCGTCATCAAGTACAGGCTCCAGCCGGATCCGACCCTGTGCATCCATATAGCCCCACCGGGTTCCCTGAATCGTTCTTACCGAAATGGGGAATAACCAGGTGGTTTCACGTACATGACTACCTCCCATACCCTGTTTAATCTGCTTCTCCAATTCAAGCAGCGCTTCCCGCGATGGGTAAGGTTCGTTGAAACTTAGCGCTTTTTGAACTGAAATCAGGGCAGCCGGTAATAACCCGGCGCGATACTGGGCGTCGGCAAGATAGTACCAGTAAAAAGTGTAGTCCGGATAATGCTGAGTTAATTGTTCGTAGTACTGTACAACCTTGGGAAAGTAATACATGTATACGTCTGTGGCAGGTACCCATTTCCCATTTTGCCACCGGATAATATCAACCTGATAAGCCTCCCCGGTATCATGCGTCCAAAGCGCAATCTCCACTTTTCCGTCTCTTCCATGCTGACCGGGCATATCAATAATCTCGGCATGACTGAAATATAGATCCGCTGGGGCTACGTCCGTTAAGCCTGCATCTGTCCACTCATATACAGCAAGTTTGGACCAGATGGAACCGAGCTGCCAGCCGACAATAAGATTGTTTCTTGCCGTAGATGTTACAGGTGCAGCTGTCAGCAAGGTTGCGTTGTACCCCAATCCTTTGGTGACCGACATCTTCGTCCATTGTCCTTGCACAAATTTCAAAATCAACAAGGTTAATTCTCCATCCAGTTTATAAACCGCAGCGATCTCCGGCATCCCGTCTCCGGTGAGATCTGCCGCATATATGGCTGGATGTTCGACAGGTTTAAGTATAGTGACGACATTAGCGCCGGCCGGAAGTAGTTGTTTTACGATTTGAGTTAATAGTGGCTCGCTCATCGACATGTCTGTTTCCTCCCTTATGACCGCATTCGCCTAATGGTATGCATCATAAACCGGGATATGACATCTAAGCGAATATTACTACTGAATTGTGAGAAGCATGGTGCATGGTATACGTATTTGAATAGGTCCCGTAAGTAAAAAGTTAACCAAATAACGCTCTCTCCACAAAAAAAATTTGCAGAGGCACTCGCTTCTGCAAATCTTTCGCATGGCTTCAGGATGATTCCTGAATGCTTAGTTGTACATACTTGGTTAAGCGGCAATAATGGCTCAGCAGAAGTTCCTCGTTACCATTACCGAGAGCCAGGCGGCGTCCTTCGGTTATCAATAGCCCTACAATTTCCTCAAGGAATGTCAGTTGATACCGTTTGATCTCCACAAGAAACTGTGCTAACACGCCTACATCCTTCAAAGTAAATTGGGATATCCCGCGCAGCAGCAATTCTTCTGTCCAGCCGCCGATCTGCTGCATGAACTGATTATAGTCTTCCAAGTCTACCCGACCTCCCATAGCCTATATCCAATTTCAGGCTGACTACCCGTTGTCCCTTCAGAAAGCTAATCGGGTACAATGTGCTCTGTTCCATTCGAACAAAAGCATAAAAGTGTTCAAGCGAGGCGGCTCCATATCCTGACTCGAGACGCTGGATCATCATTTGCCAGTCCATGGAATAAGGAAGCGTCAGAGGAAGCAGTTCCCCTTCTTCCGTTTCAATGGTAAGGATAAGTTGTTGAGTTCGTTTGTCAAAGCTGTGATCTACGATCCGGGCAACCCGAAGGATGGCAAAACGCTCCTTCGGGTTGGTAAATAGCTCAAATGTCCTTGAATCCTCAAGAAGTAGAGAAGGAACATCCTGCATGTATTTGCCCAGATTCACATCTTCCACTTTCGTTCGCGTCATAAGTTCCAGCTTCGCACCCTCCCCTGAAGAGAGCCTGCGGTCGTTGTTCACTTTTACCGTTTGGAACTGCAGCTCTTCCCCGGCAAATTGACGGAAGGTCACATTGGTAAGCCATGGCGTAAATGCCCCATAATGCTCTGCGTAGGAAAATGAATTATCGTCATAGTAAACAGCGCGCACATCGCTGTACGTGTATATTTCTTCGTCTTCAAAACAGTAGAAGTAGTACGTTATCCCCCTGTAACCAGACCTGGTTTCCCATGCATCTGCTCCTAAACCATACAGATGTAACTGCGGAACGGTGTAATACTTACTGCGAAAACTGCCAATAAGCTGGCTCTGCATATAAGCAGAAGTACGCTCTTGCTCCAAGACCTGCAATGCGAGATACAGCTTGGACACCCGATCAAGCATGGTTTGCATGGAGAACCGAATATGTCGATTGAAGAATAGCTGTAATTCACCCTGAATTCCCCGTAAACTTCGTTCAACATCAGGGAGGTTGCCACTATGCGCAGCTACAGCGAGCGTCTCCAGCTGGGCCATATAGGACTGTGGAAGCCTAGCAAGCCCCGTTTTTAACAGATCGGCAAGCATGCTGCGGCATTCACGGACGGTTTGAATGGAGAACTTGGTATCATATACTCTTCCACTTAAGACATTCTCATCGTCCACATGTTGTTGTCTGCGATATCGAAGCAAGGCTTCCAGCTTCGCCATATTTCCAGCCGTTTGTTTAACCTTACACAGTGCCTTCGCGAGACTGGGTTCCTGGGTGAATGAAACCTCAATGTCTTGTCTTACAAGCCGCACGGTAAGAAGAGAATCCTCCAGAACTTCGATCTGCTCGGGATACTTCAACCGGAACCAAACCTCTTCGATCATCGAGGAGCTATACGATTGGATTAACGTAGACAGATCAGACTCTATCATCCAGCGGAAACGGGATTCATGACCTGGTGTTAACTCCACGGTATCCATAGCAATCGAACTGGATTTTGAATTATGGTCAGTCGCTTCAGATGAAGGAACTGCCTCCGCCAGCACGTCTTGCCCCGTGACCTCTTCATCCGTCTGATGTTCACGCTGATAATACAGAATCGAGATCAAAACATGTTTGCAGATGTGATCTGACGGACAGGAGCAGTCCCAGCGATCGAGCGTACTTTCCAGCGTACAGAGAGTTCCATCACTCAACTGACAGCTGACTGAAGATTCATTCCACGTGTATTGCACACTCACACCGTTATCGATATCTTTCAAAGACCGCTTGTACAATCCCTTATTTGCATGCCTGATGAGGTAGTCTTCCGTGCACAATTTGGAAAATGTCCTGAATTTATGTTCGAATTCACCCACGTAATCAACGCCCCGTTGCTCTTAGGATATCGTAGAGCGTTTCACTGAAGACGCGTCCCGGAATCTGACCCAGAGCAATGCTTTTGTTATTGCTGTAGTAATAATTTTTTTTGTTCTCCGGTCTGAAGAATTGGAGAGATTCAAGCGTAATATCGTCCATCCCCTCATAATACGTGATACTGGTACCGCTAAAACGCAGTTCCGCTACGTATTCATCGTACTCCTTGTAAAATTCATGATACCAGCCGCCGTCCATTGCCGGCCCTTTGATCCAACCGAATTTCTCCAGTGCTTTCGGGAAAGCCGTCGGTGAAAATTCCGATTCCGGAAGTCGGGAGTACTCCTCAAGCTTGCTGTCTTCTTCCTCAGGCAGGTGAATTTCTCGGTTAAGCTGCTCGAAAGGCTGCTTCACTTCGTAGTCTTCGAGCTGTGTTTTCCAGCCGTCCAGGGTGGATGCTTCAAGTTCAAGCGGATGTACAAGTCCTACCAGTGTATTCAGAGGGAGTTCATATTCATCTTCATCCACCGTATTAAAGGTGCCATCTTCCATATAGCGGAAGGTGCTATTCAGCTGACCATCTTCATAGGTGCCCCAGATCAGACCTACAGCGAATTTTTGCATGATTACATTTTCAACAAAGAGTGCCTTCCACTCTTCAGAAGACCACAAACGCTGCTTGGACAATGATTCCTCCAGGCGCTGTGCTTGAATGCCCACCATTGTTTTGAGATCTTTCTTCAGCTGGGTAAAACGTGCTTTGGATTGTGCAGCGAGCTCTGCGTCATCCTTCTGCGCTGGTGCAGGCAAGCTTTTCACTGTTTTACCTGTTTCTTCGTTCAGAACGACGACCTGCAAATCTCCATTCACTTTAATGAGGAATGAACGCTCACCGTAACTCAGCCTCAACGTTCCTGACTCGTCAAAACCAAGCGTAGTTACAAGCCGATCTTCCAATTGTTCCGGTGTAAGTCCCAAGTTGTCGGCCGCAAGCTGCAGTGCTTCTTCTGCCGCGCCTTTCACCTGACGATTCTTGACGCTGCGTTTAATTTTATCAATGGCCATGAGAGCAGATGGATCTTTCAGGTAAGCTAGTACCTTCACCGCATCTGCCGCAATAGCTCCACGACTGTTTTCGGTCCATTCCTTAATCTGAGGCGTTAGGATGTGAACGATTTGCACACTGCCAAAGAGCGCAGAGATATACATCACCCATTTTTCCTTCGCAGGAGCACCGTCCTGAATCCATAACTGGAGCAGCTCAGTTGCGAATCGAGATAACGATTCTTCATCTACATACTCCCGCAGTTCATTCAGCCTTTCGTTAGGTGCAGATGTATGATCTACCGATTGGACCAAAATATATTGCTTGATTCGATCATCCAAAGGTTGATTGTCTTCCGAACGAATAAGAGAAGGCAAGTCCTTCAGGGATAACCAACCCAATCTAGCCAGCTTTTTGGCATCCGCCTGATCAGCAAGTGCAGCATGGGCATATTCCGGGCTTTGATCTGCGGTATCCAGCAGAATTTGAATCAAGTTCTTCCATTCCGCCGACTTCTCACCCTCCAGAAGCTCACGATAAAGCTCTTTATTATGGTCCAGGCTGCGAATTGCGCTAAGCGCCATTTCTTTCACGCTTGCTTTTTTTTCTGAACGATAGATGGTTGTAAAGAGTTCCGGATCAGGTACACGATTGAATTCGGATAATGCGAGACTGTTGGCTTTTTTGGATGAATCCTGCAGTCCCGCGCGAATCGCCTCGGCAAGTTTCTCCGTCTTGAGTTCACTTCGCTGCTCGAAGGTAATCTCCAAAATTAAAATACGTGTGTCCGTTGGGAGCTTTTTATACTGTCCCAGAGCATAGTCCAGATTTTGCTGAATAATCCGGCGGTACTCATCCTGAGGCATTGCTTTGTATCTGTAATCGGTCATGCCGTTCAGCGAGATCAAACTGGTCAACAGCTTACCCTGCTGTACCTCTGGATCTTGCCCATAACACTGCAGCAGCTTCTCTCCGCTGAAAGCGTAGGAACGATACATATCTGAGACGATATCCAGCGTCCACTCCGGATAGGTAGCCAAAATGACAAACCGGCGCATTGCCTCTGAGTCCACTGGCAGGAAGCTGATGGCCATCAGACTCTGAATACGTTTTTTGTCACGATTGAGATTGTTAAACAGACTACGGCTGTTTGAGTCTTTCCAGTATTCTTCAAATGATGTCTGACCTTCGAGATACCGTGCGATGGCAAGACCACTGCGACCACCTTCCAATGGCTCCCGGAGTACTGCAGAGACGGCTTGTTCAATGGTACCGTCCGCATCAGGAATTTCTCTACTGTGATCTTCCATTATCTTTTGGATAACCAGCTTGAGGTATGGGGTTTTGAGAATATGATAAGCACGTACGGATTGTTCCGGATCACTCATGATGGCCGACTGGATCGACTGCCATGATATCGTAAACATATTCAATTCGTTATTCATCAGCTCGATCAATTGGTATGGTTCATCCAGAGGAAGCAGACCAGCAAGCAGCACGTCGGCATTTTTGGCTCTGGAATCCATGCTCATCAGATACATGCGCGTCTCAAACGGATAGATTTCATGCAGCTGAGTAATTGCCTCCAATAGAGCTTGACCCGTTTCGCCTTTGTTTTCGAGGAAACGGTCCTTTCCCCCATGGACATTGATCAGATATAATAACGAGCTGCTTATCAAGATCATGGTCTGATGGAACACATTCTGAGACAATTGATCTTTTTTATTCAATACAGTGTCCGGGTACAGCTCTTCCATTAGGCGATTTCGTTTTTGCTGAAGAAATTCCGGTTTCAGATCATGCACAGACCGATTAGATCGGCTCTGCATGGAGCACACAACCAGTGGCTCCATAAGCTTATGTAACGTCGGGCGCAGCTGCGCTGCATCATCAGCAACGACCAGTTGAAGTAACTCAGGCAGGTGGTTGCTTAGTAATTGCAACTGTGCTGCCTGTGAGGGAACACCGTTTAGTTTGGAATACAGTTTCAGGAGAAGCAAGGCGTCGATTATTTCTCGCTCATGGTTGCCATATCCGTTGCCTTTTTTGGACTCAACAAATACCTGCACACGGCTTAGCCTGCTTTTGAGCTCATCTACAATTTCCTTTTCTCCGGCAAACTGACGTATTTTCTCCAATCGGGACAGAAGACCACCGATCCGATCCGGGCTTTTGCTCTTTCCACTCAAGCCGTAGGCTTCAGAGTCATTGCCGAGACAAATGGTGAAGCCATCCGTAGCCCACGAATTGCGTCTGGAGTAGTGAGATTCCAGGTGAATGACGATAGCCCCTGCCCGGAAAAATATATCTCCATCATCTTTCTTGGCAAGTTTCATGAGCGCATCAATTGTATAGTAGACATAATGGCTGGAATTCCCGATCATTTCAGGAAACTTGTCCGTGTTTCCCAGCACATAATCAATGATTTCCTGACTCCGATCTGTTTTTAGGGAGTAATCCTTCGAGCACATCTCAGCAAACTTCTCAACTAACGCCTCAACAGCGCGATCTGTAGTAAGCATTACACATTCCTCCTTAATTTTTGGGTGAAAAACCTGGTTATTAACTGATTACGTGATAATCTCACCGATCCATTCTGCAAGCTCGTTAGGGGTAATTGCGGCGACATGTGCTCCCATATTGGTTAAGGTTTGTGCGGCATGTTTGTTATAGACGGTATCCCCATTAAAATCGAGTGCCGTGAGCACAAGCAGTTTGCAACCGGCATCCATAATATCCTTACACGCTTTATACATTTGTTGGATCGGATATCCCTCTTCCAGATCACTTACTAGGATGTAGATCGTTTTGCCAGGATTATCTATCAACGTCTCGCCATAACGCAGGGCCTTGGTAATATGAGTTCCTCCACCCAGCTGTACACTCATAAGAATATCAACCGGATCATCCAACCTGTCACTCAGATCGACAACCTGGGTATCAAAAATAAACAAGTGGGTGCGCAGCGCATTCAAACGATAGAAGATACTAGCCATGACTGAGCTGTAAATGACCGAGTCCATCATGCTGCCGCTCTCGTCAACAGCAATAATGACGTTCCATTTGTTATGCGGCTGGATATTACCGTCGAAATAAAGACGATCAATCACCAATCTGCGGTTTACTCGATCCACATTTTTCAGGTTCTTGGTAATGGTTCGTTTGAAATTAAGATTACGCAGGGACTTTATGGAACTTGGTGTGTAACGGCTGCGTTTTCCCATGATGCTGGCTCTGGTCTGGGACTCCAGTTTACGCTGAAGGTCCTCAACTACAGTCCGCACGATCTCCTTCGCACTCCGCAGGACGTCCCCTTTCATTCGTCCTTTGAATTGCATGATGTTTTTCAGCAGGTTCATGTTGGGTTCGAGAGACTCCAGCAGTTTTTTGTCGGTTAACAGCTCTGTAAGGCCATAACGATCCAGTGCCTGTTTCTCCAGCAGCTCCACGGTTGGCTTGGGGAATAATTCCCGAACCTTATGCAACCAGTTGGGAACCGTAAGATTAGAGGAGCCGCGTCCTCCTTCTTTCCGGTATCCTTGTTCTTCGCCGTATTCCCGATTGTAAAGGTAACCCAGAATTTCATCGATTTCGGTATACTTGAAATGCTCAGCGTCGTATGCATCCGTATTCGATAAGCCTTCTTCAGCTGAATCACCCAGGATCAATCGCCATCGGTTCAGCGTTTCAGCCTGATTGGAATCAGGAAGGGACTTCAATGGATCAGGAGTTCTCGCCCCTCTGTTCAGATCAGCTTCCATGTCTCAAACTCCTTCCGGATGGCTTCATCCCAGGATTTCACCTGAATCAGTGTGTGTTCGTCGATCCCCGGTATCGCCATCTCTTCGGATTGAACATGATGCAGCTTCGCAACCCGATCCGCAATCAGTGTTGTCTCCATAGGTGTAAAGTAAGTGAATGCTAGCCGTAGTTCCGGGATCATTAACATAAAATCATCATGATCCAGCTGCTCTATCATGTAATTCAGCTCGGATAGCAGCTGATCTTCATATAAAAATGCATCTCGTGCCACGGAAAACACGCCCTGTAAATACAATGCTGTCTGCCGCATTTGATCCGGTGTACCGCGAATGTATCCCCGAGCACGATCAACGATCTCTTCCCTTGCCCGATCACCGAGTCCCGAGGAAATGGCCAGGCATACACCTTCGAGTTGTGCCGGAAGGTTGTGATCTGCCAGCAGTTCATTCAGATGAGCTCTGAAGGTTTCATCGCGGTAGCGTTCTTCGGAAGATTCCGCCAGCATCGCAAGCAGCTTCAGCCCCTGAATAACAGGCTGATGCTCATCAGGATTGGTTCTCGCGAGCTGCAGTAGTTTGTCCACTGCGTTATTGTAGGCTTCGGCAACCAGCTCGGGAAGATGGCTGTCATCCGATAATCCAAGTAATCTTCGGTGCTGATGAATTCGGTCCAGAATGTGAAGACTGCCGCATAGAGATAGGAAATTTCCATCTTTCCTCAGTGCTGAACGGACTTGATCATACAATTGAGCAGCCGTATCCTGTAAACCCATAAGCAGAGCCTGGAGCATGGATCTAGCAAGCTCACCGCTATGATGATCCGGAATATCCTGCATCTGTTCCGCCATTTTTCGGGTTGCTGCTTCCTGAATGGTACCCCCATAAAGTGAATTTTCGATTAATCTGGCTTCAATCCTTGATGAGTAGGTATAGATCCAGGTTTCCCTGACCAGATTCATATCTCGCTGGGCAATCCAGTCTGGTCCGGATTGGCGTTTCGCGAATTCGGGAACCAGATAGGTAATGCATTGGAACAGTTGACTAAGCTGCCGATGCCCTGGTTTGGCATATAGATCAAGGACCTTCTTATGCTGACCGGTCGTACGAATCTGCAGCTTCGCTATCGCACAGCGGCCTTTGAAATCTTCAACAATCGGAATGTTGAATGAATTGTGGGCCACACTTCCTATGGTATCTCCGGTCAGAAGAAGCTGGAGCTCTTGCAGCGGTTTTTCTGTAGCCAGTGTAAGCTCGCCTTTGACAAAGGAAGATGTCGCAGCGTCCATCAGCTCATAGACTCCACCTTCTCTTTTATCCCGAAGTGCTGCAAGCCCCTGAACCATGCTGTATGCCTCAATCGCGTCACTGGTCGATACGTGCTCATGCCCCTTACGGAGTGCACGTGTAAGCTTGGACAGCAGATTTACTGCCGTTACGTTGTATGCGGTACTTTTCTTGCGGAGCAGTTCGCTCCAGATCATGTCGTAGTAATTCACATATGGCATTCCACTCGCGTAACCATTCAGACGGTCCGCTTCTGCAAAGGTGTACGCCATGGGATACATCTGCTGATGTACCGAATTCCTGGTTGCAGAGCTTATATTCTTCTTCACAGGCTTGTCTGAGAACTTCTGCGAAGCAGAGTCTGTTTCCAAGCCCAGTAGCCCGTACGTATGGAATCCACCTGTTATAACGAGCAGACGATCGTACTTCGAGGAAGCCTCACGGATGCAGTTTCGCATGTGTTCTTCCCTGACAAGATCACCGGAACGGTGTAGCCGATCTGCTGTGTAACACATACGAGATAACGTACAATAGGTGAACACATCCTGCACAAATTCCTGTGTGGATTTCTCTAGGCCGCCGATCTCAAACAATTTCTCCCATAGCTCGTCGAAGCTGCGGCAGTTCATTTTTTGACACAGACGGTTGATGAAGTCCGAACTGGCCAACAGCGTCTCATCCTGAACAGATATTTCATGCTGTTCCGTTTTCTCTTTATTAGCGAAATGATAGTAATCGAGATCAATGAACTGTGCAGGAATGTTAAGCCTTGAAGCTTCACGTAACGCTACATATTCTGGGGAATAACGCAGCATCGGATAGTAACACGCTGCACGGTCATCCTCGCTCTCATAGGTATAATACAAGCTGACCGGAGGGATCGTTGCTTCATCAGCCAACACGGAGAGATATGGATTCCCGCTCTCGGGTCCTTCGATCAGAATAATGTCCGGCTGATATGCCTCGATCAGTTGTAACAAATGATAAGAACAAACCGGACTATGATGCCTTATCGGAAAATAAACCGTACCATTGTTCAGGTTATACACCTGAGACTCAAAGAGGGATTGTAACTCGGTAACATCCGGCTCCACTAGTGGCGCTACCCGATCCATTTTTTCTCCTCATAATAGTCCTTCCAAATTCCCTCTTCTTTGGACCGCTCCTTCACAACCTTGGAGAAGTAGGCTTTCAGAACGGACAGATCCTTGTCATTTTCCTTGGCAATGGTTCCAAGCATGTTCTGAACCAGGCGATCCAATGCAATTCCCTTATCCTCGTAATAATACGAAGTCATTGCACTCTGAACGTATACGGAAACGGCTTCTGCAGTACTCATGGAAGCTTGTGGTGTGTCCAGCTTGTAACCTTCGCGGCTCATGCCTGTACGCAGCTCCATGAATGTGGTCGCAAGAAGCTCCACTACATCCGGATTAATTTCGATATCAATATCGCTATGTAATAAAAGGCTTCGTGCCTGGGATTCAATAATTTTCGCTTCCATCTTCACACTGCTGATCGGCTTGATCGTTTCGAAGTTGAAACGACGTTTCAGCGCACCACTCATCTCGTTAACACCCTTATCACGAATATTCGCTGTAGCAATCACGTTAAACCCCGGCTTGGCAAACAGCACGCCACCATCCAGCTCAGGAATGCTCATGACTTTGTCGCTTAGAATACTGATCAGACTATCCTGTGCTTCAGCCGGACAACGTGTAATCTCTTCGAAACGGGTGATAATGCCTTTCATCATGCCGCTGTATAACGGGGCTGGAACAAGAGCTGCTTCCGAAGGACCTTTATCAAGCAGCATCGCATAATTCCAAGAATACTTGATCATGTCCTCCGTTGTGCCTGCCGTACCTTGAATGGTGTTCAGACTGGTTCCCGAGATCGCAGCTGTCAGCAGCTCACTGAGCATCGTCTTCGCAGTTCCCGGTTCTCCGACCAGCATTAAGCCACGATTGCCCGCGAGCGTTACCACCGCACGTTCAATTAAGACGTCATTCCCATAAAATTTACGAGTAATCGGTATGGCTTCCCCATCCAACATGGCGGGTTTGTCCCTGCCAATAATGAAATCTCGCACATATGCGGGAGATAATAGCCAGTTGGGGGGCCGTTTTCCCTTGTCTTCCTCCCGAAGTGCGCGTAATTCAGTCTCATATAATGTCTCAGCCGGCGGCTTAAGTATTTCCATCGTTATCCTTAATCTCCTTCCACAAAACAGATCGTATGTTCTTATTCCTCTTATTTTATCACAGTGGTTTCTCAACCACCCTAGAAACCGGGAAAAATGGTTGAAACGTCCCTCTTATCAGAACTCTGAACTAAGTCTATGGACATGGAATATAGCACATTTATGTATTCATTAGACGACTAATACCCGTATTGAATCTATCAATAAAGAGACACATAAAAAACACAGACCGCCGGCCTGTGTTTCACTCTCGCTTAAGAAAAAAATGTTTCCGCTAATGTGCAATCCATATGTCTCCTGCTTACATTCTTCTTCCACAGGACGCTGAATATAGCTCATACCATTCGTGTCGCGTTAGTTCAATCCGGGTAGCATCACGGCAGGCTCGAATACGTTCCGGCCGAATTGAACCAATCACAGGTTGAATGCCTGCTGGATGTTTCATTAACCAGGCGAGTACAATGGATTCAGCCGTTACGCCCCGTTCCTTGGCAATTTTATTCACGACCTGGACGGTATGTTCAATCTCGGGTCTCTGACCTTCGACTACCCTGCCGGTAAATCTCCCTTGCGCAAGTGGGCCCCAAGCCTGCAGCTGGATATTCTCGGCCTGACAATACTCCATCGTACCATAAGGGAAGACTTGCTCCTTGGCTTGTGGACGGTTCACGGTAACACCCGCTTCCACAAATCCGATTTTGTCCAAACTCATCTCGAGCTGGTTCACGATAAGAGGCACCGAACTATTAAGCTGCAGCAGACGTATCTGTTCCGAACCCATGTTGGATACACCAAAATGTCTGACTTTTCCGGATTGATGGAGTTTCGCCAGTGCTTCACCAATCTCCTGAGGATGCGCGAGAGGGTCAGGACGATGAAGTAACAGAATGTCCAGGTACTCCACGCCAAGCCGAGATAAAATACCGTCAACACTGGCTTGAATATGCGCACCAGATGTATCGTAGCGCTGCGGACCCTCGTCTTCCAGGGCAAGACGTATGCCGCATTTGGATTGAATGATGATTTGATCTCGCAATCCTTTTCTCTCGGACAGGATTCGTCCAAATACATGCTCTGCTTTTCCACGGGTATAGATATCAGCCAGGTCATAATGATTAATGCCGATCTCAAGAGCTGCCTCGACGGCCTGGTGACCTTCAAGTACAAGATCATCGGTGATCGGAAGTCCGTCCCACTCGCCTCCAAATCGCATACAGCCTAATACAAGCGGACTCGCGGGAATCTGGTGACGATTCAGAGGAAGCCGTGTTTGATTCATGATAGATTGCTCCTTATTTTGTAATTTTCACTCGTATTGATTCACTACTGCTTCTCTCTTCAGTCTGTACTTTCCTTCTCCTTCCAATAAAATCTTACTCTCCATGGGATTTGTCTTCTTCTATGCTCATCCACAGGAAAACCGATTTCTATGAAAACAAGGTTTCTACGCTCTTCATATTGAATATGTAGAGGTGCAGGCTTTAGGTATCAAGCCGAAGAAGCATACATATGATCCTTTTAGCAAAGGACTTCATATTTGAGCTCTTGGATGAGAGGAGAGAATTGAATTGAATACGAATGAAACGTCACAAACGACATTCTTTACCAAGGAATTCACTCAAAACCCCTACCCCGTGTACGAAAAGTTGAGAGAGACAGACCCTGTTTTCAAGGTCATGTTTCCTCATGGTGAGTTCGGATGGATTATAACCCGGTATGAGGATGCGGTCGAAGTACTCAAGGATCAACGCTTCAGTAAGGATGTAGCCAAACGATATGGACCTGAAAATCAAACGGTTTTTGTGAATAATATGCTATTCTCCGATCCGCCGGATCATCGCCGCCTGAGAGGACTTGTACAGAAAGCGTTCACGCCCAAACTGGTTGCGGATATGAGAAGCCACATCCAGGACATCGCCGATGATCTGCTGAACAAAATAGGCTCCAGAGATAAAATGAATTTGATTGATGAGTATGCCTTTCCACTTCCGATTATTGTCATAAGCGAGATTCTGGGTGTACCAGTTGAGGATCAGGACAAGTTCCGCGTATGGTCCAATTCGATCATTGATGCATCAAGTTCGGATCACGCGGAGATGTTTGAGCAGCATGCGAAGGAGTTTACCGAGTACCTGACCGACTGGTTTGCCAAAGTACGCAAGAATCCAGGTAAAGACCTGATAAGCCAGCTTGTGATTGCGGAGGAATCCGGACAACAACTCACTGAAAATGAATTACTCGGTGTTGTCTCCCTGCTTATTATTGCTGGCCACGAGACCACGGTTAATTTGATTGGCAATGGTGTATTGGCCCTTCTTGAACACCCTGAGCAGCGAGATCTGCTGATTCAGAAGCCGGAGATTATCCATAATGCAGTTGAAGAGATGCTGCGGTACAATGGTCCTGTTGAATTCAGTACGTCACGCTGGGCGCTGGAGGATGTTGAATTCCGTGGACAGAACATTGCCAAAGGTGAGCTTGTGATTGTGGCGCTTGATTCTGCCAATCGGGATACTGAGAAATTCAAGGATGCTGATATTTTCGATATAACAAGGGAGAAGAGCCAGCATCTCGCTTTTGGTAAAGGCATTCATCTCTGTCTTGGAGCGCCTCTGGCACGTCTGGAAGGCGAAATCGCCATCAGTACATTGCTAGCCCGTTATCCTGAAATACAGCTTCAGACGGATGTTACCGAACTGGAGTGGAGACCCGGCATGATTGTGCGAGGACTGAAGGAACTCCCGGTTCAACTCAAATGATGAAATGATTCACACGTAATGAAAGAGAGGCATTCTACATCATGGAAATCAACACCATTTTTTTAATCGTCTTATTACTTTTAATTGTGTTACTACTCACCAGAGTAATCAGTCTGCAAAGCCAACTGAATGAACTTAAACGGGATGTGGAACGTATTGAGAATGGTGCTGGCATAACGCAACGAACGCCACCTTCCTCATTGAATTATCCTGTTTCATCATCTACCCTGTCATCTTCGTCCGAACGTCCCACGGAGTTGTCAGAGCTGGATCAGGAGTTGATTCTAATGATTCAACAAGGCAATAAGATTAAGGCCATCAAAAAGCTTCGCGAAGCCAGAAACCTTTCTCTTAAAGATGCCAAAGATTATGTAGATTCGTTAGAACGTACTTCTTCCTGATCTGCTTGTTAACTCTCCAAACCGATGCTGCTAACGCAACATGAGCAACGTGATGACAAATATAAAATTGGAGAGCACAGAAAAAAGAAAGAGGCCCTGTACACATACAGGGCCTCTTTTTCTTTAATTACTATTATTGAGCAGTCACTGCGCCGTCAATCGGATACACAGCACCATTGATATAAGGAGCTTCATCGCCCAGTAGGAAGGCCACGAGATTTGCGATCTCTTCCGGCTTACCAAGGCGTCCAGACGGAATGCTGTCCACGGTGGCTTTGAATACTTCCGGGTTGTCCTTGCCGAACTGAATCACCATTGGCGTCTCGATTGTTCCTGGTGCAATCGCATTGACACGAATATTGTCTTTGCCGTACTCGATAGCGGCTGTACGAGTCAAACCAACTACGCCGTGCTTGGTAGCCGCGTAAGGAGCAACTGCGGGAACACCGACAATACCTGCTGTTGACGCTGTGTTCAGAATGGCACCGCCACCCGTTTTCAGCATTTCGGTGATGACATATTTCAGCCCATAAAATACGCTTCTCAGGTTAATATCAATAATTTGGTCGAACTGCTCAATGGTGTGTTCGATGAGCTTAATACCAGGCCCTGCGATCCCTGCATTGTTGAAGAACATATC
The DNA here is from genome assembly GCF_015143645.1 of Paenibacillus sp. P13VS. Classification (NCBI taxonomy): domain Bacteria; kingdom Bacillati; phylum Bacillota; class Bacilli; order Caryophanales; family Paenibacillaceae; genus Paenibacillus; species Paenibacillus sp. P13VS. The sequence goes on along the minus strand of NZ_WYEV01000003.1, from coordinate 262,769 downwards.
GATTCGTCCGAACTCTTCAACTGTTTTTTTGACATAATTCTCAACTTCACTCGCCTTGCTAACATCTGCCTGTACAAAAATGGCTTTGGCACCGAGCTTCTCAATTTGTTTCACTGTTGCTAAACCAGTCTCCTCGACGAGATCAACAACCACAATGGATGCGCCCTTCTCTGCCAGCTTCAGTGCAGCTGCTTGACCCAATCCACTTCCTGCTCCGGTAATAATGGCTACTTTACCTGTGTGACTCATTCTGATCTCCTCCAGTTGTGTTAGTCATCTTGTCATCGGATCGGCTCATTGCGATAAAATGTAATTCAACAATTTGCGACATATGTAGGTTAAATCTGACATAAATTCCTGCCTGACTTTATCTATTTTAATGGACTTAGGAAGTAAAAACAAACCATATCATATGAGTACATACCATGATTTGGATCACAACCTTGCCATCTCGGGAAGGAGAGAATTCACCATTTGGTAAATTCACCCTCTCCATTCATGTGAGATGTACGACAGAGCAAGTAGATTGCGCATTACACGCACATTATCTGAGCAAGTTGGTTTTGGCAAGCTCGATCAATTCATCGCCACGCCCGTTGAGCACCGCCTTCATCATCCACAACGTGAACCCTTCTGCCTGTTTGATATTAATCTTAGGAGGTAAGGACAGCTCCTGACGATTCACGACCGCATCAATCAGAACAGGTCCATCATGTTGGAGGGCACGCTCCACCGCTCCCTCCAGTTCTGCGGGGTCCTCCACACGAATACCTTCAATGCCCATCGCTTGTGCCACCATGGCGAAGTTGGGATTTACCAGTTCCGTGCCAGATTCAAGGAATCCTGCCGCCTTCATCTCCAGCTCCACAAAGCTCAGCGCACCGTTGTTGAACACGACCACTTTGACCGGAAGATTATGCTGTTTGAGTGTTAGCAGGTCTCCCATTAACATCGCAAGCCCGCCATCTCCGGACAGCGAGATCACTTGTCTTCCCGGATTCGCTACCTGTGCACCTATCGCCTGTGGAAGTGCATTTGCCATGGTACCGTGATTGAATGAACCCAGTAATCTTCGGTTAGTGCTCATCTCCAGGTAGCGTGCGGCCCATACCGTAGGAGTACCTACATCACAGGTGAAAATGGCATTCTCCCCTGCAGCATCGCTGATTACTTTGGTTAGATACTGCGGATGAATCGGTTTCTTTCCAGGTTTACCGACAGCAAGTTCATCCAGCTCCTTACGTACCTTCAGATAATGGTCCACACTTTTGCGCAGATGTTTGTCATGATGCTCGTGCGTCAGTAACGGCATCAAAGCCTCAATGGTCGATTTGACGTCTCCACACAACCCATAGTCCAGCTTCGTACGCCGACCAAGATGGGCTGACTGTATATCAACCTGAAGCACAATTGCATCCTCCGGATAGAATTGACGATAAGGAAAATCTGTTCCAAGCATTAACAAGACATCACAGTCCATCATGGCATGATAACCGGATGAGTACCCGATCAAGCCAGTCAAGCCGACGGAATAGGGATTGTCATACTCCAGATACTCCTTACCACGCAGTGCAATAACCATTGGGGATTTCAGACGATCACACAGCTGCATGAGAGATTCCCGCGCACCAGCACATCCCGCACCACAGAGCAATGTGATTTTTTTGTCCTGATTCAGGTAATCAGCCAATTTCCGCAATTCCTGCTCAGAAGGGTGAACCACAGGCTGTGTCACATGGTAAACGTGCTCGGGAACGGGCAGACTCGCTGCCTCAAGACCTGCCACGTCTCCTGGAAGAACAATGACGGATACGCCTGAACGCGAGACCGCAGTTTGCAACGCCATCGTGACCGATCGAGGCATTTGTTTAGCTGTCGTAATGACCTCGCAGTAATGACTGCATTCCTGGAAGAGATATTCCGGATGAGTCGATTGAAAATAGTCGCTTCCGATCTCATCACTAGGAATATGAGCAGCAAGAGCAAGTACCGGCACACGGTTTCGGTGACAATCGTACAAGCCGTTAATCAAATGCATGTTGCCTGGCCCGCTGCTGCCAGCACAGACAGCGATACTTCCACTGACCTGCGAATCAGCCCCAGCGGCAAATGCAGCGACCTCTTCATGACGAACATGAATCCACTCGATTTTACCCGACCGCCGGATGGAATCCAGTACGGCATTCAGAGAATCACCCACGATGCCATATATTCGTTTAATTCCTGCATTTAATAATGCTTCAACCAGTACATCTGCGATTGTTTTTTTCATAGCTGATCTCCTTTAATCGCTTATTTTGAGTTATGTTTCCACCCGGTTAATATACCTATTCTAATACCCCAATCTTTCGAAACCCGAATCAAAATCATATGTAGTTTTGGATATATTAAATCAAAACACCCCTAGGCCATTCCGTCTACACGGAGCTGGGTAGGGGTGTTTCAATGATTCTTTTCAAACAGGAAATTAGTATATAAGTGTTTCTATTAACACATTTCTAACATATTTTCAAATTAAATAGCTGGCATCACATTGCCGCCACTGACAGGAATATAGGCCCCTGTAATAAATGAGGAAAGATCCGAGGCCAAGAAGGCTACCGCATTGGCGATCTCCTGATCTTCACCCCTGCGTTTCAAAGGAACGGTACGCGTGTAACCCTCATCATGCCCAGGCTCACTGTTACGATCACGATCGCTTATTGTCCAGCCTGGAGCGACTTGGTTGACGGTAATCTGATACTCTCCCACTTCCTTGGCAAGAACCCGATATAGTCCGTCCATCCCACGTTTCCCAGCGGTATATGCCGATTGTGTTGCAAAGTTCTGCATGGCACATTCCGTGTTAATGCCGATAAATCGACCGCCTTTAGCTTCCTTCATGTACGGAATGAATGCCTTGGCTAGATACACACTCTGCAGCACACAAGATTCGAACTGGCTGATGTAGTCTTCAGGAGATTGTTCGAGCACAGTGGTCCATTCATATTGAATGACTGCATTAGCTACCACAATGTCAACCCCAGCGACGCCAAGATTAGCCTGAATCTGATCCCGCATTTGCATAGCCGTTTCCTGTTTCGTAATATCTCCTTGCACGATAACTGCCTGTCTACCACTCGCCTCAATCTCCTGTTTAAGTTCGAGGGCTTTCGTTTCATTGTTTATGTAATGCAGCGCGAGATCGGCACCACAACGAGCCAGCGTACGGGCGATGACTCTCCCGAGTTGTCCAGTGGAGCCAGTGACCAGCGCGGTCTTGCCTGTAAGATCCAATTGCATGGCGACAGCACCTCTCTGGTTCTATATCAATGAATGAAACCACTGCAAATGCAGCATGATGAACTAAAACGATTTCGAAACGTGTCATTCCTGACCTACAATCGAAAGTCTTATATCATATTCCGTGAGTAATCAGATCAATTTCCTGAAAACGACTAACTTCCTTCTCCCAACGTTCCTCCACGTATTTGCGGTGAACCGGGTGCTCATTGTAAGCATCATAAGCTGCTTGATCGGCGAAAACCATTGAGAAACTGTAGTCAAACTCATTTTTGGCGCTTACCTGACGCAGTACCTGAAAGTTCTCCACGCCCGGAATGACTGCAAGTGCTTCCGCACTTTCCTTCAGAAAAGCTTCTGCCTCTGCCGTATCCTTGCCAGCGTAAAGTGTAAACGTAACCATATGTGTAATGCTACTCATCTCTATTTCCTCCTCCAATATGATTTCACTCAAGTCCTAGTTTACCTCTGAATGATATGTAAGCGCAATCCTTAATAAAATTTGTAAGCGTTTGGGAGCTTGGTAGACCTGCAAATGATGTTCAAGACATAGAAAAACCCCGGAAACGAATTCCCGGGGTTGATCTTGTCATCTATGGACAAACTAGTTTTTGAGGTTGTATTTACGGTTGAACTTGTCAACACGACCACCGATGTCCACGTTTCTTTGTTTACCAGTGAAGAAAGGGTGGGATGCGGAACTAGTGTCCACACGGATTACAGGGTAAGAGTTGCCATCTTCCCATTCCATTGTCTCGTTCGAGAATTTAGTCGAAGAGCTCAGGAATTTGTAATCAGCACTTGCATCGTAAAAAATAACCGTTTGTGTCTTTGGATGGATATCAGCTTTTGGCATAATCTATTTACACTCCTTTAAATGGGTACTTCCTTGAATAGAACTAAATTTTATTATACTCTTTTTTTGGACAAAGTACCAGCAGGATTTGAAGAAACGATAAATATTTACCTATTCGCCACAATCTGCACCTGATCTCGTTCTAAGTTATCCCCTTCTCCAGTACATCCAGCATGTACTCCAGGGCCTCCAATTCATCTCTTCCTCGCGTCTGCAATCTGACTATACTGCCATGACGAATCGGAAGAAGCGCCATACCAAGCAGGCTTTTGACATCTACACGATGCTCATGCTCAGACTCAACAAACGACAATGAAATATCCGAGGCAAAACGTGACGCTTGAGAAGATATAGACATCAGATCATCCCGGTGAAAATCAGAGTGAATCGTAAATTCATGTGTTCTCACAACCTTCAGTTCCTTTCGCTAAGTAGCTTACCAACCAGAGTGGTTTGTATCCATTTATATATTAAAATCTCCATGAATTATACCATGTTATGGGAGCTTGTATAATCATTTATTTGGTGAAAATGAAAAAAGAAGTCCCTGAATCGGGACTTCCTGAGTTGAGAATTACATGCCGTTGGGATAGACCATCACTTTCAGACTGCCGCTCTTATTGTGAAGCGCACGTTCCATCGCTTGTTGAGTTTCATCCAGTGAATAACGATCCGTGATCAAGGACAATACATCGTGCTCACCGGAGCTCAGAAACTCAATTCCAGCTGGATAGGTGTTGGCATAGCGGAATATCCCGTATATATCAACCTCGTTATCAGCGATAAAAGGAACATTCAGTGCAATCTCATCCTGTGCCGGCAGGCCCACAATGGCAAGTTTGCCTCCGCGCCGCAGTGAATACAATGCAGATTGGAGTGCTTTGGGATTCCCTGCAGTTTCCCAGGCCGTATCCACACCGATTCCATTCGTTAACTCTCGAATGACTGTCTGTGCATCCTCGTTTCTCACATTAATCGTATGCGTGGCTCCCATACGCCGAGCTGCTTCAAGTCGAACCTCCTCCAGGTCCGTAACGATAATTTTGTCGACTCCAAATGATTTTGCAGCAGCGACAGCCATCAGCCCTACAGGACCCATGCCCATGATCGCCAGCGTGGTTCCTGGAGCAAGTTTACTTCGACGCGCAGCGTGAATGCCTACCGAAAAAGGCTCATTCATGGCAGCTTCCTCAAAGGACAGATGATCCGGGATTGGAAAAACCATATCCTCACGAATGGTCATGTATTGTACAAATGCACCGTCAACAGGCGGGGTTGCAAGGAATTGTACATCTGGACACAGGTTATATCGTCCTTCCTTACATGCCGTGCAGCGTCCACAAGTAACGCCTGGCTCAATGGCAACCCGGTCACCCGCCTTCAAGCGTGACACGTTCGAGCCTACAGCAGCTACAATACCTGCACATTCATGCCCCAGAATAATGGGCTTTTCCACTACAAATCTGCCGATTCTTCCGTGTTCAAAATAATGCACATCCGACCCGCACACGCCTACTGCCATGACCTGAATCAGAACTTCGTCCTCGGCAGGCTTCGGTACAGCCTGTTCTTCGATGATGATTCGTCCTGGTTCCGTCATTACAGCTGCTTTCATGGTCTGGGGTAATTGATGCTGTCCCATTGGATTTTCGCCTCCTCTTGGTTGCCCATACTGCTCTTTCATTCAATAATAAAGGGATGTGTAGCTGAATTCTCTATTAATAAATGGTTCGTCCCCGCTCATCCTCAATGCCACTCTTGCGATAGAAGTACGTATTAATCATGTCCCGCCATTCCTTGGCATGCTCGGCCTGATTGTCCTGACGCTGAGCTACGGTTTCGAAAATTTCCGGGTCCACTTTACCTTCGAGCTTTCTCCAGGTTTCGGCTAAGGCTTGTGCCTGTTCCGCACCCTTGAAGTGTGTATCATAAATATGCTGAATGACAGTCTTGCCAGAATGCAGCACATGCGTATAAGGAACATGGTGGAAGAATAACAGCAGCTCATCCGGACAAGTTGTGACATTCTCGTATCGTTCCGCATTTTCCGGATGATATTGCGATGTATAACCTGTACCGCTCTGTACGGTCCGGTCTACTCCAATGCCCTTGCAATCTGCGAAGTGATACGTTCCCCATTTGGAATATTCATAACCGTCCACATTGGGGCCATAATGATGATCCGGATTAACCATCCAGCCTACTCCGAGCGGCGCCGTATAATTTTCATAGATGTCGAGAGAATCCAGAAGCATGCCAGAGATCAGACGAACAACCTCTTCGTCGTGCCCAAACGTGAGTCTAACCCATTCGTCCGCAATCTCTTCCGAAGACAGTTCAGGATTCCAGGCGAGTCTGCCATAACCGTACAAATTGGCCTGAGCAAGTGGATGTCCTGTCCAGCATGCATCTGCACCAATATTCGAAACAGCAGCAAAACCGCTGTGAGGTCTGTTGTACAGGGAACCATCCGCAATACGTTTAACTTCCGATCCTTGTCCCTTCGCATAAGTGTCGAAATCCAATACTTCTTTCCACTGTGGAATCAGGTAACACAAATGCCGCTGCTGACCTGTATATTCCTGTGTGATCTGAAATTCGAGTACCTGATTGGTCTTGTCCATTGCTCCGAACAAAGGAGATACGGCTTCCCTGACCTGAAAATCCATCGGACCATTTTTGATCTGCAAAATGACATTATCTGCAAACCGGCCATCCAAAGGCTTAAAGTGATCATAAGCAGCACGTGCACGGTCTGTGGATCGATCACGCCAGTCCTGCTTGCAGTTGTAGACGAAACAGCGCCAAATAACCAATCCACCAAATGGACGAAGTGCTTCGGCAAGCATGTTCGCCCCGTCTGCGTGATCCCGATTGTAAGTGAATGGACCTGGGCGATTTTCGGAATCCGCTTTGATCAGGTATCCGCCAAAGTCAGGGATGGCCGCATACACTTTGGCAGTCTGAATGTTCCACCATTCTCGTACTTGCTCATCCAGTGGATCTGCGGTAAGCAATCCGCCGATCTCCATTGGACTTGCATAGTTGGCGCTTAAGTATAGTCGAATACCATACGCTCTGAATGCAGAGGCCACACGAGCTACATCACTCAGAAAGCGTTCTGTCAGAAACAATGTTTCGCGCTGGTGCACGTTGACATTGTTAATGGAAATGGCATTAATACCAGTCGAAGCGAGCAATCGTGCATAATCCCGAATGCGTACGTTATCTTGCGTGAATTCTCCATTTTCATAAAAGATGGATTTACCGGCATATCCGCGTTCAATGCTTCCGTCCACGTTATCCCATTGATTAATCATCCGCAGCGCATTCCGTGGCTGCTCAATCACATGACTCCATTTATTCGGAGATGTATCCGCCTCACTTGAACTCCCCTGTGCCAGTACCAGCTCTCTGAGCAAATGGAATGTACCATACAGTACACCTTGAGGTGTCTCAGCACCAATGAAGAGTCTACCTAGCTCCTCGTCTTCACGGATGACGAAGCCTTCACCTTGAACAGCGGCACGTTCACTCTCGCTGAACGCCTCTGCAAGAAGTGAATTGCCTGCCCACGTACCAATCCAGATCCCTGGATCATGGGAAGCCTGTTTATCCGCAAGGTCGGTACCGGATAAGACTGTTGTTGGTTTCTCACCGAACAATCTCTCCAGTCCTTGTGTAAGCTCCTCCAGAGCTGTAGCAATGACTTCATGCTTCTCGATTGTATTTATACGTTTCACCCAAGCAGGAACAGTCTGACTTGCAGTGCCCTTACGACTGTATTCACCAGAGAGATATCCTAGCCACGCATCATACTGCGGGCCAGCCAAGTTTTGTTGAACGATTGAACGATTCATCGTACCGCCTCCTTGCTAGCATAGATCTGTTCCAAACGAGTACCTTTGCCTTCCAGCAGCCAAAGGATGGATGTTACTCCGCGTGGGTAATATTTGCTGCCTACGGCAACCCCCGACAGGATCTGGTCACTCCAGCACCAGTAAGACTCTTCGGGATGCAGCAGCCAATTCACATGCGCGGCATCGGATGCCTGCCCTGATTCATCCCATTCCATGCCCAGTATTTCTCTAGTGATAAACTGGGACAGATAGATTTTGCTTAACCACGAGTTATTGCTTGTCGAGGACAGCTTCCATCCCCCATCCTCGAATAGACAAGTACCTGGTACTAGAACGGTCTTCAAATGGGTTCGAAGTGCCTGTAGGTAAGAACCAAACCGGCCGTGAACATCCAGTGCACCTTCACAGCCTGTAAAGTAAGGGAATACCAGCCCCTCTATAGCCGGGATGATACGGGAATCATTATTCTCGGCAATAACAGCCGGGATGTAGCCTCCTTCCGTCAACTGGGCTGCAACACTCGCGGCACAGCGATCAGCCTGACGTCCGGCCTGAAGGGATAAATCCGAGAGTTTCTCCGCGGCAAACAGCTTTTCAAGAGCCACATATACAGCCCAGCATTTCCCTGCCAGATAAATATTGTTACGGGATTGACCGAGTGACACATCAAGGCTGTCATAAGTCGTAATTTCTGCTCCGCCCTTCGTGCGGCTGCTATCCAGTCCCATGAGTCCGTTACGCTGATCTTCATCCGGGTGATCCCGGTTAAGCATGCTTTCGAAGCAATCCTGAATTACAGGAAGCATCTGCTTCACAAATTCCTGATCCTTGGTTTGTTCAATGTAGACGGTTGCACAGCACAGCCAGTTCACAAGCTCTTCATGACTCATCTGGGAAAAGCAATCATCTATTCCTACTAACTCATAGGCAGAATGTCCTGGACGGGAGAACACATTCGCCACACCAATATCATGGGTGAAGGTCAAGCCGCCTGGATACAATTGATCTTCCCCGGGGAAGCGAACCTGATCAGTATAGCTGTAACGTTTCACAAACCACTCGAGCTCGTTGCGCACGGTCCAAGGGTTCAGGGCAAGTTCAAAATACAACTGATCTGCTGTGAGATCAAGGGTGTTCATCATCCGATACTCACCTTCATTGACAATCCAGAACGGTTCTCCATCTGCATCCAGCAGCTGCGTGCTTGCATAATAACTATGAATGGAATGGGCGAGCATAAATGCCTGATCATCCGACAGAGAGCTGGTATCCAGACGCTGTTCAGCTTCCTCGCAAGATGCTGTCAATGTGTCGAAACGATCCAGGGCATACTGCCCAGCTTCCTGGATATCCGCGAAATATCGGGTATACCAATACGTCGTATCCAAACCGGAAGTGACGATGCCACCGCGGTAAAAACAAACGGCGAACTGATATGTACGTTTCTCTCCAGCAGGGACTTCCATTAGCAATGCCGCAGTGCGACCTAATCCAAAAGCCAAATTTTCCACATGTTTTTCCTGCAGGATTTTATCTAATGTGAACCCAAGTGCAGGGTACAGTCCATCATCTGAGGACATAATCGCTGTAAGCCTTCCTTGTCCGACACCTGTGAGCTTTCCGCCCTCGGGTCCACCGATCATGCGCATTGCCGAATACGGATCATTACCCTGATATCCGAAATAGGCTTTACGTGACTGCTGTCCTTGCGTGTTATCAATCGTCATCTCCACGAGAACCGCTGGAACCAGAGCATCCTTTAATTGTTCAAGATCCCCATGCTTCGGTTCAGGTACAGGACGAACGGGTGAATAGATCCGGAAAGTCAGATCTCCTGCTGTCCAGGTGTCTGTACCGGACTTGAAATCACGTGTAATTTCTTCATCACGAAATGCTGCAATGAGCGGACGCTTCGATCGGGTTGAGGTATGTGGCTGGGATTGTACCTGTGATTCGCCTCCCTCTTCTATTCCGTTTTCTATATTGTCCAGCTTCTCAACATCGTAGCGAACACTCTCATCCTCGGTCGCTTCAAAAAAAGGTAGTGCCTCATAATGTTCACCTTCACGAGATTGTAATCCTATATATATATTTTGGTCTGCAGGTTTTCCCAGCTCCAGGCCGAGTCCGCCCTTGGCACCTTTGTATCCAAGTGTAAAACTTGCAAAAGCCCCGATCGGTGAGTGGTGGGCGTTATAAAAGATCGATTTGGATGTGCTCATGAACGATGACCCCTCTCAATATGGTTTGCATGCGTTTTCATAGCCTCATCCTAACATGCTCATTCCACCCTAGACCATGGACAAATCAATCGGATATTTACCCAAATCAAGCTGGTCGTATATAATAGAATAAAGCGATTACATTTATTTGCGAACATGCCAGCCTTGTAAGCTGACTGCCCATTTAATTCGTTTCTATTATAAAGGAGGTCTCCGATGTCTTCTACTTATTTGCCTCCCGCTCTGGGTGAAAGTGTACATGAGGTTTTCTACCCGGATGTCCAGACCACCGTCAATCTCTTTGCCATTCATCTGCGGAGTGTTGGTGGGGACTGGAATTATCCGGCACATGAACACCCCCAGTACGAGCTGAACTATGTGACAGAAGGTGTACAGCTCATGTCGGTGAACGGACAAATGTACACACAAAAGGCTGGCGAGCTGCTCCTCATTCCTCCAGGAAGCGTTCATTCCAGCCAGAGCCAGGACGGTCAGGGATTTACCTATTTCTGCATGCACTTTGATATCGATGATCAGTTGTTCCTCTCCTTGCTTGCCCGAATCAAGCAGACCCTCTTCCATGCAGACAATCCGGTTACATTGAAAATTGAGCCGGTTTTGAGCAAATTAATGAATTCTGCAAATGAAGAATCGAGCCCGAATACAATGGTTCAGCGCATGCAGCTGCAATCCGCTGTATTTGAATTATTCGGGCACTTGTGGGAAGCCGTCTCTCAGGAGGCAGCGCATCTGTTCTCCGAAGGCTATGAACGGATTGAGCTTGCTCATCAGATCCGGAATCGACTGCAAGGGCTGGTAAACCAGCAGTTCAAGCAAGGCAATGAAACCGACAGCCACTATGGAATTGATGACATTGCTGCTGAACTGGGGATAAGCTCCTCTCATTGTAACCGTGTGTTCAAGCAGGTATTTGGTCAGTCTCCGCGCGTGGCGCTCTCCGAGATGGTTTTGCACGAAGCGAAGGTTCTGCTTGGTAATCCGAAACTGTCCGTTCAAAGTATCGCAGCAATGCTCGGTTACAAGGATATCGCTCACTTTAGCCGTCAATTCAAGCGTTGGTCAGGCATGTCACCGTCTCGATTCCGACAGGAACAGGCTGCTGTACAGTGAGTTTGTCGGAATGTAGAGCAAAATAGATGAGTATGAAATCCCTGTGCTGATTCAGCATTGCTTATTTCAACAAACGCTTAATTGTCTTCAGCTTGCCATTGTAAGGCGGGTACAAAATGGACAAATTCAGTTTGGTGCTCTTTTTGAGCACGCTTTTCATATGTGAGAAGGTTTCGAGGCTGTACCGCCCATGATAAGAGCCAATACCTGAATGTCCGACACCACCAAATGGCAGCCGTGGATTGGCTACGTGAGTGATCGTATCATTAATACAGCCGCCTCCGAAAGAAACCTCGCTGAGCACCTTATCCTGAAGCTGTGTGTCTGATGTAAACAGATAGAGAGCCAGCGGCTTCGGACGTTTCAAGATCCCATCCATGGCTTCATCAATGCTGTGATAACTGATTATGGGCAATATCGGTCCGAAGATCTCATCTTCCATGGTGGCTGCGTCCCAGGACTCGGCGTCAATCAGTGTTGGTGCAATGTAGCGATCCGTTTCATCCGAATGACCGCCATAGATCACTTTGTTCTGGTCCCGTTCGATAAGTTTCGTTAATCTTCTGAAATGAGCCTGATTAACGATGCGCCCATAATCGGGATTATGCTGAATGTCTGTACCGAAGAAGGACTCCACAGCTGCTTTCATCTCCGAGATCAGCTGCTCCTTCACTCGTTCATGCACAAGCAAATAATCCGGAGCGATACAGGTCTGTCCCGTATTGAGCAGTTTACCCCATATAATGCGTTCAGCAGCAACTTTAATATCTGCTTTCTCGTCCACAATGACAGGACTTTTCCCTCCAAGCTCCAGGGTAACAGGAACGAGGTTTTTGGCAGCGGCCTCCATGACGATTTTACCTACCGGTACACTGCCCGTAAAAAAGATGTAGTCAAACGGAGCATTAATCAGTGCTGTAGTTGTGTCCTTGGCGCCTTCCACGACTTGTACATAACCCGGCTCGAATACCGAGGCGATTATTTCACGAACAACGGCCGAAACCGCAGGTGTGTTTTCAGAGGCTTTGAGCACCGCGGTATTTCCAGCGGCAATCGCACCAACCAGAGGTTCTATGAGGAGCTGAAACGGATAGTTGAAAGGCCCGATAATCAGCACGGATCCATATGGCTCAGGGATAATGTAACTTTTGGAGCCGACCAGGGCCATCTGCGTTTTTACTTTAACGGGTTTGACCCATTTTTTCACTTTTCGTATGGTGTGTTTGATGCTGTCCATCATAAAACCAATTTCAGTCGTATAGGATTCAAACTCACTTTTACCCAAGTCTTGATGCAGCGCTTCGGTGAGTTTGGATTCATATTTCTGAATAGCCTGCTTCAGCTGGGTTAAACGCTCAATTCTAGTCTCCGCTGAACGCGTAGCCCCGGAACGAAAAAACTGGTGCTGCTGCTCCAAAATCAGCTTAACCGCATGATGATCTAATTCCTGCAAGGTGTTCATATCTATGTCTCCTCTACTTGTATTGATGAAACGTTTAAACAAACGAACGTATGAACGGAAAACTACGCCCTTCATCGTTGAGATTCATCGCTTGTCTATAGACACTCTTTCTCAAGCGCAGCAACCAGTTCTTTCAACAGTTCAACGGATGGTTTCAGGGAAGCAGAATAATAGCGCTGGGTGCCCTTCTGTTCCACCGAAATAAGCCCTTTCTCAAGCAGTAACTTGAGATGGTGTGAGATGGCTGGCCTGGACAGACTGGATTGTTCAGTAATCTCGTTCACGGTCATCTGACCGCGCTCGGTTAGGATTAACAAAATATTTTGACGGTGGTTATCGCTTAATACCTGAAATAATGGAATGCAGGACTGAAAAATACTTATCGCTTGCTGACCCATGTGTTCACCTCAATCTGCTCAATCATGTATACATTCATATGCATTGGTTTAAATGTTTAAACCTATCGACTTCTATTTTATATCTACTTCAGAGAAAACTCAATTATTCACTCCATATTTCAATTGAATTGCAATAAAAGCGCTTCCATACTACCATACAAGTATGGTAGTATGTCATTGAAGGAGTTGAAGTTGTGGAATATATCCCAAAGCTTTCGTCCATAGCCGGTTTGTCGTCTTCCCTAAACGGTCTGTCATCCAAGAGTAAGCAAGCCCCCTCTACTCGGGATGTCGTCTATGCTACATTGAAGCAATTGATTCTAAGTTTAAAATTGCCTCCCGGCACGGCTATCTCCGAGAAGGAAATATCGCTGGAGTTTCAGGTAAGTCGTACTCCTGTTCGTGAGAGTTTTGTAAGACTGGCACAGGAAGGGTTGCTTGAAGTGTATCCTCAGCGCGGTACGTATGTTTCTCTTATACAGGTAGACCTCGTTGAAGAAGCACGCTTCATGCGTGAGCAGCTGGAACGGGCCGTGATCCGGCTTGCATGTGAGCATTTTCCGGATCAGGAGATGAATTTATTGGAGCAAAACCTTGCTCAGCAGCAAGCTTGTTTACTGCAACCGGACGATGAACGAATGTTTCAACTGGACGAGGAATTCCATAGCACCCTTTTTGCAGGCTGCAACAAAAGCAAAACATGGACCGTGATCCAACAGATGAATGTACACCTCAATCGAAGCCGGATGCTTCGTTTGTCTTCGGATCATCAGTGGGATCATCTGATTCAGCAGCACCGGTCCATGGTGGAGGCCATTCAGCAGCATGATGCCCAGACGGCAGAACGAATTATGCAGGAACATCTTCACCTGACCGTCACAGATCTGGCCATCCTTCAGGATACATATCCTTCCTATTTTCAACAATGACAAGTCTGGCTTTTACTAATTACACATGATGAGGTGAACGTGATGAAGATGGTTTTTCGCTGGTTTGGCGAAGGCAACGATACGGTGACGCTGGATCATATTCGGCAGATTCCGGGAGTGGAGGGCATTGTGTGGGCACTGCATGATGTTCCGGCAGGCGAAGAATGGCCCATGGACAAAATTTTGGCTGTCAAAGCCGCTGCCGATCGGGCAGGATTGCATTTGGATGTGGTGGAAAGTGTCAATATTCATGAAGATATCAAGCTGGGCCTACCCACTCGGGACAAATACATCGAAAATTACAAAAAAACGATGGAAAAACTCGCCCAGGTTGGCGTAAAAGTAATCTGTTACAACTTTATGCCCATCTTCGACTGGCTGCGTACGGATCTTCACAAGGAGATGGAAGACGGATCCACTGCCCTCTTCTATGAAAGCAGCAAGCTCGCAGATATTGAACCACTGGAACTTGTTCGGCGCATAATCGAAAATTCCGCATTAACAATGCCAGGCTGGGAACCGGAACGATTGCAGTACCTGACTGGCCTGTTCGAGGCTTATAAGGATGTGACCGAGGAAGATATGTGGGAGCATGCCCGATATTTTCTACAGGAGATCATTCCTACGGCTGAGCGGCTTGGCATTCGAATGGCCATCCACCCGGATGACCCGCCTTGGCCTATTTTCGGTTTACCCAAGATCATTATCAGCCAGGATAATCTGCGTAGATATCTGAACCTTTATGATAGCCCTTACAACTCTGTAACCCTGTGCAGCGGATCTCTTGGAGCTAATCCGGATAACGATATTATTGGTATGATTCATGAATTCCGCGACCGAATTCCGTTTGCCCATATTCGTAATGTCAAAGTCTATGAGAACGGTGATTTCATAGAGACTTCACATCGCAGCCAGGACGGGAACGTGGATATTGCAGGTGTAGTTGAAGCTTACCATGACATTGGATTTGAAGGTTATGCAAGACCGGACCACGGGCGTCACCTGTGGGGTGAACAATGCAGACCTGGATATGGTCTGTACGATCGTGCTCTAGGCATCATGTATCTCTGGGGTGTCTGGGATTCGCTACAAAGGAGGGCAAAAGCATGAGCGACTATGTATTTGAAACATCTTCCCGTCTGGAAGGCAAAATCGCGGTAATTACAGGTGGTGCCGGCGTCCTCTGCCGATCCATGGCCGAAGAACTTGCTCGTCACGGTGCCCGTGTGGCCATTCTCAATCGTACGGTATCCAAAGGTGAAGAAGTTGTTGCAGCAATTGAAGCTGCTGGCGGAACCGCCATTGCCGTTGCTTGTGACGTAACCCAAGTGGACAGTGTGAAGGCCGCGGCGGCAACGGTACAGGAAAAGCTGGGTCCATGTGATATCCTGATTAATGGCGCGGGCGGTAATCACGCCAGTGCCAATACGACAAATGAAATTTTCAAATTGGGAGATCTCGAGCAGCCTGATGTCACCACGTTCTTTGACGTTAGTGTGGATGGGTTTCGTCAGGTCATGGATCTGAATTTTGTGGGTTCCCTTATTCCTACCCAGATTTTTGCAAGACAAATGATTGATCGTGATGTGCCTGCAACCGTCATTAATATCTCGTCGATGAGTGCACCTTCGCCGATGACCAAAGTGCCAGCGTACAGTGCAGCCAAGGCTGCAATTAACAATTTTACGCAATGGCTGGCCGTCCATCTAGCCGAATCGGGAATCCGGGTTAATGCCATTGCCCCAGGATTTTTCCTTACGGAACAAAATCGGAATTTGCTGCTTCATCCAGATGGCTCTCCTACTGAACGTTCCAGCAAAATCATTGCCCATACGCCCATGCGCCGGTTTGGGAAGCCTGAAGACCTGCTGGGCACGCTAATGTGGCTTGCGGATGAGAAGCAGTCTGCCTTCGTCACCGGAACGGTGATCCCCGTTGACGGGGGATTTATGGCTTATGCAGGCGTATAATAGTCCGATCTCTACTTATATATAGGCTATCTTAATAGTAAAGAGCTAAAAATAATTATTAACATGTAATAACGACCCGCTATCAGGAGTGTGTATCCTGGTTTCGGGTTTTTTCATTTTCCGAATAAGATCATCCAGCCGAGGAAAAGCTTGTACTAGTCAACAATAACCATTGGCTTGAAGTACGCCAAGTGTAGGAAGGTGATACATACATGATGGAAGAAACATGGGTTGTGGCTGTACGCTCCATAATTGCTTTTTTGACCCTGATCATCTATACAAGAGTGCTCGGCAAACAGCAAATGGGTAACCTTACGTATTTCGATTATATCAATGGTATTACCATTGGTTCCATTGCTGGAACCTTCGCTACTGATTTGTCTTCGAAAGCATGGATTCATTTCGTCGCGCTCACCATTTTCACAATCATTACGATTATCTTCCAGTACATAACACTTAAAAATCGAACGATCTCCAAGCTGATGGATTCTGATCCTACCGTTGTCGTACAGAACGGTAAAATCCTTGAACAGAACCTGCATAAAATGCGAGTAAAATTCGATGAATTGACCATGATGCTGCGTCAAAAAGACGTATTTGACATCACGACACTGGATTACGCAATTCTTGAACCGGACGGCAGCCTCTCCGTCGTTTTGAAACCCGAGAATCAGCCAGTTACAGCCAAAGACATGCATATGCATCCTCCAAAAAGCAAACTGATGACCGAGCTCATTATTGATGGTGTCTTGATCAAGCAAAACCTGAAAGAGAGAAACAAGGACTTGAATTGGCTAACTGAACAGTTAAAAAAGAAAAACATTACGATCCAGGACATTGCTTTTGCGGCAATCTTGCCTAACGACAAATTGTATATCGATCTTTTCGAAGACCAATTCTCAGAAAAAACGGATATGGGTGATTATAAGGGACCCTTCTAATTTTCTTTTACTATCTGCATGGAGGCGGTTGAATGAAAACACGTTTCTGGTTGCTGTATGTACTGCCCATATTTTTGCTTGTCCTGTTTGTAGCCATCATGGCCACAGGCTCATTTCTCAAAAAACCATTTGGTACACAGGATCGCTTGCTCGAATCCGTACAAACCTTGGAAAAGCAAGTGGAGAAAAAACAGTGGACTGAAGCCAAGTCTCAAATTGAATATGCAATGCAAGCCTGGGACCGGGTCGTCAATCGTATTCAGTTTAGTGTGGAACGTGAGACCATTTACGACATTCTGGGTACTCTTGCACGAATTAGGGGTGGCGTTGCCGCTGAAGATGATCAGGCGATTATGGAGGAGATTTATTATTTCTACGTCCTATGGGAGAATCTCGGAGATTAGGGGTACCATATCACAAATGATGAAGAAAGGCACCTCCTTTATACCAAAAGGAAGTGCCTTTTCTAAATGCATCTAAGCGTTGCGCGAACGTACACTACGTGAACGTGAACTGCGAGATGTACCTTCTTTGCGGAAAAACAGACTCAGCGCCCCCTTTGCACACCACAGGGCAAACAAGGCAAAGAGTGTTCCCCAGAACAGGGCTGGCAGGAATGTCTGTTGAGCCAGATTTGCTGCATCCCCTGCCCGTGAAGGCTGTGTCCAGGACATGAAACCGACGTACATGGCACTAACCACAGACTCTTCCAGGGTCAAGAAAGCGAGCAACAGATAGTAGTACTTCACGATTTTAACGCCGAAGATCATAATTACGACATTCAGAGCAATGAAACCTGTAAGCCATAACATGCCGAATTCTCCTCGTACATATAACAAAAGGGAAACCAGCGCTACAGCAGTCATGATACCTAGCCCCCACAACTGCAGCCCTTTGCGGTATAGATAGAATAACAACCATGCAAAAAGGGAGGCCGTGACATACCCTGCCAATGACACCAAAATGGATCTGCCTGGTGTTAACATGGATGAGTATGTGACACCGCTGTGATCGGCGTATAATTCGATTCGTAATACTTTCCCGGATAACAGCAAGGTCATTAAAGCATGACCGAATTCATGAATCATCGTGTCCAGATTTCGAAACAACGAAGAAAACGGAATAAAACGTGTTAGAAAAACTGAAGCCACCAAAAACAATATGGTTTTGAGCCATTTATTCAATTCCGTGTTCCCTCCCCATCACCGACTAACATGCCTATCGTTATACTACGTATCAACCCTCTTCTCGTTTCTCATGGAGAAGTAGGCTGCACAATATTCCATCCACCAGCAGAAGCTGCGATTATGCCCAATGAAGAAAGAAGACAAATCATAACGTCCCTTCTCGATCTCAAGCGTAACAAGCAGACGATTCCGCATATGCTTCAGTGCATATTGGACGAATTGATCGGCGGTTTCACTTTGCACTAGTGTAACATAGGCATATAACGAATGGTCTATCGGTTCATCTAGCGGACTTACTCCGGCACATGAAAACTCGGTCCCAACACCGGCTTGCTGAAGTGAGGATAAGGCTTCAAGCAGCTCCGCATCTATTTCTACACCGTTCCACAACACCGTTCTCTTCGCAGACACGGTATATTTATCACGTTCCGTCCAGTGCAGCAGCTCCTGCTTGCGTCTTCTCCACAGATGAGGCGGCTGCTGACTTAGCAATAATTCATGTTCTTCACTTAGACCCATAAGCTTCTCCTCCTACCCCCATTAGTCCTCCGATAGCATCTTACACAACGAAAAGAGCACATCGCTGTGCTCTCTGCGTGGCAAAAGGCAAAGGAATGGCACGGCCATTCCTCAGCATGTTGTACCATTGTACCTTTTTCGATGACTGGTATCAAATGGGTTTTAATTTATTCATTCAGAGCCAGTTTGAGTGCCTCCAAATTCTGCTCCATTACACCAATGTAGTCCAGACCTGCAGCAATTTCCTCTTCGGTTAATCCTTCAATGGGATTCAATACGGCTGTTTTGGCACCCACTTCACTGGCGATGGTCTCGGATACTTTGGAAGATACCAGTGTTTCGAAGAAAATCGTTTTGACCTGATGTTCCTTGGCAAAATCGATTACAGAGGCCATCTGTGCTGCAGATGGCTCTTGCTCGGGAGACAACCCGGCGATAGGTACTTGCTGCAGACCATATTGCTGTGCAAGATAGCCGAAAGCTGCATGCTGTGTAATAAAATCTTTTCGTTTGCTGTCGGTTACAGCCGCTTTAAATTCTTGGTCAAGTGTCTCCAGCTTGGCGATGTACGCATCTGCATTTTGCTTGAATTGTTCGGCATGTTCCGGTGCAGCTTGTGCCAGTCCGGCTTCGATGTTCCGCACTTCCTGAACAGCCAGAACAGGTGATAACCAAACGTGCGGATCAAGCCCGCCATGATCATGTGAATGCCCTTCTTCTGTGCCGGCATCATGTTTATGGTCATGTTCTTCTGTCGTTGCATCATCTGCATGTTCATGGTCATGCTCTTCTGCAGCAGCTTCTTCCCCATGCTCGTGATCATGGTCATGCTCGTCTATCGTTGCTTCATCTGTATGATCATGATTGTGTTCATCTGCACTAGAATCCCCATGATGATGACCATCTTCTATGCCTTCAAGCAGATCAATGCCTTGGCTTGCTTCAACTTGTACAAGCTTGTCATTACTCAGACTATCCTTAACCTGATCAATCCATGATTCCATGCCAGCACCATTATAGACAAGGACATCTGCTGTCTCGATGCTTGCTATATCCTGAGGTGTTGGCTCCCAGTCATGAGGCTCCGTACCAGCAGGAACGAGTGTATGTACATCAGCCAGATCTCCTGCTACATTTTTGGTGAACTCATACATCGGATAAAAGCTAACCTGTACGTTCAATTTTTTCTCAGTTGCTGCAGGAGTACTCGTTGAAGCTGCATCCGAATCAGATGCGGTTTTGGTTTGTCCGCAACCTGCTGCAATAAGTGTGAGACTGAACAACAGTCCCATTGCTGATTTTTTACTGAATTTCATGTGGTGTATTCTCCCTTGATTGAATTAATATCCTTGCACGCTGCTGTTTTACTTCCTTGCGGTGCCGTTTACGATTGTATAGTTGAATCAGCTTTTGTGCTGATATTCCGGTCAATAGAAAGGCCAGCAAAATGAGTGCGATCGTCCCGCCTGGCGGTGTATTCCAATGGTAAGATGTCGTCAATCCGCCAAAAATGCCGATTAACCCGGTAATGACGGCAATGGCCAATGCAGCAGCGAAGCTGCGAGAGATTCGAAGTGCCAGCGCAGCGGGCAGCACAATCAATGCGGATACAAGCAGTACGCCAACGATCGGCATGGCCGAAGCAACCGTCAGACCAGTCAATACGGCGAAGGCAAACGATAAACCTTTGACCTGAACGCCTCCAATAGAGGCTGTCTCTTCGTCAAATGTCAAATTATATAAAGGTCTTCGTAGTACGATGAAAAAAACCAACCCAATGACGCACACAGCTGCCATCATCCCTAACTGAACATTGCTGACTGCAACGATGGAACCGAACAGATAGGAACTGAAGGTTTTGGACAAGTTAGTTTTCAAACTCATAAGCACCACAGCCAGTGCCAGGCCTGAGGTCATAATAATCGCAACAGGCACCTCGCTATACGTACGATAGCTTCTCCGTAATTGTTCGACCAGTAACGCACCAATGACAGCGATCGCAAACCCGCAGATTACCGGGTTGAGATTCATGACCGAACCAAGGGCCACTCCCGCCAGAGAAACATGGGACAGCGTATCGGCCATCAGCACCTGCCTCCGAAGCATCAGGTAGACACCAAGAATCGGAGCAATAATGCCAATCAGTCCGCCTGCCCAAAAGGCTCGCTGCATGAATTCGTACTCAAACACTGCCATTCCTCACTTTCTTGACGCTCCAGGGTGATCGTCCGGTCCAATCGGTTGCCCATCTCTTCAAGGCCATGTGTCACCATAATAATGGTCAATCCATGGACATCTGCATAGTGTCGCATCAGATCATAGAAGCCTTCCCGACTGCAGCGGTCCATACCCGTTGTCGGTTCATCCAGCACAAGCACTTGGGGCTGTCCGGCCAGAGCTCTGGCGATACAGATGCGCTGCTTCTGTCCACCTGAAAGGGCGCCTACCCGTGTATTCCGATATTCCCACATGCCGACTTCCCGAAGACTGCGTTCGACTACGGCTTCCTGTTCGGGTGAGAATTTTCGGAATAAACCAAGCTTGCGGTAACATCCGGATCGCACCAGTTCAATGACTGTACTGGGGAACCCGCTGTTGAATGATGCCACCTGCTGGGGCACATACCCGATCTCCAGTTTGTTGCCACGGTTATTCTGAATATTCATATGTACCGTGCCGCTCCAGGGCTGTAACAGCCCCAGCAGCAATTTCAGCATGGTTGTCTTCGCCGAACCATTGGGTCCGGTAATGCCTACAAACTCGCCCACATGAATATCCAGCGATAATTGATCAATGACGGGTTCTTTCCCATATCCAAAAACCACGTCGCGCATGGAAGATAGAATCATGCCAGGTCCTCTTTTCGTAAGTATTACGATTTAAAAACGACAAAAAAATTTATCTCGTTTCCCGGTGAATCGTCATTTTCTTCAATCGTGGTGAATATTTTTTCATTTCAAGACGCTCCGGATGGTTACGTTTGTTCTTCGTCGTGGTATAGTTGCGATCCCCGCACTCTGTACAAGCTAAAGTTACAATGACTCTCATGGTGTGACCTCCTTCGTTTAATCGTAATCATTACTGTTTAATGATACTATCCCATCCTTTTTCTTTTGTCAACCCCATGATGGAAACGGATCTTTCAGTTCACGCCAGTTAAGCTGCATCTCTTCTTCGGTAAGTAAAGTATCGTCCAATGTTCGCTCAATCTCTGCCCGGTCCATATCAATTCCGATAAACACCAATTTTGTTACCCGGTCTCCCCACGTATCATCCCAATCCGGAATGGCTGGTAACGTATCTCCAAAATGCATCTGCCGTTCCTCTTCGCTCATCGAACCCACCCATAAGCCAGCTGGTCCAAGCTGCTTGGAGGTCCCTGCATGACTGAAGGAAATAGCCATATGGTTCCGTGTAGCCAGCCACATCAATCCCTTGGATCTGACAATACTCTCCGGCCACTTCGCAATCCAGCGCAGCAATCGTTCCGGATGAAACGGACGTTTACGATGATATACAAACGAGTGAATGCCATACTCTTCCGTTTCCGGGGTGTGTTCTTCCTTCATTAATTCGCGGATCCAGCCTGCAGACTGACTGGCTTTTTCAAAATCAAACCGTCCCGTGTTCAATATCTCCTTCGGATCAATCTGCCCGTGAGACGTTCGAATCAGCTTGGCTTCGGGTTGCATCGCATGCAGCGCCTTTTCCAGCTTCAGCAATTCCTCCTCAGAGACGAGATCACACTTGTTGAGTATCAGCACATCGCAGAATTCAACCTGATCGGTCAATAGATGTACGATTCCCCGGACATCGCCCTCTCCAGCCTCCTGACCCCGATCCATTAATGTTTCCTTTGAATAAAAGTCCCGCCAGAACTGCGCCGCATCCACAACGGTTACCATGGTGTCGAGCCTGGTGAATTTCGTTAAATCAATTCCAAGTTCTTCATCGATATAGGTAAATGTCTGTGCAACGGGAACAGGTTCTCCAATACCCGTCGATTCAATCAGAATATAGTCAAAAGAACCGTCCAGAGCGAGACGTTCCACTTCTTTCAGGAGATCTTCCCGAAGCGTGCAGCAGATACAGCCATTGGACATTTCCACAAGCTTCTCGTCAATACGTGATAATCCGCCTCCATCTCGAATTAACCCAGCATCGATATTTACTTCGCTCAGGTCGTTTACGATTACGGCGACTCTCATTCCATCCCGATTATGCAACACATGATTCAATAAGGTTGTTTTGCCTGCGCCCAGATATCCGCTTAATACGGTTACGGGTACCCGGGGCTTCTCTTGTTTTTCAGACATGTCTATTCCTCCACTCCACGGTTCTTTGATAAAAAGGAAGAACCAATATGTTTTTTGATTGTTAATCGTAATTATTACGATTAACAATCAACACTATACTTGAGATGACTTTCGCTTGTCAACTTCTCGATTTAACACTGGCGAATAAATCGTAAAATTTATGATTAAAAGACCAATCTGCGTATGTTGCTTAAGGTACAAGCATATAGATTACTAAAAGTCCGGTTGTGGAGGTCTGTTGTATGAAGCTTGCAGCCAATATGAAGCTCCTGTCCATCCTGGTTCCCTGCGCCTTTCTTGTTCCCGTGCTCATCACGATGTCTTCTGATCAAAAACAGGCGTGGAACAGCGAAGCTTTGCAAAATGTGAAAACCGTATTCATCGGCATTTTCCTCGAGGCTGCTCCTTTTCTACTCATCGGTGTACTGCTCTCTTCACTCATGCAGTGGTTCGTGTCGGAAGAAATGGTTCGCAAGCTTACACCAAAGAACCCCGTTGGTGGAGTTTTAGTGGCTGGTTTACTCGGCATCATATTTCCGATCTGTGAATGTGGCATGATACCGGTTGTTCGCCGTTTGATGCATAAAGGCATGCCTGCTTACATTGCAGTTACTTTTATTCTTAGCGGCCCAGTAGTCAATCCGATCGTGTTTACAGCAACACTGCTCGCTTTTCCATCTCATCCCGAAATCACGATTGCCCGCATGGCACTGGCTTTTGCCGTCGCAGCTTCGATTGGCTTGCTGGTCTATTTGTTTGTACGGCAGAATCCTCTGCGCAGAGCCAAGGCTGCCGTGACAGAGGTCAAGACTCACTCCGCATTCAAAATGGCACACCCACATAAGCACGACGACCACGACCATAACCATGAGAAAAACTGGCGCAGCTTCTTTATCCATGCCGGAGATGAATTTGTGGATATGAGCAAGTATTTGGTCATTGGTGCATTGATTACTGCCTGCATTCAGACGTTTATTAGTCGAAATGACTTGATTGCACTGGGGAACGGACCGGTTGCCTCCTATGTGTTTATGATGGGATTTGCTTATGTATTGTCTCTTTGTTCGACTTCCGATGCATTTGTAGCCTCTGCATTCTCGCATACCTTCGCTCTCGGTCCACTCATTTCATTTCTGGTTCTGGGCCCAATGCTCGATTTCAAAAGCACACTGATGCTTCTGTCCACGTTCCGCACAAGGTTTGTCATTGGGTTAAGCATAGCCATTATTGTTCTCGTCTTCGCTGGATCATGGCTGATTAACCTTCTGGTATAGCGTATATGCTCCTACCATTGAGAATTGAAAAGAGGTGAGTAGATGATTCAGCCTGCATCCTTTCACATCCACAGTCACACTTCAAGGCGGCACTCCATCCAGTGGCATTCATTAATCCGTGCGGTATGGATTGGTGGTCTTGCCGTGTACATCTTCCATTTGAAGGAGAATGATTCTTTACATTATTATCTGGCACCTACGATGCAGCGTTTGCTGTTATGCTGTCCCATACCACTCCTGTTCATCGCGGTCATTATGGCTTGGCATGGACTGTTCGGTCATGGACAGATCCATTGCGATTGTGAACATCCACCTCCGTCTGGAGTGATTCGAAGCTTGGTGACCTACGGCTTAATCATGTTTCCTCTACTGCTCGGATTTTTGCTGCCGGATCAAGCACTCGGCAGTTCCATGGCTAGTCAGAAAGGCATGTCGCTGTCTTACGCGCCTCCCGAAATCCGGCGCAAAGAACCGGCACCAGAGGAAGCTACGAGCTTGAATATTCAAGATTTTGCCCATAACCAATCATCTACTGCAGCTGGGTCAGCGAGTAAAGTCCAATTCATTCCTCCTGATGAATACAGCCGTGAATTTGCTGAGCTAGCGGAAAAATTGTATGCAGAACCGGTCATCAAGGTTTATCCTGAGATTTTTTCGGAAACGCTTGGCACTATTGACATGTTTCAACGACAATTTGCTGGCAAGCCAATCTCCCTTACTGGCTTTGTCTATCGGGATGAAAGTATGGATCATGAATCACACTTTGCGCTTGGGCGGTTCCTCGTCATGTGCTGTCCAGCAGATGCAGCGCCATTTGGCGTAATGATCCACATCCCTGAAGCCGACAGCTTCCCTACCGACAGCTGGGTACAGATTGATGGCAGCATTGGATCAGCTCAGGTGAATGGCAAAGATACCATTGAGATTCGAGCAGCGAAGATTACTGCTGTTTCCGAGCCATCCACGCCTTATATTTATACCAATGCCGATTCCGTAATGGCCTATGATAAACTCCAAGGGAAATAAAAAATCTAGTTTAAACCTAAGTAAAGGCCCAGACCAAGTCTCAGATTCATTGAACGAGAAAAAACCCGAAGCCAGGAATCCACGGCTTCGGGTTTTTCAATTCGAGTCCAAAAACGTATTGTACTCGGGGATCTGATTGATTATTCAGTTACAATATCATGAACGAGCACTGGAGCATCCGCGTGATCAGCGATGGTAATGTTCTCTTTGATCTTCGCGATCACGTCTGCCACATCCTCACGATTGGCATGGATGGTTACCAACGATTCACCAGCTTTGACCTTGTCGCCAACTTTTTTGTTCAGCATCAAGCCAACAGCAAGATCAATCTCGGATTCTTTGGTAGCACGCCCTGCGCCAAGCAGCATCGCAGCAGTACCAATCTCGTCCGCTACGATTCCAGCGACATAACCGTCCTGATCAGCTTCAACTTCGATCAGATATTTCGCCTGTGGCAAACGATCCGGATGGTCGACGACAGACGCATCGCCACCTTGGTTGGACAGGAAATGCTTGAATTTCTCCAGTGCCTTCCCGTTCTGGATTACTTCTTTCAATTTCTCTTCCGCTTGTTCCAAGGAGTCTGCTTTGCCAGCAAGGAACACCATTTGACGTCCAAGTGCCAGACACAGTTCTTCCAGATCTTTTGGTCCTTTGCCCTGCAGCGTCAGAATTGCTTCTTTCACTTCAAGCGCGTTACCGATCGCAAAGCCCAGTGGTTGAGACATGTCGGAGATAACTGCCATCGTTTTGCGCCCTACATTGTTACCGATGCTGACCATGGCATGTGCCAGTTCTTTTGCATCTTCCGTCGTTTTCATGAATGCACCCGCACCCGTTTTTACATCCAGTACGATGGCATCAGCACCTGCAGCAATTTTCTTACTCATGATGGAGCTGGCAATGAGCGGAATGGAGTTAACTGTTGCGGTTACGTCACGGAGTGCATAGAGCTTCTTGTCAGCTGGGGTAAGGTTACCACTCTGACCGATAACCGCTACCTTATGTTCATTTACGAGTCTAATAAATTCTTCCTTCTCCAGCTCAACGTGGAAACCGGCAACGGACTCCAGTTTGTCTGTCGTTCCGCCGGTGTGACCCAGACCGCGTCCGGACATTTTTGCTACAGGAACATCCAGAGCAGCAACGAGCGGTGCCAACACCAATGTTGTTGTATCACCAACGCCTCCGGTGGAGTGTTTGTCTACTTTGATGCCTTCGATGGCAGATAGATCAATCGTTTCACCCGAATTAACCATCGACATCGTTAGATCCGCGCGTTCCTTGTCCGTCATATCCTTGAAGAAAACGGCCATCGCCCAAGCGCTGACTTGATAGTCCGGAATTTCTCCTTGGGTATAACCTTGAACAACAAAATCAATTTCAGCTGTTGTCAGTTCTTTTCCGTCACGTTTTTTGGCAATAATGTCTACCATTCTCATGATGATCTCTCCTCGTGTAAGTGATTGTATGGAACACTTGTGCAAAGTCCGTTTCGGCCCCGGATCATTCTTCCGATCGCTGTTGTCTCCAAGTTTCTTTGATTCAATTTTAAATGGAGAAACTCGGAGACAAAGGCGAACGCTTCGCTTCTTCAGAATTGATCCGTTTCCTTCACTACGTGCTAATGACAAAGTTTCAATTCAAATCAATTGCTTGATTAATAGTAAAACTTAAAGTGTGATTGCTGTTTCCAGTGCAACGACCATCATGTCGTTGAATGTTTTTTGACGCTCTTCTGCAGAGGTTTCTTCGCCAGTTAGCAAGTGATCGCTTACTGTCAGAATCGTCAATGCATTTACGCCAAACTTCGCTGCAATTGTATAGAGTGCTGTCGTTTCCATTTCCACGCCCAATACGCCGTGCTGCATCAATTTTTCGGTAACCGAGCGGTCGTCACGGTAGAACGAATCGGAACTGAATACGTTACCCACATGGATTTTCATTCCTTTTGCTGTCGCGCGGTCATACGCTTCTTTCAGCAAGGAGAACGTTGCGATTGGGGAGAAATCATACCCGCCAAACACAAGCTTGTTCATGCTGGAGTCTGTACAGGACGCTTGAGCCAAAACGACGTCACGAACACGCACGTGCTCCTGCATACCTCCACATGTTCCCACGCGAATGAGGTTTTTGACACCATATTCGCTAATCAACTCATTGGCATAGATGGCGAACGAGGGAATCCCCATGCCTGAACCCTGCACCGAAATGCGTTTTCCTTGATATGTACCGGTAAAGCCCAGCATTCCGCGAACTTCGTTATAACAAACGACATCTTCCAAATACGTATCCGCGATATATTTAGCCCGCAATGGATCTCCTGGCAAAAGAATTGTTTCTGCGATATCTCCGGGTTTGGCTCCAATATGTGTACTCATGGTTAAATCTCCTCCAGTTTATCCATTAATATAGTCATGCCAGATCCCGGGCAGCCGAAGCTGCTCCGGTGCTCTGCATAGCTTTTGTTTACAATTACATTATTCATCTGGTTTTAGCTTGAACGACGAACGACGAAATCTATTTTAAATCTTTCAGGAAGCTCGTACCATACTCCGGCAATTGAACACCGAAGTTATCGGCTACCGTTGCACCAAGATCGGCAAATGTACTGCGCAGTTCAAGCTGCTTACCTTCAGTAAAGCGTGGAGAATAAACAAGCAGTGGCACATACTCACGTGTATGGTCCGTACCACGATACGTAGGGTCGTTACCATGGTCAGCCGTAATAATCAGCAGATCATCGTTGGTCATTTTCTCAAAAATCTCAGGCAGACGTGCATCGTAATCCTCAAGTGCTTGAGCATATCCTTGTGGATCACGGCGATGACCGAACAATGCGTCGAAGTCTACCAGGTTCAGGAAGCTAAGCCCGGTGAATTCTTCATCCATCGTCTCGGACAATTTGTCCATGCCATCCATGTTCGACACTGTACGCACAGACTTGGTCACACCTTCCCCATCATAGATGTCTGCGATTTTACCAAGGGCGATAACATCGAATCCCCCGTCTTTAAGCTCATTCATCACCGTACGGCCGAATGGTTTTAGCGCATAATCGTGACGGTTCGCTGTACGTTTGAAGTTACCCACTTCCCCCACGAACGGACGAGCAATGATACGACCCAGCATGTATGGATCATCAAGCGTGATCTCCCGGCAAAATTCACAAATTTCATAGAGCTCTTTCAATGGCACCACATCTTCATGTGCTGCAATCTGCAGAACGGAATCGGCGGATGTATAGATAATCAGTGCTCCGGTTTTCACATGCTCTTCACCAAGCTCATCAATGATTTCCGTACCGCTTGCTGGTTTGTTTCCGATGACTTTACGGCCTGTCTTCTCTTCGATGCGCTGAATCAGCTCATCCGGGAAGCCATTCTCAAATACACGGAACGGAGTATCAATATAGAGTCCCATGATCTCCCAATGGCCTGTCATCGTGTCTTTGCCTCGGGACGCTTCCTGCATTTTGGTATAATACGCTTTGGGTGCATCCGCGACAGGAATGCCCTCGATTTCTTTAATGTTGGAAAGTCCAAGACTTGCCATATTCGGCATGTTCAGACCTCCACGTTCACGTGCAATGTGACCAAACGTATCCACATCGTAGTCATCAAATTCTGCCGCATCCGGTGCTTCACCGATACCTACAGAATCCATAACGATCAGATGTACTCTTTTGAATGTTGACATAACTTACGCTCTCCTTCCAATTATCCGGCTTACAAGAACAGTCCGGCGATGATCGCAGACAGCACGCTGACAAGCGATGCACCGTAAAGCAGCTTCAGACCGAAGCGGGCCACCACATTGCCCTGTTTCTCATGAAGTCCCTTGACCGCACCGGCAATGATACCGATGGAGGAGAAGTTGGCGAACGATACGAGGAAGACCGACACGATGCCTGTCGTACGGGCAGACAGTGCGGTTTGTTTGGTTAGATCCAGCATGGCGACGAATTCGTTCGATACCATTTTGGTTGCCATGATACTTCCCGCCTGAATCGCTTCTTTCCAGGGAACGCCCATAATAAACGCAAAGGGTGCAAACACATAACCAAGCAGTTCCTGGAACGAAATGCCGAGAACAGCACTAAATATGCCGTTAATGAGCGCAATCAGGGCAACGAAACCGATGAGCATTGCTGCAACAACGATCGCCACTTTGAAACCGTCCAGAATGTACTCACCCAGCATTTCGAAGAACGATTGTTTTTCCTCTTCCTGCACTTCCAATATATCTTCTTCCTCGCTTACCCTATAAGGATTCACGATGGAAGCAATGATAAAACCGCCAAACAGGTTCAGCACAAGCGCTGTAACCACATACTTCGGATCAATCATGGACATATAGGCACCGACAATGGACATCGATACCGTGGACATGGCTGAGGCACATAGTGTGTACAGCCGATGCTTCGGCAGCAAACCGATTTGTTTTTTTACGGAGATGAACACTTCAGATTGCCCCAGAATGGCGGAAGCAACCGCGTTATATGATTCCAGTTTGCCCATTCCGTTGATTTTGCTTAATACCAGACCAATATATTTTATAACAAAAGGTAAGATTCGGATATACTGCAATATACCAATCAGGGCAGAGATGACGACAATCGGCATTAACACGTTTAGGAAAAACGGTACCCCACCGCCTTCTGCTTCTATGGTCGTAAGACCTCCGAATACAAAAGCGATGCCTTCGTTTGCGTAATCAAGCAAATTTTCAAATATCGTGGAGAATCCGCCAATCAAAAACGTACCTACACTAGTGTTCAGCAAAGCATAAGCGAGTATAATCTGTAAAACAATCATGACGGCCAGCGGCCGGTAGCGTATTTGCTTCTTGCCGTTACTTGCAATGTAAGCCAGTCCAAAAACAACAAGTAAACCAAGAATGGCAATCAGAAATTTCATATAATCTCTCCTTTGAAGGTCGTTTAGCCAGATGTCGAATTCTGCTCAAAGGCCATACCGTGGAATGGAGCTTTCAGAAAACTTGTGAAGCGCTTACAAACCATTCATCTGATAAAGGTTGAGGAACTGTTCCCCATCATCGGTGTACATACCGGTTTCTGGAGAACAGATCAACGACCTGGTTACTTAGTAAGAGGATGTAGATTGTCCGCCTTGCATGATCTTCACGCCAGAGCTTGCACCAATCCGGGTTGCTCCTGCTTCAATCATTTTTTGCATGTCTTCAAGGCTGCGTACCCCGCCCGATGCTTTTACACCCATATCTGGTCCAACTGTGCGACGCATCAGAGCGATATCTTCTGGCGTTGCCCCACCTGTAGAGAAACCTGTGGATGTTTTGACAAAATCGGCGCCTGCTCTAACCGCTGCCTGGCATGCACGTACTTTTTCTTCGTCTGTAAGCAGACACGTTTCAATGATGACTTTTACCAATGCTTTACCCGCTGCAGCTTCAACAACAGCGCGAATATCCTGCTCCACATAGTCATCTTTTCCATCTTTCAATGCACTGATGTTGATCACCATGTCTACTTCTGTAGCACCTTTAGCGATTGCATCAGTCGTTTCGAACGCTTTGGTCTCGGAAGTGGAAGCTCCCAGAGGGAATCCGATTACCGTACAGATATCTACGCCGCTACCTTGAAGCTGCTCTGCAGCATAAGAAACCCAACCCGGATTTACGCATACGGAAGCAAACTGGTACTGTTTCGCTTCTTCCGTCAATTGGTTGATTTCGCTTTGTGTTGCATCCGCACGAAGCAAGGTATGATCGATCATTTTGGCTAATTGAGCTGTAGTCAATTGAATCTCTCCCTTATCTGAACTGTTTATTTATAGCCTTACACTAACATGAACATATGTAAAAATCAATATGAACCTTTGTTCAATCCCATTCACCCGTTATTATGAGCGAAACAACGCTTATAGCTTCTGCCCTAAAAAAGCAAAACATCCACCATTCTTCCGTGGCAGATGTTGTCATCCTCAGATTTAGAATCGAAGCAAAGCCTGCGCCGTGTACTGGTCTGTAACCAGAATGTTCGCATAGTGTCCTTTGAGCGCTGCGTGGATGGCTTCGATTTTGCGTTGACCACCGGCAACAAGGATCGATTTCTCTTTGTTCCGTAATTCGGCCAGGTCAATCCCTACGGTTCTGCTGTTGATCTCTTCACTAATCAATTGACCCTCAGCATCAAAGAAACGTGAACAGATATCACCTGCACCCGAATTCATCAGCAATTGCTGTTCCTCTTCATTGAAATAACCCAGCTTGAACAGGAGTGCGTCCTCCTTCACCGTTCCAACAGTGAAGATAGCAATGTTGGCCTGCCTGCCGAGCTCTACGATGCGTCCGATGTGCCGGTCAGCTTCCACCATTTTCTTGACTTCAATATTGTCAAAAATAACAGGCAGGGGCAAATACCGCGGAACGGTATGGAACGCTTCCGCGAACAAATGCACGATCTCCGCTGCATACGTGTTGACGTGGGAATGACTTACGCCTCCCTTTAACTGAACGACTTCAACACCTTTCACCTGTTTGGTCCGAAGCTGTTTGGCCACCGCGTACATCGTTGTTCCCCAGGTGACTCCAATAATATCTGCATCCTGTACGGTGTCCTGCAGATAGTCCGCAGCTCTTTTGCTAATATGCCTCTGTATCTCCTCATCACTCTTCAATGGTGCAAAGCAGACGAGTGCGGTATCCAGATTATATTTAGCTTTGAGTTCCCCGGCAATGATATCAATGTCCTCCAGCGGGTCCATAATTTCAATACGGACATATCCTCGGTCCTTGGCATACTGGAGCAACCGGGATACGGTTGGACGAGACACGCCCAGCCTAACGGCGATATCCTGCTGGCTGTAATCCGACTGATAATACAATTTGGCTGCTTCAATGCTTAATCGTTGTTTCTCCAGATCCATTCCCATTTACAATCATCTCACTCATCCATGGTATCGTTTGCAATTCTTGTTCCATACTGATTCGTATTTTAATTCATTGCTAGTCCAGTTTATTATACATCATGAAGTACCAGGTCACTATTCCTTCTGTAGCTAATGACATAGGAGAAGAATC
The DNA here is from genome assembly GCF_015143645.1 of Paenibacillus sp. P13VS. Lineage (NCBI taxonomy): Bacteria > Bacillati > Bacillota > Bacilli > Caryophanales > Paenibacillaceae > Paenibacillus > Paenibacillus sp. P13VS. The sequence continues at coordinate 230,334 of NZ_WYEV01000003.1, read as the reverse complement.
GTGTAATCCAGGCATAAAAAGAACCCAAGCATAAAAAGTATTTTAGGGTGCATACTACAGCGGTCACTTTATTGTTTGAGGAATGATGAATTCACCCAAATACATGACTGAGAGGAAGTATTGTATGCCAACCCTACTGTATATTACTGCCCATCCCCATGATCATGAGACCTCCTTCAGTATGGCCACTGGTCAAGCTTTTATAGATGCATACCGGGAGAGCAATCCCTCGGATGAGGTTGTCCATCTCGATCTGTATCGTTCCAACATCCCGCATATTGATGCTGATGTGTTCAGTGGTTGGGGCAAGCTCCAATCCGGCAGTGAACTCACTTCGGAAGAGCAATCGAAGGTAAGCCGTCTGAATGAGCTATCGGATCAGTTTGCATCAGCTGACAAGTATGTTTTTGTTACTCCGATGTGGAACTTCTCATTTCCTCCGATCATGAAGGCGTACATTGACTCCATATGTGTGGCTGGCAAAACGTTCCGCTATACAGAGCAAGGCCCGATCGGACTTTTGACGAATAAAAAAGCACTGCATATTCAGGCGCGCGGCGGTATTTATTCCGAAGGTCCTGCGGCTCAAACGGAATCCGGGCATCGATACCTGAGCATCATCATGTCATTCCTGGGTGTACCCAAGCTGGATGGGATCTTCATTGAAGGTCACAACCAATACAGAGAACGGGCGGATCAGATTAAACAGGATGCAATTGAACAGGCTCGAACTGCAGCGAAGCAGTTTTAATCATGAAATGAAAAAAGTAAAGCCCGCTATGCTCCCTTATTCGTACGAAGGGGCACAGCGGGCTTTTATATAATACCAGAACGATATAAGTTTACTTTTGACCGGCACTGGCACGGCTTATGGTTTCAAGTTTGCGGGTTATGGCATTACGGTCCACTTTCAATCCCCAGAGCATCTCAACGATTTGCTCTTTCTCTTCAGCGGAATCGGCATGTTTCAGCTGCATTAAGAGATCATGCATCTGTTCATTAATCCCTTCAAACTGGGTCCAGAGATCCTGGCGTACTTCTTGAGAATCCAAGTGACGATTAGCGTCCACCTCTTCCTTTAGTGCTTGCAGAATGGAGTTCTTCCATTCATCGTCACCTAACTGTGTCGCTATGTTCAGGAGATCCAGATAATCGTCAACAAGAAGTGAGTTCAATTCAGCATGTGTTTTCATCGTTTATTGCATCCCCTTTTCGTCTATTTACCGAGTATTATACTCGGTTTTTCAGGTTTTGCAATAGGTGTCGGAATAAGGTTCAGCTTTTTGGGGTTTATGTCGAATTATGACGAAACGCTTTTGAATACACTCTATATTGGCACTCAATAAACTGTATATGGATACTCTTGGTATTATGACTTGAGCTGTTGCAGCAGCTGGACACGGTACGCTTCACTCTCTAGAGATTGGATCTCCTTATATTGTTCCGCCGTAAGCACCCTTGGTTCTCCAGCTGCCTTGGCAATCATAAACACTTTTGCACTTTCCTCGACCACTTGGGTTCGATAATAGGCTTCACGCAAATTTTTCCCCGTTGTGACCAGTCCATGATTAACAAGAATGAGGGCCGAATGGGAGTCCACCTTAGCTGCGACTGCATCGGCCAGCAGTTTGGTCGTAGGTAGAACGTATGGAATGAAACCGACGTCCCCTACAAGTGCTGATTGATCCGGAAAAAGGTGTGGCAATTCATCGTACACGAGGCTCAGAGCGATCGTATATGCAGGATGCGTATGAACAATCGCTTTAATATCGGGATTTACGCGATAGCTGTACAGATGCATTAACACTTCTGAGGAAGGGCGTGTTGATCCGGCCCGGGTCTCACCTGTCCCAATATCAACCGCAATCCACTCCTCCGGTTCAATATCCTCAAGTGCATAACCACTCGGAGAGAGCAGCATCGTGCCTTCCGAACGGGCACTTAGATTGCCTCCAGGTCCAACCACGAGACCCTGCGCTACCGATCTGCGGGCATATTTGGTCAGTTCTTCTCTTACCAGCTCTTCAGTCATGTGTTCCTCCACTCCCTTAACTTCTTTTTATTTCAGTCCCTTCGCTAAACGTCCATTCAGTTTTTGATAGATTTCATAGGCTTCCTGCCATGGCAGGCTATCCTCTGGCTCATAGGTTTCCAGAGTGAAGGAAGCAGCGGCAATCTCCCGGACCTCAGATAAACTGCCTACTTCGCCATGGGCCATGAATTGCAGCATGCAATTCCCGGCGGCAGTTGCCTCCACTGGCCCTGCTACCACAGGAATACCGGTGGCATTCGCTGTAAACTGACACAATAAACGATTCTGAACACCTCCGCCTACCATGTGAATGACGCTCGGCCGGCTCCCCGTGACAAGTTCAAGTTCATCCAGTGTCTGCCTGAATTCCAGAGCCAGGCTTTCCAAGATGCAGCGTACAATCGCTCCGATGGTTTCCGGAGTCACTTGGTTGGTGGCACTGCATTGCTGGCGTATTCGTTCAGGCATATCACCCGGTGTTAAATAGATCGTATCCCCCGGCAGGATGAAGCTTTGTAGCGCTGGAGCCGATGCTGCGAGGTGAACCAGCTCCTGATGACTGAAAATATGATTTTCCCGTTCCCACTGCCTCTTGCACTCCTGCAGAAGCCAGAGACCTGACCGATTCTTCAAAATTCTGGTCTTGCCACTGACCGTCCCTTCATTGGTGAATCCCAGTCCTCGGCTGCGTTCATCGAGAACTGGGGAGTCGCGTTCCATGCCCATTAATGACCAGGTTCCACAGCTGATAAAGGCAAAATTCGGATCTGACGCAGGAATGGCTGCAAGTGCTGATGCCGTATCATGCGAGCCTACAGATATGACTTGCATGGGTTCAATCTGTAACTCTGCGCACAGATCATCTGTTAATCGTCCCAGCACAGTGCCCGGCCGAACAATGGGTGGGAAAAGTGTTTCAGGTAAACCGAGGCGGCCAAACAAGGATTCATTCCACCGGTCCTCTCCGGCATGCAAAAGTCCGCTTGTGCTGGCAATGGTATATTCACAGGCCTTCTGTCCTGAGAGATAAAAGTGAAACAGATCCGGCATGAATAACATGCGTATATCCGGACGTAATTCAGCGTTTTCCCGTAGGCTTCCAACCAATTGGAACACCGTATTAATCTGCTGAGGCAGGACGCCGGACATGCTATACAGCTCTTCTTCATTAACCATACGCAGCGTCTCTTTCATCCAATCGGCATTACGCGATTCCCGGTAATGACGTGGATTACCGCACAATCTTCCTGCCCCATCCACCAAGCCATAATCAACACCCCATGTGTCCACGGCAATGGAACGGACTGGTTGAGTTAATCCCTGCGTCCCCTTTACAATGCCCTGTTTCAATTCATGGAACAGTCTTAGGAAATCCCAGTACAATCCGTCCGCAAGCTGAACGGGATCATTACTGAATCGATGTACTTCCTGTAACGCAAGCGTCTCACCGTCAAAACTTCCCCTGACCACCCGGCCGCTTCCGGCACCATAGTCAGCAGCAAGCACATGGTTTAGGGTATTTCCCATCTCTCTTGCCTCCTCCTTTGGAAGAACGCCACATTCGGATTAGGCAGAATATGGCGTCTGACAGGATAGTCTAACGGTATAAAGGTCCAAACACGCTGCAGGCACGGTAATCTGCACTCTCCGGTTCACTTGTTCCGAATAACCCCCATGCCCGTGGACGGAATATCTCGGAATCCGGAACATTGTGCATACTCACTGGAATCCGCAAGATTGAAGCCAGGGTTAGGAGATCTGCCCCGATGTGACCGTATGAAATCGAGCCGTGGTTGGCTCCCCATTGGTTCATGACTTCATAAACGGAGGTAAATGCGCCTGTTCCTGTTAAAATCGGAGCGAACCATGTTGATGGCCAAGTCGGATCCGTCCGCTGGTCCAGCGTATTATGCACTTCATCAGGCAGATCCACGGTGTGACCCTGAGCGAGCTGCAATACAGGACCAAGCCCCTTAACCAGATTGAGACGTGTCATCGTGACAGGCATACCGCCTTTGGTCAGGAAGTCTGCGGAGTAGCCGCCGCCTCTGAAATATTCGACTGATGCAGGTCTCCACGATGTCGATTGCAGGCAGTTCTGGACCTCTTCATCTGTAATTTCCCAGAAAGGCTTAAGAGCAGGGTTACCGTCTCTGGATTGCTGCCCAGTACCATCGAGTGCCGCGGAGCCCGAATTGATCAAGTGGAGAATTCCGTCTTTCGCTTTTCCCTCCAATTGATGCCCTGTTACCCGTGCTACCGAGTCCGGACTCCAATACGTACGTACATCTGCAAATATCTGGGCTGTATGAGTGAGCAGTGAGCCGAACAGCATGGATACACCGTTCAGGCTGTCATTTTCTGTGGCGACCAGGTAAGGGGAGCGTTTGCCATTCCAGTCAAAGGATGAATTCAGGATCGACTCCAGGAAGTCGCCATTAGGCGAATGATCCGTCCACTGCCGCTGACCCTGGAAGCCGGATACAATCGCGTGATGACCCATCGATTCTTCTGTAAAACCGAGTTCTGCCAATCTGGGATTGCCGGCCATCAGATCACGTACGATCTGAGTCATTTTCACGACAGTTTCCCATTCATACTCTTTCCGCTTGCGGTCTGTTTGCAGATGGGTCGGGTTGTTATCCGGCCCTTCAATGCAATTTTCTTTCACCCAAGCCAGTGCCAACTTATATTCTTCCGGATCATAGATTTCTTCCTCGATCCTCCGGGTCAGCTCGCTCATGTCCACATATTCGTTCCTCATGCCGAGATATTCCTGGAAAAAGGAATCGTTCACAATAGATCCGGCAATTCCCATGGATACCGAGCCAATGGACAGGTATGCCCGCCCTTTCATCGTAGCAGCTGCAAGACCCGCCCGGCTGAAGCGAAGCAATTTCTCCCGGACGTCATCAGGAATGGTCGTATCCCCGCCATCCTGAACATCCTCGCCATAGATCCCGAAGGCCGGAATCCCCTTCTGGGCATGTGCAGACAGTACGGCTGCCAGATAGACTGCGCCAGGCCGTTCCGTACCGTTAAACCCCCAGATGGCGGTAGGTATGGATGGAGACATATCCATCGTTTCCGTACCATAACACCAGCATGGAGTAACCGTAATGGTGACTCCAACATTTGAACGATTGAACAGCTCTGCCGCCGCAGCTGCTTCGGCCACACCGCCAATACAGGATTCGGCAACGAGGCATTCGACCGGGGAGCCGTCCGGATAACGAAGTTCTGCGGTAAGCAGCTCAGCTACCGATGTTGCCATTCGCATCGTTTGTTCCTCCAGGGATTCACGTACTCCCTTGCGTCTGCCGTCAATGGTGGGACGAATACCAATCTTGGGAAAAGCCTGTTTATAACGGTAATCCTGATGTGTCATACTAATACGTCCTCCTTCAAGTGGTTTCTGGATAGGTACGAATTGATTTCACGTTGTCTTTCAGGATGCAGTTAAAGCGGTCAGACCTTGACGATGTAATCCCGATACCCTATTGGTGCGTCAGTCCTGGACAAGAGAGCAATTCATTAAATGAATGCGTTTACAAATTCAAATTGAACAAAAGTCCATTTTATGTATGGATCTCTATGATGCAGTCCTCTTTCTCTGCAGGAACGGATGTATAGAGCAAAAAATAGAATGCCTACTGTGAATGGTTTACTGAAAAAAGTGGTTTGTTTTGTATTTTGGGTTATCGGTAACCCTAACATAGCACGCGCCCATATTGCTGTCAATCGGCATTATCCTATAGAATGGTAAGACTATGTTATGAGAGGTTAGATTCTATTGATCACTATTTATGATATTGCCAAGAAAGCCAATGTTTCTGCCATGACGGTCTCCAAAGTGATTAATCAAACAGGTCGAATCAGCACGGCCACCAGGGAACGCGTACAGCAGGTTATTGATGAACTCGGGTATATCCCCAATTCGAATGCACGCAGCCTTGTACTTCAGCGAACACAGATGTTATCTCTGCTGATTACCGATATCACCAATCCATTTTATACGACACTCGCACGCGGCGCGGAGGATGCAGCTAACGCTCGTGGATATCGTCTGTTGTTCGGGAATAGTGATGAAGATTACAACAAGGAGAAGAACTACGTGGAGACGATTCTCTCCACGCGTGTAGACGGAGTCCTGTTTGCCCCTGCGGGCGACCGTTCCCTTGATCATCTGCAGCAGTTACATGAGAGGAACATCCCATTTGTGATCTTGGATCGCACGGTACCAGGGATCACATCCGATGTCATCGCGGGGGACAGCCGGCAAGGTGCACTTCTACTGATCCGATATCTGACGGAACTGGGTCACCGCCGCATTGCGCTCGTTAACGGCTCTTCCGAGGTTTCTACGGCCAGATTACGTGAAGAGGGTTATGCTGAGGGGTTACGTGAAGCAGGAGTTAAGGTTGATCCGAAGCTTGTCCTTCGGACAGGTTATCGTGATTTCAGTGATGAGGCTGGAATGGAACAGTTACTTACACAGCAGGATCAGCCAACGGCTATTTTTGCAGCCAATAATATGCTCGCGATTGGGGTCATTCGTCTGCTGCGTAAAAGAGGGCTGCGTGTACCGGAGGACATCTCGGTGGTCTGTTTTGATGATCTGGATCTGGCTTCCGCTTTTGATCCTTTCCTCACGGTAGCCGCACAGCCTGCCTATGATTTTGGAGCCAAAGGTATGCGTATGCTAATCGATAGAATTGAAGGCACCGCACCAACTGATCCGCAAACGGTCATTCTTCCATCCGAACTGCGTATCCGTGCTTCAGCTTCCCTGCCACTAGGGCAATCGTAACCATTGGAATCATGATAGAATCCGTATGACTGGACTTAAATTAATATAAAAAACAGGACGCCAAGGAGTTTCTCGCTCCCTTGCGTCCTGTTTTACCATTCATGCTTATATACCAAAAATTTAACCTTCGGACTGCAGCGCCAGTGCCACTTCACGTACGAGACCCGGAAACCAGTCCATCAGTGCTTCAAAGGTATATCCGGCCTGCTCTGCCTTGGTTGTGTCCATCGTCCACGATTCCGAGATACCGAAGGGGGACATATCCTCCTGAACGGTTTCGCGTAATACTTGGGACTGCATGCCTGTCACCGTCTCAATCAGGTCCATCATGGCAGACAGCGAAATGGATCCTTTCGAAGCGGCGTTTACAGGTCCTGTAATCGACGAATGCCCCAACCAGGCAAGAAATCTGGCTGCTTCCGTAGAATTGATAAAACCAATTTCCGCGTCCGGATTCGGCATGCCAATTGGCTTTCCTTTTTGCACATGTTCAATATGAAAATGCAGTCTTCTCGTATAATCATCTATTCCGAGAACAATTGGAATTCTCATTGCCACGACAGGAAAACTTGCTTCCTGAAAAAACACAGCCTCCGCCAGCCGCTTGCCCTCTCCATACGAAAAGTCCTCGTGATTCCCGTATTTCAATGGATACGTGTATGGATCGAAGTCCTCTTCCTTAAATCCCGGTTGGGGATCACCATACACGGAGAGTGTTGATGTAAGCACATATCTTTGGGTACGTCCCGCAAAAGCGTCACACGCCGACTTCGCCGCATCCGGTGAGTAACAGATGTTATCATACACCACATCCCACTGGTCAATCTGTGCCACTTCAGCTAGAGATTGCGGATCCTCCCGATCCATCTTGATCCGGTTCACCTCTGGCCCGAAGTCCACGTTCGTTTTGCCGCGCGTCGCAACGGTAATTTGCGATTTTCCTTCCCACAGCAAATGATCGACCAGGCGTTTGCCGAAAAAGCGCGTCCCGCCAAGAATGAGTACCTTTTTCATCCGATAGACCTCCTACCCTCTTCTGGTGTTTCATATATTATAGCGAGGTTTGCAGTATTACAACAAATATACCCCGTAACACAACAGTTAACCTGTGTTTCAAGGACGGAAAGACCTCTTATCACTTGACTCAGGATTCGGGTTTTGTAATTTTGAGCATCGTATGGGCTCCTTGCTGAAATTCATACGTCGTGCTGACTTCTGTAACACTGAATCCAAGGTTCTTCAGAAAGGACATGATCTTGTCCATATGTTCATATCGATTCCCGGACAAGTCGACTGTAGGAAAAATTCGCAGCTCTTGTCTTGTTACGCGCAGCAATTCAAGAAGGGTTCGCTCATGGAAGGTGAAGTCCAATCGATCTGCATACGTAAACAGAAAATGCGCAGATAACGTCATATCAAATTGGTCGTCAGTGAAAGGCAGCACGGGAAGCTCTGCATAGAAATACTGCATGGGATAGCTCCTCATATCTGCCGTACAATCACGAAGTGCACACATTCTTGCTTGCTTCAGGCCATCTATCGAACCAAAATAGTCCCATTTGTATCTGTCACGCACCTGTTCCAATTGCTCAATGGTGTGTTCAACGTCCAGCTGCCCTTTCAGTTCCAATTGGTCGATTTCGTGTTCGTATGCAATATCTGCTGCCATGGAGTCCGCCCCATGCCTACGGGCATGGCTGCTGAATGAACAAGCCCCACCCGGACAGTCCAGAATGGATCTGCCATGGAGATCTTCTGCTGTAAGGTTGAACATTGACATATATTCCTCATACGTTCGTCCAATAAAAATAATCTTCTCCAGTTCAAGACCTAAACTCTTGTTCTCTTGCTGCTCTTCTCTACTCATCTCGTCTCAGCTCACTTTCCTGTTGCTCAATTAATCGTTCGGGAAAACCAGACCAATTTGCTTGCGGATCTGATCCATTACCTGCATGGTTTGATAGGAACGTTCATAGCTGTTCAGCTCGGATTCCTGTTTCCCCTGCTGAACCAGGTTAACGAATTCCTCCACCTCGTAATACATGGCTGGATAGGTCTGCTCAGCTGTCAACGGTTCAACCGTACCGTCATTGTATCGTATTTCCGCATGTTCGGGGGAACCGATTTTATCAATGATAATGCTGCCGCGCTCTCCCATAATTTCACTTGGCACATGAGAGTTGGAGATCTTGGAGTACGTCACCACGGCTTCCATCCCTTTATAGCCTAGGAGTACACTGCCCTGTCCATCAACGCCTGAATCCAGCATGATGGCTTGCGCTTGAACCTGATTTGGTGCTCCAAACAAAGTGATCAGCGGGTACAGACAGTACACCCCAAGATCCATTAAAGCACCGTTTGCAAGTTCAGGCTTGAATGCATTAAGCACAACCCCCTCTTTGTACTTGTCGTAACGGGAAGAATACTGACAGTACCCCGCGATATATTTGCGTACAGGTCCAATTTTGTGCAGATGAGCCTGGACCATTTTGAATGTGGGAGCCAGCGTTGACTTCATCGCTTCCATTAGCAAAACGTTATTATCGCGAGCTGTGTTAATCACATGAGAAACCTCTGCAGCATTGGCTGCAAGTGGCTTCTCGCATAATACATGCTTGCCGTTTCTCAGGAACAGCGCCGTCTGATCAGCATGATATGTATTGGGTGTAGCAATGTAGACCGCATCAATCGTGTCACTCGCTGCCATCTCCTCCAGGTCAGTGAATCGATGCTTGGCGTTATGTTGATCTGCAAAGGCATTCGCCTTGTCCTCTGTCCGTGAGTAGACAGCTGTCAATTCAAATCCCTTCACATGTGCTGCAGCTTCAAGAAGCCGTTCTGTAATCCAGTTGGTACCTACAACTCCGAAACGAACCATTATTACCTACCTCTTTCGTGAATGAATTTCGCATGTACATCATCCTGCTCATTGTAGCATATTTCATTCCCTTGAACGGAAAGGATCGTCGTCTGCTTGCCAATGAGATCTTGCTTTTTCATGCGAGAATCTGTTGAACATCTCTCGTAGAAGGGTATAATGTGTCGTGAGGTGATCCCTATGAAGCTTCGGGATAAACAAGAGCTCCCTTCTTTTTCAATAGACGAAACGCAATGGACAGCCATTATCAGCAATGATGCCTCCTATGACGGGAAATTTTATTACGGTGTCAGGACGACAGGTATTTTTTGCCGACCTTCATGCAAATCCAAAGATCCGAAATACGAAAATGTACTCGGTTTCCATCACCCTGAAGATGCACTGGCACAAGGCTTCAGACCATGCAAACGCTGCAAACCTACAGGACAGCGTGTTCCTGATCAGGAATGGGTTTCCGTCGTAACAAATTATATTAACCATCATTATTCAGAATCTCTTACGCTGGATATTCTTGCACAGATTAGCCATGGTAGCCCGTATCATCTGCATCGTGTGTTCAAGCGGATTACGGGCATAACTCCGGTACAATATATACAGGACGCACGGATGACCGAAGCGAAGAAACTGCTTGTCAGCACTACACTCTCAATTTCAGATATCGGTCGCCAAGTAGGCATAACTAATCCGGCCTATTTCAGTGCCGTGTTTCGCAAACTTACAGGGCAAACACCAGCTCATTACCGGGAACAGGAGCAGCAGCAATGAATAAGACCCAATTTTTATATAAAACATCAAAGACCCTGATGAACAAAGGGACCGGTTTCCTTAACGGATATACCCACACGCTAAATCCCTATACAGGCTGTTCTTTTGCATGCTCTTACTGTTACGTCAGGCAAATGCCCGTTTCTTTGTTCCGCAAGCAGGATTGGGGAAGCTGGGTTGATGTGAAGCAGGAAGCTGCCAGCGTACTTGCCAAAGAGTTGAAACGTGCTCGCTCCAATGGTAAAGTCACAATCTTTATGTCATCCAGTACCGATCCATATCAGCCTGTCGAATATAAGGAGCAAATTACACGTTCACTGCTCGAAGTGATGATACAGCATCCTCCGGATTTCCTTCTGGTTCAAACCCGCAGTCCTCTCGTCACACGGGATATGGACCTGCTCCAGCAATTGGGTGACCGGGTGCGTGTCAGCATGACGATAGAGACGGATCGGGATGATATTCGCAAGCATTTTAGTCCGGCTGCACCACCCATTCCCGGTAGATTACATGCATTGGAAAAACTAAGGGATGCAGGTATAGCTACCCAGGTTGCGATTGCCCCTGTGCTTCCGAGCAGCGATAACTTTCCTTCCCTCCTTCGGCCTCTGGTTCAACGTGTATGTATCGATGATTACTTCATGGGCGATGGCAGTCAGGGGAAACGCACGCGCAGATTGGGCATGGAGTCGCTCTATCAGGAGTTAGGCGTGGAAGACTGGTATCAACCTGAGGCCTATCAGATCGTTGAGGAACGGATGAGAAAGCATTTTGCAGAACATGAGATCTGGATCAGTCAGGCGGGATTTGAGCCTTAAATGTGGTTTGTACGATCAATTTGTAAGATTAAACGAACGAAAAGCCCTGCTTCCTTGAGCGGAAGACAGGGCTGTTTGATTTGTATTCATGCTGCGTATCCAAAATTATTGATCAAGACTATACAGAGCCAAACCTTCTGGCAGAGCAGCAGGACGCTGACAAGTGCTTCTCATTTTATAGAAAGTCTGCTCATCGGAAGAGTCATGGAATGCCCACATTGCTTCAAGCACATGGTAGGCAAGCTCTCCGCTCGCTCGGTGAGCGCGGCCGCTGTTAGCAGCATACGCCATATCAGCTACACCAATCCCGCGTGTGTTTTCCTGATAGCCCGGAAGAAGAGGAACCTCCGTCCACTCGTGTTCACCCAGCAAACGGTAACGTACAGGTCCGCCAAATGTGTTAGGATCGGGCACCTGCAGCGTGCCGTGCGTGCCATAGATCTCAATCGGTGGCAGTGCGCTTCCCCCAAAAACATCAAAGCTTGTAATCAGCGTGGCAATGGCACCCTGCTCGAACTGCAATAGTCCTGCCACATGCGTTGGAATATCAACGGGGATGGTTTGCCCTCTCTTTTTCTCACTTGTGATTGTCCGCTCTTCCATCGCTTTTCCTGTCATGCCAGCAATGGAGCTGATCGGACCCAGCAGCTGCACTAATGCTGTCAGATAGTAAGGACCCATATCGAACATCGGTCCGCCGCCTGAAGCGTAGTAGAATTCCGGATCGGGATGCCAGTGTTCATGTCCACGGCTCATCATGAACGCCGTAGCAGCTACAGGTTTGCCGATAACGCCATCTTCAACCAGCTTGAGTGAGGTCTGAATGCCTGATCCGAAGAAAGTTTCAGGCGCGCAGCCGACCAGCAATCCTTTGCGCTTGGCTGTTTCCAGAACAGCCTGCCCTTCCTCGCGTGTAACGGCGAGTGGTTTTTCGACGTAGACATGTTTTCCCGCTTCAAGAGAGCGTAAACATACATCTGCGTGTACAGCAGGAATCGTTAAATTGATGATCAGTTCAATCTCCGGATTGGCCAACATCTCATCAACCGTGTATACATTCGGAACGTTATAGGCTGCTGCCTGCTCTTCAGCCCTCTTGCGGTCAATATCCGCTACGGCAACCAGATCTAGAATTTCGAAGCGGTGACAGTTTTCCATATAAATACTGCTGATTTTACCACAGCCAATAATGCCTACTTTCATTGTTTTCATGCAGGTGGGCTCCCTTCAAGCGGATCGGAATTGTGGAATACTGGTCAAAATTTGCTCACTTACGTATGTTCCTTGGTTTATCACAAAAAGTAACAGAAATTAAGTTTGGTTATCGGCCATGCCTGTGTACACTTCAGCTTTTTTGCCTGTTGTATTATTGGCAGCCGCTTTGCCTGCTGCAGCCCATTTGAAGCCGCTGCGCATCATTTCGGTGACTTGCTGCATCTCTACAATATCCGCATGATGACCAAGCGAGTTGTAGTACACACGGCCAGCACCCCAACGCTTCGTCCATACAACCGGCATATCCACTGGCCCATTCGCTGAATGGGGACCTTCCACGACCGGGAAACGAGTTGTTGCCAGTACTTCCACCGCAGGGTCAACGTGCAGGTAGTATTGCTCGCTTTTCACCTGAAAATCTTCAATGTGGTCCAGCAGCGGACTTGACCCACGTTTGATGTTAACCGTATACTCCACGCCATCATTGCCCGGGTGTGCAACCCATTGACCGCCAGTCATAAACTGCCAATCGACATTGTTACGGAACGCATCGCACATCCCGCCGTGAATACCTGCGAGCCCAACGCCGCTCTGAACGGCAGCCGATACATTGTTGACCAGTTCCTGCTCAATCTGTCCCATCGTCCACAGAGGGACGATCAGATCGAGTCCCAGCAGTTTGTCCGCATCTGCGTAGGCTTCCAATGTGTTCGAAACCTCGACCTCAAACTGTTCTTCCTTCAAAATGCGCTCAAAAATCGCTGCTACCTGCTCCGGTTCATGTCCATCCCAGCCGCCCCATACAATAAGTGCCTTACTCATCGCTTTATCACTCGCTTTCGGATAATTTTCGTAGAGCCAACCTGTGTATCGCTATCGCGCTGATCGATTGACTTCTCTTCATTTCAAATTCTCCAGCATGTATAAACAGCTAAACGCTGCTTACATCTCATCAAGGGAAACCCAGCGCCGTTCTGTTACAGAACGTTCTACGGCTTCGAGCACAGCCTGGCAGGCAACACCATCATGGAAACTTGGTGAAGGCTGACGACCTTCAGAGATGGCTGTAACCAGCTCCAGCATCTCGTGTGTAAACGTATGCTCGAATCCGATGGTATGTCCTGCTGGCCACCATGCCTCGGCATACTTATGTGCCGGATCTGTAGCCAGAACACGCCGGAATCCCTGAACGTCCTCTTCATCCTTCGTAAAATACACTTCCAGTTCATTCATTCGTTCAAAGTCAAACCGGACACTGCCCAGGCTGCCGTTAATCTCGAATGAATTTGTACTGCGGTGACCTGCTGCAAAGCGTGTAGCCTCGAAGCTGCCGAGCGCGCCGCCTGCAAATCTGGCCAGGAACAATGTCGCATCATCTACTGTCACTTCGCCTTTCGGTGCGTCCGCATTCGAGCTGCCTTTGGCACTTAGTCCAGTCATTTCGGAAGCAAGCGGCCGTTCCTTAATGAACGTCTCACTCATTCCGATCACTTCTTGGAACTCACCAACAAGGAAGCGTGCGAGATCAATTAAGTGTGCACCCAGATCGCCGTGAGATCCCGAGCCAGCCACTTCCTTTTGCAAGCGCCAGACAAGCGGGAAGGATGGATCCATGATCCAGTCCTGCAGGAAAAACGCGCGGAAGTGATAGATCTTACCCAGGCGACCGCTCTGAACCAATTCCTTGGCAAGCTGTACTGCCGGAGAGAAGCGATAGTTGAATCCAACCATGTGGGCAACACCAGCATCTTCTGCAGCTTGAAGCATCTCTCTTGAATCGGCAAGTGACAAGGCCAGCGGTTTCTCACAGAACAAATGTTTACCCTGACGGGCCGCTTCCAGTGCAATCTCCTTATGTGCATCACTCGGGGCGTTAATATCAATCAGATCAATATCATCGCGCTGTACCAGTTCACGCCAGTCAGTTACACTTTCGGACCAGCCGAACTGGTTCGCTGCTTCCTGGACACCTTTTTCATTCCGGCCGCAGATGACCGCCATTTCAGGCTGCAGCGGTGCTGACGGGAAAAACATGGGCAAACTGCGATAAGCATTGCTATGCGCCTTCCCCATAAACTTGTATCCTACCATTCCGACACGTAGACGTTGTGACATGTTCTTTTCCTCCTCTGGAATCTAAAATCATGTTCTATACTACTTACGAATCGATGAAGCCCTGATGATTAACTCTGCAGGCAATAACTCTCTGGGCCACTCAGATGAAAAATCCGAATCTTTAGTTGAAGCGCTTCCAACCATAGAACCATGTATGAGTTTTGATGCGGCCAGTTCACCCATTTCATAAAAAGGTACCCTGACGCTGGTTAGCGGAGGCACGGCCATCTCGGCAGCATCGGAGTCGTCATATCCGACAAAAGCCGGGAAATCCTCCACCCTGATCCCGCGCTCACGCAAACCGTGCATCACACCAATAGCCATACGGTCATTGGCAGCAAATACGGCGTCGATCTCGTCAAGCCTTGCCGCAATCGTGGCTGCAGCCTCCACACCGCTTCTTCTGCTGTAATTCCCTTCAAGCAGCAGGCTGGGATCCAGCTCCATGCCGGCTTCCTGCAAACCAACGCGAACACCCTGCAGCCGCTCCTGACTGTTGGAATAACTGTCCGGACCGTTGAGAAATGCAATATTTCGGTAACCCTGATCGGTAAGGTGACGAATGGCGAGCCGACTGCCTTCCACATGATCCGCATCCACTTCCAGAAAGGCTTCCCCTGCAAAGTGTTGATTCATTACGCAAAAAGGGTGACCTTCCTCTTGCAGCTGCTGCATCGCTGCCAGTTCCCCAAGGTCGTCTCTGGCCCCAAGAATAATGCAGGCGTCCACTTTTTGACGTCGGAACAGGTCGGCATAATTCATTACTTCACCTGGTGATCTGAACATGACCAGCAGATCCATTCCGCTCTCTCTGGCCTTATTACCAATACCACTCAGCATTTCGGAGAAGAAATAAGCAGAAAACAAATGCGCCTTCGGAACATAAGGCAAAACAACCCCGAGGTGGCCGCTTTTGCTTCTGGCGAAGCTGCGTGCAAGGGCACTTGGCACATACCCCAGCTTCTGGGAAGCTTCCAATACTTTGCGCCTTGTCTCCTCTTTGATCGGACCAACCCCGTTAAGAACCCGAGAGACCGTAGCTTCGGAGACTCCTGCCAAGTCAGCGACCTCTTTGCGGGATGCCATGAAATTCACCCCCTTACGTCCTTTAAATACGATACTATTTGTAGAAGATGATTTTTATGTACGCGCGTACATTTTCTCATGTGTTGTAACCGTTGTCAATGCTTTTAACATAAAACAGGAAGAGGATCTTCATAAGCAGATTCCCTTCCTGTTTGATTGATCTATGAGTCTAAATCTTGTCCTAAGAATGATGGATAATTCTAATAGATAACCTATGGTTTGGCAGCGACTTTTAGACCTTGAAAAGCGCAGTTTTGTCTACGTCAACACACTATGATTAACTGAAGATTGGCTGAACTCTGCCTGTTCTACTATTTTAGCCGGGCTTTGGATGCGATCTGAGGGTTCCGGCGTGGCTTGCAGTTTCCGTACCTTGTGCAGCACTTCCTTGTTGGGCAGGAAATGTACGGAGCGAATGTAACGGATCGTTTTGGTTTTGGCACGCATAACAATGGAATCTGTCTCAGCACGGTCATCTGCAAGATAACGCACACCGCCCAATATCTCTCCTGGCGTTACACCCGTTGCAGCGAAAATAACATCTTCGGTACCGATCATGTCCTGCATCGTTAAGACTTTGTAAGGATTATCAATGCCCATCTGCAGGCATCGCTGGAACTCGTCTGCATTGGCCGGCATTAAGCGGCCTTGTATTTCGCCTCCCAGGCAAGAGAGTGCAGCTGCAGCCAGCACGCCTTCAGGAGCTCCGCCAGAACCGACGTATAAGTCAATGCCTGCCTCGGGGAATGCAGGCGCCATGGCACCCGCTACGTCGCCGTCACTGAGGAACTTGATTCGTACGCCAACCTTGCGCAGCGTTTTAATCGTGCTCTCATGCCGTGTACGGTCCAGGATCATGACAGTCAGATCCGAAATGTTTTTGTTCAGTGCGGCAGCTGCTTTCTCTAGCGTAACCTCAACCGGGTCTTCGATGCTGACCTTGCCGACCAGTGCTGGACCTACAGCCAGTTTCTCCATATACATATCCGGTGCATGGAGCAGGTTTCCTTTTCCCGCCACTGCAATAACCGATAAAGCGTTGTTCAGTCCCTTGGCCACAATTTCTGTACCTTCAAGAGGATCTACAGCAACGTCAACTTCAGGTCCTTCAGCGTTACCCACTTCCTCGCCGATGTACAACATGGGTGCTTCGTCCATTTCTCCTTCACCGATTACCACCGTGCCGCGAATGGACACGGAATCGAACATGGCGCGCATGGCCAAAGTAGCCGCTTCATCTGCACTGTTCTTGTCACCTCGTCCCATCCAGGGGGCTGAAGCTAACGCAGCCAATTCTGTTACTCGGACAATTTCCAACGCCAGTTCGCGTTCCATTTTTCCCACTTCCTTTCCAGTTTTCAACAGCATACATGGAAAGCACTCCCAAATCCATCGCAAATCCATATGAAAATGATCTATAATCGGCGGAAAATCATTTTTTTGGAATTAACCTGCTTCACTATAAAGGAGCTAATTCTTATCATTTTCTATCGTTATTGAGTTGGTTTTATGAAAGATAACCTGCAGGGGATTCCAACTTTGATTTCGTGCAGCATGCCTTTTTGCTATTAAGAACACGAGAATGATGAATATAAAAAGGAACATTTATTTACGCATTCCAAACTTCTTCAAACAACATATATTAAACATATTTTCGATGTTTGTTTATAATAGTCTTAATTGTTTATCAAGCTTCGAAAACGATTATAATCCTACCCTCTCCAGTGAATAAAGAAGTGGAAAAATCCATGAGGAGTAGGCTATATTAATTTCATAATTCTGAGTTGAATTTTAAATCTGTCGGTAGATGCTGGTTCATATATTCTATACCTCAATATAGATGAGGCTTATAGTAGTTATCGAAAATAATAAGTTTACATAATATTTATTATGTTTTCCTAATTCTCTAAACCCTCAATATTCTCCTTTACGAAATCTATTTGTTGACCATCCCTACGAACTACATAGATGTGATCCGGTTGTTTATCCAAACTCTTACCACTAACTATTAAATGATGTCCCCCTTCAACATTATATTTTCGGATATACAGTCCTGATCCCTCATCTTCATACGCATACCTTTCAAAGTCATCCAAGGTAAAATAAAGACCGGACGAGATGGAGTCGAGAACCCCTTCACGCCCGGTTTTATTCGTTTTTTATTAAAATATCATGAGTTGATCACTCACCTGTACCTCGTGGCTAAATTGCCTTCGTTTCCTCACTACTCTCACTTGCCTTACATACTGCTCTTATAATTCCTCCATATCCGGTGCAGCGGCACAGATTGCCGCATAATCCCGTTTCGATCTGTTCCTGTGTAGGTTGGGGATGATGATCAAGCAGTGCTTTGGTGGCAATGACCATTCCTGGTGTACAATAACCGCATTGAAATCCGCCCTCTTCTACAAAGGCCTGCTGTATCGGATGCAGACTCCCTTCCTGCTCACCATGTAGCCCTTCAATGGTCGTAATTTCACTTCCTTCACATTGATAAGCCATAATCAGGCAGGAGTTGACCGGCTCTCCATCCATAAGCACCATGCATGCACCGCAGCGACCAACTTCACAGGACACCTTGGTTCCGGTCAGATTCAGATGAGTTCGAAGCACATCCACCAGCCGGGTTGTTTGAGCAATGTCAAGATGCTTCTCTTCCCCATTCAGTACTGCTGACCAGATGTTACCAAGCGGCTTGCTCATGAGGGACTCACCCCTTCCTGTAAAGGTACATGTAGTGATTGAACCAGTTGTTCGCGCGGAACCGGCAATCGATTCACCCACACCCCGGTTGCCTGATGAATTGCTGCAGTGATTGCCGGCGCGAGTGCCACAGAACCAATCTCGCCAATCCCTCTCGGTCCAAAAGGATCTCCTTCGGGGAGGTCTTCAATGGCCTCAACCTCCAGATTGGTATGAATATCCCGGATTGTTGGAATCAAATACGTATCCAGATTGGTCGTAAGATATCGACTATCCTGCATGACAGCATCCTCCGTTAGCGTAAATCCGAGTGCCATCACACTTCCACCTTCGATCTGTCCAATGAAGCCCATCGGATTAATGACGGGGCCCGCTGCTACCACATGACGTGTATCGAGCAATTTGGCTTCTCCGGTTAACGTGTTCACTTCTACCTCTGCGGCAACCGCGGCATACGTATATAGATAGTGTCCGCCCACGACATGGTCTGGCGTGGTTGGATAATCGAAATGAGTATCAAATACCCATTCTTCCGCTGTGCCCTGACCCGCCAAATCTGAGTAGGCCGTAACAAAGCCGGAAGTCATGTCCGTGTCAGTAGATGGAGAAGACGTCCCTTTACCTTGAATATGCGATGCTCCCGCCGCTTGCGCTGGTGACAGCTGTTCCAATGATTCCGTCTCTACATCAGTACTAGGCAGTTGGCCTTTACGCCATACACCGCCAGGTCCTGTCACCAGTTCATCAGCCGGAATGCCCGACAAGGCCGAAGCGGCTGATAGGACTCTGGAACGGAACGGGGTTTGCAATCGCTGCAGAGCCATCCAGGCCATCGTTGTCGAACGTGAAGCGGTGCTCGAGCCACTGTGAGGAACCCGATCCGTATCGCCAATGATGATATTCAGATCCGAAGTACTGCATTGGAACAGATCACAGAGCATGATCTCCAATGTAGCGATCAACCCCTGGCCAAATTCTTCGTAACTGAAAGCCACTTCTATTTTCCCTTCGGAATTAAGGGATAGGCGGCCTCCTGCCGGATCCGGGATCCCGTAACCCAATCCGGCACCATGCATGGCAATTGCAGCTCCTACGCCGCGCTTGATCCATGGGGGCTGAGAAGGATCTGCCTGGGGATGCT
This sequence comes from Paenibacillus sp. P13VS, assembly GCF_015143645.1. NCBI lineage: Bacteria > Bacillati > Bacillota > Bacilli > Caryophanales > Paenibacillaceae > Paenibacillus > Paenibacillus sp. P13VS. The sequence continues at coordinate 210,771 of NZ_WYEV01000003.1, read as the reverse complement.
GATGCTTTTGCCATAATTCAGAACGATCCATGGCTTCCCATACCTGTGACAGTCCATCTGTAGTCAGAATTCTCTGGTTTAACGGACCAGGGTCACCCTTTTCCCTCATGTTCCGTCTGCGAAACTCCCAAGGGTCCATCTTCATGATCTCAGCGAGTCGATCCATTTGGCCTTCCACTGCGAAGATAGCCTGATTCCCACCAAATCCGCGAAATTCACCTGATAGCCCATTGTTGGTGTACACAGACAAGCCTTCCACATCCACATTGGGGATGGAGTAAGGGCCTAGACAATGCTCCGTGCAGAAGTTCAGCACAGGTGCTCCAAGTGTGGCGTACGCTCCTGTATCTGCCGTAATGCGAACCCGGTGAGCTTGAATGATGCCTTCGCGACTGATTCCCGTCTGCATTTCAATTTTCATCGGATGCCGCTTCAGACCTGCACGAACGGATTCTTTGCGGGAATTGTGCATTTTCACGGGACGTCCGCTGGTCAATGCTAGAAGTGCGCCATATGGCTGCACGTTTAATTCGTCTTTCCCCCCGAAAGAACCGCCAATGGGAGACGATACGACACGAATATCTTCCTCAGGACAACCGATAATCCGAGCCAGCTGCATCCGGTCCTTGTACCCGTGCTGCGTGGCTGCGTAGACATTAAGCCTTCCTTCTTCATCCGGGACAAACAGGCCGCCTTCTGTCTCCATATAAGCGTGCATTTGACGAGGAGTGTAATACGTTTCCGTGACAATATGTTCACAGGCCGCAAAAGCCTGCTCCACATTCCCGCGTTTAATCTCGGTGCGATGCAGTACATTGCCCGGTCCATGTGGATGCAGCTCCGGTGCGTCAGGAGCGAGAGCTGCATCCGTGCTGTCCAGCGGGGTAAGCTCCTCATACTCCACTTGGATTGCACCGAGTGCCAGCGCTGCCCGTTCCGGGGAATCCGCAGCTACTGCAGCAAGGGCATCACCGACATAACGTACAACATCTTCGCAAAATACAGGCTGGTCAGGCGTTGCAATTCCAAAACGATTCAGGCCGGGTACGTCTTTGGAGGTAAGGACAGCATACACTCCCTCCATGGCCTCTGCTTCCGTGGTATCTATAGATAGAATGCGAGCATAAGGATAGGTGCTGCGCAGAACTCTTCCATGAAGCATTCCGGGTAGCGTCATATCCGTCAGATACTGGAGTTGTCCTGTTACCTTTGGAATTCCGTCCGGTCTCAAGTGCCACCGTTTTCCGCTATGTTTCCGATTCAGCAGCATGGTCTCTCTCCCCTTTTCTTGATCAAGATTTGAATCAACGCTATAGCGCTTCCCACAGTCCAGCCCCCAGCAAATTTCCAGCAGTCTCTTTACGGTATTGTTCTGTTGCAAAGACATCGCCATAGGTCACAAATTCCGCAGACGCACTCCTTCCTAGCGGCTCTGCTTGCATACGGGAAGCTTCTTCGCGAAGCAGCAGCTGTTCCGACGCAGGTAACCGCATGGCCACACCTGACCCTCCGCCAGCAGCGATCGCAACCTTTTTCCAACGACCATCTGTATCAATCTCTCCTCGAAAAGCAATGGTTACCAGAGATGCGCTAAACGTCTCTCGCCTGCCCAGCTTGCGGTAAAATGCAATTTCTCTCGCATCAGGCTCTTGGTTCTTCAGATCAGAGACAGGCAACTTATCCAGCGGGATCTGGATCGAGATTAACACGTCACTTGGATTGCGACTGCCGTCACGCCCCCCTTTTAACCAGGAGTCTAGTGTACGGATTTCCAACCCTGCGTCCGTCATCCACTGCAGTTCTGCGTTGTATGCGAGCAATGCGGGTAACGTATCGCCAACTCCAGATACAATGTTGCCGCCAATGGTCGCTACATTGCGAATGGACGGCGCAGCTATCGTTTTCACAGCCTCTTGCAATAAGGGTAGATGATGAAATAACCCTTCCGTAATACATCTATTCAATCGGGTCAGGGCCCCGATCACCATTCGATCTCCATCCATATATACGTCACTTGTTCCTGGAATACGGGCCAGACTGATCATATGCTCCGGTGAAGGTACAAGACCGCCTTCCCACTGGGTACGCAGCAATGTTGCGCCTGCAGCGTAGCAGAAGTTTCCGTTCAGCCTGTTCCTCAACATCCGGAGTTCTTCCAGATCTTCCGGCTGCCATACCGATGGCATCGCTCCTGACCCATATGCTGGTATTACCATCGTTCCATCCCCTCTCTCTTATAAGCACGATATAGGACGCTGGATCAGGTCCGTTTAGGCGCTGACTGTTGAAGAAAATTCATCCTACAGGATCCAGATAATTCTTCAAATCATATGAGACTATAGAGTTAGCGTCAATTAGCTTCACATCGATTTGGATAAATGTATAAATACGAACCACGTTTTGTGCTTCATGCATGATAGGAGTTACGATACCTAACACTATTTCTCACGTGAAATCATATACACAACACAAAAAGGCCAACCAAACGAACTGGATGACCTGTTTATGTTAAGAGAGCAGAGATAAGTAGATACCCTACGACTACGTTGTATTTAATTGAGGGGCATGTTATTGAGTTAAAATTACTTCATTTGAGCTGATTCATTTACATAATCTATGATGCGTTCCAGTTCAGCCTCCGTATCAGCGTCCCAGAAACAAAAGTCAGGCAAGTTTACCTGAGTTCCAGAGAAGGTGGCATTACGCATTATCTTCCGCGCACCCTCATCTCCGACAAGAGCAAGGAGGTGATCAAACATATGAGAGCGAAAGGCAACAGGAGGCTTCCGTCCCTCGCCGTCCGCAGCAGCTGCATAATCAGACTGTGTGTTCAATGCAAGTGCTGCCGAAACCTGATTAATATCCTGCGCCCTTATTAAGGGCTGGTCCGCCAAAAGAATCATTACACCTTCTGCCCCGTATGCCTTGGCTTCCTTGAGACCACATTGAAGCGATGCGGCCATCCCAGAAGAATATTCTGTACTGACAGCAATTTGGAGCTTAGTCTCGTCCCTATAGTTAGATGAATTCACTGTTGCCTGGAGTACATTCTCGGGGAGCCATTCCAAGGAATCCTCCGGTTTCACCACACAGATGACCTGTTCTAGTTCAGAATCGAGAGCCGCTTGAAGCGACCAGGCCGCGACTGCTCTCCCATCCGGCATAGCCACTGCTAATTTATCTCGGCCAAGACGGGTACTCTTACCTGCGGCGAGCAGAATGCCCGTCAATCGCATGTGTACTCCCCCTTTGAGCAGAGTAGTCTTCAGTCCCAGCAGCGCGCTTGCACGCAATCAGTTCGGCAGCAATGCTAATGGCGATTTCTTCTGGACCCTCTGCCCCGATACTGAGACCTACGGGAGAATGGAGATTCTGTAGCGGTGATAAATCATTCAATAGTCTTGCTGTCCGTGTTCTGGAACCCATAATACCGAGATAGGCATATTCACTTCCCGATAGCAGCTCCAAGAGTTCACGTTCACGCGGAAATTGATGACTCATCAGCAAGAGATAATCCCCACGTCGTATATTCAGCACAGGCATGATCTCAGTGGGAAAACCAAGAACAAGATCTGCATCCGGAAATCGTTCGGACGTACACAGACCCCCTCTCCAATCAGCAATGATGACATGAAATCCAGATACCCTCGCAAGCCTGGCAACAGGTATGGCATCATTTCCCGCCCCAATTATAATAAGTCGCGGTTTAGGAGTATATAGGGTCGTTATTCGTAAAGGCAGATTCCAGAACTCTGCTTCAGTTGATATTACGTCCTTTTCGATTTCTGTCCTGTATGAATCGGAAGACATGCGCGGAACGTCTTCGGAAGGAACAGGTTTCCTATCGATAGAATCAACTCGACGCCATTCATATTGAATAAGGGAATAGTTATGTTGAAAGTAACGGGTAAACTCGGCTGCTGAACCAGACTTGAAACAATCATGCATCTCAGTTAATACACTTCTCAGTTCGCCGCAGACAGGTTCCAGCAGGACGACAACCAATCCTCCGCAGCCAATCGTTTCTCCCCAAGAGAGATCATCTTCAGGGCGCATGTCGTATTCGGCAAATGTCATGTGTCCCGTGTCCAGCACTTGTTTTACACGCGCTTGCAGATCACTTTCGAGACATCCCGGGCTTATGCTGCCATACATTCTGCCTTCTTCGGTCAAGAGCATAGAGACTCCCTGCTTACGGTAAGCATGACCTTCCACCTTGACCGCCGTTGCAAGTACACAGCGTGCTTCACCTGCTGCAATTGCACACAGATCATGCATTTCCATATTCGTCTCCACCTTTCCGAATTGTCTTCAGCGAGCAGCTGTATTACAACGTTTCCTTCTGATAATAACCTAACTCAGATTCTCTTCATCAAACGCGCAATGCTCTTATCCGATTCGCGGAGCACGATGCCACGATCAATGGTCTGGATCTTGCGGTTTTTGAGCACAATGCTTCCATCAATAATAACCGTGTCCACACAGCTCCGAGTCGCGGAGTACACCACACGGGAATAAATATCGGTCTCATACGAAGGATACGTATGGAAATCATCCAGATCCAACAACACCATGTCTGCCTTTTTGCCCACTTCCAGACTTCCAATTTCCTTCGAGAGACCAAGCACTTCGGCACCACCCATCGTTGCCATGCGCAGAACCGTACGTGCATCCATGATCGTAGGCCCATGAGGAACCTTTTGAATTAATGCTGTCAGGCGCATTTCCTGAAACATATCCAGGTTATTGTTGCATGGTGCGCCGTCCGCACCGATTCCCACCGCGATCTGGCGGTTAAGCAGGTCAGGAATTTCTGCTATACCCGATGACAATTTCATATTCGAGCCGGGGCAGTGGGTCACTTTTACCCCTCGCTTGCGAATGATTTCCTTCTCCTCTTCACTAAGCCAGACACAATGTGCAAGGACGAGACGTGGGGTTGCCAGACCGATATGATCCAGATAGACAATGTTACGCATTCCTCTTTCATGTTCGACCAGTTCAATCTCGCCACGATTCTCCGATGCATGCGTATGCACCTTCACATGATATTTGTTGGATAGATCACGTACTTCAACGAGCAGCTCCTCTGTACAGGAAACAACGAATCGCGGACAAAACGCATATTGAATGCGTCCGCCACCGAAACCATTCCATTTCTCCAGCAAATCAACACTTTGCTGCAGCGAGGTTGCCGTATTTTCACGCAGCGGTTCAGGCACTTCGTCGCCATGGTCCATCATGACCTTGCCAGATATCACCCGAATGCCGCTCTGTGCCATCGCCTGAAAAGCCGAATCCGTGTGATGCACAGTCTCCATATCCAAAATGGTCGTGGTTCCACTCGATATCAGTTCGCCGAGCCCAAGCATCGCCGAATAATAGACGGATTCCTCATCATGCGCTGCCTCCAGTGGCCAGATTCGCTGACGAAGCCAATCCATGAGCTCCAGGTCGTCCGCACGCCCGCGGAAGAGTGTCTGGCACAGATGAATATGTGTCTGAATAAAGCCTGGCAGCAGAACTTTGCCACGGGCATCAATAACCTGATCAGCCTGAACGTCGATATGCTCGGCAATCTCTTTGATTTTGTTATCCTCGATCAGCAGATCCCCTGTAAATATATCTTCTTCCGCATTCATCGTGACAAGCTGAGCACCCTTCACCAGGATCGTTCCCATGATAATCTCCCCTATCGTATCTATATCTTTTTTTACGCTGTTTTCATGAGAAACCAAAACCAATCCAAACAGCAACCAAGCCTGGTTACCATCCGATGGCCATGCCATCTCCTCTTGGATCTGCAGCTCCGCTAATCATGCCATCCTCACGGATGACAATCCCTTGCGACTGACCCATAATGTCATCCCATGGCGCTCTGATCTCCACATTATGTCCCCAGCGAGCCAGCGTCTCGCATACGTCATCATGATAGCGATTCTCCACCCGCATCGTGTCGCCTTCTTCACCCCACGTCCGTCCGTAGACCCAACGTGGCAGACCGATTGCTTCCTGAATGGTCAGACCATAATCGAGAACACCCGTAAGTACAGATAACTGCGTCTGAGGCTGCCCTTCTCCACCTTGTGTACCCAGAAGCATATAAGGCTTCCCATTGCGGGTGACAAGACCAGGCATGAGCGTATGAAAAGAGCGTTTGTTGGGTTCAAGCACATTCGCATCTGTTGAATCGAGTGAGAAAAAGGACCCTCTATTTTGCATAATTACCCCAGTATCTCCTGGAACGTAGGCTGCGCCAAAATCAAAGTACAGACTTTGAATAAACGAGACGGCGTTGCCTTCCTGATCGACTACCGCAGCGTAGGCTGTATCCTGCCCGATCGTTTTGGATAAGAAAGGCTGTGCTACTGGTGGTGCAGACTGTATCTCATTCCATAACTCCTCCCCGTAAGTCTTGGATAACAATTGATTCAAGGGGATCTCGCGAAAGTCAGGATCGGTAAGATACCGGTCACGATCACGAAACGCCTTTTTCACCACCTCGGCCATTAGATGGTAGAACTCCGGCGAAGTACGACCTACGGAAGAGAGATCTATGTGTTCGAGCATATTTAACATCATCAATATGGAGAAGCCCTGCGAGTTGGGCGGCATTTGATGAACCTGATAACCCCGGTATTCCGTACTGACAGGCTTTACCCATTCTCCCTTGTGTGCTGCAAAGTCCTGAGGTGCCAGCATGCCGCCATCTTCTCGAATCGCTGAAGTCAGACGATCTGCAAGCTCTCCTGTATAAAAAGAATCCCGTCCTTCCGCCTGAATCAGGCGAATGGAAGCAGCCAGTTCGGTCTGGACGAGCAGTTCACCTTCCTGAAGCAATGTGCCGTAAGGGGCAAATACCGCTCGCAGCGGCGAATGCCCCATAATGAAATCTTCATCCCGTTCCAGCCACAGGCGCAGGTTGCGCGATACCGGACACCCCTTCTCTGCGTACTGCACGGCTGGTTCAAGCAGCTGCTCCCATGGTAATCGCCCGTAGCGGGACCACACTTCCCACCATGCATCCACCATTCCCGGAACCGTTATCGCGCTGAGCACGCCGCGCTGGGGAATGGCATTCATGCCCATTGCTTTGAACGTATCGGCATGAATACCTGCTGCCGAGCGGCCGCTTCCGTTATAGGCGGTAATCTCTCCGCTTGCTCCATCGTGAATGAGGAAAAAGGCATCTCCCCCAAGTCCAGTCATGTGCGGATAAACTACGCCAAGGGCTGCGCTCACCGCAACAGCACCATCATAAGCGTTACCACCCTTCTGGAGAATCGAGCTCCCAACCGCGCTCGCCAAATAATGTGGCGAGGTGACCATCACCTCTCTGGACACGGGCATCTGATTTAACATAAGGCTTCCTCCTTTCCAGCGTACACGTCGAGTGCTGCCTGCACTGCCTCACCCGCAGGTAAACCATGGCGATGACGGAGAAGAACCGCCTCCAGTGCACCAAGCACATGCAGTACGTTTTTGCGCTGACAGCTGAAGCCCATCGTTCCAATCCGCCAGATTTTCCCTTTAAGAGGACCAAATGAACTCGCAATTTCGATGCCGAAATCATGTAGAAGCATGCTTCGTACCGATTCACCATCGATCCCTTCCGGAATATGGATACACGTAACTACCGGAAGTTTGCTGGACATGTCTCCATAAATTTGAAGCCCCATACCCTGAATTCCGGCGACGAGCGCACTTTCGTTAATCCGATGCCGCTCGAAACGGGCTTCCAGTCCTTCCTGAAGCAGAATTCGCAAACCTTCATGTAAACCGTAGAGCATCGATGTAGCTTCTGTATGATGATTCAGCCGGGCAGAACTCCAATAATCCTGCAGCTGACTCAAGTCAAAATAGTTGCTTGCAATGGTTCGTCCCTCTGCTCTCGCGCTTGTCGCGTCACGGAGTCCGCGTTCGACTGTTTTCCGACTCATCAATTTTTTCTCCACACGGCTGTTATATGTCAATGGGGCCATGCCGGAAGGAACGGATAAACACTTCTGCGTTCCGCCCATTACCGCATCCAGATACCAGGCATCCGTCTTAACGGGCGTACCACCTATGGTAGCAACCGCATCAACAACGAGAAGAAGATCTAATTCACGGCATACTTTGCCGATCTCGGCGAGGGGCTGCATCTGGCCGGTGGAAGTCTCTCCATGAACCATGGCCACAATATCCGGCTTATGAGTGTGAATGGCCTTGATTACTTCTTCCGGATCAAAGACCGATCCCCAAGTCGTTTCAATAAATACAACTTCCGCACCGCAGCGCTCTGATATTTCTACAAGCAAATGTCCAAACCGTCCGTATATAGGGACCAATACCTTATCCCCCGGCTGGATTAAACTTACTAACACGGCTTCAATGCCGGAACGTGAGGTGCCATCTACCGGATAACACCACTCATTGTTCGTCATGTATAATTCACGCAGCATGACCATCGTTTCATTCATCAGGGACGTAAACTCCGGATCAAACTGTCCGAGGATCGGGAAGGACAAAGCCCTTAGAACTCGGGGGTCGACTTCAACTGGTCCCGGTGTCATGATGGTTCGCAAGGACGGAGATAATTCTCTATAGCTGGACATGGTCAATCAACTCCCGTAACCGTATTTATAAAGTAGCTGAACGAGAACCCGAAATCCTCGCATCAGGTCCTCCTCAGCTGTGAATTCAAGGGGACTGTGACTGATCCCGCCCTGACTTGGTACAAAAATCATCGCTGTCGGGCAGGCTGGCTGAAAAATCTGTGAATCATGGCCAGCTCCGCTGGGCATATGCATATAGGACAGCTGCTCCTGTTTGCAAATATTTTGAATATCCGCTGTGATCTGTTCGTTCATTGGAATGGGGGCAACCGACAAGTGTTCTTCCCAGTTCAATTCAAGCTGCAGTTTGGATGCAATCTTAAGAAATGCCTGAAGCATGTCATGCCAGCACTGATCTATACTCTCCTGCCGGATATGCCTTATATCAAGCGAGAATTCGGCATGTGCCGCGACCACGTTACCAACACCAGGTTCAGCAGTGATCCGGCCAACCGTTGCCACAAGGGGTTCACCTGCAGCCATAGCAATCGTTCTAACCGCCGTAATCATCTCGGCAGCACCTGCCAGTGCATCCTTCCGCCATGACATAGGCGTTGTACCCGCATGATTCGCTTCGCCACTAATCGAAATGCTCAATCGCTTCTGACCAACGATATCGGATACAATTCCAATCGAATGACCAAGTCGCTCAAGCACCTGACCCTGTTCGATATGAAGTTCAATAAAGGCACCATACTTTTGAGCAGCTGGTCTGTAGCCGCTGTCTGACCCGAATCCGGCTTCCCGAATCGCTTGTGAAAAAGGTATTCCATCCTTATCCGTCAAATGTTGAATGTCTTCAAGAGAGGTGATCCCCGTAATGCTTCGTGATCCCCAATAGGCAAATGGAAATCGGCTTCCCTCTTCTTCGCATAGCGAAACCACCTGCAGCGTACGTTTCGGCGTACCGAAATGCCTTCGTAAGTACTCCAGAGCAAGAACTCCTGCTGCTACACCGTAGGCACCGTCGTACCTTCCACCGTAAACGACAGAATCAATGTGTGATCCGGTCACAATGGGAAGCTGCTCAGCTCCTGCTGCAGAATCTGCAGCTCGTAACGTGCCATATAGATTGCCGGACTGATCGAATTCGGGAAGCAGTCCCATTTGCTCCATCCGTGCAGCCAGGGCATGCTGTGCCTCGCACCAGGCTTTGTCATACAGCAGGCGAGTTACGCCGCCTTTGGCATCAGCTCCGAATGTGGACAGCCAATCCAGCATGTCTTGAAGCTTCACTTCTTCCAGCTGCGGCAAGGGAAGAATCGGCTCTTCCGTCTCGGAACCCATGAACGTTTCAAACTCTGTCATGATACTCCTCCGTTCCGCGCGTGCCATTTTTCCCATACGAGCCAGCAGCAATAAACTGACCTGCTGGATTAGCGGATAGGCCTTCCTTTGCGCCATATACTTTGATCCCTCGGCAGTACACTTCGGCTACGGCACATGCAAATGTACGTCCGATATACGGACTCTGTTTATGCGTATATAGCAAATCGTCCACGTTTAATGTGGTACTGGTATTCCAATCAATAAGCACGAGGTCCGCGTCTTTACCGATCGCAATTTCTCCTTTATTCTCAAGCCCAAGCCTTCTGGCCGGCTGCAAAGCGAGAACCCTTCCGAGTAAAGGCAAGCTTAGACTGCGGCGAAGATGACCTTCATCCAGCATGATCAGCAGCGTGCTCTGCGCACCGGAAATGCCGCCCCATATTTCAAAAAAATTGTCCGACTGTTTCATGGATGGCGGGCACGGTGAATGATCTGATGCGATGACGTCAATAAGCCCGGACGCCAGCGCATCCCATAATTGCTCTTGTTCGGCGCTGCTGCGGAGAGGTGGAGCACACTTCGCGACAGCGCCCAACCGAACTACATCCTGTTCTGTGAGCGTCAGGTAATGCGGGCAAGTTTCAGAGGTGACGTCCTGACCGCGCCCCTTGGCTTCCGCAATTCGTTCTAACGCTTCTCTTGTACTGATGTGCACGAAATGCAGCGGACAGCCGGTTTGTTCTCCATATTGAAGCGCCCTGGTGACGGCCAAGACTTCTGCTTCTGCAGGACGGGATTTCACATAATCCATTGGCCCTGTCTTTCCTTCGGCAATGCTTCTCGCGCCAAGCTGCGCAACCATTTCTTCATCTTCGGCATGAAGGGCAAGTACACGATTGAGTCTAGCTATCTCGTGCATTCCGTCCATAAGCGTTTGCTCATCGGCTCTCGCAAAGATGTCTTCTCCTTCTCCGCCCGGCTCCGACATAAATGCCTTGAATCCGGCTGCACCGGACTCAGCTAAGTTCATTAGCTGCTGCCGATTACCCGGAACTAACCCTCCCCAGAATGCATAATCGACATAGGAGCGATCCTGGGCAGCTTGCTTTTTCATATCCCAAGCTTCCGGACTCGTCGTCGGCGGGACTCCGTTAAGCGGCATATCAACATAAGTGGTAATTCCTCCTGCAGCAAGCGCAGCCGATCCCGAACGGAATCCTTCCCAACTGGCCAGCCCCGGTTCATTAAAATGAACATGGATATCCACTACACCAGGCATAACGGTGAAACCGGCTGCTTCGACTACCTCAGTTCCTTCCTCAACCTTCAGGCTAGAGGATAAAGCTGTGATTTTCCCATCTTGGATACCAATGTCCAGCTGCTGTACACGATCTTTTAAAACGACCCGGGCTCCCCGGATGATCGAATCAAAATTTGCCATTTGGATGCCCTCCCTGTGTCAGAACCTGTGTTCTAAATTCTTCAGCTTCCGCGGTATGTACTGTAACCTCCTGGAGCGATTAGTAAAGGAATGTGATAATGACTTTCCGTATCGGATACGGCAAAACGAATGGGTACAACCGTCCACAATGCTTGCACCGATTGTTCAGGTGAACGAGCTGCATAGTACTTTTCGACGTCAAAATGAAGCTCATAAATGCCTTGCTCCAGACGGCCCCCGGCCAGTAAGGGTGCATCCAAACGCCCATCGCCGTTGGTCACCGATTCGGTAACTTTTATCCTGGACTCCGATTCTCCATCCGTTTGGACAAGATGCAATGCGATCCGAACTCCCTCGGCTGGTACTCCTTGGGATGTATCCAGTACGTGTGTTGTTATGCGTCCTCCAGCCTCTGCCATTACGATCTACCTTCTCTCTTCGAATCATTGTCCTCTGCTTCAAGATCTTCCCTGGTCATTGAAAAACCTTGAAACCCGTATGGTGGCCTTGGCTCGGTATACACTTTGCCTTCTCCTTCAGCCACTTCTTCCAGCACGGTATCCCATGTCCGATTGTTGGATTCAAACGATACTTCACTCAATTGCCCGAAACGCTTCAATACACGGAGTCCGATCTGATACAACAAATGTTGAATGGATGCAGAACGGCATTCGTGGAACACGGCAGCAGCAATATCACTCACTTGTTCAGCGGCCACATAACGTCCGCGCGTATCGTCCATTCCATCTCTTGGGTCGTGGTACCGCCAATTGATATCCAGAAAAATGAACAGGGGACGATCTCTTGTCTCAGGCAGTGAAGTATATTCATCCTTAATAAAACCTGCAAATTCACTCCCCTTGACCTTGATCAGTCGCAGATCAGCCAGACCACTGAAATGGTTACTCCATTCAATTTGATCACCGTTGCGTTCTGCCTCTATTGCAGCCGTACCCCGATCATTTTGCGAATACCGGAATACCATCGTGCTTGATCGATAACTTCCATCGGCACCAATGGGTACATCTTCAAAAGGGATCTGATCCGCTGTCATCTGAACTTTCATCATTTGAGGATATGTCTCAAGAAAGAGCTGACTCACATACGCAAGAAATCCCTCAACGGTAGCACCGGTATAACTCGCAGCGTGCTTGAGAATAAAATTCTTCATGGAATCCGTGGCCACGATGCTGGAATTATCCCCTTCCGTAAACGAAGGCAAGAATGCATCCCCTTGTACAGCTATCTTAATATTCATGCCGAAGAGAACATTGCTTCTGCCGGTAAACGGCGATTCCGGTATTGATCCGATCCCGGTTAGAGGTTTGGCATAGGAGCGATACAACCACACGTCACCTTTGCCGTAATACATCGTTCGTTTCGGCACCACAGCAGGCTTCGGTTCAATTTCATGTTCATGCCCAATTTGGACCAGCCACTTCTCCAGACGGATAGCTGCAATTTTGAATACTTCATTTAAAGCCGTTTGAAATTCTTCATCCCTATTTCGCGAGCGACGCTGACGCATCGATTCGAGAATGGACTGAGCGGTATGACCTTTTACCGCCAATATGAATGGAAAGCCGAATCGGCTTGTATATTCCTTGTTTAATTGATTCAATTCGTCATACATTTCAGGGGAGAGAGAATCCAGTCCAGCACCAGCTTGTTCCTTCACGGAATTGCTGCTCATGCTGATTCTTGCGCCGAGATCGGGATGGTTGCGCAGCAGCTGCAGGATGACGTCGTCGTCAGACGTTTCAACAACATGTTTCATGATATTCATCATGTGTTCTAATGAATTAAAGGGTCGCAAAGTCCAGGTACGTTCAGCCACCCATGGTGATTCCTCAAATAAGCCACCAAAGGTATGCACGAACTGTGTGACAGACCAGCTGTTAACGAGTTTCATAAAATCGCTCATGTCAGAACCTCCGGTCTTCTGTGAATTGTTGTTCTTCATTCTAAGGTTCAGGGCTGGATGCAGCAATAATATTTACGCAATTTTGTAATATAACATAACATCATATTCATGAACTGTTATCTGTGCACAGGAATTAAGGGTCTCCATGTCACATAATCTAAAAAACCGTACGCCAGATAAGGGGCGTACGGTTTGCGATCTAAATTATGATGATAGTTATGAAGCACAAAAGTCGGCAGCTCTGGATTTGTTCGAGTGGTGCATTTCTATATGCGATCTGTTCACTCTCTGTCTAATGCATCCTTATGGTCTTTCGGTTCTTTTATCCCGGCCAAATTTACGGAACGTAAATACCAGTTTTAACTTTAACAAGTCATTCGTTTTTTTAAAGTCCATCTGCAGCAGACTTCCAATTTTCTCCATGCGGTACGTAATGGTGTTGCGGTGAACAAACAGCTGCTTCGCAGCTTCATTGATCAGTCCATCATTCTCAATGAAAGATTCGAGTGTGTTCATCAAGATGTGATTAGGGTCCCCATCTCTAGCCAGCAGAGGTTCCAATACTTTATTACAGTAATTCTCCATGATGTTATCCGGTACATGTTGGAACACGTAGGCAAACTCCAACATCTCGAACTGGAGTGCACGATCCTTCATTCCGAAGCGGCGTGCCAGCTGCCGGGTATCCAGGCATTCCTGATAAGCTTCACGTAATGATTTGGGCTCATGTTTCATTTTGCTAATCCAGAATCTCGGCACAGATGCTCCTTTTGCCTCCTGAGCAGATAATACATCCGCGAAGCGACTGAGTAGAAAACTCGATAGTTCCTCCCCATAATCGCGCCCTGTCGGGCATGTATATATCGACAGAATGCCATCTTCCATCTGAAAATGCTGCGACGCCGTAAATTGCATCAATGGATTATATTGCAGTTCACGATGAATTTGCTTCAGCAGCTTCCCTTCGGCGAAAACTGAAGGCTCCAGTGTAATGAGCACGCATTGATAAGTACCCTGGAACAGATGAACGCCTTTGTTCTCACTGAGTCTGGTCAACTCCTCCACCGTCATTTTGTTATCGAGGTATTGGGTTAACAAAGTACGCATCTCATCCTGCACGGTCGGATTAATGTGTTCACGATAGGTCATATCCATATAAAATGCCAGTACGTCCGCAGCCTGCTGAAATAATTCTTCCTCTGCCCGCAGGGAGAGTGCTGAATCTGTGAACACGAGCAGGAAACCATACTCTTCATCATTTTGTTTGATGGGAACCCGATGACAACTGCCCTGATTCCATTTCACGCGATGCATAACGGATTTCCATGGCCACCCCTGTACCAGTGCATCTCCGGCAATCGTCTCACTACCATAGAGTACATGTCCCCTGGAGCCTATAACTGCAAGCGGGTAGTTTAATACGGTCGCAAGCTCGGCAAATACATTTCGATGCTGCTGTTGTTGTTGTAATGCAAAATGCATCAGCTTCTTTTGTTTCTGTACAACTTCATGCAGCAGCCGGTGACTTCGCTCATGTTCGGCCTTGAACAGAGCATTCATTTGGTCCGAAAACGTGAACTGGAATGGCAATTCCAGCAGTGGCAAACGCAAACGGTCTGCCTCTTCTATAATCCCTTGGGGAATGGACTGCCAGAAACGTCCGAGTTTAATGCCGAGTCCTGCACATCCGCGGTCATTTAGTCTGCGCATTAATCGAAGGGCATCTGTTTCATTGTCTTTCATGATAAATGCGGTTGTGAATAACAACTCTCCGGATTTAATCCAATCCGCGATATCCGGGGCGTCCATGACGTTAACGGATTTCATCATCCGTGAAGTCCCCTCGCCGCCAGCAACGAGTCTGGCCTCAGACAATGGATATACTTGCAACGCCTCTTTAACCGTAAGCTGCATAGACACGACCTCCCATATATATAACTCATGAAGTTATATTTTTCTCTTATAATGGAAATGAAAAGCTCCTACCCATGGTCCGCGACCCATCCACTTTAACGGATTCAAACTATTTGTTAAGTATTATAACATCAAATTTGATTTCAGAGCTTACATGACAAAAATAAAACCAATGACAACATTTAAGCATACGCTTGTTAATGTATCATTGGTTGTATAAGGGGTGTATGAAATGATTGATATGTGGTAAATAAGTTCTTAAACTTAAATCTCTAGTTTTTCCGGACTAAGCCACAATTTCATTCGGGACAAGACCTCTTTGATATTCAGCGGCTTGCTAATATAGTCCGAGGCACCTGCTGCAATACATTTATCTCGATCTTCTTTCATGGCTTTAGCCGTTAATGCAATGATCGGCAGCTGGGTAAGCTTCAATCGCTCCCGAATCTGACGTGTCGTATCGTAACCATCCAGTTCTGGCATCATGATATCCATCAAAATGATATCGGGATTGGCTTCCCCGCGTTCCAGCATCTCCAGACATTCATACCCGTTCTGCGCGGTAATGATATGCATGCCATACTGTTCAAGGGCATTAGCAAGGGCATATACGTTACGAATATCATCATCTACGACAAAAACTTGGCGCCCTCTTAATAACGATTCTTCCAGAGGTGTCAGCAGAATCTTATCCTTTGATGGATTAGATAGAGATTCCACGATGGGAATCGTTGTAGCTACTTCGTTCAAGAATAGTCGTGAGTTATTCTTTGTCTCAGGCTCCTCTGGTCTCAATGGCAAGAAAAGAGTAAATACACTGCCCTGTCCCTCGCGACTGGTCGCCGAGATGGAACCCCCGAGCAAAGTCGCAAGAGATTGGGAAATGGACAAGCCGAGTCCGGTTCCACCGTATTTCCTTGCAGTCGCACCATCCGCTTGTTTAAATGCATCAAAGATCTGCAGCAGCTTATCTTCCGCAATGCCGATCCCCGTATCACTGACCGAAAAGGCAATAACATCCGTCTCTGGGCCACCAGCTTCCGGGCTTGCCAGATTCATTCGGGAGATCGTCAGAGCAACTTCACCTTCGTCCGTAAACTTAAATGCGTTAGAGAGCAGGTTTCTTAGAATCTGATGCAAGCGCATCTCATCCGTGACGATCGTTTCCGGTAAATGGCTTTGCAGCTGAATCCGGAAGTCGATTCCTTTCTGCTCCGCAGTTTTTAAGAAATACTGATTCATCGTCTCCGGCAGAACGCCGAGATAAACTTCACCAAGATCAATGTCCATCTCCCCTGCCTCCACTTTGGACAGATCCAAAATGTCATTGATCAGATTAAGCAAATCTTTGCCTGAAGTATGAATTACCGATGCGTATTTTTGTTCTTCGCTGCTCAAGTTCTCATGTTTGTTTTCAGCCAAAATCTCGGAAAGGATGAGCATACTATTCAGTGGAGTGCGTAATTCATGTGACATATTAGCCAAAAATTCAGATTTGTATCCCGAACTTGTTCGCAGCTGGTCTGCTACACTCGCAAGCTCGCTCGCTGACGTTTCTGCTGCATGTTTTTGCAATTCAAGACGCTCGTTCAGCATATGCAGCTCTTCGGTTTGCATCTGCAGTTCTTCGGTTTGTGACAGCATTTCCTCGGTTTGCAGCTGAAGCTTCTCCGATTGAGCTTGGAGCTCCTCGTTCAGTACCTGGGATTCATCATATAACTGCTGCAGCTCCATGCGTGTCGCCGTGGAGTGTAGAGAGACACTGAATATTTCAACTAATTCATGAAGCTGTTCGAGTTCGTTCTCCAGCAACGGCTTTAATGAAGCCAGCTCGATGACCGCAATTGTTCGGCCTTCGAAGATCACAGGCACGACTGTAAGAGATGTTGCAGAAGCATGGCCTAGTCCCGATGAGATTCGAATATAGTTCTGTGGCAAGTCATTCATACGCAGTATCCGTTTCTCCACCGCGCTTTGACCCACGAGTCCTTCGCCCGGTGCAAGGGATACTTTGCCGATGGAGTGCTCTTTGTCCCCATCTGCTGCATAAGCAGCTACGCGCAAGAGCCGATTATCCTTCCAATAGTACAGTACACTGTAGGGAACCTCCAGCAGAATGGCAAGCTCATTCAGGAACAGACGTGACAAGCCCTCCAGATTAGTCGGGTTCTGCAGGAGTGTAGCGATACTTGTAAGCTGATCCTTCACGCGATTCTGCTCCTGCACTTTATCGAGCAGGTTGTTAGTCTCCCGTCCGAGGTCACCCACTTCATCCTCCGTTCGCACATGAATCCGTTCTGCCAAGTTGCCGCCCTGGGATATATCTCGAATCGTTTGTCTAACGTCACGCAGCGTTTTGACAATATTACCAGAGACCATGATCGCTGCTCCGATTGAAAATGCTGCAATAGCAGCCCATAGGGTATACATAATCGTAAGCAGGGTGGAACTGCGTTCGGCAAGACTGGTTACGCGTGCTTCCGTCAAAGCAATTTCTGTATTACGAAAGCCTGTAAGTTGTGAACGGAGCAAATCGATTTCGTTTTTACCCGGATCGGATTGGAAAAACGTAACTACTTGCTCCTGATCACCCTGATTTTTCAATGCAATGGAAGGTTCTGCTGCAACCTCAATCCAGCGTAGAATATGCGTTTTGATCGTTTGCAATCTCTGTTGCTGGGATGGGTTATCACTGATCAGTCCGTATAACTGGTCATAATTCGAATTCCACTCCGAGAGTGCTTGATTGTAGGGCTCCAGGTAGCTGTCTTTTCCTGTTAGCATGAATCCTCGCTGTCCGGTCTCCATATCAAGTACATCCTTCTCAATGGCATTGGTCAGGTTGTGTACTTCAAGGTCATGATGGCTTATAAAATCGTTCTCTTTTTGCAATTCATTAATCTGAGCTGATAGAACCAGCAAGGCAGCTCCAAATAACAATACAACCACGAGATAGCCCAACAAAATTTTGGAGCGTATCGTAAACCTTCTCTTCTTCGACAACGCGGAAACCTCCAATGGAATCAATCAATTCACCGCACAACAATTTTGATCTGCTTATGTAGTTTATATGGATACAGGAAGTCTGACAAGCATTATATCCAATCAAGTCATATTTCGACATTGACATAACTCAAGCTTGTCATTATGGGGTTAAACGCATTTTATCATTTGGTTCTGTCTAAATATTCTGAGGTTGTAAAGTCTGACAAATTCAGACATAGTCAAGAAGGTTTAGATGTATTCCTAACAAGAAAAAACGACCAGCTTTATGCGGGTCGTTTCTTCCTCACGTTTTTTTTTACTATAAAAAAACTTAAGCTTTTGGAGCAATCATTTTCGCAGGATCCACATACTGATCGAACTGCTCTTCGGTAAGCAACCCGGTCTGCAGAGCAGCCTCCTTCAGAGATAATCCTTCTTTGTGTGCCAGCTTCGCAATCTTGGCTGCATTCTCGTATCCAATATGCGGATTAAGAGCAGTCACCAACATAAGCGAGTTGTTCAGATTATGTTCGATTTGACCCAGATTAGGTTCAATACCCACTGCGCATTTATCGTTAAAAGCAATGATTGAGTCCGCAAGCAGTTGTACGGATTGCAGGAAGTTATAAATAATGACCGGTTTGAATACATTCAACTCAAAGTTACCCTGACTTGCCGCGAATCCGATCGCAGCATCGTTCCCCATTACTTGCGTTACAACCATTGTCAGTGCTTCGCTCTGGGTTGGATTCACTTTGCCCGGCATGATGGAGCTGCCCGGTTCATTCTCCGGAATGCGGATCTCTCCGAGTCCACTGCGCGGACCACTTGCAAGCCAGCGCACGTCATTGGCAATTTTCATCAGATCAGCTGCAAGCGCTTTAACAGCGCCGTGGGCGTAAACGACTTCATCATGACTTGTAAGTGCGTGGAATTTGTTTGGTGCCGATACAAAATCCTTACCTGTATGTTTGCCGATCTCCTTGGCGGTATAATCGCCAAAGTCAGGATGAGCATTGATGCCTGTACCTACGGCGGTACCACCAATGGCCAGTTCTTTCATATATTGAACACTATCACGAATCATGCGCTCACTCTTGTCCAGCATCGCTTCCCAGCCGCTGATCTCCTGTCCGAGTGTGATAGGAGTAGCATCCTGCAGGTGGGTACGTCCGATCTTGATAATATCCTTGAAAGCTTCGGATTTGTCTGCAAAGGTAGATTTGAGTACAGCAATGGCTGGCAAGAGCTGGTCTTCAACAGCTAGTACACCTGCAACATGTAGAGCTGTCGGGAACGTATCGTTGGAGCTCTGGGACATGTTCACATCGTCATTCGGATGCAAACGCTCTTCCTTGCCCTTCTGTTCAAGAAGCTGGTTACCCAGATTGGCGATGACTTCGTTCACATTCATATTGGACTGCGTGCCGCTTCCTGTCTGCCATACGACAAGCGGGAAATGATCGTCAATCCGACCGGCAATGATCTCGTCCGCTGCATAGGCAATCGCATCCGATTTGGCGGCAGACAGCTTGCCGAGCTTGTGGTTGCTCGCTGCAGCACTCTTTTTCAAAATGGCAAGTGCACGAATAACTTCCATCGGCATATGCTCACGACCAATCGGGAAGTTTTCCTTACTGCGCTGTGTCTGCGCCCCCCATAGTCTGTCCGCTGGTACCTTCATCTCTCCGAGCGTATCTCTTTCAATGCGGTATTCCACTTGATTTTCCTCCTCCAAAAAGATGAATTCTGTTTCTAGAAAATTTAATCATCTCGTCATATTATACATGATTGTCGTTCAGATTTTCACCTTTTCGACAAAATTGTAAGCGTGCGTCAAAACACGCAATCGTTTATCGTCTCATGAAATTATGAATAGATCGGATACAAACGACTGGCTTGCTCGAAGATCTCTCCAGGCTCAAGTCCGACTAATCCGATCTCTTCGGCTGGTAGGCCTTGCACATTCGGTGCATTAACCAGGTTCATCTGAGGTTCAGGACAGAAGAAGCCACCTTCCGTGTTGTTGTTCCAGATCATCCAGTGTTTGTACGATGCTCCAACATCATAAACAAATTTGTCCCCTGTACGATTGTTCGTGAGCTCCATATAATTTCGACCATTCTGTGGTTCAGCTGTATAGTGATTATCCATGGATTCGAAGAATGGACTAACCCCTTCTGCCTTTAACTTCTCCTCATTCGGTGAAAGCGGTTGAAATTGGCCGGTAGGCAAAGAACGTTCATTCAGCTCACGGCGCTGACCGATGGTGATTTTGGCGGTATAGTCCGACACATCACTGTCAGGTACAAAGGCAACATTAATGGCTGTATGGAACGCAAACAAATTCGGCATGCGCTCTTTGCCGTTATTACGAACCTTCAGCTGCTGCTGGAGGCCTGTGCTGTCAAGAGAGTAACGAAGCGTTACCGTGAACGTGAACGGCAAATATTGATGGAAAAGGTGTCCTTCTTTTATCTCTTGGCTCAGCAGGATATAACTCTCCAGTTCAGTCGTTCCATATCCTTCTACCTTCCAATCTGCCTCGTGTAAAAATCCGTGCAAATGGTTGCCCGTAGCAGGTTCATTTACAGGTAATTGATAGATTTCGCCATTCCAAGGAAAGCGGCCATCTTCATAGCGATTCGGTGGAGACAGAACGGGAATGCCGTACACGGCTGGTGCAGCCTTGAATGCTTCCATATCATTCAAATCAGGTTCACGAAGATAGCGATGACCGCGCTCTGTATCACGAAACGCAACCAGATTTGCACCCACGCTTGGAATTACGGCCGCCTCAAATTGATTGAATCGAAGCCACACCGCCGGAATTCCGCCAAATTGCTCCTCATACGCTGAATTCTGTGTCATTGTTATATGTACCTCCTGCATACTAGGGTTATATTATACGGCTCGAATATATCATGACTGGGCACAAAATACCAATCTGTGATATAGAACATTTTCATCATCAGGCGACAAAAAAGACAGCTGCACTGTCCGCGGCTGTCCTCCAACTGATCATTTCATATCGTTTAATCGACATATTTGCCGTGCTCCGGCACAGCATCCTGTTCAAAATCCAGATCAAGGTGCTCAAGCGAATCATGCAAGAAATCACCTGTCAGCGAATGTCCATGCCCCGTGACCACGACACGTGGCTCCAACTTCCTGATTACATGAACGGATCGATGAGCCTCGTCCCAGTCCGTCGTAAAATATGCAGGTGGACCATGCATCTGTTCATCCTGCAGCAGTACACTCCATAGCGATTCCTGTTTAACCGAAATAATGGCGTCCCCCGCAATCAGGAAACGGCCCTCCTCGCGAAAGAGCGACACATGACCAGGTGTATGTCCTGGAGTATGGATCCAACGCCATCCAGGCAAACCAGGTACCGAATGATCCTCCGGCAGGCTGAAGATACGATCATCCAGGTTAATTGCTTCGTTCGGATAGGCAAATGACAGTCTTGCCATCAGTCCCCCACCTACGGAAGGATCGGCTGGTGGATAATCCTTAAGGCCCGTTAAATAAGGTAATTCTAGTGAATGGGCATAGACGGGAACACCCCAGAACTGTTCAAGCTCTATTACAGTACCTACATGGTCGAAATGACCATGTGTCAATATGATGGCGGACGGTGGTCCCTGAAACCGTTCTGCTGCGATCCGCACAATATGATCCGTAAATCCCGCCATCCCGGTATCCACTAGAATCCAGTTCCTGCTTCCCGGTTCACCGATGAATACTACATTAACAAATAATGTACGCAGACTGAGGATATCATGCGCGACTTCTTCAAGCCCCGTCATTCCTGCTGTGATCAGATTGTCAGATGTCATCCACGGTTACCTCCCATTCAGGCGATTGTCCCTCTGTTTGCCATCCATAGACTGCCCCTTTTTGGGATATCTATTCCCCTCATCTAATAAAATAGACGATGCATACCCGTTTGGGCACACACCGTCTAGTATAGTCTGTTCATTCACATAATAGAACAACTTCCTATGTTCTGATTATGCAGGATAAGCATCCAAAGCCGCGTCGAGCAGCTTGTCGTATACATCGTCGTCGTTTTCGAGCAGCTCGTCCATGCGCAGAAGTTCTTCTTCATCACCGGATTGCTCCGTGAAATGGAGGCTATAATCCCAATCTTTGCCGTTCTTGCTCATGAACGTTACCTCATAAATGGACTTTTCCCCTTCTGCACGAAAAACGGTTGTTCCAATATAGGATTTCTCGTCTTCCCGACGCATCTCAGCACGAATAATTTCAATATTCACCAACATACACTCCTTTAATCTCTCATCAGTAACAGGTCTACAACAATTATGGTAAACCTAGTTTGGTAATTATTATTGGTTAATTGTACAATATATATCGTAGCAACGTATACCTTATTCAATTGAAGGTCCTCGGGGGTATCCTTACATACATGATTTGAGGGCTTCATGTTCCAGTGAACGAGCTACGGAAACCTTATATTACAGGAGGAGAATATAGCATGAATAATAATTTTGAACTTCATTTACAGCAGTACGCGGAACTAGCTGTCAAAGTGGGAGTAAATGTCCATCCTGGACAAACACTCGTTGTAAATGCACCAATCACTGCCGCACATTTTGTACGCAAGATCGTGAAGGCTGCCTATGAAACAGGTGCCAAGCTGGTCAAAGTAAACTGGAGTGATGAAACCGTAACACGTCTTCATTATGATCTCGCACCGGATGAGGCATTCTCTATCGAACCAAAATGGTTTGCGGGTGAAATGACAGAACTCGTAGAAGAAGGAGCTGCCATCCTGCACGTCATCGCGGAAAACCCTGATCTCTTAAATGGTGTGGCTCAAGAACGTATCGTCACCAGTCAAAAAGTGCGCGGAAAAGCACTGGAGAAATATCGTGCCTATCAGATGGCTGATAAATTCAGCTGGTCTATCGTTGCGGTACCTTCCCCGGAATGGGCTGCCAAAGTATTCCCGGATCTGCCAGCGGAGCAGCAAGTGGATAGACTATGGGATGTTATTTTCAAAACTGTTCGTATCGGCGAGCAGGATGCTGTTTCCGAATGGAAAACACATTTGCAAAACCTCGATTCCCGTGCCGATCTGCTCAATACGAAAAAATATAAGAAACTTCACTATACTGCCCCTGGAACAGATCTGACCATTGAGCTTCCAGAAGGACACATCTGGGTGTCCGGTGGCAGTGTGAATGAACAGGGTCATGTCTTCATCGCCAACATGCCAACAGAGGAAGTATTTACGGCTCCGCTGAAAACGGGTGTCAATGGCACCGTACGCAGCACCAAGCCACTCAGCTATGGTGGCAATCTGATTGATGGTTTCTCTCTGACATTCGAGAATGGACGTATTGTTGATTTTACTGCCGAGCAAGGACATGATGCCCTGCAAAACCTCATCGAAATGGATGAAGGTGCACACTATCTGGGTGAGGTCGCTCTTGTTCCCCATAAATCACCGATTTCCGATACGAACATTCTGTTCTATAACACCCTGTTCGATGAAAATGCATCCAACCACTTGGCCATCGGTAATGCCTATGCATTCTGTCTGGAAGGCGGCAAAACGATGTCGAAGCAAGAACTCATCGATAATGGTCTGAACTCCAGCCTTACCCATGTGGATTTCATGGTTGGGTCAGCTGACATGAACATTCACGGTGTTACTTCCGAAGGAAAAGAAGAACCGATCTTCCTGCAAGGTAACTGGGCATTCTAATTTTTACGCTACATGAAGAGAGGAGAGTACTCCTCTCTTTTCCTGCGTAAGCAGGTAAAATTATAGATACGGAGGTCACTACCATGTTAAGTTTTGAACAAAAATTGGATCGTTATGCCGAGCTGGCAGTCAAGGTGGGGGCCAACGTACAACCCGGTCAAATTCTGGTCATCAGCGCCATGATCGATACCGCTGAATTTGTACGCCTGCTCGTTCGTAAAGCCTACGAAGCCGGGGCCAAACAAGTCATCGTAAAATATGGAGATGAAACCGTCAATCGCCTAAGATTCGAGATGGCTCCGCTGGAATCATTTCAGGAGCCGCCCAAGTGGCATGCTGCGGAACTTGAAGAGCTTGCAGCGAACAATGCTGCCTTTCTGACCGTACTCTCTTCAAGTCCAGATCTGCTCAAAGGGATTGATCCTGAACGAATTTCGACCCATCAGCGTACATATGGACAAGCCATGGCCAAATACCGACAGTATCAGCAGGCTGACAAGATGAGCTGGACAGGTGTTGCCTGCCCTTCTCCGGACTGGGCAGCAAAAGTGTTCCCCGACCTGCCTGCCGCTGAGCAGATGAAGCAGCTTTGGGAAGCCATTTTTGCCGCTGTCAGAGCAGATTTGGATCATCCAGTAGAAGCTTGGGAACAGCATATTGATCGATTGGAACATAAAGCAGTTGCCCTAAACAGCAAAAAGTATAAAGCACTTCATTTTGTCTCCCCTGGAACGGATCTGACGGTTGAACTACCTGAAGGTCATATCTGGGCACAAGCGGGCAGTGTAAACGAACAAGGGACTCGCTTCGTAGCTAATATTCCGACAGAGGAAGTATTTACTGCTCCCAGCAAACATGGCGTCAACGGTACAGTGTCCAGCACCAAACCGCTGAGTTATGGCGGAAGTATTATCGATCGCTTCTCTCTCACCTTTGAGAATGGACGAATCGTTGATTTTCATGCGGAAGAAGGTCAAGATACGCTGGAACGATTAATCAACATGGATGAAGGATCTCACTATCTTGGCGAGGTTGCACTTGTACCCTTCCATTCTCCGATTTCCGAGAGCGGCATTCTATATTACACGACGCTGTATGATGAGAACGCCTCATGTCACCTCGCGATCGGCAGTTCCTATGCCTTCAATATGGAAGGCGGAAAAACCATGTCCTCCGAAGAACTTGCTTCTCGTGGCATGAATTCCAGCATCACGCATGTAGACTTCATGATGGGATCTCCGGAAACCAACATTTATGGCATTACTGCAAGCGGAGAACGTGAAGCGGTCTTCCTGAATGGAGATTGGGCATTTTAAGCTTCTTTTCCAATGAATAATCACGCTGTATCTGTATCAATATCTTAAGGCTGCCTGACAAACCTGAATGAATGGTTTGTCGGGCAGCCTCTTAGGGTTTTCGGCGTGAACCTTCTAAGGTTGTCCTAGCAACCTCCCATTGTATCGTTTCCATATAATGTTGTAAAATGAAATGATACCAATGTTTGTGGACTGTTCACCAGAAAGGAGAACATCATGGCCAATCGGCTCCAATTACTCTTGGCCTCAGATTTCCATAATTTGAGCCCTTCACTTCAGGAAGAAGTGTATTACGAATACTATAATATGGTTCATGGACTCATCGTTTATATCATCAAGGAACGTGCTGCAGCAGAAGACATCATTCAGGAAGCATTCATTAAAATTATTAAAAACAAACCCTCTTTCGAGAACGAAGTCAAACTGAAAGCCTGGCTTAAGGTCGTCACCCGGAATACCGCCATTAATTATCTTAGAAAAAATAAAAATAACCGTAACCAACTGGATACGGATAGTGTTTTTATAGATATGGAGACGATCAATCAGACGGCAGCTTCCGTAGAGAGTACCGTGGAGACGCAAATGATGCAGGAATCTATTGAGTTCTATCTGGAGCAACTTAAACCCGAATACCGGGTATTAATAGAGCTGCGCTGGAAAGAAGGTCTGTCCTATCGGGAAATGGCAGAGCTGCTGGACACTTCGGAAGAAATCGTGAAACAACGTTTGTTCAGGGCCCGAGGTAGTATCAAGAAGCAATTACATAAGGAATGGGGTGGGACCATTGAGCAAAGGCAAGTCAGATAAACATATTGAGCACTATCATACAGAGCAGGAAGAAGAATATTTTGATGCCGCCTTTGATCTGGCCTTTGATGAAGCTTTCGATCAGGCTCTCTCTGCTCCCCCTGCCCCTGACTCCCAGCAGATGCATCAATCCTGGCTCCGTGTTCAAAAGGAAATTACCCGGATTGCTGTAAGAAAGAAAAGAATGCGTACCTTGAAATTGTCTGTTGTGGTAGCTGCCTCCCTAACGATCGGTGGCGTCATTTTCAGTCTGCCATCCGGAACGCAGGCCGTGTCCCCTTTTGTTCAGTCAATCAAGGATTGGGGCAATGGTATGAAATCCATCATTATTGAAGATCGCACCGCACAGCTTGGCGCAGATCCTTCTACTGCCAAAACACTCCCCCCCCCTGAACCGGGACTTAACGATGCTCCTACAATTGCTATTGGCGAGGAGGCTGAGGAGTTGCCAAAACAACCCGTGGAGAAAGACATTTTGTTTGATGATATCGTCGTAACGGAAGAAATAGCCCGCTCGGGATTCAATGGTGACTTTTTATTGTCAAGAGCTATACCCGAGCGTTTTAAAGAGATAAAATTTGAACTTACCGTGAATCCTGAAATTCCGGTCGATTCAGATGAGTATTATAAATCCGATCGTATGAGAGTTCGCTACACGGGTGATAGCGTGAATGGTGAAGAACAAATTATTCAATTTGATTATTACCATGTTAAGCCTGGGCAGGTCATTCAAGGGACTATGCTTCGTGAAACCAGTGTAGTCAAATTAGCTGACGGTAGTGATGCATTTGTATCCATCGGCCCGCCATATAATACTTTTCAGTGGATGATGGGTTCGGTTAATATGAGCTTGTTTGGAACGGTCACGAAGGAAGAAATGATTGCCATCGCCAATGACCTGCAGGAACAAAAATTCCCTGGCAGCACGAGGCAATGAATCATAATAATACACTATTCGAAATATCCGTTGTATTTTCAGAATTCGTTCCGTCATTCGCCGTATGTGTGCTAACGACCCGGTAGTAATAACCTGTGATCACCGTCCAGCTCGACTGTGCCGACAGGGATTGTGTTTGTGTTTTACTTTTGGTACCAGACCGATACGTCACCCAATTTGAGCCCGTCCAGCGTTCCAGCCGGTAATTCACCTGAATTGATTTCATTTCCTTGTAAGTTGTTGTTGTTGTAGTGACGTTCGCTGTCAGTCCTCCTCCCGGAGAAACGTTCCCTGCTGCCTGATATATATACTTGAGAGCTGCCAGGGAGTGAACAGTATGCTCCTCCGGCGGTGGTGGTGCGGTGAGTGCACCAGATACAATGTCAGGACTAGCTGCCGCAGTGCTGCCAACAGGAATGGATAGAATGGCAGGCACCGATAATGCCGCAACGAGGGTAATTTTCAAAATGGATGACAGACTCATTTTCAACATATGTATTCCTCCTCCAATGTCATATTTGATTTTGTGTAAGGTATAAACGGACGGAGGAGGTTATAGGTTTCAAAAATAAAAAAGACGCTCCGATCTTCGTATCGGCAGCGTCTTTTCTTACTGTGAATTCTGCAGTGTGAGTGAAACCTAAATATTTTCCATTTCGTATAGGCTTTAAAGAGTCACATCCACGCTATTCATAACTCAATGATACTCGTGGCAATATTCGAGCAAAATTCGCTGTCATGTTCCACAAAAAGAAGTGTTGGCGAGTGCTCAAGCAGCAAGTCTTCAATTTGCATGCGGGAAATGACATCAACAAAATTAAGTGGTTCATCCCAAACGTGCAAATGTGCTTCCTCGCTAAGGCTTTTAGCAATCAGTACTTTCTTTTTTTGTCCAGCACTAAACGTTGAAATATCCTTATCCAGCTGAAGCCTGGAGAAATCCAGCTTGCGTAATATTGATTTGAAGAGACTTTCATCAATGCCCTGTGTCATTGCATACTCGGATAAGCTTCCCGCTAGACCCGAGGTATCCTGTGATACATACGATATTTTGACCTGAGGATCCTTGCGAAGTTGACCTGTGTAGGCAATATCCTCGCCGCAAATCAATTTAAGAATGCTGGATTTACCGGAACCATTCTTACCGTAGAGAGCGATTCGGTCTCCTTTTTCAACCGTTAAATTAATATCCTTACAAACGATATTGGAGCCATATGCAATTGAGACATTGTCCAATTGGACAATTTCATTTTTGTGAAACTCCAATTGATGAATCTGCAGCCGCTCTGCACTTTCGATATTTTTGAGAAGTTTGGACTTTTCTTGAATGGCAGATTGCTGCCGTTGTTCGATGTTTTTGGACCGCTTCATCATTTTGGCGGCCTTATGGCCAATGTAGCCCTTATCCACTTTCGAACCGGAGTTTCTAGTCCCGTTTTTGGACTTTTCGACTTCATGTGACCAACTACCAGTCCGTTTGGCGGAGTCGGATAAGCGTTTAATGTCTTTCTGTAACTTTTCGTTGCTTGCAAGCTCATACTGATCCTGTCTCTTCTTATTCTCCCACCAGGCGGAAAAATTGCCTTTTTGAATCTCGATGTTCGTTTTATTGATCGAAAGAATATGGTCTACGCTGTGATCCAGGAAGGCTCTATCATGTGATACAAGAATAAAACCACTTTTTCTGCTTAAATAGCTGCTGACGAGCTTTCTAGCATGCATGTCGAGATGATTGGTGGGCTCATCAATAAGCAAGAATTGATTTTCCTTCATGAATAAGGCAGCCAGCATGACTTTCGTTTGTTCTCCATTGGATAGGGAATCAAATGGTCGATACAGCACATCTTCGGAAACCTTCAGAAGGTTTAGCTCCCGTACCAGTTCCCAATGCTGATAGTCTGGATAAACGTCACTGATCACATCAAGCGTCATCGCGTCTTTATGCTCAACAGCAAAAGGAAAGTACTCAAAATCTACATGGGCTGAGATGGTGCCACTATATTCATATTTACCAAGCAAAAGGTTAAGGAAGGTCGTTTTCCCTCTCCCGTTTCTTCCGGTAAAGCCCAATTTCCAGTCAGAGTCCAATTGAAAACTCACATTTTCGAAAATATTATCGTAACTGCCGTCATAGGCAAAGGTCAGGTTTGATACGTTTATCATTGACATAAGGGATCATCCTTTTCATTTATATTCAGATGCTAAATAAATGAGGTTATGATCATGACATGATTCCCTTATTGTATCCACTCTCGGATGAATCCAAGCAAAAAAGAAACTCAAAGCCAGGTAAATCGTTGCGTGGATAGATAAAGCTCCGAATTCCGATTCATGATTTGGTGAACCATGCCAATGTTCATATCCAGTGACAGGTTCACATAAACATCTACAACCTCTAATTCAGTCATAACTCTATCCCCCTTTATAATCATATGGTTTTAACTTTCGGATACAGAAAACTTAACATGGATAGGATTCATGGGTCAAGGATGATGGTTCGGCCCTCCGGGAAGGACCCGTGCGCAGCAAAGGGAGCCAGTTCTTATCCGGGTCTGGACAAGCACTTGCTCCCTTTAGGATGAATTTCTATTCGATAACACGGCAATCCGCCATAACTTCCGGTTTATAACGCATGCTGTCTGCCTCTGTAATTTTGCGAATGACTTTACAGGGGACACCTGCTGCGAAGGAGTCTGCTGGAATGTCCTGCGTCACCACACTTCCGGCACCAATAACACAACGGTCTCCGATGGTAACTCCTCCGCATACCGTTACATTGGCAGATAGCCATACATCGTTTCCGATCGTTACGGGTTTGGCGTAACACAAAGACTTCGGATCACCGTTCTGATCCAGCATTTGCCGGCGTTCAGAAGCGATAAACGGGTGAATGGGCGTAACAATGGTTACATTAGGTCCAAAACTGGTATGGTCTCCAATGGTAACCTTGGCATCGTCCTGAACCGTCAGATTGTAGTTGGCAAAGAAATGATGACCGATCTCTGTGTGAACACCATAATGAAAGAATACAGGCCCTTGAATGAAGCAGGATTCGCCTATGCGACCAAGGAGCTGTGTCAGAATCGCTTCACGTTCTTCTGTCTGATCCTCAAACATCTGGCTGTATTGATGGCTTAAGTTGTGCGAACGAAGTTTGATAGCCTTTAGTTCCGGATGACTGGGACTGAACAAAATCCCGTCTAATATCCGTTCTTCCTCAGTCATGTTTTCAACTCCCATTCAATTCATGTTTTTTTGAAGGTCCATACAATCTTGTATAGTCAGGAGAACACCGTTTTCTTCGTTGGATTTTGTAATAAAACGCGCTGCTTTTTTGGTATTCTCACAAGCATTGCTGACCGCAAAGCTGTATTTGGCAATACCCATCAGCTCTACATCATTTTCTCCGTCCCCAAAGGACATCGTTTCTTCATAAGTTACGCCGAGCAGCTC
Source organism: Paenibacillus sp. P13VS (assembly GCF_015143645.1). Lineage (NCBI taxonomy): Bacteria > Bacillati > Bacillota > Bacilli > Caryophanales > Paenibacillaceae > Paenibacillus > Paenibacillus sp. P13VS. The sequence continues at coordinate 180,385 of NZ_WYEV01000003.1, read as the reverse complement.
CTGCAATTTTTTAACCGTCTCTCCTTTATGCGTATGAAGTGCTGTAATATCAAGCCACTTGGGTTCTGAATCCACAATATAGATTTGGCCGCCAAGTGTCTTTTCTACATGTTTCCTTAGGTCACTACTCCGTTCCTCTGCATCGTATACTGTTATTTTGTTGAAACTGCTGTCGATCTCTTGGAAAGAGTCAACCTTCTTGACCTGTTCGTAAGAGCTTTTAACCACGTTGAACATCTCCTCAGGGATGGAAGAATGTACATAAGCTGTATCGCTTGCACATACTATGAGGGTCATGTCTGGAGCAAAACGTTGTATGGATTCAATGCTTTGTAAAGCAAGTTCTCGTTGAATGCTGAATTCTTTTACGACTTCCCCATCTTTCTTAATTCTGGCTGCACTATCTCCAAGGACCCATATTCCCTTGCCATGCTCTCCAAACAATTTCTCTACCCGTTCACACTGTTTTCCTGTGCATGCCACAAAGGTCATTCCCTGCTTCCGCATTTCTGCATGCACTTGGTTGAATAGTTCAGTATCGAATAATCCCTTGTTGTTCAGAAACGTTCCATCTAAGTCAGTTACAACAAGTTTAATCATGTAGCAATCCCCTCTTTGTTTAAAAATAATTCATTACACTTTTCACGCCTACTTTATAATGTATACTTATAAAGAGGATAGAAAAATACGATATTCATGTTCTCTTGGCAATCGGTATGCATATTAAACTACATAACAAGCGTAATCCATGTAACTGGTTTCATGTCAACGCTCTTATTTAGGATCGTAATCCTTTACTCAAACCAATCATCGACGGAGCGCATCGGTTTTACTTCCATAGACTGTTTCGACAATGCTAAACACGCATAGGCTGCCGCCCAGATGATCACAGCTAAAATAACATATGCCATCTTCTCACCTCCCCACTTTCTGAGGTTTTAGGAGTATGCGATTCACGGTTTCCGCGCTAAATAACATCAATACGAGCAGCACAAGCACGACAACCGGAAATGAATCTGTATTGGTCTTCGCTGCAAGAAATCCAAAGAGCGGAGGAAGAAGCGTCGTACCGCTATAGGCGACAGCCATCTGGTATCCCATTAACTTGACGGAGTTTTCTCTCCCGAAGCGAGCCGGCGTTTCATGCAAAAGCCCAGGATAGATTGGCGCTAGACCAAGCCCGATGAAAATAAAGCCTGCTACCGAAAACGATGAAGGAAGCGGAAGCAGTAAAAGGAGTCCTCCGAGGATCGTTGTCCATTGCCCATAGCGAATCAATAATCGGTTATGGACTCTTAACGAGATAAAACCTGTAATGAACCTGCCAAACGTAATACCTCCGTAATAAAGGGAAATCCAGCCCGCTGCCATCTCTGCTGAGATGCTTTTGGTTCCAACCAAGTAGCTTGCTCCCCATAATCCGACTGTGGTTTCAACCCCGCAATATAATAGAAAAGCGAGCAATGAGGGCTTAACACCTCTTAATCCTAAGACGTTACCCGGAATACGTATTTCCGATTTTGTCTCGTTATCTGTCACAGTTGTTGGTGCCGTCTCACGCAGTGCAGCCACTCTTTTCCATAACGGCAGCGTGATAAGAAGTACGATAACCAGTACAAGCTGGATGGCACCAACTGCAGCATAACCGCCTCTCCAAAAGTTCTGATCCGCTATATAACCAGCCATAATGATTGGGCCCATGGTAGCGCCAACGCCCCAGAAGCAATGCAGCCAGTTCATATGATGCGCTTGGTAATTTGCAGCGACGTAATGATTCAACGCTGCATCCACGGCTCCTGCGCCCAGGCCAAGCGGAACGGCCAAGATCATAAACCATATCATGGACGGTGCCATGGAAAATCCAATCAACGAAATTGCGGTTAGCAAACAGCTGAACAACGTAATGTTACCTGTGCCCATTTTCTGTATCATTTTCCCACTTGCCAGACTGGAGACAATGGTGCCTGCGGCAATGATCATGGAAATGAGACCTGCTGAGCCTACGGAGGAACCTATTTCCGGCCATATGACCGGCCACGCAGATCCAAGCAGGGAATCCGGAAGTCCCAGGCTTATAAAAGCCAGATAGATTACGATGAGAAACCAGGTTGTCATCTTTGTAACTCCTCTCTTGATGCAGTTGATCCTCTGAATTAATAAATATACTTTATAAAGTGTTTAAGTTAAATATGCGGGATAAGTTGTTCCTTTGTCAATACTCATCCTATGAGCAATATCAGATATAATTATTACTTTTATCCAAATCCAGAAAACAGTAACATTTAATCGAAACTATACGCAATGTTCCATAGGTAAACCGGACAAGCCGAGTATTTTATCCATGTACCTCAGCCCAAGCTTTGAAATCTTATAAGCATAAAAAAGCAGCCTAGGATGAAATATCATCACTAGACTGCTTCAAAAAAAACCACACTGGAGTAAAACAGCTAAACTTAAGCCCCTTCTTCCTCAACTAACATTTCAAGCTTAATTACATTTACCCGTGAAATCCGCTTATGCTCCGTCTCCTGAATGACGAATACATATCCTCCATATTCAACCGATTGACCGACTTCAGGCGGAATTGTCTCCACTCTGGAGTACAGCCAGCCACCAATTGTATCATAGTCGCTCCGATCCATATCCAGTTCGAAACGCTCACTGACTTCTTCAATCAGCATCATGCCATCAATGGAGTATTCCATCTCATCCACTTTCTCAATGGCAGGACGCTCCTGATCGAACTCATCCTGAATCTCGCCTACTATCTCTTCCATAATATCTTCGAGCGTTACCATTCCGGAAGTTCCACCGTACTCATCAATCAGAATGGCAATCTGTGTCTTGCTGCGCTGCATACGCTTCAGCAGATCACTGATTGGCGTCGATTCGGGAACGGCAAGAATGGGACGGATTACAGAAATGGTATCTGTGAGCTGGGACCGCATCAGGTCTTTAATGTGAATAAAGCCGATAATATGGTCCTTGTCACCGTTATAGACGGGATAGCGAGTTCGCATGCTCTCACTGGCGATTTCCAGATTTTCCAGCATGGACTGATTGGCGTTCAGACAGATCATTTCCGTCCGCGGAATCATAATTTCACGGGCAGTGGTTGCCGTAAAATCAAATATATTATCAACAAGCGCCAATTCAGTATTGTCAATTAAACCGCTCTTATTGCTTTCTTTCATCAGAATGCGTATTTCATCTTCACTATGTGCCGAGTCATGCTCCGAAGCAGGTGCCATTCGAAACAATCTCAGCAGGCTGTTCGCCATACCATTCAAAGCCCAGATAAAGGGATACATCAATTTGTAAAAGAACGTAAGCAGTACCGCAGACCATAACGTGACCGTCTCCGATTTGCGGATTGCCATCGTCTTGGGAGCAAGTTCCCCGAGTACAATATGCAAAATCGTAATAATAACAAATGCAATCACAATCGAAATTCCGTGTACATATACCGGGCCGAGTCCAAACGCGGTAAACATGGGCTCAAGCAAGTGTGCAATGGCAGGCTCTCCGAGCCAGCCGAGTCCAAGTGAAGCCAGCGTTATGCCCAATTGGCACGCAGACAGATAGGCATCCAGGTTACGTACAATATTGGAAGCATAGATGGCTCTTTTGTTGCCTGCTTCCACCAAAGCCTCAATTCGGCTGCCGCGAACTTTTACCATCGCGAATTCTGCCGAGACAAAAAAACCGTTCATCAAAACAAGCAAAGCAATTAAAAATAAATTTAATATACTCGGTAAGGGGTCACTCAAATTGTCATCCTATTCGCCGTCATTCTTCGGCAAATAGGTCCACCTCCTTCGAAAATGTAGGATATTAGCCATTCTGCCGCTCATATGCAGGTTCAACTTCCCAATGCTTCCACCTCCTTCTTGATTGTGTCGAATAAAAGGATATGCTTCTTTTATTATATAACTCTAAACTACACAGTCAATCCGTGTCCTATGACAACGAAATGATGCTAACCAGCAAATTACTTTACAAAGGTAGCGAATACGCCGTCTTATTTACATTTGCTAACTAAGTATATTGAGAAAATGCCAAACGGGTTTATTGTTTAAATCTTGTACCAGGTATGGTGTCTAAATCGAATTCAACTAAAATGTAAAACCCAAAAAAGAGTATTCCCGTTGATATCCACATTCGGGGAATACTCTTTGATGGTAATGGGTGTTAAGGATGTAATGTTATGTGCTTATTTTGACAGGGAAACGGGATGCCGTATCCCAGCGCCACTGTGGTTCTTCACCTTGTGCGTTCCACAAACCGCCAATCCACATTTCGTCTTTTCTTAATTCTGCATAGTCTGCTTCTTCAGCCAGTACCTGGATACCGAGCTCAGTCATAGACAAGACTGCATTACGGAAATGTTCATCGTGCTGGGTGAAATCAGGGAACTTCTCCGCTCCGCTAATCTGTAGTAGAGCATGGGCCTCCTTGGTCATTCTTCTCAGATGTGCCCAATATTCCAAGTCTCCCATTCCCAACACATGCAGCCGCTCACTCACATGCTTAAATAGTGGATATGGCTGATCCACACCTTGACTCACAGCTTCCAGGGTCGCTTGTTCAATTGCACCCAGACCATTGGACTGTGAAGGCAGGCGGGTCAAGTGAGCCTCAAATGCAGCATGCGCAAATGGGAGAACCGTACTGTTTTGTTTTAAATAATCCATGTGATCCTGAATATCGGAAGAGGTGTACGCTTGCCAGAACTGACTTCCTGCATGAAGCTCCTCCGTCCCCATGACATGCCACGTACCAGACAAACGTCCGATCTGTCCGGGTGTAAGCTGGCCCAGTCCCCGAAAGTTCTCTATTTCCGGATAAGCATCAATACATAACAGATTCAGCTTGGTATCCCCAAGCGATTGACCATTAAAAATGTACAGCAAATAAGATAACATCGCCTGATCATAGAGATCATATTCAAACCAGAGTACAATCTCCTTATACTGATGAAACGCATGCAGCTTTCGCTCCAGCTCCGCAATTTGCAGATATTCCTTCTGGGGAATCCCTAATTGCTGTTCCAGATAGGCAGCACGCTTGCTCCTCTCCACCTCGTTCCACATATCTTGGACGACAGGACCAGAGGTGTAAAGTTCCCGCCAGACCATAACCTCTCCTTCGATCCCGCTTTGCCGCAAACGATCTGCAGCATGATCTCCATTGGTAATATGCAGCATACCTTTGCCCCCTTCATAAAGTTCATTAAATACGGTTATTACGTCCGCCACAGGTAATGTACGCCTCAGCTTCGCCCTGGCATCGAACAGCCTTTTCTTCAAGGCCGGAACAGATACACTAAGGAAATCGGAAATTTCCTTAAGCGAATATCCCTGAAAGTAGAACATGTCCACTACATGCTGCATGGATAGCGGCAGACTGGATATGGAATTGCGAAGAATCCGATACCGTTCCTTTTGCAAAACAAGCTGTTCAGGGTTATCTCCCTCTTCGCTCGAATTGATGCTGTACTCTAACTCCTGTTCAGGGGAAGTGCTGTGCTGCTTGCGTCTTAACCAACGGTAGCACTGTCGTTCAACAATGACTTTAAACCATCCTGGGAAGGCTTCGGCCGTCTCCAGCTTCGACAGATTAGCAAATGCTTCTGTGAACGCCTCCTGTACCATATCTTCAGCCCAGAAAGCATCCTCCAGCTTGTTATAAGCTACAGCAAGCGCCATTCCGCGGAACTGTTTCATTAACTGCTCATAAGCCTCAGACTCGCCACGGATGGCTCTCTCAATCCACTCGTTCAATGATGTAAACTCCTCTCTGTGAGCGTCTTGCTCAGCCTATATATGTATAAGTGCCATGATTGCGAGTAAAGGTTACTATATTGTCCCATTATAACGAAAAAAACTGTCCCACTTGTGGATTTGATTCCAGTTGCGGGACAGCCTGGTTAAACCGTCTTTCTATAGAAACCCCCGTTTAACAACGAATTAGAATCTGCTTGGAGCTTGAGGATAGTTTCCGACAACGCCCGGATATTGGTACAACAATGGCTCATCAAACGTAGCATAATCGAAGTTAACCATTAACAGCATAATACGTCTTCCTGTCTTAGGATCGCTGATAATGATGTGATCACGGCCCGCAGCTTCAATAATTCCTTGGAAAATGCGAGCATTCCATTCTTTGTTACCTTCATATGTCATGTAGAATGTACCAAATTTGCCGAGGTTCAGGCGCAGAATATTTTCGATGTATGATTGTTCAAACTGCGGCGCAGTTGTCGTTACAACTCCACCTGTTGGCGTCATTGGACTGCCGCTGGATACAAGCGGTGGTACGCTTGTGGAGCTTGGAGATACCATGCTTGGTGAAACCATACTTGGAGAAACCATGCCTGGTGTTGGGGACATCGAAGGCGCGCCATTACCGATTTTATAGGATGTTCCTTGAACTTGCGAGTTGGCTTGTTGACCCAGTGCCTGTGTTGTTGGTTGATAAGGTTGATTAATCATTGTAATTCCTCCTAAAATTTAATAAACTTCCGGACAATCTTCACCAGTCGGACTGAAGAAACAGTGCGCTTTGAAACGGCCCGTATTTTGCTGGTTATACCAGGTTGGAGGACAGTCCCCCACAGGTCTGAAAAACCACAGGGCATTGCTGGCCGGCCAGATGCGTTCCCCATTAATTACACGTTGTGCCAAGCGAATCTCGGATTGTCTTGCCCGCTGATAGAAATAGCCTTTTTGGGTTGATTCGAACCCACCGGGATTCTGGAATACCATGCGGTTAATATCACGAATGTCCCCAAAATCCAAACAGTCTACAAGCACCCGGTTCACACCCACATTACCTACGAGCAGCATGCCCTGTTCGCCGTCACCTTCAGCCTCTGCCCTCATCAGTCTTGCCAGCAGCTTGACGTCTTCTGAGTTGGCTTTAATAACAGCCATATTCTGTTTCCTCCCTTGCTTCAGCTCTTCATCACCGTACATCGTATTGTGCAGGAGCCTATTCGGTGACACCAATCCAACTTTTTTCCACAAAAAAATCCCGGAACCTCACCTCATGTGAAGTCCCGAGATCAAACATTTCCTATATAACCAGCCTAATTAAGGCTTGGCATTAATCCAGTAATCGTAAGCATGTACCATGTTACCTTGGTAGGCCTCATAATCCTTCAATAGTTCAGGCAGCTTCGCAAGCTGCTGTTCCATCTCGGCAGCACCTTTTTCGTAGAATGAGATATGGGCGCCTTCGTGATTCTCTTTCATCTCTACCGAAATCAGCAGCGGTTTGCCCAAACGGTCGGCGATTTCCATCTCCTGCCTGACTACTGCCGCAATGCCATTGGACCCTTCAGCCGAGTTACGGAAAGCCATGAGAGAGACATGATCCAATGTGCGGATCATAAATTCACTAACAGACATGTCCTGTCCTGGCAAAGGAGAGCTATCCAGCCATACAGCCAGATCGGCACTGGTCTCCAAATTGCTGTCCTTCTTCGTTTCTTCCTGGAAAAAGGCGATATTGGCAGCCCATTCTGTCAAAAGTGCATCCCGATCGGAATTCCATTCCGGCAGTGTGTAGGGCTCGATATCCAGGTGAATGCCTTTGAATCGTTCTTCGGGTTCAACTTCTGCATTATAATTTTTCACATAATTGATCAGTCGCTCAATCCGTGGTCTGTTCTCGGATCTGCCCCAAATGGGATGGCCGCCCATGGCGTGAATTTCGATCCCTTGTGCCTGGGCTCGTTTAACAAAACTGCGGTAACTTGAGTAGGGCTGGTCCAGATCAAGCCGAACATACAGAAAGTTAATATGCTGTGCTGCGGCGAACTCAAGAATATGCTGACCGCCATCATCCGTTACCTGCGATGCCTCCCAGATGTAAGTTCCACGAATCTCAGGCTGTAAGGTGGGCTTCTCCGGCACAGGCTGTTCTTCAGGTTCAAGCTGTCCCCAGTATACGATATCATGTACGGCAGAACCGGCATATGAAGCGTGATTACGTAGGGATTCTGCAACCTCTGCCAAGACACTCTCCAGCTGTGCTGCTCCCATTCCGGCAAAAGTTGTAAACTCTTCCCCAGGCATCGGCTTCGTATTTACGCCAACAGTGACTGACGCACCGCTGGCATCGGCCCAATTCATCTCCTGTTCAATGAGTTGAATAATGCCGTTATTCCCTTGTGCGTTATCGCGGTAAGCCAGTAAAGTGACATGATTGAACTGTTCCATGAACCAGCGTGATAACGGCAGGTTATCTGTATCGTCTGTTGTTTTTGTACCAGCGATCGTATACGAATCCAGCCAAAATGGCAGATCCACATTAATGTCAATGGCACCATTTGCCTCAACCTGTTCAAGCAACAATTTCATATTGGCTACCCATGACTGAACCAAAGGCTCTGAATCGTCTTTCCATGCAGGCAGAACATAGGGTTTGATATCCAGATGGATGGCATCAAATCGTTCTTCTGCAGCTGCTCCCTGATTATAGTCAGAAACCCATGCAGCCAAACGGAGCATTGGCGCCTCACGGTCACGAACGGCCCAGGACGGGTCCCCTCCCAGTGCTTCAACAGCAATACCAGCATCACTGGCTTTGGATATAAACGTGCGATATACTTCATCAGATAAATTCATATCCACGTTCACATAGAGTCTGTTAATCTTATGTTTAGCTGCGTTAGCCAGCAGCTCATCTCCTCCATCATCTTGGACAGACTTGGCCTGCCATACCCAGGCTGCCCGTATGTCGCCCGTGTCTGCCTCCACAGGCGAAGCCATTCCTGTCATTATAATCCCTCCAATCAGCAGTAATAGGCCAATGATCTTCCGGGATGAATTCCCGAACATATACTCCCTCCATTCCTGTTCTGTTGTAAAATCACATTCATTATAGCAACCGATTATTGAATTTCAAATAAGCCCAAGTGCTTAACTTGGGCTTACGGATGCTGGAGCATTCAATGTGTACAACAGACCGAGGGAATCCCGGTTCTAGTCCTCATATATCATTTTTCGAGTCATGCCCCCATCAATCATCAGGTTGGTCCCAGTGACAAAGGTATTGCTTGGATCCGACAAATATAAACATGCGCGGGAGATATCCGAAGGCACGCCTACTCGTCCTGCAGGATGCTGTTCGTGATCTTCCGGCTTCAATTCGTCCACATTTCCTGTCTCAATCCATCCCGGACTGATACAATTGACCCGAATACCGTCCTTGCCAAGTGAGACCGCCATCGCATGTGTCAGGGCCACAATGGCTCCTTTGGACGCTGCATAGGCCTCTGTCTCCGGTTCAGACATAAACGCACGTGTCGATGCCATATTGACGATAGCGCCTCCATGTTCATTTTGTTTCATATGTTTGGCCGCTTCACGGCTCGCAAGAAAGCAGCTTCTTACATTCGTATTAAGCACATCGTCCCATTCCTCCAAGGTCAGCTCGTAGGGAGACTCCCATCTGGCTACACCGGCATTGTTCACCAGGATGTTGATCTGTTTGAATTCTTCGATGGTTGTGTTGATCAAATTCGTGATATCCTGCTCCTTGCGAACATCGCACTGAACGAAGATGGCTTCACCGCCTTCATTGCGAATCGAAGCAGCAGCTGCGGCGCCTTCCGCCTCCTGATAATCGGCAAGTACAACCTTGGCACCAGCAACTGCGTAAGCTTCGGCAACGCTGCGTCCGATCCCCTGAGCTGCTCCCGTGACAACGACAACTTGATCTGTAAATGACATCATGTACTCCTCCTCTATTAAGACGCTTCTGTCATCACATACGAATATGTCGAATCAAGAAACCTTATTGTTATTAAGACCCTCTCCTTATATAAAAACACGATACCACCTTTAAGAAACGCTTGTCCAAGAAAATTAACATTAAAAAAAGCTTACGCCACTATGGCGCAAGCCAGCCGGATTATCCGCGTACACGTTCTGAATACAGGCGGTTGTAGCGCTCGAAGCCTATATACCGTGTTCCCTTGAAGGAAAGACGGCCTTCATCTCCTTCGGAACACAATCCGTACTCTTCTCCGTTCACCTTGAACTCGAGCCGGTCTCCGCTCTCTACTTCAAAGGTAATGTAATATAGCGTACGGGCTGAACTGCCTGGTTCAGCTTGCGACTGACTGATCTGCATCCTTCTGCCCGTTATTCGTGAAGGCACGGTAAGCAGAGGCTGTGTGTTGTTGCGCCCCCATCTCCATACTTCTTTCCCTACAGACAGAAGAACAATACCTATAATCAGAACAAATACGACTGGAAAGACGGTTCCGAAAAAATCAAACATCCAGGATGATTCAATGCCCATGTCTCTCCCCTCCGTTCGTACACCTAGGACAGCCAGAGTCTTGACCCGTCTCCTGTACATGTATATGCGCGAGTAATATGGAACTTGTTATCAGGGGCTCAAATTGTAAGAAACGGACAGAAAATGTTCTGCATGAATGCCTCCTTCATGTTGCACCTTGAGATTCTTGATTAGTCTCAAATAAAAAGGCCCCTGATTAGGGGCTATTCATTAAGTACACCAGCATTCTCTATCTGTTACCATGCTCTATCTTGCATTGCTTGTTATGCATACATCAGATTCATGAAATCACGGGTTGCTTCTGCTCCCTCCGCTTGTTCGGGTTCTTCTGGCTGAGCGTATTGTGCCATGCAGACCTTCACTTCTTCTTCGGTTGTACAGCGGTTGGCATCATCGCAATTGTAACATAAGTGAAGCATGTATCTCGTTAATTCATCCGCCTGCGTGAATTGAGTTTGTTCATTGGTTCTCATCTTCATCACTCCCATCTCTTCTTGAATTCAATATAACATCATTTAAATGAAGTTATTGTGATTTATTTCACAATATATGTAAAAAGAAAAGAAACCCGGCGGTTTCTCTTCTAAACAATGCCTATTTTCAGCACACCTACAGTACTTTCCACTGCAAACCACCATCCACAGTCTGCAGGAGCAAGGATCTCTTGGTATCCGTATTCTCTACCAATATCCAGCCGAGCTTCGAGGAAACCATCTGCAGCTTCACAATCTCCGGATAATCCTCCAGAATACTGTCCAGGACTTTACTGCCCGGAAGTGCCTTCCAGCTTTTACCCGAATCCTTCGTTTGGTATGTCGTGCCCGACTGAACTACCCAACCTTCTGAAGCATTCAGGAAAGCGGGAGTCAGGTTACGATTGATTCCCTTCTGCTTGTTCAGGCCGAAAGTCGATAACGTCCAGCTCTTACCTCCGTCATCTGTGAAGTATCCGTTGAACTTGGTATAATCTCCGCTGGAACAGGTTAAAGGCATCCAAGCCCCCTTCGCTTCCCGACCAAAAAACTGAGGTGAACCAATGTTGAAATTGCCACACCCATTAAAGTCATTCCGGTCAAAAAATGTCGGTCCAGTCTTCCAATTCTCTCCGCCATCTGTCGTGATATACAGCTTCGGGGTTCCAAATTCAAGGGCTGTCAAGAAGCCGTGTTTCGGATCTGAAAAAGTCAGGCCTGTTGTATATCCACGTGTTGGAATCTCGGCCGAAGCGGGCTGATCGTCCTCATCACTGGAAGACATCTCCTTCCAGGTGATGCCTCCATCCTCGGTAACATACAGCTTTTTATCCTGCTTCCCAATGGAGGTATCCATCGTAGTCAGAATCCAGCCTTTCTCCGGGGATACAAAGGATATGGCAGTAACCTTGTCCGTCTTGGACAAGGAAGACAAGCTCCAGCTTACTCCCCCATTATTGGTGCGCAAGACCATCGTATCGGTTCCGCCCAACCCTTCACGAACGATCCATCCATGGGTACGATCCACAAAATAAATGCTTTGCCCATACTGCGGGTTGGCCGGAAATTGCACATTCTCCGAAGGAGAAATATTCGTCCAGGTTACGCCCTGATCCTGAGTGTAATATAAACGCAGTGCGTTTCTCGTAACACCCCACGCTAACCCTCCGTTGTCATTTAGCAGCTGGAAGTCGGTCAGACGTGTCTGGATCTGGTATTCCGCCGTATCTGTAGTCGTTTGTGTACTGTTATCAGGAGGAACAACCGTTAATGTCTGTCCGGTATTTCCGATCTCATCCTGCTCTTGGGGCGGTTCTGCCACCGGGGTCTGACCTGTGTCGGTGCAGGCAGCCAGTAGGGCAGCTATTCCTATAGACAGCAATGCTGTCTGCGCGATTTTGGTCCATTGCAAACGCAAGTGGAGTTCACCTCTCTCATCCAACAGCAGGCGCGCATGCCTGTCCGATCGGTATACATTTTACGATTCATTAGAATCCACTTCTCCCATTCTACCACAAACCATGTCGAAAAGGCTCATCTTGGGTAATAGGGATCAGGAGCGAACCCGTATCAAGTCCTCGTTCCATCGTTGGATGCCCATGCCGTACTTTCGACTCAATCTTCCTTAAACAGACAACGAAAGTGAAATATTTTATAGACATCGCTTTCTTTTCAAACATTTATACCTTAATATGAATGGAAGTCTACCCAAAAAAGGAGAGGTTAAGAACATGGTAAACAGTGCAATGCTTAAACCAAGTCGCGTAGTCATTATTGGCATGGGCGCGGTGGGAACAACAACGGGATATACGCTGATGTTAAGGCAGCGTTCATCCGAGTTGGTATTTGTGGATGTGAATCATGATAAGGCCACAGGCGAAATGCTGGATATGAACCACGGGCTTCCATTTACCGGAGGTGTCAAAGTATGGGCGGGTGACTACTCGGACTGCAAAGACGCAGACATCATTATCATTACAGCCGGGGCCTCCCAGAAGCCGGGTGAAACCCGCATTGATCTGCTCAAGAAAAATGCCAGCATATTTAAAGATATCATTGAACGTATTACCGAAGTGAACTCTCATGGCATTTTGCTCATAGCCACCAATCCTGTAGACATTTTATCTTATACATCCTGGAAACAGAGCGGCTGGCCTGCTTCACGGGTAATTGGCTCCGGTACCTTACTCGACAGCGCTCGCTTCCGCTACCTGATTGGTAAAAACAAAGGCATTGATCCCCGCAGCATTCATGCACACATCATTGGGGAACATGGTGATTCTGAAGTACCTGTATGGAGTCTGGCCAACGTAGCCGGAACAGATCTGGAACTCGACGAGGAAACGCAGCAGGATATCTTTGATCGCACCAAAAATGCGGCATATGAGATTATTAATGCCAAAGGAGCCACTTCCTATGCAATCGCACTTGCTTTGGATCGTATTGTAGCAGCCATTTTGGGCAACGAAGGATCGGTCCTGAACGTATCTACACTGCTGGAGGACTACAATGGGGTTTCCGATGTTTATCTCGGAGTTCCATGCGTGGTGGATCGTAACGGAGTACGTGAAATATTGCCGCTTCCACTGAATGAGGCAGAGAAGGTCGCATTCCAGGCTTCTGCAAATAAATTAAAGGAACAGATTGAAGGATTGGAATAATGTCATTATTTTAATATAACCAAAGGACCATCTGGATCGCATTTCTTGCGGATTCGGATGGTTCTTTCGTATGAATCTCTAATTGAAGAACATATAATATAACTCATTATCAATTTGGTTTACATAATATTAATTCCGTTAATTATGTTGATGTATTTCACTTTATGTCTCCTCGAACAAATACTGCGATTCATCGAATTTCGTTGATGTTACACTGCTCAAAATGAAAAAACCTGCCCTCATGGACAGGTCTGGATTGTTACATATTACTTTTCACTTGCAAACTCCGGAAGTTTGACGTCGAGCAGAGCCATTGCCTCTTCCTTCTCCCGGCTGGTGACGTGTGTATAAACGGTTGTGGTTTGAATCGATGCGTGACCGAGCAATTCCTGAACCGTACGCAGATCGGCGCCACGCCGCAGCATCATGGTTGCGAATGAGTGCCGCAGCTTATGACTGGAATAGTGCAGACGCTGATGTGTCGGAGACTCCTGTTGAAAACGTTCGAAGGTTTCCGTTGATATGAGCTGAATACTGCGAATGGATAGCCGCTTCCCTTTTTGCGAAACAAACAAAGCTTCTTCCTTCGCCCGCCATGGAGACAAACGCTCTTCTACAGCCAAGGTTAACAGCTCCGCAACCATCTCCGGAACAGGGAGTGTACGCCATTTACGGCCTTTACCGAAGACATCCAACGTGCGCCGCTCCGCATTATAGTCTTTACAGTTGAGCGCATGGACTTCACCAACCCGCAATCCCATATAACCCATTAACAGAAAGATCGCAAGATTGCGTGTACGATATTTCCCTTCTACCGATTGCAGGAATCGTTCCAGGCCGCTTTCATCCAGAAAGACGGGCGCCCGATTTTTCTCGGTTTTGGATTTTTTGATTCCTGACGCGGGATTATTCGTTAACACTTCCAATTCAATCAGCGACTTGAAGAAGCAATTTACCGCTGCATGTTTGCGATTTCTTGTCGCATCACTAACTCCCCGTTCGCGGGCACGTGACAGAAATGACAGGACATGCAGCTTCTTCACCTGCTCCAGTGACTTTCCTTGAATAGAAGAGAGAAATTCGGCGACGTCACCCGTGTATGATTTTACAGTGTGTCCCGTGTAACCGGCGTCTTTCATCCATATGTGAAAAGCTTCAAGCTCATCAGCGTATTGCTCCTGAATTTCCTCGCTTATCATCGGTATTCGTCACCACGATTCATTCTAGTGTATACGTAAGGTGAGCCATTTCACTCACTTTATGTTCCTGAAATAAACTTTGTTTCATTTAATCAACAATGACGACATCAATGAGTGGTCTGATCTCCTTCGGACAACCTTCGCTGCGCGATAGCACAAAGGATGGCAGTGGATTTTCATACAAACCGTTAACCGATTCGCAGATCTGTACATACAGGTCCATATGCAAAGTCTCCCCTTCCCCTGATACATCGATCACGGGCCAATCCTTCGTGGTACATGCCGGCCAGTTGGCCAGTTCATGCGCAGGTACGATGCTTAACTGCTGTACAGCTGGTGCAATCCGGTAAACACCTCTGAACTCAGGCTCCTCACCAAGCTTGTCCACTGCAAGAATGGAAGCCGCTTGCTTGCCCGGTGCGGAGTAGATTGAGTAACACCACGGAGATACGCCCCACGCCATAGCCATGAGTCCTTCTTCCAATAAAGTGTCCGAGAGATCGCCCTCACCGAATTGTTCAATCAAGTTATGATCACCGGAATCAATCAGCTCTTCCACTCGTTCTGACATGCGCGGCAAATCCGCCAATATAAATCCACCACTGCCATACCCGTCAAATACATGATGATCTCTGCTCCATGTAGATGAAACGGCAGTTGAATGCGGAATTGCTTCTGCTGGAAACAAATTCAATAATACCGTAATGACCTGAGCGTATTTTACCATAGCCTCTTGTTCAGGTTCCAGAGGACCTTCGGCAATCCGGGGCGTTTTCAGGTGCAATGAAATCCGAAGCTCGTAATCACCCTCTGCAAAATCGGTCCATCCCCACGGTATAGGCTGCTCAATCCCTTCTATGGAGTCTAAGAAAATCGTGCTTTCAGGTTTCAAAGAAACCCGATATTGAACGAAACCCAGTTCCTGACCATATATGATCGCAGCGTCATCCCGGTGAATCGGCGCATCAAGCTGCTGTGCAATAACGGATACCTTGCGTCCATCCTTCAGCTTGCGATCCGGGTCCATTTCCAGCTTCGAGGCATTTTCCCCCTCAGGATGTGAGATATTCACTTTTGCCTCTGCAAGTACGACAGAGTCTGCTAGTGCAAACCCGAAATTCGGATTCAGATGAAGCTGATTCCTATGTATTGATGTGTTCATGATACATCCCCTCTCCTATGTCTGATGGCATGTCACATCCCTCAATATATGTCATATTTGAACTGGCCGCAACCCTGAGCTGGGTATGGTGAAGTATGGACATGTACTTTAATAGATACCCGAATATAGGTCTAAAGCCAACTTTCTTTTTCTTTCCCCCTTCGCTTTAGAACAGAAAACCCCATATTGCTCTAGTGTATGCTAGGCAGTATGGGGTAGTGAGATAGTAAGTGTGCAGTAGAAAAATCTAGTGATACATAGCCAATATATTTGATTATCTATTTCCCTTTGACTTCACCGGCTGTTGATCAACAGCTATGGATCCTCTCCGCAGAGGATTCAGGTGACTGTAGTGACGTCCGTACATGAAATAAATGATCAGACCGATAACCAGCCAAGCGAAAAACGTAATCCATGTCAGAGCAGCTAGACGGGTCATCAGATATACACAACCAATCGCACTCAGTATCGGAATCCATGGAACAAAAGGCACCTTGAAGCCGCGTTTGAGATCAGGGTTGTTTTTTCGCAGAACGATAATGCCCAGACTGACGACTGCGAATGCAAACAATGTACCGATGTTGGTAAGCTCAGCCAGATGACCGAGTGAGATGAACCCCGAGAATAGCGCAATGATGATACCTGCCACCCATGTACCCGTCGCCGGTGTTTGACTTTTACCACTGATTTTGGAGAATACCGGGGAGAGCAATCCGTCACGTGACATGGAATACAATAGGCGGGTCTGCCCATACATCATAACGAGCAGAACGGTTGTTATCCCGGTGATTGCACCAAGAGCCACAATCCAGGACAGCCCATGCAAATTCACGAATTCAAACGCAAAAGCAACCGGATCACTAACATTCAGCATATGGAAAGGCACGATGCCTGTCAAAATCAAGGATACAACGATATACAGCACAGTGCAGATTGCCAAGGAAGCAATAATGCCGATCGGCAAGTCGCGCTGAGGTCGTTTGACTTCCTCCGCTGCCGTGGAAACCGCATCAAATCCAATATAAGCAAAAAAGACCGTCGCCGCACCAGCGGTTACTCCTGAGATGCCAAACGGCAGGAACGGCTGCCAATTGGAAGGCTGTACATAAAACACACCCACTCCGATAAAAATCAGCACGACAATAATTTTGATCGCCACCATTATGCCATTGGCACGGGCAGCCTCCTTGACGCCGCGGGTAAGCAGGAAGGTGATCAGTAACGTGATGGCTGCTGCGGTAACATCGAAATAGGTCCCCTTTTCAGGATTGTATGCACTGCTGAGTGCATGCGGCAGCTGTAATCCGAAGCCTGACAGCAGCGACTGAAAATAACCGGACCATCCGCTGGCCACGGCCGCGCTGGCGAATCCATACTCCAGAATCAGATCCCAGCCAAGAATCCAGGCAATGACTTCACCAAAGGCAGTGTAACTATACGTGTATGCGCTCCCTGAAGCAGGTACGCTCGATGCAAATTCGGAATAGCATAGTGCAGCGAATGCACAGATGATGCCTGCAAGCAAAAAGGAGAGCACTAATCCAGGACCAGCATAATTTGCCGCCGCAACTCCTGTTAATACAAAAATCCCTGTACCGATAATTGCTCCTACTCCAAGCGTTGTTAAGTCCAAAGGACCTAGTGCCCTTTTTAACGCACTATTTTCTTCTCCGAAGGTGAGTGGCTTTTTCCGAAGCAGCGAAGATCGTTTCTGATTCTCTGACATAGACATGTTCCTCTCATTACAAACGTAGATTGAAGTATATCTTCCTAGCTGCTTCATCTCGATCTGTTCTATAAAAAAGTCGTTTGTTCTATATTACCGATCACCTACAAAAATCTATTGTATTCTACACGTTGTCGCGTTGCTATGCTAAATTTATTTTTAATCACAGTACTATTTTGTGCTTTTGAGGCGAATAATATCATGAACTGTTGGATAGGTCGCCAAATGAAAATCGATATAAAACAAAACTGCGTATAATTTATATTATGCGCATTTTTTTGAGTGCTTTTATAAAGGCATAAACCACCTTAAATCGTTGTTATAAGCATTTACGTAAATAAAGAACTTTTTCGTCTTTTTCCGCTGTCACTTCGCGCCAAAATTCGTCTGAAGGCTACGTCTCCACCCCTACTCTCGTCGATAGTCGACTTCCTATTGTTTAGATATAGAAAAAAGCCGCTACATTTAGCGGCTCCTTTCAATGCAATATATTTATGTGTCATACAGGTGTCTCTCGACCAATGATTTCGGCCAAAGATGTATACGAGCTTTACTCCCAGCTCAAATCCTGTCCATTGGTTTCAATCACCTTTTTATACCAGTAGAAGCTGTTCTTTTTGCTTCTCTTCAACGTGCCTTTACCTTCGTTATTCTTGTCCACGTGTATGAAGCCATAGCGCTTGGCCATTTCACCCGTGGAAGCACTAACAATATCAATGCAGCCCCAGGCTGTGTAACCGATCAGGTTAACGCCGTCACGGACTGCTTCTCTCATTTGTTCAATGTGAGCCCGTAAAAACTCAATTCGGTACGTATCGTTAATGGTGCCATCCTCTTCAACGACATCAACTGCACCCAGGCCATTCTCTACAACCATCATCGGGATGCGATACCGATCGTATACATGGTTCAGCACGTACCGGAGTCCAACCGGATCGATCTGCCAGCCCCAGTCTGTGGCTTTCAGATATGGATTTTTGTATCCACCAAAAACGTTACCTTGGGTTTCATCCCCCTCTGGTCGTGTACCTACTACATGAGATTTGTAGTAGCTGAAGCTGTAGAAATCCACACAGCCTTGTTTCAGAATTTCCTCATCGCCTTCGGCCATTTGTATATGAATGTTTTTCTCTTCAAAATATCGCTTCGCAAAGTCAGGGTATTCCCCTCTAACTTGCACATCGCTGCTCATCATATTGTTGATTTGATCCATTCTTAGCGCTTGTAACATATCTTCCGGTCTGCATGTACTTCCGTAGCCATGACTGTAATTGATCATGCAGCCTAGTTTGAAGTCTGGATTGATATCGTGCGCAAGCTTTACAGCTCTGGCACTGGCTACAAATTGATGGTGCAGTGCTTGAAATCTCATCTGCGTGCTGTCTACTGATGTATTGTTAAATACACCGCCATCTTTATCAACCAGAAGTCCTCCTGCCAAGTAGGCACCTGCCGGAACAATAAGACTATTGATCTCGTTGAATGTGATCCAATACTTCACCACATCTTGGTAACGATTAAAGATGGCGTCGCAATACTTCACGTAACAATCGATCATTTCCCTGGAAGCCCAAGCGTTGAATTTCTTAGTTAAAGCAAATGGAGCTTCATAATGGGAAATCGTAACGATCGGTTCAATATTATACTTTTTCAGTTCATTAAACACATTGTCGTAAAATTGGAGACCAGCTTCATTTGGGGTCGCATCGTCTCCGTTAGGGAAGATTCTGGACCATGCAATGGACATTCTGTAGCAGCGGAACCCCATCTCTGCGAACAAACGGATATCTTCCTTGTAATGATGGTAAAAATCTACTGCTTCATGAGAAGGATAATGAACTCCCTCTTCAGTCGTTATGGTAATGCGACGCGGAACCGTATGGGTTCCTCCGGTCATCATATCGGCGGTACTCGCCTTTTTACCATCAAGATTCCAGGCACCTTCATATTGATTCGCCGCTGTTGCACCGCCCCACATAAATGAGTTCGGGAAACCATTTTTATTATTCATGAAACCAATTCCTCCTTAAATAATCTTGATGAGTTTCTCACCAATCGTAATGGATGCTTTGTCCGTGCTGATCACATCTACGAAATCATCTGAATTCGTAACAATAATCGGTGTAGTCAGATCGTATCCTTTAGATGCAATTGCATTTGTATCAAATTCAATGAGTAAATCTCCAGCTTTTACTTCATCACCTTCTTGAACATAAACCTTGAAATGCTCCCCTTTCAGCTTCACGGTATTCATACCGATATGAATCAGAAGTTCAGCACCATTATTGGTACTAATTCCGATCGCATGAGAAGTAGGAAAAACTGCAGATACGACGCCATCAGCAGGTGCCACAAGTTTTCCAACCGTAGGCTCAATGGCAACACCTTTTCCCATCGCCCCTGATGCAAATGCTTCATCTTTTATCGTTGATAACTCTAAAACTTTCCCTGTTAGTGGTGCAGTAAGAACACGTTCCGAAACGTCAGCAATAGTCACACGATTAGTTGTAGGAGATTTTTCTTGTGTTTCTTGAGTCTTTCCATCCTCAGGTACATCTTCAAATCCCAAGATAAGAGTCATTAAGAATGTAACTACAAATGCAATCACACAACCAATGGCCGCATGAACCAGATTCCATGGATGATCCGTGATAAATGCCGGCAGCGTAGCTATACCTGCAATTCCGAGAGCCGAACGAGCTACACCGAACAATCCAACATATATACCGGCTACAGCGCCACCAACGATTACAGCGATCAATGGCTTTTTCAAGCGTAGATTTACACCAAACAAGGCGGGCTCGGTAATTCCGAGTAATGAAGTTATGCTGGTAGAATATGCTACCTGTTTGAACGCTTTATTTTTCGTTCTCAAAGCTACTGCGAGGGCAGCTGCACCTTGAGAAATATTGTGTACAAGCATACCTGGGCCAACGATACTATCGGTCTTCGTCTGTGCATACGCAGTGAGCACCACAGGTCCCAAGCTATAATGCATACCTGTCATAATCAGGAAAGGGAAGGCTCCGCCGATAATACCAGAAACTAACCATCCTGCATGTGTATTAACAAATGAAACAGCTGACGCAAGATAGTTACCCGCGATTGCACCGATCGGACCGAGCACGATTAGCGTTAGTGGCGCCATAACCAGAATCACGATCAATGGTTTAAGAATGGATTTAATGACCGAAGGAGAATACTTTTCGGCAAAACGTTCGACATAGGACAAAATCCAAACCGCTAGAATAATGGGTATGACCGACGAAGTGTACGTCGCAGAAGTGACTGGCAGCCCCAAGAACGTGATTGGCTCACCTGCAGTCATCAACGCTGCAAAGGTGGGATGCAGCAGCACACCTGCGATCGTTAACGCAAATCCTACGTTAGCCTTAAGCTTAACTGCCGCACTCCAGGCAAGCAGCATCGGCAAGAAGTAATAAGCTGCATCACCGATAAAGGTCATGATGGTATTAAACTGTCCATCCAGATCAACGAGATCAAACGTTTTTAAAATAAGAAGAACGGCTTTGATCATGGCGCAACCAATCATGGCTGGCAGGATGGGCGTAAAGATGCCGGAGATGGTGTCCAGAAGCGTAGTCAGTTTTCCTTTTTTCACTGATGGAGCATCATTTTTGCTTCCGAAGTTCCCCAGCTGGGTCAACGCTTTATACACATTGTTTACCTCGTTACCAATAATGACCTGATACTGCCCACCGCTGCTGGCAACACCCACAACACCTTGTACATTTTTTAAAGCTTCATCATTCGCGACCTTCTCGTCCTTCAGATTAAATCGCAACCTGGTAGCACAGTGCGTTACACTGTCTACATTTTTCTCTCCACCGACCAGCTTTAAAATCTCGGCGGCTGTGCTTTCATGTTTCATGTACTGCTCCCCCTTAATCAATTTTTGGTATAAAAAAAGACCTAGAATTCTATCGAATATAGATAAGCTCTATACACGATGGAACTCTAGGTCTTGCCTGCCTCACCAGTAACAATCCTAGTATAGTCATTATAGTGGGCTGATGAATCAATCCTTCTCTTCATCAATAACCCTTTTGATATGAACCGTTAAATACACCAATTCATCTTCCGTCAGTTCTTTTCCGTAGTCAACTCGAATCAGCTGCGCAATACGGAGACTGCATTGATATTCTTGCACGTATTTTTCTTTAATAATATGGAGAAAATCACTATCGCCACTTTTTACAACGGTATTATTAAACAAGCGATACGCGAAAAACTTCAAATGAGTAACAAGTCTGGAATAATGGAGCGAGCTTTCATTGAAATGAATATTAAACTGATATCGAATAATATTCAAGACTTTATGAATAAACTGCGTTATCTTCATGGTTTCTTCCATATCGGAACCCAGTTCAGCATTAACAATATGAAGCGCAATGAATCCAGCCTCATCTTCAGGCAGCGAGATATTAAATTCTTCATTAATCATATCCCGAGCTTTCATGGCTACACGAAATTCATTGGAGTAAAACGCTTTAATTTCGGATAACAAAGCATTATTAAAGTTCATTCCCTGATTATAACGCGCCACAGCAAAATTAATATGATCCGTTAATGTCAGATATATATTTTCATTAAGCTCCTTGTCTAAGGACTGCTTGGCGTATTGAATAATACTGTCGGACACACGAATATATTCCATCGGGATTTGTGCCAGCAGGGCATATAGTTTGCCTGATACGTTTTTGGATTTCAGAAAAAATTCTTTTTCAATCTTGACTGTGTCCACATCGTCTCCCTTTTTCTTCTGAAAACCAATGCCACTGCCTAATAGCATCATCTCCTGGCGTCTTTCATTCACTGCACAGACGACATTATTGTTAATAATTCGTGTGATCTTCATAAGAATCTCCTTTTAACATGAAACGTTAACAAAATTTGACAACAAAAAAAGACCATTAATTATGCATACATGAAGAACCATTCTGCATGTTTGCATCATCAATCGGTCTTGCCTGCTGATCAGTAACAATCCTGATTAAATTCATTATTAACTTATATGGCTATCTTAGTGGAAAGCGTTATATTTGTCAACAACCCTTGCTTTAACACCGATTGGTTTTGTGAATACGACGAAATGGATTCAACAAAAAAGAGCCGTGCTTAAGTAACGGCTCTTTTACTGTACTTCTGCCCAATCCTTTAGGAAAATACAATCCGATCCGCATCAGACATCCGATACTGGGTTAATAAATATTCCTTACTTTCCATCGCTTTGCTTCGAATGTCGTCCAGGTTCACATGCAGCAGCTTACCATTTTGCTTCACAAGTTTTCCTGCAACAAAGACCGTGTCCACATTGGATGGATTGGCGAATTGCACAACAGCACCGATTGGATCGTGAACGGGGAACAAATTCAGATCGGTTGTACGAATCATAATTAAATCCGCTTCTTTTCCCGGTGTGACTGAGCCTGTTTTTCGCTCGAGCCCTAAAGCCTGTGCACCGGCCGAAGTTGCAAATCGCAGCACCTGACTCGCTTGTAAACTCAGCTCTCCCGGCATTTCACCCTGTGCCAGCAATAACTCGTTCGTTCTGGAACGCTCAGCTTGCAGCGCAAATTTCATCTGTGAAAACATATCTCCGCCTGTCGAAGTCACCACGTCCACTCCAAGCGTTGGCGTGCCACCATGTTCCAGAAAATATCCTGTAGCCGGATAGCCATGTCCCATCATCATCTCTACTTCAGGCGTAACTGACAAAGAGGCTCCCGTGTCTGCCAGCATTTTGAATTCATCCATGCCCATCGTATTGCCGTGAACGACATTAATTCGCGGGGTAAGCAGCCCTGCCTCGTACATTCGGCTAATGGAACGGTCTACAGATCCCCAGCTGCCAAACCCGACATGCATTGAACAAATTGCGTCCAGTTCTTCTGCGAGCTGAATGTCCTGCACCGTTGTATCCCAGTGGCTAAACTCTGGGCCGCGAATCGCTAGTCCATACGTGACCAATTGGTCACCAGAGGAGAAATAACGCTCCTTCACCCCTCTGATATTCTCCAGGTATGAAAGGATACTTTCCCGATTCCAATAGGCGGTTTCCCCTGGAACACCGTGAGCAAAGACAGCCCGGATCCCTGCATCCTGCAGCCCACGAATAAGTCCATCGGTATGATCAGGTGAATATGGCATGCTCCAATCAAGTACCGTCGTCACCCCCGCGTTAAGCGCTTCCAAAGAACCCAGAAGATTGCCAATGTAGCTGTCCTGTGGTCGAAGCTTGCTTCCCATGGCACCATAGTACAGATTTTGCAAATACACGGGCAGCGACCAGTTCGTTCCAGCTGTTTTCACAAGAGATTCCCACATATGCCGGTGTGTATCCACCAACCCAGGCATGACAATCATGTCTGATGCGTCGATCACCACAACATCTGCATCGGACACCTCGATATTCGGTTGAACGGCTGCAATTAAAGAATCCTGAATAAGTACATCTGCCCTGTTAAACTGTCCAATACGAGCATCCATCGATAATACACAACCGTTTTTCAATAGATAACCTGTCCCCATGAGACACCTCTCCAATCGTAATGGTTTGTAAAATGATCTGATCCGCATTGCTTGTCCTTACATATGATTCGTTACTATATTTTCGCTAGTATATAACCATTATATACCGTTTGTTAATATTTATCAATTCTGAACACCAAACTATTATCTATGGTGATAACTGTTCTACCATTGTTAAATTTCATTCTTTTTTCCACTCGATTCCAGCTTGCGTTTCGCTCGAAAACGTCTCACCTTCATTAGATTGCCACACATTTTATCATCACAATACTTCTGTGTCCTACTGCGAGTATCGTCATAGAAAACCCAGCGGCAGTCCGGGTTGTCACAGCATCGAATTCTCTTTCCTTCGCCCCCCACCAGTGTCATGGCAAAGTCAGCAGCGACCTCCGCAATCACCTGAGACCAATGTGCATGGACGGGAACCAGCATAACATCCAGTCCTTGCTCCTGTGAGATTAGTCGTCTGATCACCTCACCACTCCGCATAAAGTCATTTAACCATGCTTGATCCTTCTCCGTTAGGGGCGTTCCCACTGACAAACGGATAGCCAGAGACTGTAACTCATCTCTAAAGCTTCTTATGGTGGATTCCTCTTCAGTCGAGGCCGGCACTTGTGCTTTTAATTGCCAACGATTCAAGAAATCCTGCTGCCAGCCTGCTTTTCCCAGTCTGTCTTCAGATCGATCCCCGCCGCGCCAGTCATGATAATCGCTATTCACAAAATCTGTCCATAATCTATCCATCTATACCTCCGCTGTTGTAACTATCTAATTCGAAAAAGGTGGTTACTTTCTTTTGAATTGTGTTATATTAATTGTAACCATTTCAAACCATATTAGCTAGTTACAAGCATGAAGAAGCAAGTCATGAGATGAGTTCCACTAGAGAGGAATGAACTTTAAAGATGACGTCTGTTACAACTGCATTAGATGTATTGGTTATTCAAAAAGAAGATACCTGGGATCAATGTAACTGGATCGTCCCATTGTCAAAGGCGCTTGAAGGGCTGACCGCAGAGCAAGCAGCTTGGATCCCTCCTTCAGGAGGACTGAGCATATGGCAGCTGGTCAATCATATGTATTATTACAACGAGCGGATCTTAAAGCGTCTTCAAGGTCAGTCGCCATCTGTACCCGCTGCCGAATCGAATGAAGCTACGTTTGGCAGTCCCGGTGACCCCTTGGACCACGTTGGCTGGAGCCAACTTGTGGAGCGAACCACTGAGCTGGCAGAACAGTTGCACAATAACCTGGTTACGTTACAGGATTCCAGACTTGAAGAAGCCTATTTGGATTCCGAACAAAACTGGGCTCAAACGCTTGCCCGCTGGGTTCTTCACGACGCTTATCACGCGGGTCAGATTGTGCTTCTGCGCAGGCAGCAAGGAAGCTGGAACATCATTTTCTAAAAAAATGCTTGAACTGCTAGCGCTTACAGGAATAAGATGAACTTATTAATGTTACAACTTGTACTATAACCTATAAATTGAATAGGATCTTCGGGGTAGGGTGCAATTCCCAACCGGCGGTGATGTTCCAATCGGAACCAGCCCGCGACTCGCTGTTGACTGCTTAGGACAACAGCGACTGACTTGGTGTGACTCCAAGGCCGACGGTACAGTCCGGATGAGAGAAGATCAACACATGACATACCGCCTATGGGAAGGTTTCTTTCCTGACGATATGTTCATGGATGAGCCCCCGTTTATTTGGTGTATGCCAAAACGGGGGCTTTTGTCGATTTTGCCAACTGAAGATTCCGTGTTCTGACGAAGGAGTCCTGAATATGGAAAAGACACAGCATGCATCAACCGTTTATCGCAAGGAACGAAGCAATACCGGATTTTGGCTCGTTGTTCTCGGTGCAGCCCTATGGGGCGTAGATCCATTGTTCCGCATCATTTTGCTGCAAACCATGACCTCTACTCAAATTGTACTGGTGGAGCATATTATCGTGAGCTTAGTCGCTATACCCGTCTTATGGAAATTCCGCGCCGACCTGAAACAGCTGCGAGCCCGCCACTGGATCGCCGTTATCTTTATCTCATGGGGCGGCTCTGCACTGGCAACGGTTTTATTCACGCTCGCACTGACACACAATGATCCGAATACCGTATTGTTGCTGCAAAAAATGCAGCCCATCTTCGCGATTGTTTTAGCGAAGTTCTTATTGAAGGAAACACTGCCGCGCCGCTTCGGCTGGTTATTCGTTGTTGCTCTTATCGGAACTTATCTGCTTACATTTGGGTTTACACTTCCGCTTGGAAACTGGAACAACTGGATTCATGCGGGCAGCCTGTTGTCACTTGGCGCTGCTGCCTTATGGGGCGGTTCTACGGTGATGGGCCGACTGATGCTGGGGCAAACCCGTTATGAGACGGTCACCTCCCTCCGCTTCGTCGTAGCTCTGCCCTTGCTGATCTTCATGACCTGGAACGAGGGTGCAGCGTGGACCTTGCCTTCAGGTGCAGGAGAACAGGCAGCGGTTGCGCTCAACATTCTGGGGCAGGCGCTATTGCCAGGTTTACTGAGTCTATTGTTATACTATAAAGGTCTCTCGTCCACCAAAGCTTCCGTGGCCACACTGGCTGAGCTGAGCTTCCCCATGGCGGGTGTGCTTGTGAACTGGATTGCATTCCGGACGCTCATCACATGGGAGCAGCTGCTTGGATTCATTCTCATCTGGATTGCTTTGTTCGCTATATCCAAACAGCAGGAACGATCTGGCACAGCTGCAGACGCAGCGCCTAAGCTTCGGACAGAGTAATAAAGATCTTATCTATATCTTAAAGGCACTGCACATCCTTCTGGATTGGCAGTGCCTTTTGTCTTTTTATAATTCCAGTGGTACGATGACATATGGACAGATATAAATACTATTTCATATTTTGGGAGAGGAACGATCGTCATGTCTTCATTTTCATATACGTCCTATGATGCCATAGGTCTGGCTGAACTGGTTCGCTCACGGGAAGTTTCCCCCGTTGAATTGCTGGAAGCGGCTTATGCTCGCCTAGAAGAAGTTAATCCGCAGCTTAATGCGGTCATTCGTACATATGAAACACGCGCACGCGAGGAAGCCGGCTATGTTCGTCCTGGTGAGCAGCCTTTTGCAGGCGTTCCATTGCTCCTGAAAGACATCTCGCAATCGCTGGAGGGGGAAATTCTGACTTCCGGTTCCCGCCTTCTCAAGGATCATCGAGCTTTGCGCAATTCTAACTTTGTATCCAGACTCCGGGATGCAGGCTTCGTTATTATCGGACATACGAACACACCGGAATTTGGACTCAAAAATATTACTGAGCCACGTCTTCATGGTCCGAGTCGCAATCCATGGAATACGAATCATTCACCAGGGGGTTCAAGCGGCGGTGCAGCTGCAGCTGTTGCTTCGGGTATTGTACCCATGGCCGGAGCCAGTGATGGCGGGGGTTCGATCCGGATTCCAGCCTCCTTCAGCGGACTATTCGGACTAAAACCTACTCGGGGACGGACTCCTGTTGGACCAGGTGTAGGCCGTCAATGGCAAGGTGCATCCATCGACTTCGCGCTATCCCGGACTGTGCGAGACAGTGCAGCCTTACTGGATACCCTGCAGGTCATTCAACCTGAAGCCGCGTTTCATGCCCCGCTCTTTCCGGGCAGTTACTTGGCCGATATGAACTATCCGCACCAACGCAAACTGAAGATCGCTTATACCACGGATTCACCGGTAGGCACCCCTGTTAGCGAGGATGCGAAGGAAGCAGTGTACAAGCTGGTTCGGTGGCTGGAGGAACAAGGTCATCACGTGGAGGAAAAATTGAGTCCGGTCAATGGTGTTCGGTTGATGGAGAACTATTATATGATGAACAGCGGTGAAATGGCGGCGATGATCGCTTCCATGGAGCATGCGATGGGCCGATCTTTAACTTCGAGCGATATGGAGATTGAATCCTGGGTGCTGGCTGAGGCAGGCAAAAAGGTATCTGCAGCGGAATTCGTTCACAGTCTTGCCGAATGGGACGTGGCTGCAGCGCAGATGTCTACACTATTCGAGCGATACGACTTCTATATCACACCCGTTAATGCCTTTCCTGCACCAAAGGTTGGAGAGCTAACTCCTCATGAGGAGCAAATTCAGCATCTGATGCAGATTACCGAATTGGACAAGGTGCATCAGCAGCAATTGATCTATGAAATGTTTGAACCAAGTCTCACCTACACTCCCTTCACCCAACTCGCCAACCTGACAGGCCAGCCTGCGATGAGTGTTCCGCTGCACCTTACAGCTGATAGCTTGCCGATGGGCGTTCAAGTTATGGCAACCAAAGGTCGTGAAGACTGGCTGCTCCATCTGGCTGGCCAGCTGGAAGCATCCGGACTGTGGATTGGAATGAAGGGAAACCCACTTTTCCCTGTCTAAGTTAAAGAAAAAGGACAACGAACTAACTTCGTGATCAATTGAGTATACCAAGTGTCACGGAGTTAGTTATGTGTTCGATTTTTGGTAACAATAACTTTGCGATTATCCATTTTCGCACACAATTAGTTTACATAATATTTATTATGTTTAAATCAAGGAGAGTCCTTAAAATTTTAATGTCACATCCGTCAAAAGGTAACTCTCGTTCAATGAGCTTAACAGCATGATCGATTGCGTTTCGTTGTTCTTCTGTAAGTCGGCTTTCATCTCCATCCCAATCACCTAACCACCAGAAGAACGAACAAATATTGCGGTATTTCATAAACATAGGAAACGTCTTGATCTGTTAGATTACTCTACTGCTCCGATGGCAGCGATTCGAAGATCAACTTCGACATCAAACAGGGCACGGGATAGCTCTTTTCCCCACTGGTCCTGCACTTCCTTGTACAACGGGTACTGAAAAGCCCGTGCATAGAATCCGAAACCGACAGGGTCTATTTTATGCTGCTGGAATTTTTGGATGAGCTTCTCAATCGCTACTTTCATTCCCTCGCTCAACTTTTTCTCCATGTCACCGAAATTATCCTGAAGTTCAAATTCAAGAAACTTTTCCGTGATGGCAATAATTGATTTTACTTTGACCTTGTATCGGAATTTCCCGTTCTCATGAGAAGATTTAATCTTTACTGAGGTGCCTCCTAGCGTAAAACTTACTTTATCTATGTTATACGGAACCGTTTGCTGTAGTTTATCCACAGGAAAAGTGAGACT
Organism: Paenibacillus sp. P13VS; assembly: GCF_015143645.1. Classification (NCBI taxonomy): domain Bacteria; kingdom Bacillati; phylum Bacillota; class Bacilli; order Caryophanales; family Paenibacillaceae; genus Paenibacillus; species Paenibacillus sp. P13VS. The sequence goes on along the minus strand of NZ_WYEV01000003.1, from coordinate 151,117 downwards.
GATTCCGGGTCCCGCCTCCTTTTTCAAAATTTGAAGAAGGGAAGTTTCCTGATAGGTAAGTGAAGTTCGGTACAGGGCTTGCTGAGAAAGGAGAGTCGTTCCTTTAAGCATGATCTTGTTATTCTCAATCTTGATTTCCGAGATGGCAGGGGTCATCGCCCGGTCATACAATTGTCGATGCAGCTCTTACGCAGTTGTTGAGACCGTAGTCGAAATTTTGCTTCCTGATTCGACAATCGATTTTAAAAACATGAGTATTGGCGGCTGATCCTTCGATTGAAAGTTAAAAATATCCGAAACTCGACCATCAACTGCGATAATTCTGTCGGTAATCGTATTTCGTGGATCACGAAAGGTCACATCCAATACTTTAAACCAATCTTTATATTTAAGTAATTCTTTCCCTACAACAATGACCTGAAAATTCCGTCCTCCTACCGAACCTGGAAATTGAGCACCCTGCTGATTCCTGGACGATCTTAATCCCTCAGCTATCCCTTGCGCTTCGCGGCTTTTCTTTTGAATGTCTTTGCTGAATACAGGAGCGGAGACATAATAATGGAGCTTTTGGTCTTCGACATCCAAGCCCAATGCCAATGGTATGGTAGCATCTTCCAAATTAGTTTTGCCACTTCCGCATCCTGTGATTGTACACAACCCTATGCAAACTACAATAGAAATACCGGTTTTTTTTATCCATTTCATGTTCGTTTCCCTCCCTTCCATTTGTTGAAGATAACGACATACAAAAGAATGGCTGCAGGCAATACGAATTCCATTACAAATCCGATGAGATTGAGTGAATTATTGATTTGTGTTGCTACCATAAAACTGGGCCGATAGACAAAAAAGCTGATCTCCATAAGAATACACCATGCAGCAAGGTGGATATTGTCTTTACCTTTTCCCAGCAACGAGGCAGAGCATCTGGAAACAATGTGCATGGAGGGGATCCAAATACATGAGAAGATAAACAAATAAAATGCAATAAACAGCACTTCGACCCGTTCGATAAATTGAAATTCAATCGACTTCAAAATACTGATCACCGGATCATTGTATTCTCCGATCTCATCAGGACTAAAATAAACAAAGCAAATAATGGTGATCCCCAAATATGCCAGGCAAGTAAGGGAATTGGAGATTACCATAGCAGTCATAGCCTTTTCCTTTTTCACTAGATGAGGGTACAGAAACAAAACCAGTCCAATGCCCAGCAAGGGATAGATCATGACTTTTATGGAAGAAAGTACAGGTAGCCAGCCCTCTTTAAATAGTGGAAGCAAATAAAGCCAGTGAGCACGATCCAGCGTTGATACATAAACCAGGGGAATCCACATGGAGAGCATCGAAACAATTTCGGTGTACCGCCCGATCACCTGAAATCCATGCTGCGCAATCTGATAGGTAGGAATCAGAAGCAGCAAGGCCAGAATATAAATTAACGTCGTCGGGAGCAACCAGAGTTTAATGACCAGCGTAGCAACCGCGTAACCATCATAGGCGAGCAGCAAAAAATAGACCATAAATAGAAAAGTAACCAGTTTGGCTCCCCACCGGCCCATATAACGCTGAACTAATTCAAGTATTGTACTGTCCGGATTATGTTTCATTAATTTCACCATGGCCATGGAGGCTAACATAGCCAGCCCCCATCCTAGAAAGATCGTCATCCAACCATCTGTTCCAGCATGCCTTGCAAGTTCTCTTGGTAGAGCCAAAAAGGCAACACTGATCTGGAAAGTCGAAATCATGAGGATGAATTGAATCGTCGTTATCGGGCGATATATCTTCATGTACTAATTTTTCTCCTTCCATCCCCTACTTTTACCTTGTCGTCTTGTCTGACTAGATCGCGTGCTGATCGGGCGCGTGTTCATCATCCATAACGGCACTCGGAGTAACGTATCCTTCCAATCCATGGGTCTGAACGGAGCAATAGGTGTACTATAAGAAGCGTTTAGTGAGTTTAATGTTATTAATCTTCCGACAATACTCATCATGCCAACAACCAGCCCAACGAATCCAAACCAGGTGGCGAGGATCATTATCATAAAACGCATTAATCGTACTGCAGCCACCATATCCTGATTCGGAATAATAAAGGAAGATATCGCCGTAAACGCGACAACAATAACCATAATATTGCTGATCAAACCCGCCTGCACAACTGCCTGACCAATAACAATACCGCCTACAATACCAACCGTCTGACCTATCGGGGACGGAAGTCGAACCCCTGCTTCCCTGAGCATCTCAAGCGTGAGTTCCATGATGATCGCTTCCACGAAAGGAGGAAATGGAACCTGGCCCCTTGATTCACCAAGCGTTAACAACAGCTTCATGGGTATAATTTCATAATGAAATGAAATAACGGATATGAAAAAACCCGGCAGAAAGATGGCGACAAAAAAAGCAAAAATTCGTAATGTTCTAATAAATGATGAGATGGACCATCTGGAACTGTAATCATCAACCGTTTGAAAAAAGGACATAAACGTAACAGGAGCTACCACTACACTCGGCGAACCATCAACAACAACAACACACCGACCTTGCAATATTTGTGAAGCAGCAGTATCCGGTCTTTCTGTTGTGATGATCTGGGGAAGCAAGGCAAGCGGTTGGTCTTCAATAAACTCAACTAATTCGCCCGTGTTAATAATGGCGTCTACATCAATGGATTGAATGCGTTCTTCAAGAACTTGTACGACCTCAGGATCAACCACATCCTCCAGATAAAGCAGGGATACGGCAGTCTGTCCTCGTGTCCCAACGATATACCGTTTCAACTTTAGTTCTTTGTCCGCGACATAACGCCGAATCATGGCTATATTTTGAGAACCGTTTTCTATAAACCCCTGATGTGCCCCTTTTAATGATGGCTCCTGCTGAGGTTCTTCAATTGCACGCTGAGGAATACCTTTGGTATCCAATACGTAGGCTTCACTTCGCCCTTCAATAAAAAGCACACTATAGCCGATCATGATGGAACGTTTGAGGTCCTCCCACTTGGAATAAGGCTTTACATACCCTACTGTTGTGATGAAGTCTTCCGACGGGTTACCGGACTCTAGCTGAAGCGGAGCAAGTACATCATGATTCAATATCGTTTTGTCAGTCATTTCGTCCATGTATATGATGGCAGCTTGTTCACCGGTTTGTTTTATGTATAGCTTCCGAATGATTAAGTCGGGAGTATTCGTAAAGATTTCTTGAATTCTGGCGGTAGACTCGTTCAAACTTGGCGTGATGCTATCAACTTTCGAGATTGTGCCAGATGGTTCGTTCATTTTCCCACTCCACTCCCTTCTTCAAGCAGCTTTTCCTTATTATGACGATTATTCACGTGTATATGCATTGTGCATTGGAAAGACAGACTCCAAACTTGAAACAAAAAAAGCCGCTAAAAATAGCGACTTGTAATAGTATTAAAATTATTTTTCATATTAGACTTTGAATTTCTCCGTCAACTCCTGAAGTCTTGCCGCCATACGCGCCAGGTAAGTGGAAGATGAACTGATTTCTTGCATGGAGGCCAACTGCTCCTCGGTTGCTGCGGATACAGTTTGGGCTCCTGCTGCTGTTTCGTGGGACAGATGAGAGATGTCCTCAATTGCAGCCACAACATTGGAAGTCTCCTTCACCATATGTTCCGCCATCGTAGACACTTCGCCTGCTTTGCCATTAACAGTGTCCACGGAGAGGTTAATTTCTTCGAACAGACGTCCCGCATGATCCATGATGATCCTTCCTGTTGAAACCTCACCCATGGCTGCACCCATGGAACCTTCAGCCTGCTTGATTCCTTCATGAATAGCTCCAATCAGTCCGTTTACCTGTTCGGCAGATTGAGCTGCTTGCTCAGCCAGCGTACCCACTTCTCTGGCTACGACCGCAAATCCTCTACCGTGCTCGCCAGCTCGGGCTGCTTCAATGGAAGCATTTAATGCAAGCAAATTAGTTTGCCTGGAGATATCTGAGATTACCTTAATGATCTGTCCAATCTCCTGCGAAATCAGAACCAGATGATTGATACCCTCGGACACGTGGTTGACGGACTGATGAATAGTGCTCATTTGCGACACAGCTCCTTGAATAACCTCCCCGCCTTCTTTCGATTTTTGGGCTACGTGAGCTGTGGCTACAGCTGTAGTAGAGGCGTTGTCTGCAATATGACCCATGCTTCCGGCAACATCCTGAATGGTTCGCATGCTTTGTTCAACAAGCAGCACCTGGCGATCAGCACCTTCTGCCATCTGTTCAATGATTTGTGTGATATGCTCTGTTGACGTTGCACCTTGTTCAGCATTCGCAGATAACTGCTCAGAAGCCGCGGCAAGCTGACTGGAGGAATCTGCAACTTCAGATACAATCCCATTCAGGGATCCCACCATTTGATTATAGGCTTCTCCCAAATCACCAAATTCATCTCGCGAAGCAATCGATGTATTACGGCTCAAGTCCCCTTGGCCTACTTCAATGGAATACTCATTCAACGTTTGTAATGGCTTGGTAATGGAACGTACAATGACTACAGTAAGTCCAAAGCCAAGCAGAACAAAGACAAGGATGACCAAAAGTGTATTGTTCCAGATGGGTTCAGCTGCTTGTACAACCTCGATCGGAGAGCGATCGCCAGCAATCTTCCATCCTGTCAACGTGTTGGTGATGTACACTAGTTGGCGCGTTTCTCCTTCCGGTGATGTCTGTTCGATCTGCCCGGAGTCTTCGTCCAACATGGATGCTGGGGACCCTTCGCCCTCTTGAGGAACTCCCTGTTCGAGATTCGAGGAAACGTCCTGCGGCGTATCCCCCGATTCTGGTGCTTCTCCTACCGTGCCGGAACCCTCCAATCCCCAAGACGGTGACACAATCATGGAACCATTTGCACTAAAAATTACGACAAAACCATTATCCCCAATTTGAATATCCCCAACAGTTTCCTGAAGTGTGCTTAAGTCCAGTGCAATGGCAACGATGAATTTTCCGTCACTTGACGCTTGAGCCACGTCTACAATAGTTCTGCCCGACTGTTCTGAGATATAAGGCTCGGACAATACGACTTCTTCAGGGGTAGCGACTGCTTTGGCATAAAACTCTTGATCCTGTGGATTGTAATTGCTTGGTTCGTTCTGGGTACTTGAACTATAAGAAAATTGACCATCATCCGTAACATACACCGCAGCTTCTGCTTCCGGATGGTTTTTGGTATAGGCATTTAACAGCATATCCGGATTTCCCACGGATGAAATGGACTCGAATATCTGTCCCACATCTGCTATTTTACTTTGTATGTATTGATCAACCATGCTGCTTACTAATGAAATGTCTGTATCCGCCATATTGGCAAGCTGTGTATCCACCTGATTCTTGGCCGAGAAGTATGAAAATCCGCCGATGACCAGGCTAGGAAGCAATAGCATAGCGAGCAGTGAAGCTGCAAGCCTTGTTCTGACAGATCTCAATTTTCCGAATTTCATGTGCATTTCTCCTTATGTACGATGTACGCTGTATGATGTATTTGCTCTATTAAGCAAGTTAAAACGATTGACTCCGTGAACTTGACCAAGCTCTTCTTGAGCACAAATCAACTATAAAACAGGTATCTTAAATGAAACTGAATCAGTTCATGTAATAGTCGCTTCAGACTTTTCATGGTGGTCTTAATTCCAATGTAGATACTTACTACAGATACAACTAGACAAAAAAATAAGAAGCAGGGACACGTCATAAACGTGTCCCTGCTTCTTTCATTTTAAGGATATATCTTAAAGATGATGTTCTTGTAAAATTAAGTTTTCCCAGCAAACTTGGTTTGATTGCTGATGCTCTGCCTTCGTCTTCAAAATTATAGGCAGGAGTATACAACATTGCGCAAACGTCTCTGAATGTAAGGCTCTTGGCTATTAAGCAGATGCTGTGCATACATGACAGTCAGCCCGGAGTCGGGATCCATAATCGCCATGCAACCAGCAGCACCGCTCCAGCCAAATTCGCCATGTGGGCTTAGAGAACCGCTCTCCGACTTGGAGATATGCGTACGGACCCCGAGTCCAAACCCATATCCGCCCATATGATCCCAAGAGTAATCAGGGCGCGTCATCTCATTCAGATGATCTGTTCGCATTAATTCCACGGATGCCTGCGACAAAATCCGAACACCTTCAGGACTGGTACCATGACCCGTGAGTGCGTTCAGGAACAACGCATAATCGCGTACGGTAGATAGCAGTCCCGCGCCTCCGCTCTCCAATTCCGTACCAACACGGAACCCGTTACCGTCCATGCGGATGGCTTTTTCGAGTTCATCATTGTATGCGTACTGTGGAATCAGACGTGACTGCTGCTCGTCGTTCAGATCAAAAGCTGTATCGTTCATGCCGAGTGGACCAGTGATCTCTTCCTGCAGATATGTTCCAAATCGTCTGCCGCTTACGACCTCGATCAATGCTCCCAGCACATCGTGACACATGCTATAGTTCCAATGCGTGCCCGGCTCAAACAGAAGCGGTTCCTTCGCGAGTGCTTTCGCAAACTCTCTTGTTGGCAGTTTTCCATCGGTGCTCTGCACGGCCTCTTTGATGGATGGCGCACCTACGTCATACGAGAAGCCCGCCGTCATTGTAAATAAATCACGTACCGTTATGGCTCTTGTGGCTTTCTCCAGTCTGACCTCACCATTCGGCATGACTTTCTTCACATTCATCTCTGCAAACTCCGGCAGATAGTCGGACACTGGATCACTGAGCAGCATATGCCCTCTTTCTACAAGTTGAAGTGCTGCGACGCAGGTCATGATTTTGGTCATGGAATAGAGATTGAAGATGGCCCCATCGGTGATTGGTGTTTTCTCCTCCAGATTAGCGTAACCGTTACGATAGTGGAAAACGGTGTCATTTTGATGAATAACCATCACTTCTGCCCACGGGATTCTCCAGGATGTGACGCGATCAATAAATGAAGCAAGCGGTTTAAAGTCCATGTTTATCCGTCCTTCTATGTAGAATCGTTTATCATTGCACACTGTGAACCATGGTCACGCCACGAATCACATATTACTACTATACGACCATTTGTAAGCGTTGACTACTATACGAAATAACTTGTTCCGCAAAAACAAAAAAAGCCGCTAAACTAGCGACTTGAAGTAAAATACATTTCTTGAGCAGCAACTAACGCAGTCTTACACGCTATCTTTTGTTGACTTTTAGATGGTGTAACTACAACGACAAGATTTCGATATACCCTTCTGTTCCATTCACACGAATTCGCTGACCGTCTTTAATACGTTTCGTTGCATTCTCCACGCCAACCACTGCTGGCAAGCCGTACTCACGTGCAATAACGGCTCCATGGGTCATCAGTCCACCTACTTCGGTGACTAGCCCCTTGATGGATACAAATAGTGGTGTCCAGCTAGGGTCTGTAAAAACGGTAACGAGGATATCTCCATCTTCCAGTTCAGCTTCCTCCATGTTCAGAATCACACGTGCACGCCCTTCGATAACACCGGAAGAGACAGCGAGACCTACTAAAGCTTCGGGTGGGAGGTTATCTCTTTTATACTTACCTGTAATAATTTCTCCATCTGACGTGATCACACGTGGTGGGGTCAATTTTTCATATAGCTTGTATTCGTCTTTTCGTTTGCTGATCATCTGGTCATCCACTTTACGGGTACTAACCACTTCGCGAAGTTCTTCAAAGGTAAGATCATATATATCTTCTTTTTTCCTCAAAACACCAGCCTGAACTAGTCGCTCGGCTTCCTTGAGCAAAGCCTTCTTATAAATGAAATAACGATGTACCATGCCGTATTTGGGGTATTCTCTGTACCCGCTCAAATTTCGAATGATGTCGATCTTTTCTTTTGTTTCTTTTGCTTTTTGCTCTCCATCAGGCAGCTGCTTCAATCGCCCTAATAGCTCCTTTTCTTTTCTCTTAGCCTCCTGTCGCCCTTGCTCAAACTTCCGGCTCCCTTCATTAGGCTCAAAGTTTTTGATATTACCCAGAATCAGGGGAACAAGTGTCAATGGTTTTTCAATCCAGCGAGTTCGGGTTAGATCAATCTCTCCGGCACAACGCATTCCATATCGCTCAAGATAGGCATGAATGGCTTCTTTTACTTCCTGGCCACCAGTGAATTGAACAAGGTCATCAAGGAATTGATCCTTTTGTACATGTTGTAAGTATTGAACGACCTCAGGATAAGGACGAATCACATCTGCGACATCTAATAAGGCGAGCCCCATTTCGGCAGTGATATTGTTGGGAACAGACTGGGAGATCGCATCTGCTGCGTTTTTTTCACCTAACCATTCGTTCATCTTCTCATTGAGCCAGAATGAAGCGTTCATACCCGTTGTTATTACAGCTGAACTTCGAGGGTCAAATAATATCTTTCTAAGTTCCTGGATATCTTTCTGGATAAAATCAATCAAGTCAGATCCTGATTTTGTTTGAATCTTTTGTTTCAATTCTTCTATAGATGCTTCATTGTTCTTGATCAAATCAGTAACGATGGACGGATCCTGTTCATTGATTGGTGTTTGAGAGCCTGCTGGGGGCAAACCTCTATTGCCTCTACCGGAATTCTCTACTTGGTTGTCGTTCGGTAATGATTGCACAAAATCTCCCCGCTCAATTACAGTCATTAAAGCGTCTTTGATAAGCGGATCAGATTTCCCAAGGGCATTTACTATGTTTTCTCTGGTGACAGGTGAGGCTAGCATAGGCGTTACATCCACGAACAACCTCCCGCCAGCTACACGCATAGGCGCAGGAGTTGTCATGAGATAAAATGACAGTCCGAGTGGTTTGATGGGATCAGTCATCATTTGCTGATGGGCCACAGATACATACACATGATTTTCTTGATCATTCACTTCAGGGATCGGAAATAACGTTGTAATTGGTCGGCTCTGGACAATGTAGAACGCGCCATCGGACAAGCACCACTCAATATCCTGCGGACAACCAAAGAAAGCTTCAATCTGTCTCCCTATCCGTGCTAACTCCAAAATGTGATAATCCGTGAGTGTTTGAGCTTCTTGCTGAACAGATTGAATTGTTCGCGTCTCAGTCCCGCCTTCTTTTCGAGCATAGATTGCGAGTTTTTTGGTTGCAATTCTTTTATCGACAATTTCTTCTTCCCGTACCTTATAACCATCAGCAGATACCAAGCCGGAAACCAGCGCTTCTCCCAAACCATAGCTGGCATCGATCGATAAGAGTTTTCGGCTGGACGTCATAGGATCGGCAGTAAATAAAATTCCTGATGCCTGCGGGAAAATCATCTTCTGAATAATAACAGCCAAGTATACTTGACTATGATCGAAGCCGTTCTGCATACGGTAGATTACAGCACGATCCGTGAAAAGGGACGCCCAACATTTGCGAATATGCTCCAGTATGGCTTCCTTGCCGATGATGTTCAAATAGGTATCCTGCTGACCTGCAAAAGAAGCATGTGGCAAATCCTCGGCAGTTGCACTGGAACGCACCGCATATGCATGTTCATCTCCATACTGGCTGAGGTAGCGGCTTACTGCCTCTACAACATCGTAAGGAATTTCTGAATTTATAATGATCTGCCGAATCTCTCTGCTGATTTCACCAATTTGATCTCGTTCTTCTACATGAAGCATCGTTAAGCGACTGAGTAAAGAGTGATATGTCATGTTCTGTTCGATGGCCTTCTGGTATCCCAACGTTGTCACACAAAATCCCTCAGGGACTAGAAGCCCTTCCCTCTTGGATAATTCCCCCAGATTCAAACCCTTCCCACCCACAAGCGAAAGCTGTGTCTTATCGATCTCCTGGAAACTGAGAACCATAGAACTCATTCAACATCTCTCCTAATCATCAAATTGAGAAAAAAATCCTTTGACAAGATTTTACCGGCATGCTACAATAAAAATATATGAAAACACTCGCGAACTGATCATACCATCGTGTTACTTTATATGCAATAAATAAATAAAAAAGGACCTGACTAAATGTCTGGTCCTTTTTTGGTGTTTGCTGTTTCCTTCAATTTTCCCGAGTATATTAGGTTGCCCCATATAATGAGCCAAATAAAAGGCTTGGAATCACTATATTGAGCAGCATGATGGGAGTTTTGAAATAGGAAAAGTGAAAAGCTACAAACAATGCCGAGGAAGCAAGAATTGCGACCCATTTCTCATCAAATACGATTTTCAATCATTTTACTTCCTTTTGCTTCCCGCCTGAGCGGATTGATTCGGTTATTCAGTGAACAATTCGGAAATAATTCTCTCATACCGCCTATAGGAAGGAAGAACTTCATGAATTCCAACTCTCAATCAGAGAATAACGCTTATTTAAAAGAACTGGGTGCCTTATTTATCCCTTTGGACGAAATGGAGAATCTGGACCGAATGGTTGATGTGATCGGGGATGCAGATATTGTGCTCCTGGGGGAATCAAGTCATGGGACAGCTGACTTCTATCGATACAGGGCTGAGCTTTCGAAAAAGCTGATTTCAAGGAAGGGATTCAACATCATCGGTGTTGAAGGGGATTGGCCCGCTGCTTATCGGTTGAATCGGTATATAAAAGGTTCACCGGGTGCCGATTCTTCGGCAGCAGACGCACTGGGTGATTTTACTCGCTGGCCGACTTGGATGTGGGCGAATACAGAAATTCGTGATTTTGCCGAGTGGCTAAAAGAATATAATGCAGCTGAAATCAGTGGTAGCAGTGGACGTTCTAAGGTCGGATTTTATGGGATCGATATGTACTCCTTGTGGGAATCGATGGAGGCCATTATTGGGTATTTGGAGAAAACCAAGTCTCCTCAATTGGAACAGGCCCGCCGCACCTATGCCTGCTTCGACCCATACAACAAGGATCATCAGAGTTATGGTATTGCAGCAGGATTACTCTCCGAGAGCTGTGAGAATGAAGTGGTCGAACTATTAAAGCAGATGCAGCAACAGCGTATGGTCCACCCGGGTAGTGAAGAAGAATTGAATGCAGAGGTTAACATGCTGGTAACTTCAAGCTCCGAAGCCTATTATCGAACGATGGTTCGCGGTGGCCCGGATTCCTGGAATGTACGTGACAGGCATATGGTGGAATCACTGAAGCGTATCATGTCCTATTATGGGGCCTCTGCCAAAGCCATTGTCTGGGAGCATAATACGCATATTGGAGATGCACGAGCAACAGACATGCTGGAAGATGGCATGGTGAATGTTGGTCAGCTGCTGCGTGAGGATGAACAACATCAGGTGTTTGCCATTGGTTTCGGAACCTATAAAGGAGAAGTCCTTGCGGGAAAAGCCTGGGGAGATCCTGTTGAGAAGATGGTCGTGCCACCCGGGCAGCCAGGAAGCTGGGAGGATTACATGCACCAGGCAGGAGGAGGCCGTAATGGCATGGTCATGCTCTCCGAAGCGTCCTCGTTACTGCATAAAGTCATTGGTCACCGCGCCATCGGTGTGGTATATGATCCGAAGCTTGAACGGTTTGGCAATTATGTACCTTCCACCATGGCGGATCGTTATGATGCATTTGTCCATATTGATCAGTCAACCGCCCTTCAGCCCCTTCCGATCCATAAGCCAGTTGCAACGGAAGCATTGTTTTCGTCGTAATGGTATTTGCGTAAAAACACCGCGTGTACATTGCTAAATGAAACCGAAATTAAAAAAGCAGCCTCGACTAGGTTAAATTGAGGCTGCTTTTTTGATTATGTGGACCATCTTACTACTCCGTATCTTTATACAAATATCGTCTTATAAAATAACTTGGCGTACAGCTCCATGCATGACAATAGCTGTTGACCAGGTTGCTGCCGTAAGGAGAATATGTTTTGTCGTTCGGGTCGTATAACTCCCAAAAGGTATCCGCTCCATCCTTTAACATACCTCCCCAGTATGTTCGAATTTGCTCAATCGCCTTTTCCTTTTCTCCGCATAAGAGCAATGCATCCACGTAGTGATGAACCATATATGGGGTTGTCATGCCAATGGCATCCGCATGATGTTCCAGTCGTTCGAGCAATGCTGTGGCAATTGACGTATCAATGACCTCTGCGAGGATCATCCATATCTGGGAAGCCCAAGATACCTGTCTCTCTTCTCCGCTAATGAAGTACTTCTGTTCCTCGTCCCATAGAGTTGCGAGTGCTGCATTCACGGCTCTTTCGATTTGAACGTTAATCCAAGCCGCCTGGTCTACCAAGTTCAGTTCATGGGCAATCTTCAACCCTCTTCTCATGCCATAGATGAGCACCGCTTGCGCCCCAGCCTGCTTGTTGAGTTCATCATGCCAATCCAGGAAGCAATACCAGGTGTCATCGTCTTGTACGATCCCCTGCTCGTTCAGCCTTGCGAGTGCAATGTGAATTTGCTCGTATGCCACCGGCCACAATTCTTCCAGCGTGTCCCGATCTCTTGTCGCTTCATAATAATCGTAAAGAGTGGCTACGAACAGCAGCGCGTAATCGTACAGATAAGTTTCGTCCACATAAGGCTCTGGATACTCATATAAACATGCACCCACTCGACCGCCCTCAAGCCTTGATCCGGCAAAGAGATACAGGCATCGTTTGACAAGGTCATTACAGCCGAAGGTTTCATAGTTCACAAGTGCCTGCAGGCGAAGGTCCCCGATCCATAAACGTCGATCCCGCTTGGGACCGTCCTCGAAGACGGTTTGCATGCAGTCCCGCAACGTTTGCACAGCAACCCGATCGATGTTCGCCATTTCCGGTTCGATGCCTGCTCGCAATGAGGGAACTGCTGCCAAATCAGCAGAGGTTACTGTCGTACAGTACAGATCGGTAAGTTGGACGTCATAACGAATCGACGTTTCAAGGACGTCAATCTTCAGATAACGGAATGCATAACGGCGATCCAGCGTGATCGTTCCCGGCAGCACATCCACATTGATGATCTCATCCTGCAGCCAAGACCGGCTAAGCCATCCTTTGTATTCACTGAAATCCTCTCCAACTTCACATGGCATCTCGCCGAATGTCAATCGAATCCGGAGTGGCGCATCAGCATTACTCCGCACGTTCCGAAGCGATAGCGTTACATAACCGACATGGTGAGTTCCAAAATCCAGCGTGATGCAATCGCCTTTTTTCAAAATCTGATCGTATACTTGGGCAGCCGAGCCCACCGGTTCGATGCTCCATCCTTGGAAAGCACCCTCATCTTGAACTACATTCACCATGCGTTCCGGGTAAACTTTCTGTTGATGCAGTTCAGGGGTAAGCTGCTTTGCTTGGTCTAACCAGGTCGTTTTTATCACGTGTTCATTCATACACTTGGCCTCCCTATCCTTTGACCGCTCCAACGGTCATGCCACCAATGAAATATTTTTGCAGGAACAAAAACGCGAGCAGCAGCGGTAGAGCACACAGAAAACATGCGGCAAACAACACGTTCCACTGCGTGGGATTTTGCTGATCCCCAAGAAATCCAAGCATGGCAAGTGGCAATGGGGAGTCATCTGCTCCCGAGATGAAGATCATATTGAAGAAGTAATCATTCCAGATCCACACACCCTGCGTAATAATGACAGATACGGTCACGGGAATAAGCAAGGGAAACACCACCGTCCAGAAACGTTGGAACAGTCCTGCCCCATCGATGTGTGCAGCTTCCTCCACTTCTTCAGGAACACCACTTCGAATGAAGCCAGTATACAGGAAAGTCGAGAACGGAAGACTGCACGTAATAAACATGAAGATAGGCGTATATTGGTTGGTTGGAATATGCAGCGCATTGATCATTTGCACGATCGGGATCAGTACCATCTGCGCAGGTACAACGAGTCCGGACAAGAAAAATAGATACATGAACTTGCTTAACTTCGTCTTCAAACGAGCCATTGGATACGAAGCCATGGCTGCGAACAGAACCACGAAAATAACCGATACACCCGTCAATACAATGCTGTTCCAGAGCGCTTCAGGGAAATGCATACGCTCGAATGCTGATTTATAACTTGCGAGAGACAATTCCTGAAACAACGCCAGCGGGTTCGTATTATTGCTAGGATCACGAAGCGAAGTCGAAAAAGCGATAATTAACGGAATGAGATTCAGGGCCATAACGACGAGTACAACAATCTGAACAGACCCTTTGCTGAGCCATTTACGAAGCGTCATGCCGACACCTCCCGTTTGTTCATTTTCAGCACGAAGACGGCGGTAATTACGATAATTACAGCAAAGGATATAACACCAAGTGCCGAAGCTTTACCGAAGAGCTGTTCCGTAAATGCCATTTTGTAAATTGTGTAGATCAGCGTATTGGTAGCCGTTCCGGGGCCGCCATTCGTCATGATAAACGGGAAATCGAAGGCTTTGAGGCCATTGATCAAACTTAGCGTTACGTTGATCGTAATCGCTGTTGCCAGCAATGGAATCTTGACATGCCGCAGCAATCTCCAGGAACCACAGCCGTCCATTCGGCCGGCTTCCAACAGGTCGGTCGGAACGGTCTGGAGCCCAGCGAGAAAGATAATCATCGTAGTTCCGATGGTCTTCCAGATTTCGACGAAGATAATTGAATAGAGGGCAGTCGAATAATCCCCCAGGAAATTCAATTCATTCTGGATGCCCAATGTATTGAGAAAGGAAGAAATCAGTCCGTAATCCGGCATATAGACGTAGCTCCACAAGAATCCGACGACAATTGCACTAAACAATGTGGGAATATACGCCAGGGAACGATAGATCCCGGTTCCTCTTATTTTCATGTTTAACAGCAGAGCCAGTGCCAAACCGATAATATTGCCGGCGATCACGGTGACAAATGTATAGATCAGCGTATTCTTTAATGAAATGCCAAGGATATCGCTGCTGAACAATTCCTTATAGTTGTCGAATCCAATATAGTTGTAGGCTTGGGCATACCCGTTATAGTCCGTTATGCTGTACTGGAACAACCGCAGGATCGGGAAGATCCAAAAGGTCAGGTAGAATAGTAATGCCGGTAAGGCAAACCAGTACATGGACTTTTTCATTACAGTAGAGCTCATCCTGCTCCATCCTTTCCAAGAAGGTCTGCAGCCAGGGAAGGAAGGCTAACTTTCCTCCCCCTTTGCGGCAGACAGCATCATTCTAGTTTTTCCACAGCTCTCTGAACTTGGTTTCCATGGCGTTTGCCACATCCTCAGGCGTTGTTTTCTGGCCTGCGATAATTTCAGCAAACTTCGCTTGCATAACATCCGACACGCCCGCCGGCCACATCTGATTGCTGAAGTATACGGAGTTTCCGGTTTGTTGATAGTTGTCGTTGACTTCCTTGAACAATTCGTTCTCAAGCTGCACATCTTTATACACACTGATGGAACTGTTGGCTTCCACAAATGCTTTGAAAAGGTCTGATTCACCGTCGAACAGGTAGTTCAGCACTTCTTTGGCAGCATCCAGGTTCGCCGACTTCGCGTTCAGAGCATACCCTGCTGACGTTGCCGCGGATACAAACACCGGCTGTCCAGGCTCGTTACCCGGCAGTGAAGCAAATCCGCGTGTAAATTCAGCTGCGCCCTTGGAGGTCATGGAAGCGTAATCCCATGTTCCGGTTAAGGTCATGGCTGCTTTCCCATCGATGAACAACTGTGCAGATTGGGCACTTCCAATGCCAAGCGAGTTTTTAACCACATAGTTCTTATCATAGAGTTCTTTATATTTGGAGATCGTTTCAACCCACTTTGGATCAGTCAACGATTTCTCACCGTTTTGCAGCTTAACATCAAAATCCATCTCATCCGGATACACGACATTGGCTGCAATCGGATACATGCCGAATTGAATCATCCACGGGTCTTTATCGCCCATTGCTATTGGTGTCACGCCTGCAGCTTGCAGCTTTTGGCACAGTTCCAGGAAAGAGGACCAATCTCTCGGAAACTCGGTATACCCCACCTGCTCTAACAATTCCTTGTTGTAGTAAACACCCAGAAAATCAAGTCCTTCAGCCACTCCATACGGTTTGCCCTCGTAGGACATGTCTTCCTTCGCTCCCTGGCTGATATTGTCCCAGAACGTCAGGTCGGATAGATCTGCAGCGAATCCTGCCTTCGCAAAATCATTGACGCCGCCAGCCGCATTCTTCGGAAAGATCCAGAAAATGTCCGGACCCTGTCCGGCTGCAAGCTTGGTTCGCACAGAAGTGTTGTACTGGTCGTCAGGCAGCTTTTGCACTTCCAGCGTAATATTCGGGAACTTTTCCTTGACGAGGCGCGGTAAGGTTTCCAGCTCAAAATCCTCTCCTTCAGAGGCCTTGTTTCCCGATAGCATCATCGTTAACGTAATGGCCTTCCCGGACTCATCTGTTCCCCCACTGCTATTTTCCGTTCCGCCCTCTTCCTGGCCGCCAGAGCTGCAGGCGCTCAGGAAGATCATGAGAACCACCAACGTTAAGGACCATAGTCGTTTTCTTTTTTTCATCTTGTCATTCCCCCAATTCATGTTTATTCTTGCTTTGTGCACATTCTCATCATACGGTGGGCTTAAGTGCATTTGCTTTGGCTCGTTTGGTGCACTATTTTTAGATTTGACAATGGCGGGAGGAGCACGTATGATTCTGTTCAACATCAAAACTAAACTTTTTCTGGTCCTCGTCCTCGTGTCGATTGTGCCGATTATCGTCGTTTCTGTCAGTTCTTATCGCAGTTACACGAAGCTGGTGAATGAGCAAACCTCACTCGTGACGTCGACAACCATCGGTAATTCGGTCAAAAGCATGGAAGAGATCTTGCAGAATATTGACCGAATCTCGGTCACGTTACTTCAGCAATCCTCTAATGCAACCGCTTACAGTACAGTGAGTGATGAACTCATTAAGTTAAACGGGACGAACGACCAGTATGAAATCTTCATGATCCGCAGCAAATTGAAATTAATCTTCGAAAACATCCTGCTTGGCTACAATTACATCAATGGGTTATACCTGTTCACACCAGATGGCAAATGGATCAGCTATGGCAGCAGCGGCACCGACCTGCGCCTCGATTATATCGCTCTTCGTGATGAATGGTACCTGGATACGATCCAGCGCAAAGGCGATTTATACATCGGTGAAGTCGGCGTCAAACCGTACATTATTAACGCCAAAGAATCAATCGGTTTCTCCAGAGCTCTCTATGATCCAAACAACAACGAGTTTCTTGGCGTGTTCATGCTGGATTGCAGTATGAACATCTTCGACGGGCTAAAACGCAACCCGGCACCAAGCTTGTCCAATCTATACCTGGCGAACGATGCTGGCGAGATCCTATATTCAACTGACGGAAGCAAGGTAGGCACTCCTCTCTCCGCTTCTCTCGCTACGGCAACTCAGCAAGTCGGCAGCAGTTCACAATACAAATCAATTCAGGATAACATCATGACAGTGATTCAGAAGGTACCAGGACGTAATTGGAACGTGATTGCCAACATCTCCATGGATCGGCTGTATGAAGAGTACAACATTTCGCAGAAGCTGCTATTCTATGTAGCCGTTAGCTGTGCAGTCATCTTCCTCCTGCTTTCCTTTTTCTTGTCGAACCTGATTACCAAACCCATCATTGAATTGACCAAAATGATGCGTAAAACCAAATCTCACCAATTCGTAAATATCAAACCTCAAGTGACCAGGCAAGTCGATGAGATTGGCATTTTGTATCACGAGTTCAACAAAATGATGAAGGACATTGATACCCATATACGGGAGAGCTACCAGAATAAAATTCTCATGCTGGATTCGCAGATGAAAGCGCTCGAAGCCCAGATTAACTCCCATTTTCTCTATAACACCTTGGAGTCGATCAATAGTATCGCAGAGATTGAAGAAGTCGAGAGCATTGTGGTGATGACCAAGTCGCTCGGAGACATGTTCCGCTACAGCATCAAAACGGATAGCGAATTGGTTATGGTCAGCGAGGAACTCAAACATGTCGAAAACTATATGGCCATACAGCAAATCCGGTACGGTGACAAAATCAGGTTCGATCTTCGTGTGGATCCAGAGATTCATGGCCGTCGCATGCTGAAACTGCTGCTTCAACCCCTCGTGGAAAATGCCATTTATCACGGGCTTGAGAACAAACGCGGAAAAGGCTCCATCTCCATCACAGGCTTCTTTCAGGATGACCGAATTGTATTTCAAATCCGGGACGATGGTATTGGCATGTCAGAGTCACAGGCGGAAGAGCTTCGACAACTGCTCCTGCAACCACCCGAATTTGTCGCTGTCGGCCAGCGACAGAAGCAAAGTATCGGCATCAAAAATGTACATTCAAGAATTGCACTGTATTACGGAGAGAGCTATGGACTTTCCTTCGATACCAAGATGAATAAGGGAACACAAATTACGATTGAGATTCCAGCCGATTGGGAAAAGAGGTGACCAAAAGATGTACACGTTTATCGTTGTGGATGACGAACCGTTGATACGCAAGGGTCTGTTAAAAAAATTAGAGACTTTCGATCATTCGCTTGAGCTGCTTGGCGAGGCGGATAACGGTGCAGATGCATTAGCTCTGATTGATTCATCCAAGCCGGATATTATCTTTACGGACATGCGCATGCCTGAGGTCGATGGCAAACTGCTAATCAGAACGGTAGGTCAACAATATCCGCGGATAAAGCTCATTGTTATTAGCGGTCATGCCGATTTTGATTACATGCAGGAGGCTATCTCAGCCAAGGTCGTAAATTATCTGCTGAAGCCTTTTAGCAGAGAAGAGATTCATAGCACGCTCCACCAGGCCATCAATGCCATCGAACAGGAACGCTCCTTGGAGCGTGAGGTCATTATGCGAACCGTCGAAACGGAACAGATGAAAATCGATGCCGACATGCAGGCCTTCCTGAATGTTGTACTGGCTCCCAATGCTTCTAGTAAAACACCTGTGTTCCGTTCTGCTGAATTTGCTGCCATTTTTGCATCTGAGCAGTTTGTTCTAATGACGGTCTATAGCCCTCAACCGCTCTCAGCACAGCAGCTGCCTACATTTTCAAATGGTCTGTACATTCCTCATCCACAATCGGATCAGCTGCTGTTTTTCCTGATTCATGATTCGGAATGCACAATGCTGGAGATGCAGAAAAAGGCTATTCAAACAGCAAACCTGATTTTGACGAAATCGCAATCTGCAGACATCTGCATTGGGATCAGCTCACCGCTCACAGGCATTGACGGGGTCAGAGAAGCTCACCACCAAACCATCCTTGCCTTAGATGAACGATCCATTACCGATTTCGGCAAATGTTACGTGTATTCCGAGAGAAACATTCCGTTCAGTCCTCTGAAGTGGACTCGAATGTTTGAACTGCTGTTCTTCATCGAGAGCGGAAATTCACAGAAGGTTGATGAACTCATTACCGATTTTTTTGCCTTCTACATCCGGCAGCCTGACGCCTTGCTTACTCATCTGAAGGAACAATGCAGGGAGATTATTACAGAAACGAAGCGGCTGTTAAATGACTATCTCCAGAACGGGAGCAGCAATAATGCTTCCTCAAGTCTTGAGGCCGTTCTAAACGTATCGTTCGATATGGAATGCATCCGGCAATACATGAGAAAGGTACTGACAGGAGCAGCACTTCTCCTGAAAGATGATAACCCCTATGCATCGGATCAGGTAATCGATAACGTCAAGAAGTATATAGATAATCACTTTGCCAAGGATTTGACGCTGGAATGGGTATCTTCCCTGTTCTATCTGAACCCGAGTTACCTCAGCTATCTATTCAAAGAAAAGACCTCTGAAAACTTTACTGATTACGTGAACCGTCTGCGCATCGGGCGAGCCAAACACCTGTTAGCGATTACGGACGACAAAATCTATCGAATCGCCAAACAACTGGGTTACGATAACCCAAAGTACTTTTTTCGGGTATTCAAAAAATTGACGGGTTGGACTCCAGAGGAATTCCGAAAACAGCATAAATCCTTCTCCGCAAACAACAAGGAACCAGGCCATGTTTGATGGCCCAGTTCCTTGTTTTTGTAGTGCTGCTTAATGGTTTATTGGTCAAGCAATGCTGCAACCTGATCGTGGACTCGGACAATGACCGCAGCAAGTTGCGCGCGTGTCAGCGTGCTCTGGGGTTGCAGTAGCCCATTCGGTGAACCCTGGAAGACACCGAGCTTGATGGCTGTTGCCATGGCTGGCCGGTTCACGGGCGTTAGCTCAATCTGGTCCTTAAAGTCTTCCAGCCAGGAATCCATCTCGGCTTCCGACATCTCTGTATTCACTCCAGCCAATTTCAATGCCCGAACGAGTACCACTGCCATGTTCTCCCTGGACATTGGGGCGTTAGGCTCGTATTGCCCTCCTTCCATCAGGTCATGCTTCACGGCAGCTCGTAATACCGGATCAAACCATTTTTCATTGGATGCTGATGCTTCCGGCTCGATGCCTAACACATTCAGAGCGACCATTAACGTTTGGGCGGATGTTGTCGTTCCCTGCGGTTGCATGCGCCGATCAGAAACACCGTTAATCAGAAGCAAGCTGCTTGCTTTAGCTATATCTCTGGCATACCAAGCCGATGATTCAACGTCAACAAAGCTGCGTGATGCCTGAATAGCTGCGTAGGTTCCTCCTTGATGAAGCAGTACGTTCCATACCTCGTTACCATTCGTGTCCTGAGTCAGCATGCCGGGGACTGGAGTAAGTGCGCCTCCTTCTCCAATGTGCGCAATTGTTGTGGCGTCTGCAGCAGCGCTATTGTCAACTGGAAGGGTTGAGATGACGAACATACCTTGTTTATTCTTAATTGTCACATTCCAAGGCTCTCCAATCACCTTTACGCCCCATTTTTGAATGCTTTTTACCTTCTCTTGGTCCTTCTCACTTCCCTTTTCTACGGTGACAGCAATAGTGGGATTATCTCCGGAATCGACTTCGCCTTCATTCTCGGATCCTGATGCGGGTGTCTCGCCAGGTGTACCAACACTACCCGAACCTGGCGTACTTGGCGAACCTGGATTCGTTCCCGGATTCGTGCCCGGGTTTCCAGGATTAACCCCCGTATCTTTTAAAGTGAACGATAATCCGTCGATTCGAAGATCTGGTTCATGAAACACCAGGTACAAGTCATGCACACCAGTCACGACAGAAGAAATATCAGCTTCTACCTCAGTGTATCCTAATTCCTTGACTGAGACGTTAGCATTGCTGATCTTGTATGAGACAGGCTCTGTCACCGGTACATTCCATACAGCAAGTGGGGCAGAGTCAGGCTTATCTGCATGTAATGAGATCGTCCCCCCTTTTGCATTGGATGCGACCGATGCCTTCACCTTCTGAGCACCAGTCAGATCGACCTTCGGTAAGGCAACCCACGATCCATCTTGCTTCGAACGAACGGCATAGTAGCCTCCTACGATCGATTTCGCTTTTAACTGGGCTGCAGTACGTTCTTTGGACACTTCGTGATAGACAACTTCGTTGGAAGCAAATGCGTGATCAAATACATTAATCGGTTGGGTAAGAGATAAAGTCGCCACCGACCTTCCAGTAATGCCTATGGACTTGGAAGCTTGCACGTCCTCATCTGCAGCCGAGGTTCCAATCATAAAATCATAGCTGCCATGCTCGACGATCCAATCGTTTCGATTAACATCCCATAATGCGAGCGTGTTTGGATCCACCTGCAGCTGTACCTCTTTCGTTTGACCTGGGTCGAGATGGACCTTCTCAAATGCGGTTAATTTCTTTTTGGGCGCATGAGAGCCGTAAGCGGAACTGCTGTTACGGGCGTACAGCTGCACTACTTCGGACGTCGCGACTTCACCCTCATTCGTAACACGGACTGAAACCGTGAATGGCTCTTCCCCTGTAACCGAAGAAGGCAGGTTCAGCGAATCGTAGGTAAAGTCAGAATAAGACAGGCCATAACCGAACGGGTAGGTCACCTTGGCGTCTGTGTACATGTATGTCAACCCAGATTCAATGGGATCTGCATTTGTCATATCTACTGTGAAACGAGGATCGATCGTATCGAGGCCAGATGCGTTTCCTTCCGGCACAACGTAAGAATTAATCGCGGGGAATGCATCCATGCCCGCATACCATGTGGACGACAAGCGACCTGTTGGTGCGTATTCTCCATACAGCACCTGGGCCAGTGCATATGAATCATATTGACCGCCATACGGCTGATATACAATGGCAGATACGTTTGGATTGTCTTGAATGCGTTCCATGCTTACAGGAAAGCTCGATTTAACGACGACGATCGTTTTCTTACCTTCGGCTGCAAAAGCAGCAGATACGTTATCAACCAGTGCATAATCAGCCTCACCCATATCCAGACTTGAGCGATCGTTGCCTTCCCCAGCACTATGACGTGGTGGTGCGCCTACGAAAACAATCGCATAATCGTCTTCAGCAGCTCTTGCTGCGGCATCTTCGCCCGCGTTCTTCACAATGCTCTTCTCAAATTTAGCCACGTCGGGGCGATTCGCAGCATTATCTTTATTTCCAAGTGGGGTTGATGCGGTCACGAGCTTTCCATCCCCATCTACTTGGATGAAGCGCCCGTTGGCATAGTACCAGTTGGTGAAGTCACCAGAGAATCCAGTCCGGTAGCCGTTGGCAACAATAGATATGGATCCGTCCTCATTGTTTTCCATTCGCAGCGTTGGCGGAATGGCACTCGTGTCTCCCATCATATCCGGAAGGCTCCAATCGTTATTCGTCAGATTCAGGCTCGTGCCATCCGTGTTACCTACAGCTGCATTATTGGTCGCAGGCGAAGTAATCCAACGTTGATTATGAAGTGACAACAAACTGGAACCCGCCTGACCCCAATCATATACACGGAACAAATGGGAAGAGCTATCCTCTGCTGGCGTATCCGAAGTCGTGATGAGCTGTGCTCCCTCCGTTCCGGCGTTTGGACTGTACACATCTGCCGTAACCGTTTGTTGGTTGGCTTTGGAGCTCAGACTAATGACTTCACCTCCCGGAGCATAGTTTACGTTGCTGCTTCCATTCATTTTGATGATGGAACGCAGCGGGGATTCACCGGAGTTTTCCAGTTCAGGCGTCGCGCCGACTGAGTAGGTCGTTTTGAAACGGGCGTCAGCATACACGCCGGAAACAGCAGCACGATTTCCTTTTTCCAATGGAAGAATACTGTCATTTTTGAGTAACACGATACTTTCCTGAGCCGCACGAAGGGCTACTTCCTGATGATCCAACTGGTTGTAGTCAGAAGGTGGAGACGTTCGTACGTCCTTGGCTTCACTCGCGAACGGATAACCTTTCGGAATGCCTAGCTCATCGGTTTCATTAAAAATCCCCAGACGCACCAGCTGGTTTACATGGGGTCTGGCTGCTTCGATAAGCTCTTCCTTGGTTATGCCGTACTCTCCTTGTTCCACAAGGGTCACAAGGTCAGTCACATCGGCAGGAGTCGTACCTGAAGGCCGTCCCGCATTTGCTTTGGCAAGAGCCATAAGGATGGTTGCATGACCACGATCCACAGCATACCGATCATCGTACCCGTTTCCAAGTTGGTTTGCGTTAGATACAATCGCATCTCCATTAAAATCAGGTGAGCTGTATACGCCATATTTGGCGTTCATGTTGGCCAATAACTGCAGTGGAGAAAGGATATTTGGAATGCCGTTCGTCCGTCCATAGGACGTCATTGTACCGGCTAACGCACCCGACTCGAAGCCCGGCAGTGCTGCTTTCGTTTGATACTCGAATAATGAGCGTGCTCCTGCGCTGTTGTTTGCGGTTTGCCTGAACCATTGCGCGTTATAGACGGAATAATGCTTGGTTCCTACGGCAGCTCTCATCCAGAATCCATCCTCACTGGCAGGTTGGTCCACTCCGCTTAGACCGCTGGCCATCTTGTCAATCAGCACTCCCGCCATATTCGCATCCTCAGAGAAGCCTTCGTCGAAGCGACCGCTGAGCGGATTGATCCGCATGTCACTGACAACCGTGAACGCAACGCTTAGAGAAGCATCGTTACCCCCATGTATATTGGACTCGCCCTGTTTAACCTTCAGTTTGCTGATTTTCTCACTGCCCATCACTTCTCCGATATCGGACAAAAGTTCCTTATTCCAACTCTGTCCCATGCCAATGAGCGCAGGAAAATCCGTCGATACCCCCTGTACGTTATCTGCAGCAGATAATGCACCTGGAATCACCTTGCCCGCATTCGGTCCTTTCGTAAGGGTATAGTGGTTACGAGAACCTGTAACATATACTGCTGGTCCTTCTAGCCCGGTGTAATCAAAATAGGTATCCACGAAAGAGTTTAAATGCTCTGGATTACCGTCAAATAAAGGCATACCATCAAAGACGCCTCCTTGCTGAGTTTTGAACTCAACTTCATTCGCAGCGGATACAGATGACGGTATAGTGGCCCATGAACCCATCATCAGACTCGCAATCGTTACCAATGAGAGCATCCTCTTACCCACTTTTTGTCTTAAAATCCTTGGCATGCGCTGTAACCCTCCCCATATTTTGTAATCGCTTTCAGTTATCGATTATAAGGGGGCTCGCAGTGCATTTTGTTTGTGTGTTGAAGTACAGTATTTTTAGGTTAACGTCATACGGAGAAGCCAACACAAAAAAAGCCGCAAGTATGCGGCTGCAATCTTTACGTTTAATTCCAAAATGATCATAGATCATCTCACATCAATTTTATATATTATACTGCCTTCATTAATCATCATTTTTAGTTTTCTTCAAACAGACAACAGCTTTTCCGTTTACCCGGCCTTCTCCCAAGTCACGAATGGCCTGAGATGTTTCACTTAAAGTATATTCCCGATCAATACGTGGAGTAACCTGGCCTGATTCAACAAGCTCCTTCCAGATCATCTGGTCTCCATGGTTCGGTTTATGGATAAGAAGGCTTAATTTCTTCTTTTCCAGCCAAGAAACGAATGGACTCCCTACTAAGGTCAGCAAAATGTGCGGCATCAGTCCCCCGATCATGACATAGGTGCCTCCCTTCACTAACGCCCGCTTTAGCGCGAACGCAGAACGGTTGCCGACGACATCAAGAATCAGATTATAGCTTGGTCCGCTTGCCGCGAAGTCTTCTTTGGTATAATCCAGCGCATGATCGGCACCTATTTCAAGCAGCATATCCAGTTTCTCACCACGATCCACCGCGGTCACTTCTGCTCCCTGCAATTTGGCATATTGAATGGCAAACGTCCCAACTCCGCCCCCTGCGCCATTAATCAGAACATGTTCTCCCTTTTGCAGATTCCCCTGATTTCTCAGTCCTTGCAGAGCCAGAACGGCTGCCTGTGGAATGGCTGCAGCTTGCACATGCGTGATCCCCGCTGGCTTGGGAGTCAGCGCCTCTTCGCTCGCGCACACATACTCCGCGAATCCGCCCCAGCCGCAGCCGGACAGATCTCCGAACACTTCGTCACCCGGTTTGAATCGTTTGGCACCCGATCCCACCGAGATCACTATCCCTGCGATGTCTGCACCGAGAATCCGGTAACGCGGGTGACGAAAGGCACCTATCCGTTATCGATCCATTTGATCAAGTGTTTAAAATGATGTAGCAGTCATTTCCTGAATCAGAATACCGGGAATACGCGCAGCAGAAGAGATTGCTGGCTAATCCACGTTATTACGTATGCAAGCGAAGAAGGGCTGAACATATCCGGAGATCCTTTTGAAATCTATGAAATTGATAATCGGGATACCATCGTTTCCGATCAATTCTTGACCGAAATCCAGGTGAGGGTCACAACCGAATAAAATTAAGGTGCATAAACAAATAAGCCGATCCAATAATGGATCAGCTTATTTGCGGGTTTTATCCGTTAAGCACGCTTGTTCTCAACAGATTTCATGCGGTTTTGATCGTCATCCTGCCGGTCATGACTGAATTCTTGTCCGGCTTCTACTTCACCCTGCCCTGATACGCTTCGGGCAAAATTGGTGAACTGCCTTTTATGCTCGTCCAGCTCGTGTTTTTGTTTAAGAAGTTCTTGCGGATCCAGATTCGTCATCTGCTAACCCTCCTACAACACCGAAATAGTCTCCACATTATGAGTTTTGCTGATGCTTAGATTCATCTTGAATTTCTTCACGGAATCCGGAAATGCTATGTTTACGGCGCTCATTTTTTTCCTCAATCTGACCTTTTTCCCGAGCCGGAATTTCATCTCCGAATTCTTCGAGATAATCCTCCGCTTCCCGGTAATTTTCGATGGTGTTTTGAACCGCATTTTGCAAATGCTGCACGTTGTCTTCACGGTTATCCGGTTTGCTCATACATCTCACCTCCCCAAAAATGGAATCAGTGCTGTTTATTCGCACTACAGAAGTGTTCCATAAGAGAGCGAAGCTTATGCATGAAATTCAGTCTCCTTTCCTTCGATAATGCAATGGCGAATGTCCTGTGACCGCTCTAAATACCCGACCGAAATGGGTTACACTCCCGAATCCAACCTTCATCGCAATCAAATTGACCTTGAGGCTTGAGCTCTCAAGCAGCTTTTTTGCCTCCTTGATTCGCACACTATTGACGTATTCTACAAAAGCGAATCCTGTCGCTTCTTTGAACGATCGACTCAAATAATAAGGACTGATGTAGAACTGATCTGCCAGAAAATGAAGCGACAGTTCCTCCATGTAATGCTCATTAATATAACGGACAATTTCTGAAATACGCTCATGCATAGGACTTGGCGCTGCAAGCGGTTCCGCATCATGCGGCTTGAAATGTCTACAGCACATGATAAGCAGCTGCACGGCAAGGGTCTGGGCATACAATTCGAAGCCACTTCCTCGCTCCTTCATCTCCTGCATAATGGCTCTTGTGTGCATATCGATCATCGCTCTACTGCGCAGGGAACCTTTCAAAATCAAATAATCCCGCTGTAGCAGAGGTTGAAGAACTTCTTCATGGGAGCCGTCCACCGAAAAATACTGTGCATGCATATTAATAATAAGCCGCTCATGCTTTGGCCGTTCCGCATTAGTCGTGCGATGCAGAACGTTCGGAGAAATAATAACAACATCGCCTTCCGCAATGGTAATGGTCCGGTCCTGAATGAAAAACTCCCGCTGCCCCGACATCAACACATAGATTTCGTATGTGCTGTGAAAATGGCTTACCGGCATATGATGACTTAATGCTTTTCGGTGGGATACCAGAAATGTACTCTCCGCATTTTCAAAATAGAGATTCCCCATCAAAGTCATGCTCCCTTCCGTTCCGTCCTTGATGTATATATTATATCGCAAGAAATAAGAAGAAATAGGCATTTTCCGCAAATCATGTACATTATCTGTTGGTAAAATGGGATTACAACCAACCAAGGAGGAAGAATACATGCAAACCACCTCATCTACCACGACGCCAATTCAATGGGCGTTAAAAGCCTGTGAAGCAATTATGGATACATTCGAGCCGGAACATCTTCCGCCAGACCGATTCCATTATCATCAGGGTGTCTTTTTATCCGGGATGGAGAAATGTTGGCGACAAACCGGAGAACAAAAGCTCTATGATTACATGAAAGGCTGGGTCGATAGTCAAATTCTGGAGGATGGCAGCATCAAAAAGTATAAGTCTGACGAACTCGACGACATCCAGCCCGGTGTTCTTCTCTTCACCCTCTACGAGCAGACGGGAGATGAACGGTACAAAAATGCGCTTCACACCTTAGTTCCCCTGCTAAAATCCTGGCCCACAAATGCATCAGGCGGATTCTGGCATAAGGGACATTATCCGAACCAAATGTGGTTGGACGGTTTATATATGGCTGGGCCGATCGCAGTGCAATTCGCCAAAACCTTCGGTGAGAGTGATTACATCGATATTATGACCTATCAGGCACTGCTTATGGAAAAGCATACGAAAGACCCTGTCACTGGCCTGCTCTACCACGGATGGGACGAGACAAAAGAAGCCAAATGGGCTGACCCTGTTACGGGTCTTGCTCCGGAATTCTGGGGCCGGGCCATTGGCTGGTATCCGGTAGCACTACTAGAAATGTTCGAATACATGCCTGAGGATCATCCGGACAAAGATAAACTCGTAACGATCGTACAGGATCTGCTGATTGCTCTGACCAATTACCAGGATCCTGCCACCGGATTATGGTATCAAGTCATCGACAAAGGTGAGCATCCAGATAACTGGCATGAGAATTCCTGTACAGCTCTCTTTGCACATGCCATTGCCAAAGCAGTTCGTTTCGGCTATCTGGACCCAACATATTTGCAGTATGCATGGAAAGGTTACCAAGGCGTTATTGACACACTACAGTTTGACGAGAACGGGAAGGTTATCATCGGTAATATCTGTATTGGCACAGGCATTGGAGACTATGATCATTACATTGCTCGGCCCACCAGTGAAAACGATCTGCACGGGGCAGGTGCCTTCATACTTATGTGCGTCGAGATGAATTTGGCAGCAAAATAGGTTGAAACGCAAAAAAGACAGGGACAACAGCCTCTGTCTTCTTTATTTTCCTTTTTGTCTGAAGAAGGTTAACCATGACGATATTAAGCGGTCCTTCCTGTACGTTTCCAAAATGCTCTGGCGGCTGCTTTCCGACGCATCAAATTTGCTGATAACAACATTCCCGCAATGACGATAATACCGCCAACCATTTGGGAAATCAGCAGTTCCTGACCAACCACAACGGATAGAATCGCAGTGAAGATGGGCATCAAATTCATTGTAATACTGGCTTTCCCCGGCCCGAGCTCCTTGACGCCGTGGTTCCAGAACAGAAATGAGCCGATGGAAGGAAATAAGCCCAGATATATAATACCGGTCATGCCGAAGCTCGTGATGTTCTCCATATGCAGCGGCTGGAAAAATAACAACGGAATCATACATATAACACCGATAAAGGCTGTAAAGGCAACAAACGTAATTGGCGGGAGATGCTGTCCTCTTTTGCCCACTATCGAATAGATCGCCCATAAAAATACGGCCACCAGCATAATCCCGTCTCCTTGGTTATAATGCGTACTGAATAATCCGAGTACATGACCTTTCGTTAGCACAGTCAGGACACCGAAGAACGATAATACCAACCCTGCACCTTGCCATCCTGTTATTTTTTCTTTCAAGAAAACCAGGGACAACACGATCATCACGGCTGGAGTTAGACTATTAATCAAGCTGCCGTTTGTAGATGATGTGTGCTGCAATGCCGTGTATGTGAGAAGTGTATAGGACACAACACCTACCAGGGATAAGAATAGCAGAATGCCCCAGTTATTCTTCCATACTTTCAGCCAGTTTGGTTTCTCCACCAGCTGCGCGAGTGGAATCAACACAATAGCCGCAATCACCCATCTTAGAAAAGAAGCCCAGATCGGCGGAAAATCGGACGTTACGGCCTTTCCAAACATGAGGTTTCCTGCCCAAAACAGATTAGCCAAGATCAAAAATAACCAGGCTCTTACTTTCATATCATCTTCCTCCTATCCGCTTGTATTCCAGATTCCGAATCTTTAGTGTGATGTGTCAGTGGAATCCGATACGTTTAGTTACTGCGTCTCTTTTCTGCTTTGCTATAAACATGATACAATACACTCAAATATAAATAAAATGAATATAACTTATGAGGGAGTTACCAAATTTGATATGAACAAATCTCTACTACAGCTAATCGTCACGATATCGGAGACCCGCAGTTTTACACTCGCCAGTGAAAAAATGAACATGACACAGCCCGCAGTCAGCCGAGCAGTCACAACGCTGGAGCGCGATCTCGGCGTTACGCTTCTTATCCGTGACCGTCGTCGCGGCGTTGCACTTACACCGATCGGTGAACGTATTGTCCGGATTTTCCGGGAAATCCTGCAAGGTTATGAGAAGATCGATCAGGAAATTTCGAGTGAAAAAGGGTTGGAGATTGGCTCTGTCCGGATTGGTGCCTTCCCGGTAGCTTCGTCCTACTTTGTCCCAAAGCTGATCCGTTACATGAAGCAGCAATACCCCAACCTGGAGTTCAGTATCGTGGAAGGCACGATTGCGGAGGTGCAGGATTGGTTGGATAATCGACAGATTGATGTCGGCCTGCTCATTCCTTCCGAAGAGACAACAGATTCGTTCCCTCTGTATCGAGAAGGCATATATGCGGTCATGAGAGAGGATCATCCTTTAACTGCGAAAGACATCATTCATCCTGAGGATCTGCGGGAAGAGCCCATGCTTCTCTGGAAAGCCGGATATGAGCCGCCTGTCCTGAATTGGTTTGAAAGTGCAGGAGTCACGCCACAAGTCGAATACATTCTTTACAACTACAGAACGTCACTTCAGATGATTCTTGCCGGTGAAGGATTGGCTGTCATGTCCGAATTGTCCCTTCTGGATTTGCCGCAGGGAATTGCTCTGAAACGCCTTTCACCTGAAGCCTATCGGGATATTCATGTTGCCGCGAGTCCTGAGAATGAACGTACCCTTGCGGTAAATGCCTTTATTGAGGCTGCACAAACCTTGTTTCCATTTGAAGCGAATCGGAAGCCTTTGATTGATGTTTGAAAATACTGAATAGAATATAAAGAGCATTAAAAAAAGGCCGCTATATGTAGCGACCTTTTGTTGTTTCTATGTTTATGATTTTGCATCATGCTTAAGTATTAGTGAATATCTTTCTTTTTGAAGCTGCCGCCCTTCACTTCTGCTACATCATACACAACTACAAAAGCATTCGGGTCAATTTCATGAATGATCTCTTTAATTTTGCTCTCTTCCATACGGTTGATTACACAAGTGATTTCTTTAAATTGTTCATTAGAGTATCCGCCATAAGCATCCGTATAGGTTGCTCCACGACCTAATCGGTCACGAATGGTTTCGACCATGATTTCGGGTTGATTGGTAATAATTTTAAACGTTTTGGAACCGCTCAAGCCTTCTTCAACGATATGAATAACTTTGGAAGCAATGAAATAAGCCAGCCCTGACAAGATGGCCCCTTGCAGACCAAACACAGATGAAACGACGATAAATACAAACATGTTCAGGAACAAGATTAGATCACTGGTACCAAAAGGAACTTTACGCGAAAGCAGCACTGCCAGCATATCTATTCCGTCCAATGCCCCGCCATTGCGAAGTGCCAGACCCATACCGAAACCGATGATAATCCCGCCGACAACGGTAACCAGCAAGGTGTCCCCTTCAATAATTGTAGGTACATGGTGCATCAGACTGGTACTTACTGCGAGTGAAGCAATACCGATAATGGAATAGAGAGCGAAGCTTTTACCTATTTGCTTATATCCCAGCCACACAAAAGGAATATTGATGATACCGATCAGCATTCCCAGCGGCAATCCAAACAATTGTGAACCAACGATACTCAGACCCGTCACACCACCGTCCGAGACATTGTTGGGGATCAAAATGGCTTCAAGGCCGTATGCCGTAATAAAAGCCCCGATGATAATCAATAAAACTTTTGAAAAAATTCTTGCCTTATTCGATTTTGTTTTCTTTCTTTGATGCATTCAATTTCCTCCTTGGATAAGAACTCATAAAATATAGTTTATATTAATAAACACCAGCTTGACAAATTTTTCGCATTCATTATGACTGTTAGTATTGCTTTTTTTCGTTCTTGTTACCCGTTGTATCCCCTGACAAACCTTAAAAGTACAGTCATGAAATGATTAAGAAAAGCACAAAAAAGCCGCTATATCAGCGACTTATGGTGTGACGCATTTTATACTCACAGACACTTCATTACTTGTCATTAAGTCCTTTCCCATCAAGGATATGCGGGATGTACTTTTCGACTCTCGACTCTCGGGTCTTGGATTGTTTGGGAGAAGAAAAATGCATGATATATGCTCTCTGGCGTCCTGGAGTCAGTCCTTCGAAAGCTGTTTTCAGCTCAGGTATTTCAACAAATTTGTTGGCTAATTCCTCAGGCAGGGTATACTCGTCATGCTTTTTAAGTTCAACTTGCAGACCCGCTTTCTCAATCTGAACGGCTTCCTCGATATAATCCTGGATAATCAGCTGCATTTCTTGAATCGTCTGAGCATTGGTGAACCGAAGCTGACGTGCTGCCTGTACATTCTCCGTTTGCTGGATCAGAATTCCATGAGGGTCTTTTAGCAGCGCCCCTTTGTGAAACAGCAGAGCACAATACTCTTTAAATCCATGGATCAGAACGATATTTTTACCGTCCAAAGTATAACAGGGATGCATCCACTTAAAATCTTCTGTCAGCCCGCAATCCAGAACGATCTCCCGCAGCAGCTCGAATTCTTCTTTCCAATTCTTCAGCTTGTTGAAATAGGGATCAATTTTTGTATTTCTCTCACCTTTTAACATCGAGGTCCCTCCTTAGATTATGCCAAAAGCTTCTCAAGCCCATCGCACCATTTACTCCAGCCATACTTGGCACCAGCCAGTGCTTGAGGATTGGAAATTCCGGTTTGTTCCAGGTGAAGGTTTACTTGACCGTTACCCAAATCCTGTAATGTCCACGTAACCGTATGTTTCTCTCCGCTTTCCCAGGTATAGGACAGGCGATGCGGTTCTTCTACGATCAGGACTTCTCCCTTAATAATTCCGTCCCAGTACTCCGTTGCCTGCGTTCGAAAATGAAAATGGTGACCAACGACTGGTTTAAAATTATTCTCCATCCCTTGACCGGTATGAATGTTGGCTACCCACTTGGCAAGCTTGCTTGAATCCGTTAAGGCTGCCCAGAGCTTCTCGACCGACGTCGTGTACTGATAGTCCAATTCCAATGTTAAACTCATTCTTCTTCCTCCTTTAATAGTTGGTCCAAGCGCATCATATTCATACTCCAGAACTTGCTGTAGAAAGCCACCCAATCTTGAACCTCTTGTAATGGTGAAGCATTGAGCCTATACCTCGTTTCCCTGCCGACTTTTCGGTCAACGACCAGATTCGCCTCTTTAAGAATGGTCAGATGTTTGGATACTGCTGTCCGCCCCATTTCAAATTGTGAGGTTAATTCATGAAGCGGTACCTCTTCTGCTTCCGTTAACATCTGCATGAGCCGACGTCTGGTTGGATCAGCAATGGCATCAAATACATCACGTGATCTTTGGTTCTCACTCACACCACTTCCCTCCAATCTGCTGTATCGGAACATGGATGATACGGAGGATTTGTTTATCATGTCACTTTATATTTATGTGATTGCTTTAATCAGACACCATTTGGTGTCGAATTGATTATATGACACCAAACGGTGTCATGTCAACACATTTGAAAATTAGCTGTGGAGAGACTTCCTTCTCTATTAACAGCAAATCTTAAATAAAAAAACACCTCGTACGAGGTGTTCTTACATTTTCTCAGTTAGCCAATAGTTTTTATGAACCGGAGAATCTCAACCTGATTTGAACAGCTCCTAAAATTGTCTTATTCAGCGGGCATGCGTAATGCCTCTGTCTCATAGGCTTGAAAGGCATTTTCCAAACCCATAATGACATCCTTGATTTTCATATATCCCTTGGTATACGGCTCTGAATCACGGATCTCCTCCCACATAAAGTGATACTGCTTGATATCATCGGTCTCGCATACTACAAAATCAGTATAATCTTTACCGGGTAGAGCCTCCGCATCAAAAAAGCGAACACTAACTTCTGAACTATACTTATTGAATATTTCCTGTAATGAAGACGCATAGTTTCTTCGTTCTTCACGTGGTAGTGCTAACCAAGAAGGGTAAAATTCCAATAGTACAATCATCATTTGCCGCATAATCCTGTCACCTCGTATGTGTAATGGTTGTTGTGATTCCATTTTAACGCGCCTGAACCAGGTTGGCATTAACATAGGTTAATCACACGAATGCAATATTCGACTTAGTGACACAGGTGAAATACCTAGGTAGGACGCAATGTGATATTGGGGAATTCTTTTCTCCAGCCCTGGATATTTGACTAAAAACGCATGATAGCGCTCCAGCGCAGTCAGATATAATAATTCTCTCTCACGTTCTTCTTTACGGATATACAATCGTTCTACAGCTGTTCTAACAAACCGTTCCCAGTTATGACTTCGATCCATGAGCACCTGGAGCGCCGTATAGGGAATCTCGATCACTGTGGAATCTTCCATTGCTTGAATGGTATACATGGATGTTGATCCGCTGATCATGGCTCCGTACGAAGTTGCAAAGTCATTTTCCAGCGTAAAGGCAACATTATATTCTCTTCCATCAGGCAATGTGTAATACAGACGAAACAACCCATTCGTACAGAAATAGGCATGATATACTTCATGATCGGATTGGACAATCGTGACTCCACTTGGGATATGCTTAACTGTAGTTGCATTCACAAACCATTCCCACTCCGTTGCTGATATGGAAGCTTGGGAAGCCAATAACCGAAGTGTTTGATAATATTGGTGCATGATGAATTCCTCTCTCTTACGGTGTTCTCTCCCATGTATTATACTCTTACATTCTTTTGTATCCATAGAACGAACAGCCTACAAAATTTCTGCATCCATGGGCTTCAACCCATTCCCCTGTTTAAATGCCTACATACAATACCCTAGACTAATGAACAGGAGTGATGATGTATGACATTTTTACCTCCCTTTGGACCTGGTGGCGGGTTTGGTGGACCAGGCGGACCAGGCGGTCCTGGTGGAATTTTCGGACCGGGTGGTCCTGGAGGTCCTGGAGGACCATCAGGTCCACCTTCGTTCCCCGGAGGTGGAGGCGGTGCACCGCAAGGCGTGCAGCCCCCTCCCGGACCGCCGCCTTCATTCGTTCCACAGCAGTCGCCTTCATTGTATGCTGTAGATCCAAGAGCAATTTCCGGTTGTCTGTTCCGCTACACATATATTTGGCCGAATCAAGGTCCCGGCTTCTGGATGTACCCCGTGTTCGTCGGCAGAAATTCGGTAGCCGGCTTCCGCTGGACTGGATTCTTCTGGGTGTACAGCGGCATTGACCTGCAGCGGATTAGCTCCTTCAGCTGTTTCTAATACTTAAACACCCTGATTGTGGTTATCTGCACAATCAGGGTGTTTTACATTGAATCCAGGCCATTGCGATTGAAAATGTCACTTCAATAAAAACCATCCTTCTCATTACATTTTCTTGATGCCAGAGCTTTCTACTTGAGATCGGAATCTAATGAACCCTTCAATTTACTCATCGACCAGAGCACAATCGGAAACCCAATGCCGAAGATCATGGCGTAGTAAGGCCAGACCTGATTTATCTCAATGATATATGAAATGTTGGGCCAGATAAAATCAGCCATAGCCAACATAATCAGTATCAAAGGAACGAATAGTGAATTCATGCTTCGAAGACGAAAAGTTTCTGCAAGTCCTTGTGCTGAAACATACAGAAGCAATGCAAGACGAAAGAAAATCGTGACGAACCAGACAATGGCAAGGATAATTTCAAACCGCTGAAGAAACTCCCCAATACTGATGGTCCGATCAATAAAAAAGGTAGGAAACGTCAAGTCAGCCACGACACCAGCGCTGATTACAGTTATGATCTGCATAACCATGAAAAAGTACATGGCTCCGCTGATCAGAGCACTTGCAACCACCGTTTTTCTCCACTTTTTCGGATCCGGGAAGTGGTGTGCAAAGAACAGAAACAAAACTGCCTCCAGATACGGAAAAGCCAAGAGATTGATGGATGCAAGAATAACAGGGTTCAAGCCGTTCTCCAGCATTGGCAGCAGGTTTTTGATATCTGCTTCTGAAAAAAGAGTAATCCTGACCAACAAGTATAGGGCGAGAAGAAAAAAGATAAGAATCTCCGCACAACGCCCGATAACAACCGGACCCGAGCGAACAGCAAAATAGACTGCCAGGAGCATAATAAAATATATGGCATCATAGGGAGTTTCGGGCATAATTGAGGTCGTGACAAAGTCTCCCAGATTTCGAAGTGTCATGATGCACTCCAGAAAGGGAAAGGCAAATATAAAGAGGATGCTAATCGTCCCGCCCAAGGGACCAAACACGCTTCGGAGATACGCAACAAAGGATCTGCCTTTCATCTGCCTGACGATAGAATAATATAACGGTATCAAAAGCAAATGAAAAGCAATGGAAATGGGAATGGAAAGCCAGGCATCCTGTTTGGCAACAGAACTTATGGCAGCTGGAAGCACCAAGTACGCACTTCCAATCTGATACAATACAAACCAAGTGATGGCTTGTCGAACAGTTAATTTACTCCCCACTTCCGTCCCCCCTTTAGGATAAAATACGTGCAATGTACTGGCTTACCGGTTGGAAAACCCACCGGATACCTGTTAATGGACTCGGAAGCTCAACGTGTGCTAGCTGCAGAATGATCAATGTCGTCCCTACGGTGAACAAGGTTAAACTAACCACTATTTCACGCACATGATGCTTCTCCTTCAATTGACGATACTCATAGTACATGGTCAGAATCGAGATGATTAGTATCGCATACAGCATATACATTCACTCCTAATGTTGCGGTTCAGAGTCAATAGGATTGGTAATTTTCCCAACCCGGTTTAAATGGAAACGGATATCCAGCTTGACCTCAAGCCTTTGAAATTTCTGCTTCCAGTCCCCTCTCCATTCGTGCCACTCGCGAGGGAACCTTTGATGAAAGGCTTCTCCGAATCCGAATATGTCGGAACCGATCTGCTGCGCCTTTTCAATACCCTCCTTCAGAATCTGTTCTTGTTCTTCTCTGGCTGCTGCCTGAAATTCATTAAATGTCTTGTCATCCTTCAGGTCAGCATCACATCCAACCTCGCCGATGTTAGCTTCAGTTTCCACGACAAGAGAGACAATCGGTTCATTATTTTTTATGTCCGGTTTCATTTTGACATTGTTACGTATGACTTCAAAAGCAAATTCCCCTTCTGAATTCGGACATGTGACGGAAGCTACAGAACTGGAAACACGGTTTGATATGTAGGTAAACGCCTTGCTTTTGGACTCTTCTATCCAGCCGATCAGACGATCTCCCTGAAAGACACCAATGCCGGTAAATAAATAGTTCGCGTGTTGTGGCGATTTCGTCACATTATCCACCTTTAAGCCTTTGTCTAGATTGTTTAGCCGAATGCCAGTCAAGACCGGCTCAATGCCATCCTTCTTTAAACGCTGCAGAAGGTCTTTGACATTGACCGCAGAAGTGGGTGCCCATGTCTTTTCAGACACATTCAAAGCTTTGTACATATCCATTGCAGGCAAAACCTCGGTTGGAGCCACAAACGTAACCGCATCCTTAGCTGAACTGCCTCTGACAACAGCCAAATGAAAATCAGGCCGAACTTCATGATCACGAAACAGGAAATCCAGCGGCTTCTTGATTCCTTTTTTTGCTGTATCTTCGTCAAAGATTACAAACTTCAAGTGAGACAGATACATCTTCCTTGATGATTCCGTGGTGAGTTTTCGGAGAGCTTCAAACAGCGTGTTTGCTCGGCTGGAAAAAACGATTGTAGGTGACCGTTCCATCGCTCGATTACGAGACATCTGAGACGGATCAACCACTTGCAGACTAATCTCATACTGGTCATCTACGGAATCAATACCCATAGCCATCACGACGGATATTTCGTTTAACTCCTTACTACTCCAACAACCCGTAACAATGACCATTAGCAAGATGTAGACAAACAATGTAGACATGGTGGATCGGTACGAGTTCATCGGCTTACTCCCTTGGTTTGTTGTGATGATTTGCTTTGTTCTTAAATGGAAACCGCAGTACAGCATCACTTTGTTTCGACGATTGAAAATTGGCTACTGGACTCATATATGGCACGCCGAATGAATGAAGACTATTCAAATGTACAAGGAGTATAAGCATGCCTACCGTCAATCCGTATACGCCAAACATGGCAGCCATTCCTATAAAAGCAAACCGTAATATCCGGATGGGAATAGCCATGGTGTAGGACGGGATGACAAAGCTTGAAATCGCTGTAATCGCAACAACAATGACCATAACTGGTGAAACGATGTTAGCTTCTACAGCGGCCTGGCCAATGACAATGGATCCAACAATCGAAACGGCCTGACCAACCGTTCGCGGCATTCGTAGACCAGCTTCTCTCAGGATCTCGAATATGATCTCCATAATCATCGCCTCAACAAATGCAGGAAAGGGTACACCCTCACGTTGCGCAGATAAACTTAGTAATAGAACCGTTGGGATCATGTCCTGATGAAATGTAGTTAGTGCCACATATATAGCTGGAGCCAGCAAACATATTGCCAGGGAGATGTACCTTAAGACTCGAATGATGCTGCTGTAAATAAAAGATTGATAATAATCCTCCGCGGATTGAATGAAATCAACAAATACTGCTGGCGCAAGGATGACAAAGGGAGTTCCGTCGATAAATATCGCTATTTTCCCTTCCATCACACCTGCTGCAATAGAGTCTGGGCGATCCGAATTATAAAAGATTGGGAATATGGTCATTTGCTTTTTCTCAACTAAACATTCTTCGAGGTACTCCCCTTCAAGCACGCGATCCACTTTCATATTTTTCAGTCTAGATATCACGTTTCGTACCAATTCATCATCAGCAACTCCATGCATATACATGACCGATATGTCGGTCTTTGTTTTTTCGCCAACCTTGACGTTTGTTAGCCGAACTCTTGTGTCCTTCACTCGGCGACGGACCATTGTTGTATTGGTACGAAGATTCTCCGTAAACGATTCTTGTGGACCTCGGATCACAGGCTGCGTCTTCGATTCCGTTATACTGCGTTCTTCCCAACCAGGTAGGGAAACGACCAACCCTTCCCCCATCCCGTCGATTAGCAGGAGAAGTCCACCTGATAGAATCTGTTCCAACGCATCTTCAATGTTGTCAGAGAAACTTACTCCACCGACGTCAAGAACGCTATCTTTTAGGAAAGATAAACTTAACTCTTCTGCAGAAGTCTCCTGCAACGGACGAATGACGTTATCCTGTATCTTCTGCATGTCTGTCATACCGTCCAAATAAAAAAGGGCCGCGTGGCAACTGCCAACGGTGATCTCGCGAACAACAAAATCCGAACTATTCCCCATGAAGTCACATATGAGTTCTATATTTTGGTAAATTTGCTTGGAAAATTCGTGTTGTAACTTCATATTTCACCATCCCCTTGGATATGTAGTATTGGTACTAATTCGAATAATAAACTTCTCCCCGGCAGAATCACGTTATCACAGAAGCTAAAAAAGACCGTCCAATTGGACGGCCATCACTAGTACACGTATATTACAACTTTATTCAAACCCTTTTTTGGCGTAGTCCGTCAAAAATTCAACCGTTTGCGGGTCATAGTGAAAGAAAAAAGCACTTTCTTCAGTATCCAAAGCAGCTATTTTCTCCATATCCTGAGCGGTTAATTGAAAATCAAAAACATTAAAATTCTGTTCCATTCTACCTTTATTGACCGTCTTCGGAATTACAACCACACCACGTTGAATGAGGAAGCGCAGAGCGACTTGTGCTGTCGACTTGTTATATTGATCCCCAATCTCTCGCAAAGTAGAGTTCGTGAACAGATCCTTTCTTCCTTCTGCAAAAGGACCCCACGATTCAATCTGCGTATTGTATTTCTTCATAATGTCATGCGCCTTAATCTGTTGGTTGAAAACATGTGTCTCCACCTGATTCACTGCAGGTACTACTTCACTGAATTGTACCAGGTCGATGTATCGATCCGGATAGAAATTGCTTACTCCAATAGCTCTGATCTTACCAGCCTTATAGTATTCCTCCATTGCCCGGTATGTACCGTAGTAATCACTGAACGGCTGATGGATCAGAAGCAAATCCAGATAATCAAGCTGGAGTTTTCTCAGGGACTCTTCAATTGAAGCCTTCGCCCTTTCATAACCTGCATTGGATATCCAGACTTTCGTCGTGATGAAGAACTCTTCTCTCGGCACACCGCTTTTCTGGATGGCACGACCCACGGCTTCTTCATTCCGGTAAGCCTGTGCCGTATCAATGGAACGATATCCAACACTTATCGCATCAAGCACACATTTTTCACATTCGTCCTGATCCGGAATTTGATAAACTCTCCTATTCAAGCTATAAATAATCCACGAAACGCCTAACCCTATTATGCAACAAATGAAATAATATCAGTTATCTCATTTGTCTCATATGTTTGCCTATTCCTCTTACGCAGATGAAAAAGTGTTGTTACCTCTATTACAGAAGAGACCGCTGTCCCCTACCAACTGTAGAATTTTTAATTAGTTATCAATATAAAGAATAAAGGTTTACATAATAAATAATATGAAAACTTTAAAGTTTGAAGATGTGTTTTCTAAATAAAGTCACTCTCTCTTTTCTATACTAATATTCCTATAATGTTCAAACAAAAAAAGAAAGCCACAAAAAAAGCCGCTAAAAATAGCGACTTTAATGTGAGTTATGACCAAATGAATGATTAATCAACTTTTTAGTCTTTCTTATCCTCCGTAAACAAAAACTACTATTTCGTGCCTACTGTATCACCAGCAACGATGTTTCTCCACCCTCCGAGATGAGACAGATCTACCGCATCCTGGGCAGCCGAAGCTTCACTGATGAATCCGCATACCAGCCTGCCGTCCTGAAGTTTAATTTTCCCTATACCTAATGGAGCAGGAATGGATGCAGTGAATGAACCAAAGGAGGATAGCGGCATGCTCCACAATTCCAGATCAATGGATGTCCCCTCTTCAAGGGTGTGCACCAAGCCCGGTTTTGCAGGACTTGTGATCAGTTTGTACAGACGATATTCTGGAGCGGTTCGGGTTTCCTCCACAAAAAAGGCTCCTAACCCAGTCATCTGGGGTTCCAGTGACATGCCTCTCATATGCAGTCCGCAGACAGCTACCAAAAGACGGTTGTGATGCGGCTCGAATATTCTTGCGGCTTCAACCATGGAAGCTTCCTGCTCAGGCAATGTGAACAGGGTTATTCCAAAAGGCATATCCTCTGCAGCCTTACCTGCCGGAACAGCAATGGCGCTCAAGTCGAGCAAATTGCAATGATTCGTGTACAATCCCATGTGGCTGTTGGTTTGAATCGGATCCTGCTGCACTTGTTCTCTCGTCCATGTTCCTCCGCAGGTTGGCAATACAAGAACGGCGTTATGCAGCCATTCAGCCGTGCTTCGCCGAATTTCGGATAATCGGTGCTGTGCCCTGAAAAGTGCAGCAGCTGTAAATGTATCCTTGCCGCCTGTTCGGAGCACTTTCTCCGTTACAGGAAACAACGCTCCTGGATGCTGCTGGGCGAACATCTCCAGATCTGCCCATCGTTCAGCTACAAGCGGTCCTTCATACAGAAGTGCTGCGGCCTCTTGCAGCATGGAGATATCCACCTCCTCGACATCTACTCCTGATTGCAGCAAGGTTTGTTTGGCGCCTTGCCAAGCCGTCTCATACGCTTCAGCAAAGGGACCAAAGAAAGTTAATTCTCCCTTAGGTAACAACCATTTGGCTGGTGCACGGGTTGGTCCTAAAGGACGGGTTTTAGAGAAAGCATCTTCGGCATGCGGGCCTCGTACGATCCGGTCAACGGAAACAGCGTCTTCGAGCTCATGGGTAAACACGGTAATGCAATCAATACTGCGGCATGCAGGCACCAAACCAGTGGAAGGCCATGCGCCTACTGCAGGTTTGTAACCAACCAGACCATGCAGTGCAGCCGGAATTCGGCCTGACCCGGCGGTATCTGTCCCAAGTGAGAACGCTGCTTGCCCCAGTGCCACGGCTACGGCCGAGCCTGAACTGGATCCTCCGCTGATCAGTTCGGGCCGCAGTGCGTTACACGTCTCCCCATATGGACTTCTCGTACCAACCAATCC
Organism: Paenibacillus sp. P13VS; assembly: GCF_015143645.1. Taxonomy (NCBI): domain Bacteria; kingdom Bacillati; phylum Bacillota; class Bacilli; order Caryophanales; family Paenibacillaceae; genus Paenibacillus; species Paenibacillus sp. P13VS. The sequence continues at coordinate 109,317 of NZ_WYEV01000003.1, read as the reverse complement.
TGTGGCGAATTGGTCCAGATTGGTTTTCCCGACAGGTATGGCACCTGCAGCAATAAGTCGTTCCACAACAATAGCATGTTGTTCCGAAACCGATGAGAACTCTGGACAGCCAGCCGTTACAGGCCACCCTTGAACCTCAATGTTATCTTTGATCGCAAATGGAATGCCCCACAGTGGATATTCGGTAATGGACAAGTGCTGAAGTTTCTCCAGGTATGGCGTAATGCGTTCCCTAGACGGCCGTGTGATCCAGACATGGTAATCCTCCGTATCCTTTGCCCGCTCGATGATGCTCTCCACCACTTCCGCCGGTGTGAAGCTTCCTCGTAGATATCCTGTACGCAGAGCACTGATCGACATCAATTCAGGGATGGCATTTACCGTCATCGTGCAACCTCCTCCTTAATCGTTGGAATAATGGCAGCAATCCAGTCTCCCGACTTGATCTGATCACCCGGCGAGACGTAAATGGAAGCTATGATTCCATCTGTTGGAGCGAGCTGCGGAAACTCCATTTTCATACTTTCTTCTATTATAATAGTGTCTCCCTTTCGCACTTCCTGGCCGGGCTCAACCAGTACCTTCCATACACTGCCCGACATAGAACTGCTCATGCCCTGACTCCCTTCCGGCATCTCCACCTCTTCCAGCGCTGCCGCGGCTTCAGGTTCGGATACATACTCCGCAATACCAAGTTCCTTCCAGTAATTTCGTTCAGCCTGGAATGCACTCTGCTGCTGCTGACGAAAAGTTCCGGACTCGTTCTCAATCGTTTGCAACCAGTTCAGATAGGACCCCAGATGAAATGTGGTTTCCTCAACTTGAAGTTCGAATCCTCCTCGCGGGAATTCTTCACGCATTTTCAGCAGTTCGGCTTCCGAAACAGGATAGAATTGAAGCTGATCAAAGAACTGCAGCAGCCAAGGTTTTCCTGCTTCGAAATTGCTTGTTTCCCTGAACGAGTTCCACATTTGCACGGTACGACCAACAAATTGATATCCACCGGGGCCTTCCATGCCATACACGCAGAGGTACGCGCCGCCTATGCCTACAGCATTTTCCGGAGTCCATGTCCGTGCAGGATTATATTTGGTGGTTACGAGCCGGTGGCGCGGATCCAGTGGTACGGCAACAGGTGCTCCCAGGTACACGTCACCAAGTCCCATGACGAGATATGAGGCGTTGAATACAATTTCCGCTACTTCTTCCAGCGAACCGAGTCCATTCATGCGACGGATGAACTCCAGGTTGCTGGGACACCATGGTGCATCAGGTCTAACGTTTTGCTGATATCGCTCAATGGCGAGCTTCGTCGCCGGGTCATCCCACGACAATGGTAATTTGACAATTCGCGAAGGTACTTCAATCGTTTCCAGCTCGGGAAGCTGCAAATCCAGATCCATAATTCGTGCTGCCGCTTCTTTTACCGTCATACGGGTAGCATCCAGGTGGATCTGCAGAGAGCGAATGCCTGGTGTCAGTTCGATATATGGAATGTTTCCATTCTCCTTGATTGCTTCCATAAGTACGTATGCCTGGAATCGATATAACAGGTTCAACTCGCGTTCTCCGTATTCGACCAGAATATTTTCATCACCAGAGCAGCGTACAGTAATGGAGAAACGTCTGCCTTCCACTGCTTGGGCCAAAATCGGCATATACTCACCAGTTGATGTTTCGACTAAAACCGGCAACTCATGCGGAACGTCCAGTTCCCGCAGGTACAACTCCTGTTCTGCTCTTAATTGCTCGGCTTCCTCGACGGTAATGAGTCTGAAACGGACTTTATCACCAGGGCTGAGTTGACCCAGCTTCCATAATTCAGCGGTCGCCGTTGTCACCGGACAGACAAAACCACCAAGACTGGGACCATCCGGACCGAGCAGGATCGGCATATCGCCTGTCAGATCCAGTGCACCGACGGCATAGGCGTTGTCATGAATGTTGGAAGGGTGAAGTCCTGCATCTCCACCGTCGGTTCTTGCCCACAGCGGGGCCGGACCAATCAATCGGACACCTGTTCTGGAACTGTTGAAATGCACTTCCCATGTCGTCTCCGTAAGCTGATTTAGATAAGCCGGAAGGACATATTCATCCGTACAATGAGGTCCCGGTATCACACCAATCGTCCATTCATTGTTGTATTGTGGTCTGCGTTCTGTACGGAGAGGACCAAGCAGAACCGGAGTAGTTCCTTCTCTTTCATGCACACGGAGCACTGCACCCGTTCGCAGCGCACTCCCCCTGTGCCCACCGAATCCCCCCAATGTAAAGGTTGCTGAGCTGCCAAGTGTGATCGGCATGTCGAGCCCCCCGGATACGAGCAGATACGTTCGCATTCCCTGTTTGGCTTCACCCAAAGTCAGCACCGCACCAGGAAGTGCATTTGTCGGTGTGTAGGGTTCCACGTGAACGCCATCCAGTTCGGCTTTCATATCTGCTCCTGTCAGGCAAAAGGTCATTTCATCCCGGAAACGATACGTTCCCCCACGCAACGTCATTTCCAGTCCGGCCGCTTGTGCGTCATTGCCCAGCAGTCTGTTGCCAATACGGAAGGCAAGCTGATCCATCGGGCCTGACGGCGGTACGCCGATATCCCAGTAGCCGATTCTGCCGGGACTATCCTGTACAGTCGTCTGAACACCTCCGTCCAGAACTTCGATCGCACGCTCCGTCGGTTTAAAGCCCGAAAGCATTCGGGTATATACTTCTCCATTAGCGAATGCATCGTTATCCAGAAATGCTTCAATATAAGCCTGATTGGTGGTGACCCCGTATACCCGTAGTTCACGAAGAGCATTCTTCATTTTGTTTATAGCTTCCATGCGGGTGCTCGCGTGCACAATTAATTTGGCCAGCATCGGATCATACAAGGTAGTTACGTTCAATCCAGGCTGAATCCAGCTTTCAACTCGGACGTCATCAGGCCAGTGAATGGCATCAATGCGTCCATCGCTTGGACGAAAATCATTCATGCAATCCTCAGCATACAGACGTACCTGGAGACTGTGTCCTGTTGGTGCGGGAACCGTTACGTTCAATGAATCGCTCTCTTGAGCTGCCTCCTTGACCATCCATTCCACCAGATCAATGCCAAGCACCTCTTCTGTCACCCCATGCTCCACTTGAAGTCTGGTGTTCACCTCGAGAAAATAAAACCGCTGCTCATCAGGGTCGTACAGGAACTCAACCGTTCCCGCGTTACGGTAACCTGCCGAAATCGCCAGTCTGCGGGCACACTCATGCATCCCTTGCCGGATTACATCCGGCAGGCATGGCGCCGGGGTTTCTTCAATAATTTTCTGATTACGCCGCTGCACTGAACAATCACGCTCTCCCAATGCGACTGCTTCATCGTTACCTGTGCCAAAAATCTGAACCTCGACATGACGTGCACGTGCAATATACTTTTCAATGAACACGCCCCCATCATTAAAATTGGCGGATGCCAAACGGGTTACGGATTCAAATGCCTCCCTAAGCACATCCTCGTGTTCACAGACCCGCATGCCGATTCCACCACCACCGGCAGTGGATTTCAACATTACAGGATAACCAATGTTTCCAGCTTGTTGAACCGCATCATCCAGAGATTGTATCAGGCTTGTGCCCGGCAGTAAGGGCACTCCAGCTTCTGCAGCCATTGCTCGTGCCGTATGCTTCAAGCCGAAGAGCTCAATATGTTCAGGAGAGGGACCGATAAACGTAATACCTCGCTCAGCACACGCTCTGGCAAAAGCCGCGTTCTCACTCAGAAATCCATACCCGGGATGAATCGCATCTGCCCCTGTCTCTGCAGCTGTCTGGAGTACCAACTCAGCGTTGACGTAACTCTCTCTTGCGGGGCCTTCTCCGATCAGTACTGCTTCGTCGGCAAGCTCAACATGTAGGCTGTCTCGATCTGCTGTTGTGTAAATAGCTACACTGGAGATACCCATCCGACGCAAAGTTCGAATAATGCGTACCGCAATGGCACCCCGATTCGCAATCAGTACCTTTTTAAACATTGGCGCTCACTCCTTCTGCATCCCATATAAGGACTTTGGCTGGTGTTGGGTTGTAGGCATTACATGGATTGTTTAATTGCGGGCAGTTACTGATCAGCACGGTTACCGGTGCCAAAGCAAGGAGTTCGACATAGCGCCCCGGTGCAGATAGACCATCAGCGAAGGTCAACTCTCCTTCCGGTGTCACTGGCACGTTCATGAAAAAGTTGACGTTCGGGGCGAGATCCCGCTTGGTATATTCATCTCGCTGAGACAGCATTAACATAAAGGTGTCACGACAGTTGTGCATGGGCAATGTATCATGAGCATAGCGGACGGTATTACTCTGAGCTGAGCAGGCACCGCCAATGGTGTCATGCCTGCCGCAGGTATCGGCGGTAATCCGCAACAACTCTCGGCCTGATTCAGCGAGCAGCGTTGAACCTGTTGTCAAATACAGATTGCCCTGGCGGGTAATCGTTCTCACTGCACTATAATGATCCGATGGATCCTCCGTCGAATAAAACAGCGTATCAACAGCTTGATTGCCTTCCATATCAACAATGCGAAGAACCTGGCCTGGGAGCAAATCATGTATCCAGCCATCACCCGCAGTGATGACTTTCTCATACAAGGCTTTTTCGGTCAGTAATGGACTCTGGACAGGTTGAAATGTACTCATATTAGTTCGCTCCTTTCAACAAAGCATAAGCGTTCCACGTATTTTCAAAGGCTCTCCGATTCTCATCACAGTGCAGTACACACGGGTCCATGTCAGAAACAGGTTCAGCATCTGCAACGGAAACAACGATCGATGCGTCCGGGTATTGTCCCGAAGGATCAAGCGGGTGAGGTGTGTTCGATAACACCAGCAGCATATCCATTTCTGTCCGGAGGGTCACTGAGCGTTCTGCCGTTTCCTGCAGCGAGTAATTCATCGTTCCGTCCAGCTCACAAACGACTTTGGAGAAAAAGTTGACCGGCACCCCGATATCACGTGGTGACAGATTGTTCCGGAACAGTTCAACCTTGAAGTTCTCTTCACCGCTTCTCAGCCAGTCATTGCGCTGATCCTGATATGTGGTCTTTCCATACTTGTCATCCGTACCCTCTCGGGTTGTATATCCCGATAAAGGATCATGCCACCCTACGGAATCCTCCGTTATGGAAGCAAGTGCCTTTCCTTGATCCGTCATCAATATATTGCCTCGTGTCAAAAAAGCGGTATGTTGGGCTTTGAGCGTATCCGGCATGTTGTACCGTTCCGCTGGATCTTGTGCATGGAAGAACAATGCCGACACATTGGCACGATCCCCTGTTGCCTTTAATGTAATGGATTTTCCTCTTCCTACATGAGCAGACCATTTGCTTCCAGGCTGCATCGTCATTGTAAATAGGGCTGTCATTGTTCATTCCTCCTGTAGAAAAGTATAGAAAAAAGCCCGGGAGAAACATCAAAGATTGCTCTTTGATCGATTCTCCCGGGCTTTTATCCCGCCGTGTACATCAGGTTTAATCTCCCAATGCGTTTTCTCTCGGACCAGTCAGCCAGTCGGGTGGCTCGGAACCCTAGAAAACATTTTATTTAATTGATGTTATGAATACTAACATGTAAAATTACATTTCACAATACTTTTTTTAAAATAATACGATAAAAACACCAATTAAACTTGCACTTTTTTCTTAATCTTCGCCAAATAACGAATTACCTACTATTATAAATGCTCTAATGTTCGTATATCTCAAAAAAAATAACTTGATTTTTGGTAAAACCCCTGTAAAAATGTGAAGTGTCATGACATAGCATAACGATGTATCATTCTCGATTCTAAAGGAGGTTCTAAAATGTCACAAAATATAACACTAAAAAGAAATCTCTCCTTGAGCCATGTGGTGACCATGGGACTGGCCTGGATGTCTCCCATGATTTTTTTCACAAGTTTCGGCGTGCTGCATGAGGGTTCACAAGGTATGCTCCTAGCCGCCTATGTCCTCGCTTTTGTAGCCATTTTATTTACAGCTGGCAGCTACGGGCAGATGGCCAAGGCTTTTCCAGTGTCAGGTTCGGCGTATACGTATGTAAGCCAGGCTATGAATCCGTTTATCGGTTTCCTGGTGGGCTGGGTGATTTTGCTTGATTATCTGTTTTCCTGCATTGTAGCTGTACTCATGTTTGGCATTAATCTACATGCTCAGTTTCCCTCCATCCCTTCTCCTGTCTGGATTGTGCTTCTAACCCTAATTGTGATGACCATCAACATCATCGGCATCAAAACGTCAGCAAACGTCAATAAAATCTTTGTTATGATGCAGATCATTTTTATAGCTAGTTTCTGTGCCTTTCTTGTATACAAAGCAGTGACCCAAGGCGTGTCCGCAGGATTTAATCCTCTTCATTCCGTAGAAGGAGTTCCTTTCTCCGCCGTAATGGCAGGTGCATCTCTTGTCTGTTTCTCTTTCCTTGGTTTTGACTCCATCACAACGATGGCGGAAGAAACGCGAAAACCCGAAAAAACGATACCGCGGGCCATCCTGATTATCGTTAGCGTTGCCGGAATCATGTATTTTGCAACGGCATATTTAATTCAACAAATGTATCCTTCGTTCACTTTTACACATATGGACGCTGCCGGATTCGAATTAATGCAGGTTATAGGCGGAGGAACGCTTGCATCCATCTTCACCTTTGTCGTTATTTTCTCCGTGCTCGCACAGGGCATGTCCTCCATGACAACCGTTTCAAGGCTGCTGTTCGTCATGGGTAGATCCTCCTTGCTTCCTCGGAAATTCAGTTCTGTACACCCCAAATTTCGTACACCTGTGTTCAACATTGTGCTGGTCAGCGTCATTTCCCTGGCTGCCTTATTCATTAGTCTGGAGACCGCCATCATGTTTGTCAGTTTCGGTGCGCTAACGGCTTTCCTGTTCGTTAATCTTTCCGTTATCTGTCACTACATCATTCGCGAGAAAAAACGCAGTGTGCAGGACTGGATTGTGAGAATGATCTTTCCCTTGTTAGGCGCATTGTTCATTCTATATCTCATCACTCAACTTGAAGCTTCCTCTTTGCTCCTTGGTACGGGCTGGATCGGTCTTGGCCTCGTTCTGTATGTGAATCAACGTATGAGATCCTCTTCTGTATCCAAGGCATTGCCAGAGATTGAAGAGGCCATGTGAGTGAAATCAATCATTCATTTATCAGCAGGCTTTCTCCCCCTGCGTGTACCGTAAAAAAAGAACCTGAATGCATTATTCAGGTTCTTTTTTTACGGTACTTCTCTTTTGATGTCAAATGCAGGAACTGCGAAGTTTGCTATGCTATACAAGCGTTTTACTCATAATAAAATCGGTTTGCTCTTCATCCCCCATATAAAAGGAATGAGCTCCTGTTTGGATAAATCCCATCTTTTTATAAAAAGCAATAGCATTCCTGTTTTTCTCCCATACCCCTAGCCATACTTTGCTTTTGTTCTTGTCCATCGCTATATCAATTGCCTTATTCAATAAATGCTTACCCAGCCCATGGTTTTGGAACTGGCTTCTAATATAGATCCTCTCAATCTCAAGGAACTCTTCGCCCATTTTCTCGGATTGTGCGTCATTGACATTGACTTTCAAATAGCCAGCTAGTTCATCGTTGAAATATACGAAATAAATGTCTGAAGATGGATGAGCTAACTCCCTTTCCAGCTGTTCCGAGTGAAATGCTTTTGCCAAATATGCCTCCATATTCTCAGGTGTATTCTGATCTTTGAATGTATCATGAAACGTGTCTATACTGATTTTTTGGAGTGTCAGCAGATCTTCAGGACTGCACTTTGTAATTATTATTGTCATGTCAAAATATCGCCCCTTTATGGAATGAATGTTTTCGTAGTCCTATTTCGCTTTGAATCCCCACTTTTTTTTGTTGCATATGCAATAAAATGCGATTATATTAAATCTACTTCAAATATGTTGTATTTGCAACAAAAAACATAAATAAGAGGTAGATGCAGTTGAAATATGTATTTTTTTGCGTTGGAATCTTGATATTGACTCTTGGCATCTCACTAACCATCCATTCCGATCTCGGGACATCTCCTTTTGACGCTCTTTTGGTAGGTTTATCCGTTCAGGTGGGGCTCTCTGTAGGCAGCTGGGAGATGATCATAGCGTTGCTTCTGTTATGCTGTAATTCGCTCATACTGAGAAGGAGACCTGAAGTTTTAGGATTGTTGACCGCATTCGTTACGGGAATTGGTATCGATATTTGGCTATTTCTATTGCATAGCTGGACTGTACCTGAGTTATGGCTAACTAAATGGGCATGCATGGTCATCGGCCTGATCCTCATCGGGTTAGGAACTGCTACATACTTATTGACCCATTTTGCACCGATCCCTTTGGACCGATTAACATTAATTGTGCAGGAACTTATGCGAACGAATCTCTTTGTAGCCAGAACGTGCATTTATCTTATTTTTCTTGGATTAGCATTGATCCTAAAAGGACCCATCGGGATGGGAACAATCCTAACCGTTTGTTTAGGCGGATTCCTATTGAATATCTTCATGCCTTTGACCAGAAGAATTTTGGAACGTTTCGTCCAACAGCCCAGCTCCTGGTCAGATTCATGAAATCCTCCCGTACGAACAGTAAACATAACAAACGGTCACAATTTCCATTATAATCATACTTATTCCACTAGCTAAATCGCATATATTCTTAGACCCATAAGGAGATATTCATGGACATACCCAAAGGTACATATGGCTTTCGATTCGCTGACGATCCGGAACTGCAGCTATGTAAATTATATGCGGCAGGCTCTGATAGCATCAGCAATCCTTCCTATCATTGGGACGGATTGACACGAAGCGACGGGCCTCTCCTTCTTTTCCAGTACACGCTTTCTGGTCAGGGAGTATACGAATCAAGAGAACAGCATCACCGTGTCTCTGCCGGACAGGCTTTTCTTGCCGAGATCCCTGGACCTCATCGCTATTACTATCACCCTGAATCCAGAGAGCCGTGGGAATTTCTGTTTTTGCTTTTCCGACCAAATCTAATTCTGCCTCACTGGCGTAAATTTTTGCGCGAAGCAGGGGAGGTCCCTTATCTCCCAGCAGACTGTGCACCCGTTAAATTATTGCGAATGATTGTGAACGACGCAGCAGCCGGCCGAATCTCCGATCCCTTGATCGCATCCTCTTCGGTATATCAATTCATGACAGAACTGGCCAGATTACAGGTTACGACTCTGCGAAACAAGCATGCTTGGCCAGATAACATCAAGCGTGCAGCAGAATTTATAGAGCAGCATTATTCACAAATGATTAGTATTCATCAGTTAGCCGAACATGTCTCTTTATCCAAATATCATCTGATTCGGCGCTTCTCGGCCAGCACAGGACTTACTCCTGTTGCTTATTTAACTCGCATTCGCATGGACAAAGCCATGGAACTGCTTCGGGGAACCGAACATAGCATCGACTTGATTGCCGAGCTTATCGGGTATTCCAGCGGAAGTTATTTTATTAAAGCATTTCGTACCCTGACCGGACTTACACCAGGGGAGTTCCGCAGCGGAGGCGAGAGCCTTGCGTATCGCAAACTGTTCTTTGATTAACAGCAATATAGTACTATTCAGCTTCCAAGATTACTATAGATATTGCTAATCTCCTTGATTAATATGAACTTAACCAGAGCAATAATTAATCAGTAAAGGAGATTTCACATGAATCACAAGCATGCAGCACCCACACCACCGCTTGGCTGGAACAGCTGGGATTGTTACGGTGCAGCCGTAACGGAAGATGAAATTCGCGGGAACGCGGAATACATGGCTGAACATCTCAAACCCTTCGGCTGGAACTACATTACCGTCGACATCCAATGGTATGAACCTTATGCGAATTCCTCTCAGTACCGCGCTTTTGTTCCTTTGGTAATGGACGAATATTCCCGGCTTATGCCCGCTGAGAACCGCTTTCCGTCTGCTGAAGGCGGTCAGGGATTCAAGCCCTTAGCCGATTACGTACATAGTCTTGGATTAAAATTCGGCATTCACATTATGCGCGGGATTCCAAGGCAGGCTGCACATGCAGCTACCCCTATTCTGAATACCACCGTTACAGCACGTGATATTGCACATACCAATTCGATCTGTCCATGGAATACGGACATGTATGGCGTTGACGCATCGAAGATAGGTGCAGAGGCCTATTACGACTCTCTTTTTGAACTCTACGCCGAGTGGGGTGTGGACTTGGTCAAGGTAGACGACATCGCTGCATCCAGACTGTATGATACCCATCAGCCTGAGATCGAGCTAATCTCCCAAGCCATTGAACGCTGCGGCCGGCCTATGGTACTGAGTCTCTCTCCTGGTCCTGCTCCTGTAGAATACGCCGCGTTCTTCGCTGAACATGCCAATATGTGGCGGGTCACGGATGACTTCTGGGATCAATGGCCGCTTCTGCTGGATATGTTTGACCGCTGCCGGACCTGGCAAGGTATCCCTGATGCAGGATGCTGGCCGGACTGTGACATGCTCCCGCTCGGCCATATCGGCATCCGGTCCGTTGACGGAGGTGGCGCGGATCGCTGGACTCGCTTCACACGGGATGAGCAGCTGACCATGATGTCGCTCTGGAGCATCTTCCGCTCTCCGCTTATTTTCGGCGGTGAGCTTCGCGACTGTGATGAATGGACCCTATCCCTGTTAACCAACAAGGAAGTGCTGCGCTTGAATCAGGATAGCCATGGAGCCAAGGAAATACTGCGCCAAGGCAATCTCATTGTCTGGACAGCAGAAGCGGCTGATCAATCCCGTTATGCTGCATTATTCAATGTAGGTGATTCAGAGCTCCCTGTAAGTCTGTCTGTTGATGACATCGGTCTTCCGGGCTTCACCTCGGGCACCGAGCTGTGGAATGAAACGCCAGCCGAACTTGCAGGCGACGTTCTACAGACGAATATTCCTTCGCACGGCGTACGACTCTATCGATTCTATTGAACCTGGGTTACCTGGTTTAGAGCAACTCCGATAACGAAATGGGCCAGTCACCTGAAATATTATGGCGACTGGCTCATTTCGTTTTTTCATTATTTTTTATTGCCCTATAGTTAGTTAATAAATTCTTATAAAACATCCTCTTACTATGTAGCAATTCTAGGCTGACACAGCTGCTTTATTGATATGATAAGAATTGCAGAGCCCTTTGCATTCGATTCACTGCTATCTAATCCCATTACTCCGCTTTTTGATCCAAGACCTCAACTATTCTTTCAAGCTTCATATAGATCGCACGCAAGTAAGCAACAATAAAGAGCAAACCTAAAATTAAGATGATAGCAAGCATATATTCCCTCCTCCAATAGATCCTTAATTACTAGTTCATGGATAAACCATTTCACACTCTGATTATACATAAAAAGGTAAATGCATGCAGTTAGCTACTGTTGACTATCCAGTTTTCATAAAAAAAAGAAAAACCGATAAAACCCAATCAGGGTCTATCGGTAATGTACATTTTCGAGATAATCAGGTCACTTATAATGTTTTCAAATACCAAGTATCACATGCATAATGCTCAGATCCATTCAAAGGCTTATCTAAAGCAATAAATCCATTTTTGGCATAGAACTTGTTGGCTGCCGTCATATTGCTCAGGGTTTCCAGGTAACATTGTTCATAATGTTCTTTCGCATAATCAAGGACAACCTGCAATAATTCGCTTGAGATACCTGTACCTCTGGTTTCCTGGAATGCATACATCTTTTGCAGCTCACAAATCTGAGGATAACCGTCAATTGGACCAATACCGCAGCCTGCTACGACCACAGTATCTTGCTCAACTACCCAATATTTAGACCCCTCTTTCTGGTACAGATGATAGAAATCTCCCAAATGTGGATCTGTCCAGGCTGTCCCTGGTTTGTTCGCGCCAAATTCGATCAAACACGTTCTGATCAGATGTTCCACCTGTTGATTATCTCTTTCTTCAATCTCTCTGATCAACATAAAAGTAAACCTCCGTAAGTATGTTTCTGTTCCAATGAGGTAAGCAGTCAATAGCCCCGACATTTGAAGACCTGACGTAGGCTCGTCTCTAAAGTAGATACTGCCGTTTTTGTACAGTTTACTTGCTTGAAAGTCTGTTGATTCGACTCCAAATAATAATGTTTAGATTGTAAGACACCATTTAGAGCCGTGTCAACGATCCTGTATTTTTTCCGGGTAAAGCGAAAGTAACAAGTAGAGGCATATTTTATCTCCTGTTGGTTCACCTTATCTGAGAAGGAGAGGTGTACCTACTTTGACGGATTTAAGTTGTGCTGCACAAGATGCCTCCTCTTCATCGGAAGGTAAGGAGAAGGGAAACTTAAAATGGTGGCAGCTATCCCTGCTTGGCATCGGCTGTACGATTGGTACCGGATACTTTCTGGGTTCGGGAATAGGCATCAAGCAGACCGGACCTTCAATGGTACTATCCTTTTTGATCGCCGCTCTGGGTACCTATATTGTGTTTCACTTCCTGGCTAAAATGACAACTGCAGATCCTCAGGAAGGTTCATTCTGTTATTATGCAGGCAAAGCCTTTGGACGTTGGGCCCGCTTTGGCTGTGGATGGAATTATTGGAGTACCAAAATTTTAATCATGGGAAGCCAATTAACGGCCTTGTCCATTCTCTCCCGCTTTTGGTTCCCAAACGTTCCCCTGTGGCTTTTTGCAGCGTGTTATGCGGTACTCTCCATTTTTGTTGTCCTACTGGGGACACAATGGTTTGACAAGATTGAAAATGTTCTCGCCGTGGTCAAAACCACAGCGATTGTTATGTTTATTCTGCTGGCTGCAGCAGCACTGTTCGGCTGGATACATGGCGGAAGTAATGAACGGCCTGGCATGCCAAGTTCAGCTGCAGAACTGTTCCCAGGCAAGTTTCCAGCCTTCTGGTCCTCACTTCTCTACGCGTTTTACGCATATGGCGGTGTAGAGACCATTGGACTCATGTCCATCCAGTTACAGGATAAAAAGGACGCCCCCAAAGCCGGGAAAGTGATGTTAACCGGCCTCTCCATCCTTTATATGTTATCGATTGGCATGGCCGTGTTCATGGTGCACTATATGAAGATGAATGAAAAGGAAAGTCCGTTTGTTACGGCGCTATCGTCGTATCATTTGGAATTCTTTCCTCATGTATTCAATGGCGCCATCATCTTGGCAGGCTTTTCCGCCATGAGCGCTTCGTTGTTTGCTGTCGTCAACCTTCTGGTGACCATGTCCAAGGATGGAGACGCGCCTAAGCTGTTCAAGGCGAAATTAAAATTCAAGCAACTTCCTCTGCCATCCCTGGTGCTTGCTGCAGTTGGATTGTGCGCATCCATTGTGACAGCCCTGCTGCTTCCAGGAAAGATCTATGAGTACATCACTACTGCAGCCGGTATATTGCAGATGTATAACTGGTCCTTTATCATTATCGCTGCCTTCAAAATACTTCAGATCCGCGCCAGAGATGTCATACTTGGCATTTCCGGTCTGGTTCTGTTATTGGGCGCGGTCAGTGGGACGCTTATGAAACCGGACATCCGGGTAGGCTTTTATGTAAGTCTGATCATGATTTTTGTGATAGCTCTGGTCACCTGGATCATGACAAGATGGTGGGAAAATCATAAGGTCAAGGCGTAGCAAAAAAATGGGATATCCCCCGAAGGATATCCTCTTTCTGTTTCAAACGTTTCAAACGATCTATAATAGAGGAATTTTTCCCTCTTCGCATTCACGCCACGTTCTGTCATTCCACACCGATGCCTGCACTTCTCCAACATGCGCTTTTCGCAGCAAAAACATACACAGTCTGGATTGGCCAATCCCGCCACCAATTGTGAAAGGAAGTTCTCCATTCAAGACGGATTGATGAAAATCAAGAGCGGCCCGTTCGTTCGTTTGACTCAGGTTCAATTGCTTTTCAAGAGCAGCGGCATCAACACGTATTCCCATGGATGAGACTTCCAGGGCCTGCTCCAGCACAGGAAACCACAATAATATATCTCCGTTTAACGTCCAATCATCATAATCCGGTGAACGACCGTCATGCACAATCCCTGAATTCAGCAGCCCACCTACCTGCATGATAAAAACAGCTCCGTATTGGCGTGTAATCTCATTCTCCCGCTCTTTTGGAGTAAGATCCGGATATTGGTTCTCCAGCTCCTGTGTTGTAATGAAGAAAATCTGATCGGGCAGAATGGGTTCAAGGCAGGAGTATTGAGTATAGAGTTCTTGCTCAGTTGCTTGAATCGATCGATAGATCTTGCTTACTTCTTCCTTAAGGGTCATAAGATTGCGTTGATCTTCAGCAATGACCTTCTCCCAGTCCCATTGATCCACATAGATGGAATGCAGATTATCCATCCACTCATCCCGTCTGATGGCATTCATATTGGTGTATAATCCTTCACCCACTTGAAAGCTATAGGTCTTCAGAGCTATCCGTTTCCACTTCGCAAGAGATTGAACAACTTCAATCTGTCCTTCTTCCATATCCAATACATCGAAAGAAACGATACGCTCTATACCGTTCAGATTATCGTTAATCCCTGTACCTTCTTGCAAAAGAACAGGTGAGGGTACCTGTATGAGATTTAAATGCTGCTCCAATCGTTCCTGAAACTTTTTTTTTGAAAAATGTATGGCCTCAGCAGTTTCCCTTAGGTTCAGCATCGGTTTGTACTTGTTCGGTACAACAATCGTTCGCAGCATGAAAGTACATCGTCCCTTCAGTTTGATTATCATGCAGTTTTCTGCATAACTGATGAGAGCAGTCTATGTGCCTATCATGGCGGTGTCGCGTTGTCCCACTCCAGAATTGAAGCATTTGGGTATACGCCCATCCTCTACGAGAACAATGCATGCAGCCCTTGAAGCGCAAAATAAACGCCGAACCCAACCAGAGACAAACCGGATACAACGGATATGATGGAGAGGCTTCTTTGATTGAGATAACGCCGCATTCCTGTAGTTAACCCCGCCACAAGCAAATCCCAGAGCGTCAATCCAATGAAGATCATGCTGCTGTAAATCAGAAGATGACTTGTCCCAAATGATACTGCCGTTTTGGCCAAAATCGATCCATAAATCCCTAACCAGAAAATGATGGACATCGGGCTCGTAATCGACATCAAAAATCCCAGCATGAAGCAGTGCAAGAGGGAATCCTTACGATTTTTGGCCGAATACAGCTTCAATTTGTTCATTTGCAGAATACTCTCAATGCCAGTATAGGTTAGCGTGAACCCGCCAACGAGCCAGAGGAGAATTTGTACCCAGGGGATGTTGAGGAATTGAACCAAGCCCATATAAATCAAGAGCATAAAGGCAGCATCGGCGATCATGGAACCTGCTCCGACCATCCAGGCATGCCAAAAACCATTTTTGATGCCTTTGTCCAATCGGGCTGAATTGACAGGCCCAATGGGAGCAGCAAGCGTCAAACCAAGGAAAATATAACTGATCAGAAGTTGAACACTCAAGACTTCCTCACTCCTACTCGCTTGTCCAGTTTATTTCCCCATCTTATGATCCAATCACGTTTAACATGACAGTATAACAACGGTTTATTTCGCTTTTATCTATGAAAAATAAAAAGACTATTTCACAGACAGATAAACATGTCTAGTAATAGCCTTTATATATAATGTCGTTATTTGATGCCTCTACATCGTACGATTTTTACTTCGATTACTATTCCGAGTATCTTTTACGCTATAGGTGTTCCTGGTGGTAGATCAATATCCGGTTTTAACAACACGACATCCCCTTTTTCGGGTACCCCTCCTAGAACCAAAACCTCCGACTTGAATCCGGCGATCCGGCGCGGCGGGAAATTAACAACAGCAATAACTTGTTTCCCTATGAGCACTTCCGCTTCATATCTTTTCGTAATTTGTGCACTCGATTTCTTGATACCAATCTCTTCTCCAAAATCAATCTCCAGCTTGATCGCCGGCACTTTTGCCTCAGCAAAAAACTCAGCATGAAGTATTGTTCCAATGCGGATATCCAGCTTCATAAAATCATCAATGGTTGCCATGTATATAATCTCCTCATCTTTTGTTTTATTTCAATATCATACACTAAATCCATTCTTGTTTAGCTACGATGTGACTGGAGGAACGGAGCCAAAAGTACATGCCCATACCGAACAAGGTAATGAATCCCCCTGTGAATTGAAATGCGGTTATCGTTTCTCCCAAAAATAGATAAGCCAGAAGAATGGCCAGAACAGGCTCTCCTATAATCCCTACAGAAACCGTCGTAGCACCAATCGTTTTTAACAGCAGGTTGAAAATATTCTGACCAAAAATAGTTGGAATTACGGCGAGCAACAAGAAATAGGTCCATTCTGAAGAGCGGTATCCCACCAAAGGGATTTGATAGAACAAGCAATAAACCAGCATCACGGTCCCGCCCAGGAAAAAAACAAGGATACTGTATAAATTCGAGTCTATTTTACGGCTGACCTTCTGCCCTGCAAGCATATAAGCAGAAACCGAAATGGTTCCCAACAAGGATAGTCCATCTCCTATTATCGCCTCTCGCGAAATCCCCAGGTCCCCCCAAGCTATGATGATTGAACCAATGAGGGCAGCAATTAAACTACAGATCGTTAGCATGCTGTTTCGTTCTCTAAACATAAAATAAGAGCCCATCATTACAAATAAAGGCTGCAATGACAAGATGACCATGGAACTCGCCACCGAAGTATGGACCAAGGATTCCATCCAAAATAAAAAATGTAATCCTAGAAATAGCCCTGCTGCCCCTACAGTAACCCAGTCTTTCTTGTTCATCTTAGAGATTCAAATGGCTTTCCATGGTACTTTTATCCAATCGTCTGTGCACAGGATTGTATTAATAACCTTAAGATCTGATATAATAATATCACCGCTTATCGGTCATTAGTGCAATAATATCTTACATTTATATCGATATATCGTCAATTGAAAGGAATTAACCCCATGGAGAAACCCTTGCATGAGACCATCCAATATCCAGATACTTCCTTCCCATATATCATGTACACGCATACGGTCCACGACAGCATCCCTGAAGGAAGAGGGTTTAATGACCTGCATTGGCATGAAGATTTACAGATCACATTGGTTACCAAAGGAACACTGGTGATCCAGGTTAACGGGATGAATCATGAATTACATACAGGTCAGGCCATTCTGATCAACAAAAGCATTCTTCATGTTACGACCCACTTGACGCATAACGGACAGTATGTCAGTTTTAATTTTCCGGAGAAACTGCTGGCTTTCTACTCGGATAGTGCCATGGAGAGAAACTATGTCCTCCCCTATACCAACTCGTCCTTCGTATCCCTTGTAATCAAAGGCGAAGTTAACTGGGAAATCCAAGTATTAGAAATGCTGTGGGATATGAAGAGGAAATTTGAAATGACCAAACAATGGGGCTGGGAGTACGAGGTTTCCATTCAGACGGTACAGCTGTGGCTGACCATAATCTCCAATTTCTCACTCTCGACAGAGGAAGCATCAGCGGACGTGAAGCGGCAGCAGGAGAGACTTCAATTCATGCTCAGTTTCATCCACCGTCATTATGCAGATCCGATCACATTACAGGAGATCGCGGATGCAGCTCATCTGAGTGTCTCGGAATGCACCCGAAGTTTTAAGCGTACAATTCATATGACCCCTTACGCCTACTTGATCAAGTATCGAATTAAAAAAAGCTGCGAGTTATTAAGCTCGACCGACTATACCATAACGGAGATAGCCCATAGAGTGGGATTTAATCATGTGAATCACTTTATTCAGTCTTTCAAAAAACAGCATCAACGAACACCTAACGACTTCCGCAGGGGGCGAGTGAAATGATTGAAATTACGACTGAACTGGTACGTCAGCTGATCCAGAGTCAATTTCCCGAGTGGAAACACCTCACCATAGCACCCGTAGACAAAAGTGGACACGATAATCGGACCTATCGATTAGGAAATGAGATGACTGTTCGTTTACCGAGTCATGAGCGATATGCCTCTGCTGTTCAGAAGGAATTGACGTGGCTGCCCGTTTTCAAGCCCTATCTTTCCTTGCCGATTCCGGCTCCGATTGCAAAAGGTGAGCCTACGGCAGAATATCCTCTTCCCTGGTCTGTTAACCAATGGATTAAAGGCAGCACAGTCACAGTTGAAAATGTAACGGACCTGAACACATTTGCTGAGGATCTCGCTGGTTTTCTAATTGAACTGGAAGCGATTGATGCAAGCCAAGGCATTCCTGCCGGCATTCAAAATTTTCATCGCGGCGGAAACCTGGCTGTTTATGACCAGGACACCAGATCCGTCATAGACGTTTTACCCAGACCATACGATCCTACGCTGTTATTGGAAATATGGGAGCTTGCCCTTGCCACACAGTATGAGGCTGCACCGCTCTGGCTGCACGGTGACGTCGCTGTAGGAAATATGCTCGTACAAAACGGCCGATTGTGCGGCGTCATTGATTTCGGAACGATGGGCGTAGGTGATCCTTCCAGCGACCTGGTGATGGCATGGAACTTTTTTGATGATAGGAGTCGTGATATTTTCCTCCGCCGAATGAATGCTGACCAAGATATGATTAACCGTGCACGTGGATGGGCATTATGGAAAGCACTTATCACTTATTCCTGGAATGAACCAGGTTCAGAGTCATCGAACTGGGGAAAATGGGTTATAGATGTAATCATCCGAGATTATAAATCACTGTAGTTCCTACGTTCATCGTAGTGCATCTAACATAAAAATAAAAACCGGATTCCTTATCGGGAATCCGGTTTTGTTATTGATAATATATATAATAGCTAATTAAGCCAGTCTCATTTTGAAATCCTGATATCCGAATTCACGGACAACTTCACAATCGCCGTCTTTGCGTTTTACAGCGATGGCTGGCAATGGCATTCCGTTGAATGTATTCGTTTTGACCATGGAATAGATCGCCATATCTTCAAAGACCAGACGATCGCCTTCTTTCAAAGGCTCATCAAACGAATAATCTCCAATAACATCACCTGACAGGCAAGTTTGACCGCCAAGACGGTACAGGTGTGGCTTCTCTCCTGCTTCTCCGGAGCCAACAAGCGGCGGACGATATGGCATTTCCAGTACGTCTGGCATGTGACAAGTGGCTGACGTATCCAGAATGGCAATGTCCATTCCGTTTTTGTGGAAATCCAGCACCGAAGTCACCAGATAACCCGCGTTAAGCGCAACAGCTTCCCCTGGCTCCAGATAAACTTCCAGGCCATATTTGTCCTGCATGCGTTTGATGCATGCTTCCAGTCTTGGAATGTCATAATCTTCACGTGTAATGTGGTGTCCACCACCGAAGTTAATCCACTCCATTTGAGGAAGCCATTGTCCGAACTTCTCTTCGACTGCGTTCAGCGTTGTTTCAAGATCGTCGGAATTTTGCTGACATAGTGTATGGAAATGCAAACCGGAGACGCCTTCCAGCAGCTCTGCACGGAAATCCTCCTGTTTGGCACCAAAACGGGAACCCGGAGAGCACGGATCATAAATCTCGTGCCCTTCCTGGGTTGAACATTCAGGATTAATACGCAAGCCAATCTTGCGGCCAGCCTGAAGTGCTTTATCCTTAAATTTCGCAAGCTGCGAAAAAGAGTTGAAAATAATGTGATCGCAGATTGAAATAATCTCATCGATCTCGTCTTCGCGGTAGGCTGGAGCAAATACATGATTCTCTTTGCCCATTTCCTCGTGGCCCAGACGGGCTTCATATAACCCGCTTGCCGTTGCCCCGCTCAAATATTGTCCGATTAGTGGATACATCGCTGTCATGGAAAATGCCTTTTGAGCCAGTACGATTTTGGCACCTGTACGCTGCATGACACCGTTAAGGATTTTTACATTTTTCTCAATAAGCGCCTCATCAACAACAAAGCATGGTGTCGGTAATTGCTCAAACCGCATCTTAACGAACGAGCTCCGATTCTTTCACTTCTTCAGGCAGTTCGTCAACAAGAACCGGGTTGAAGTCTTCTACCCATGGAAGTCCCCATTTGTTCAGCTCTTCCATGAACGGATCCGGGTTGAACTCTTCCACGTTGTATACGCCTGGTTTGTTCCATTTGCCTGTCATGACCATAGCTGCGCCGATCATTGCTGGAACGCCTGTAGTATAAGAGATAGCTTGGGAACCAACCTCTTTGTAGCACTCTTGGTGATCACAGATGTTGTAAACGTAGTACGTTTTGTCCTTGCCGTCTTTTTTGCCTTTGAAAATACAGCCGATGTTCGTTTTGCCCACAGTACGTGGTCCAAGGGATGCCGGGTCAGGCAGTACCGCCTTCAGGAACTGCAGTGGGATGATTTGTTTGCCTTCGAATTCGATAGGTTCGATGGAAGTCATGCCCACATTCTCAAGTGCTTTCAGGTGAGTCAGGTAGCTTTGGCCAAATGTCATGAAGAAACGAATCCGTTTCAAGCCAGGAATGTTTTTCGCCAAAGATTCCAGCTCTTCATGGTACAACAGGTACATGTCTTTTTCGCCAACTTCCTTGAAGTCGTAGACACGTTTGATTTCCATCGGTTTGGTTTCGATCCATTCACCATTTTCCCAGTATCTTCCGTTTGCCGAAACTTCGCGGATGTTGATTTCCGGGTTAAAGTTGGTTGCGAACGGATAGCCGTGATCGCCGCCGTTGCAGTCCAGGATGTCGATGTACTCGATTTCGTCAAAGTAGTGCTTCAGGGCATAGGCAGAGAATACGCCAGTTACGCCTGGGTCAAAACCGCTGCCCAGCAGTGCAGTGATGCCTGCTTTTTCAAAACGCTCTTTGTAATCCCATTGCCAGCTGTATTCGAATTTTGCAGTATCTTCTGGCTCATAGTTTGCCGTATCCATGTAGTGCGTTTTGGTTGCAAGGCACGCATCCATGATCGTCAGATCTTGATAAGGCAAAGCCAGGTTCATAACGATATCCGGTTTAACTTCGTTGATCAAAGCAATCAATTCGTCTACGTTATCCGCGTCCACTTGTGCTGTCGTAATTTTTGTTTTGCCACCGTCCAGCTTCGCTTTGAGATCATCACATTTGGATTTGGTACGACTCGCAATACAGATTTCCTCAAAAACTTCGCTATTTTGAACGCATTTGTGTACTGCCACAGAAGCCACGCCGCCGGCGCCGATGATTAGTGCTTTTCCCATTTTTACATTCTCCTATCCCATATGTAGATTTTTTTGGTTTTTGATTCAATTGTCCGTTTCAAGGTCTTCTCATCATTGTTCAACTTCCGTCAATTCCTGACAACAAAAAAAGCAAGGTGAATAAATGCCGCAATCCGCGCATCATCCCACTTGCTTGTCGATATACATCGTGAAAAAACGTAAAGTCTCCATAACCAAAAAAGTTCAAAAGAACTCCTCTGGTGGAAAGCTCCCTCATGTATATCAATATCAGATCAGAGTCTATATAGCAAATAATTCGCCTTTACCACTCTTATTGACCGTTTCACAAGTTGATGTGCTATTGCACTGGTTGTAAAGTAACCAACTTATAAAATTTGAGCTTTTAACTCAATCAATAAGGCAACATAAGTTGCCAATCGGCGTTTGACCCGGCTGTCCGTATGGCCTTGACTCCCTCATGGAAGTGGTCAAAAATTATCTGCTGGAAAGTGCTCGTTCCAATTGATATAACTGCTTTCCAAAATCACAGGTTAAACAATAACAAACACTTTTAAAAAAATCAAGGGATAACTCAAAAAAAACTTTTTTCCTCATTCTGGTCAGAAGATCCTTTAATCAGATATGGTTTTTCGGTTTAGCTTTCCGAGCGGGTTAATGACATTTCATTATGGTGTTTTCTTTTTGCTCTGATGCTTACTTGTAGTTTGCACAATGTAACAGGAACATATGAGTGATCATCTTTTTCACTGTAGAAAAAACAATTTTATAAGGTCACGAACCATATTCGCAAGAAATGCAAGTCCATAATGCATTCCCGGATACAATAAGTTATTTATGGAATCAAGTTTACCAACAGACATTAGTATAGTTACTAAAGTTATTGATACTTTACACCTTTACCCATTTATATTGTTCTCCCTGTTCTTTGTACTTATTTACTATAGAAATTATTAAAATTTATGGTTTAATCTTCTCGCTCAATCCTGCCTGCGATAATCTGGGGTGGGTCGGATTTTCTAACATGATAGAACCCTTCCTCATTCACTTTGGGAGTAATTTTAACTTTGTCCCCTACTTCAAGCTGCTCAAGGAGCTCCGAATCTTCAACAATATAATGGATTAGGGTGACCTTTTTTTCTCTAAGATCGCCAAAAGGTTGATCCGCATCTTCTCTAGATATATTTTCCGCTACAAGAATTCGATCTTCTTCCTTCTGAAGGATGTAATCCCCAACTTCACCTGTCGAGAATACTTGGCATCCACTAAGTATACATAGAAGAACGAGCAGCGTCACACCTATGACTGATTTTCTCAATTATATTCCTCCTTACAACACAGCTACCTCCTATATTAGACGTTTGGATTTAAACGTTTGTTGCTTCTTCATCTAACATCCATCAACAAAAAAAGCCGCGATATGCGGCTTTGATGATTTACCAAGGAAGCTGACTATCCATATAGTAAAAGCTGCCTGTTGGACCGTCTTCAGACAAAGTAGCCAGACGCACAGCCGTTTTGGCCCCTTCCTCTGGGGATAGCTCTGCCTTTTCACCACCCATTTGTGTTTTAACCAAACCGGGATGTACGGAATTCACTTTAAGATTCGTTCCTTGCGCTTTCTGGGCCCAATATGCTGTCAGCATGTTCAATGCTGCCTTGGATGCAGAATATGCAGGTGTGGCAATACGCTGCGCAAGCTCATTGGTCAGCAGAAATTGTATGGAACCGAGAGCACTGCTCTGGTTAACGATTCGACCAGCCTCACTTTTCATAAGCAGAGGCAGTAATGATTCTGTGAGATAATAAGGACCAAATGTATTGACCTCAAACGTATCACGCAGTGCATCGCCTTCGTAATCCTCTTTTTCAGCCCATACCCCTGCATTATTAATCAGGATATCCAATCGACCATACGTGTCACTAATCCATCTGGTTACCTTCGCAATATGCTCCGAATCCGTCACATTCAGCTGTACACCCACGGCTTCAATGCCTTCCTTGCTTAGTTGGTTTGCTGTTTCATCAGCTGTTGCCTGGTTGCGTGCGGCTACCAAAACCGTAATGCCTAATTCCCCGAGCTGTCTTGCAACCTCATACCCGATTCCTTTATTCGCTCCAGTTATCAATGCAATTTTATTGTTTGTCATTTTTTGTTCCTCCTCAGAAATTTTATGATTATTTGTTAATGGTGACCAAACCCGATGTTTGCACATGTCTTACACTTCTTAGATGATCCACGTAAGCCGCTTGGCTAATGGCGATCTGCTCATCCGTGATATGATTGGCGTTATGAATAGCAAATGGCGGCAGATAATGGGCCCCGACATAGTTGGCGAGCGCCTCCATTGGTTTTGCAATATCCCGAATTGTGAACAGGTTGTATCCTCCGGGCTGATATGAAGCCGCAGTACCTGCT
Organism: Paenibacillus sp. P13VS; assembly: GCF_015143645.1. Classification (NCBI taxonomy): domain Bacteria; kingdom Bacillati; phylum Bacillota; class Bacilli; order Caryophanales; family Paenibacillaceae; genus Paenibacillus; species Paenibacillus sp. P13VS. The sequence continues at coordinate 85,703 of NZ_WYEV01000003.1, read as the reverse complement.
GTTGAAATTGCGATGCCGATCTCTTTTCCTTGAAGATGCTCCCCACCCGGGCCGAATGCCCAGCCGTATGCGAGCACCTCGTCGAACCACTGCTTCAAGAGTGGAGGCGTGCTGTACCAATATAAAGGGTATTGGAAAATAATCCGGTCATGACGTTCCAACAGTCCTTGCTCATGGCTCACATCGATTGATTTACCTTGATAAAACTCATCCAACACATGTACGGTCGTATCCGGCTGTTCCCTCATGGTATCAGCCAACGCCCGGTTAATCCGTGAATTTTGTAAATCCGGGTGAGCTACAATAATTAATGTCTTCATGTGTAAACACTCCTTAATTTTTATACGGGAATGATCGTTCTAAAAATAGCGCAAAAATAATGCTCTGCATTTGGTTAAGGCAGGAGCTAACTCCTGCACTCAACCATCCGCCCTTGCTTTTATTGAGTATGATCATTCTAATATCCCGTCAGGACGAAATACTTCATCTTATTTTTCCAACAACAGCATACTCATTGTGGAAATACGCACTAACTTTTCCTTAGGCACGGATGTCCGGGTCATTACCCTTATCCCGATTAGAGCATTATGCAAGTACTCCGCTAATTCTTGCGGGCCATACTGGCTAGAGAACTCCCCATTTTCTTGCCCCCAGGTGACGAGCTCCACAAGAAGCTGCTCCACTTTTTCAAAGGCCCCAACCGCTTTGGCATCTACATCTTCATCCCGGCAGGCCATTTCCACTGCAGAATTGACAAACATGCATCCAGGTGGCTCCCCCTCTTCGGTACTGTTCATATAATCAAAGATAAAATGAAGAGCTTCCTTGGCTGTTTTGGCTTGCTTGACGCCTGCGGCCAATTTGGCATCGGTACGATTACCGAACCGTTCCATTGCTTTGAAGAACAAGGTACGTTTATCGGTGAACGTATCATAAATACTTCTGCGATGAATACCCATATGTTCAACGAGATCGCTCATCGACGTTTTCTCATACCCCTGCTCCCAAAACAGCTTCATGGCTTTATCTAAAACTTCGTTTTCCTCAAATTCCTTGCTTCTCGCCATCTCAGGTTCCCCTCCCTTCACCAATTGTAATGTGTTTATAACGTTTAAAATATTCTACAGATGTTCATTGGTTTGTTTTTCCTGTGAATTCATCCTAACATAATGAGAACGATCAGTAAAGAATTATTTTTACCGATCATTCTCATATTTATTTTTCGCTTATTCCCCCTGTCTTTTCAAGCTATTTATAGATTACATTGTTGTTTGCCCAAGCAGACATGCGTTTAATAGTGATCAACATGACACCGTACTATTCAGGTTGTTAGAGTGCCAACTGTATTAGGAAAAAGACTTTCTATAAATGGTTAGGGAGGAATTTTTACATGGGACAATATGTACAAGTGGATGACAAGGTTAAAATTTACATCGAAGATATCGGTCAAGGTGTTCCGGTTATCTTCCTGCACGGCTGGCCAGCCAACCATCTTATGTTTGAGTATCAGTATACTTTGCTGGCCTCGCATGGTTACCGCTGCATCGGAATGGATATTCGTGGCTTCGGTAAATCTGATGCGCCTTGGGAGAGTTATTCATATGATCGTATGGCAGATGACCTTCGTGCAGTTATTGATGAACTTCAGCTGGAGAACGCAGCGTTAGTTGGATTCTCTATGGGTGGAGCCATAGCATCTCGCTATATGTCACGTCATAACGGCCACGGTATTAAGAGACTTCTCTTGGTAGGAGCAGCTACTCCCGCTTTTACCCGTCGGCCTGGTATGGAGTATGGGATGGAGCCTGACGAAGTAACAGCACAGTTAATACATGCTACCTATGAGAACAGACCTGCCATGCTTAACAAATTCGGTTTGAAATTTACCAAAACAAAATCAAATCCGGGTATGCTGGTGTGGCTTGAATCGCTCTGTTACCAGGCATCACACCATGGTACAATCAAAGCTGCTGCTTCATTACGAGATGAGGATCTTCGTGAAGACCTCGCTGCAATACAAATCCCGACGGTTGTGTTCCATGGACAAAAAGACAAAATTGTAGAGCCTGAGTTGGGAGAACTAACCTCACAGAGCATTGCGGGGTCCCGCATCGTAAGATTTGAAGATAGTGGTCATGCCATGCTGTTCGATGAACCGGAGAAATTCAACGAAGAATTGTTAACCTTCCTCGATGGAATGAAAATGGAGTATGATTCGCTAAATTCAGTAGAACCGCAGCGCAGCTTGTAATCGATCGATGTCATCGAACGAGACTCATTTAGAACCCTTTAGTTGAGTACAACCAAGGGGTTCTTTCTTTTTTATTTCAGAGGAATCAATCTGCGAATCATTCAACTTCTTCGAAAAAGTGCTTGTGTTTTTCTTAAGGATCGTGAACTTTTTTAAACAACGAGGGTGAGTAGATATGAATGATTCGGTAGATAGAAACAAAGTACGTAGAAAGTTCTCTCTATTATGAATTTTTCATATATTTAAATATTATAAACAGTTATAAATTTACCCTTTTACTTTGTGGTTCAAACCTTTTGCCATTCATTTTGTTCATTAATTGAAGCAGTTGATGGTACAAAATCATTGGAAATTGGAGGATCTCTTTAATGAATAAACGGTATTATGGCATTTTCTCTGTTGTATTGGCTGTGCTCTTGCTTCAATCTGCTTGTACACCATCTGATGGAGAATCGATGAATGAAATTAACCAAACAAATCATTCAAACAGCAAAACACCAGTGAATCAAACACCTACTTCAACGAATGTCAAAACAGAATCGCAGAGACTAATTGATCCCGAAGGGCTGGATTTTAAGGAGATTGGTGCAGAGGATTTTAAAAAAGGCGTGTTCATTGATTTTGAACGGTACAAAAAAGACTTTTTTAATGATGACATCATTTCAAAGTTCAAAGGCAATCTTGAAGGTATTGTTGAAAATGATAAAGAGAAATTCAAAGTCCATCTCTATGAAGGTTCACAGAAAGAATCACTCTTCTTCGATGAAGAAAACGCTCAGTTTATGTTTAATGATCTGGACCTTCTAGAAAAGATAACCATTGATGGCCGTGATCAGATTCGGATTGGCGTTCGATACGCCAAGAAACATGAGGATGGGAGTATTGAGAATAAAGCTATAACGTATTTCTTCACAAAGAACAAAGAAGGTCATTGGCTTATCGAAAACATTGATTAGATTAGTATTTGATCAGAAGTTCATTTAACTTCAAATAAAAAACTAAAGCAGCTGCCACTGCAGCTGCTTCATGATCAGGTATGAACTTTAATCTGAGTAACTGATTTATATTCAGACGCTACCTTTTCATATTCTTCTATTCGTCAAAGCGCAAAGTGAACACAAGAGCCCATTCGGTTTTGCTTAAACTTTCCTCTGATAAGTCTCCTGCAAATACCTGGTTTGTACTTGTTGCATTCATAGCGAATATATGAACTGGATGATCTGGTGTAAACGTTAAAGTTTCGGTGTTTTGAAACAACCCTCGTCCTTTCAGCTCCGAATTCCAAGGAAGCGTAAACGTAGCTAGGCCTGACCCTGTACTGATTTTAACAATGCACACTTCTTTGTCTTCTTCTGTTCTTACCGTATCAATGGATATAATGACTTCAATTTCATTATTGTTAATCACCTGCCCTTCCGGACTGAAGAACAGGTCCCCTATAGCTCCTGCAGAATCTACCTTCGATCCATTCTCCCAGATATCCATATGCAAAGTTGCGCTCGGTTTCTCTCCCTCGTATTTTAACTTAAATGCACCGGACATGGTGCCAAGGAAAGGTCTTAATTTTGCCGTTTCTCCTTGAGCCAGATCCACCGGAGTTAATGTGATCCTGTCAGTTATCGATTGGTCCGGTTTAATAGCCTCAGCGCTATCTGCTGAACAGCCTGTTAGTACAAACAAGAAGATCATTATGTAATATCGCAATCGCAAATTTTTCACCTCCAATCCGTATGAAGATCAAAGTTAAGCTGTTCATTTCATTGTACCATACATTTTTTTCAGATTTATCCAGAATAATGAGTAATCCTTTCCACAATGTATGTACCTAGATGCGCCTATAAAAATAGTAAAAGCAGCCGATCGCACGGATCGACTGCTTTACTATATTTATGCTGTTATCTCGTCGATATCGATATCATAACCAACAAATGTACAAGAACGAACAAAGGCTGAAAATAGCTTTTGGCTGTATGAATCTACGGTATAGCTGTACTCCGGATGCCACTGCACAGCCAGTACAAATTTTTGGTTGGGCATCACCACGGATTCAACAATTCCATCCTCAGCGACTGCAGCTGCTTGTAGCTTATCCGAAAGCCTTTTGATTCCTTGATGATGGTAACTGTTTACTTTAATCGTATCTGATTGAATGATTGCATGGAGCAAATTACCTTTGTCAATATGTACATCGTGTATCAGATTCGTATAGGGTGGGCTTTGCTTATGATTAACGGTATTGCTTACTTGAAGCTGTGTAGGAATATCCTGATACAAAGATCCACCCAGTATCACGTTAAACAGCTGTAATCCCCGGCATATGCCGAAGGCAGGCTTATCGAGTTCAATTACTTTTTGAAATAGCAAGGACTCCATCATATCACGTTCCATGCATAACTCCCCGCAGGTATCCTCTACATTTTCATGATAAAGCTCCGGATTAATATCATGTCCACCTGTGAACAAGAACCCGTCAAATTCATTTGCCAAAGTTGCGATTATTTCGAGATTCGTTGTCAACGGCAGCATCACTGGAATTCCACCAGCACTCTCGATGGCGTTCATATAATCTGGAAGCATCCAGTAACTTTTTTTGTTGGAATCATACAGCGGCAGGACTCCGATCATGGGCATCTTCATGGGTTTTACCTCCTAATGGGGTCATTTTCATGTTAATCACTTTGCGAGAAAACGGAAATCTTTTCATTCATTTTATCATTTCTCCTGATATACAAACTCACCAAATCATTGCATTTTCCTACCCATTGCCTATCTTAATCCTGCATACCTTTTACAGATTTAGCTTCACTGGTAAATAATCCAATATGTTATTTATAGAATATCCCGGGTAATGATTAATCAAGATTCCGAACTTGGAGGGATAGGAATGTTCCTGGAGTTAAGCATCAAACTAGTCATTAGCTTTTTTGGCCTATGGGCCATCGCCTTTATTACCGGCAGAAAAACGCTAAGCCAACTGACACCGCTCGATTTCCTATCCTCATTGGTGCTTAGTGAAATTGTGGGAAATACACTGTACGATGATGAAATCAAGGTATCTCATCTATTATTCGCATTAGCACTTTGGACTGCACTCTCTTATCTTTTCGAGAAAGCTACAACAAGATTTGTGAAGTTCGGATATGTCGCGGAAGGACGAGTCGTGCTCTTAATTGATAATGGAGAAGTTAATCAAGGCTTGTTAAAAAAATACGACATTGAATTTAAGCAGCTGCTTTCCATGCTTCGTAAACAGAATGTATTTTCTATTCAGGAAGTGAAATACGCCATTCTGGAGACGGATGGATCTTTATCCGTGCTTCGCAAGCCCGAGTACGAACCACCTACCGCAGAAGATATGGGAATGGAGGCATCACCTGATCGTTTTGCGGTAACCGTAATTGATAAAGGAGAGCTGCTTAAGAAGTCCATGAAAGGTAAACATATCGATATGGAGATGATCAAGGCAGAAATTCAGAAGCAAGGCTATGACGATATAAAGGATATCGCCTATGCGGAATATGGTGACGACGGAGAACTATACATTATTCCGAAAAGTAAAAACGGAAAAGGTTAATTCAAACAACCTTTGCTCCTTTATAGATATAAAGACCAGGATAATGGTAATCCCATATCCCTGGTCTTTTTTTGGTACACATATATCTACGCAGCGTTTGAAGTTGTCGCTTCATCCGCATTCAACTGAATGGTACGCTGGCATATTTTTGTAATTGCAAAAGCCAGCAAAGCTAATACGACGGCTACCGGTGGCACCCATGCCACCCCGCCAAGATTAACGGCAAGTCCACCGACCCCAGAACCGAGAGCAATGCCCACATTGGCCGCCACAGGCAGCAGTGTGGATGCAAAAGCTTTGGATTCCGGTGCAATTGATCCAGATACATCAAACAGATATAACTGGGATGCTGCGCTCATTGACGACGAAAGACAGCCGATCAGGAGCAGGAACGTTAGACCAAGCCACAGATTGGACACAGCGAAACTCAGTCCGAGGAAAATAACCGCTTGGATGACGAAAAGCCACTTAAGTTTGGGTAGAAAATCACCCTTGGCTATTTTGGCACCGATCCAATTGCTCAGAATACTGCATGCCCCATAGATCAGGAGTATAGCGCTAATCCAACGTACGGGCACCCCCATAGACTCACTGAGAAGCGGTGTAATATAAGTGAAAGTAACGAAGATGCAGCTGTTACCCAGTACGGGGATTAGGCAGGCTAACCATATGCGAGGCTTCATAAATAGAACCATCTGATCACCAAACGAACCGGTAACGGTAGTTGTGCGGCGTGGAAGGATTCGGAACATGAATACAAACGGAATAACACCGATGCATGCAGTAACTACGAATGTCATGGACCAGTTCAGATGCTGCCCAATAAATGTACCGAGCGGCACACCTAGTACATTCGCGATGGAAAACCCGCCCAAAATCCAGGCAATAGCTTCCCCTCTTCGCTCCTGATGAACGGCGTCGTTTGCAATAGAGATCGAAAGCGATATCGTAAGTCCGCAAGCAACGGCCGAAACGATGCGAATAGCCATCAAGGAAGGGAAAGTTGTTGAGAAGACGGTTAATAGATTCAACACCAGCACAATAGCGAATCCAATCAAGATGGAGCTTCTTCTGGATATTTTGGCCAAGGATGCCACGGCGAATGGTGTCCCCACTGCATAAGCAATAGCGAAGCCGGACACTAGTGCACCTGCAGCAGCGAGAGATACTTTCATATAACTCTCAATTTCTTTCAACACACCCACAATGACATACTCAGTTGTTCCGAGTACAAAGCTGACGAGCGTAAGCGTTAAGATAAGTAGATTTTCTCTAGTTCGGGTCATCAATTTAATTTCACTAATCCTTTCTAATGTTGCAAGCGCTTCAATTCTTAGGACAGCTCCTACTCTATGTATTTTCTGCTTTCCCATCCCTTCAATTTCGATATATAGTACATATTGGATAGTGAAATTGTACTGTCAGACTTATCAGACGACAATCAAGGTTGTTGTGGAATTGATTCAAAACATGATGTATGTTGTCATTTTTCATCATAGAACCTCGAAGGGAAGACAGAGATGGATACACGCCACGAACAAGGCCAACGATATGAAGATCAGGATTGTATCATTATTTATGTCGGGAAGCTGGCCGGCAATCCCCAGTGGAGTTTTCCGACTCATAAGCATGACGATTTGCACGAGATTATTTATGTTAATGAAGGCAAAGGATCATTCACCATTGATGGTGCGAAGCACTTGGCCCAAAAGGGAGACCTGCTCATATACAATAGAGGAACACTTCATGAAGAAAAGTCTGACCCCGAATATCCCTTATCCACCTTTTATTGTGGCTTTCGTTTCAAAGAGGATATCCATAGCGATGCCGATTGGGTCGTACCTCCAGGTAGTGAACCAATCATTCGTGCAAACCGGTATTCGGAAGAGCTGCATTCGTTAATGCAGACCTTATTCAGTGAATACTCCATTCGTGAGGATGGATACGAGCGCATCTCCCAGCATGTGTTGAAAGCCGTACTACTGATCATCGAACGCATGTCCCGCCATCAACAGTCTTCTGAACAGATTATACGGAGCAATACCCTTGCAGAGAGTATTAAGGACTACCTGGATACCAACTACCGGCAAAACATTAAACTGAAGGAACTCGCTGAACAGTTTCATATCGATTTCTATTACCTCATTCATATGTATAAGAATCGCTACGGCACCTCCCCTTATCATTACTTGATCCAACGACGAATGGGTGAAGCAACCCGGCTGTTAGTTTCAACCAAGAAGAAAATATGGGAAATTTCCAAGCTGGTTGGGTATGATAACCCCAATTACTTCACCATTCTTTTTACCAAAACGGTCGGTGAATCCCCGCGAAGCTTTCGCAAGCGAAATCAAAAAGACATGTTCGGGGATACTACCTCCCATTCATCTTAAAAGAGATATCTCCCTGATCTAGTCAATTCTTAACACACCATCACGGCTACTAAGATAACATGCAATAAGACGCTCCTGATAAGGAGCGCCTTTGTCATTCAAACCTGAACTTATAATTAACCTAGAGCGTGAATCGACGGACCAAGTTTTGCATATTTTCAGCCGTTTTGGATAATTGCTCCGATGATGCAGCGATCTCCTCCATGGCAGCCATTTGCTCCTGGGCTGCTGCTGAAGTAGTCTGGGCACTGTCAGCAGACACTTTGGAGATACCAGCCATTTCTGCCACAGAAGCGGAGACTTGCTCCGTACTTGCTGCCAGCTGCTCTGATACTGCGGACACATCCTGGATCTGATCCACGATATGTGCCGTATATTGTTCAATGTTCGAGATGGTTGCTGAAGCTTCGCGGCTGATGCGCATCCCTTCGCCGACTTGATTTCGAACGTTATCATTCATTAGTGATGTGGATTTCTCGATCAGGTCGAACATTTTGCCGATGGTTGCGCCAATTTCCTCCGCGCTTTGTTTGGATTGCAAGGACAGCATGCGTACTTCACCTGCTACAACGGCAAAACCTTTTCCATGCTCTCCTGCTCTCGCTGCTTCAATCGAAGCATTAAGTGATAGAAGATTCGTTTGGCGAGAGATATCCGCAATCGCCTCGTTCATTCTATTCGCTTCAGCTGATAGATTAGACAGCTCGTTAATCAATGCTGTTGTTTCCTGAACAGCCTCTAAGATGTTCTCCATTTGGTCGCCAACCTGGTTGATGGTTTTCCCACCGTTCGTGACAGCACGCTCTGTCTCCTCAGCCGAATCTACAATAGCACTGGCAGACTCTGCTATGGTACTGATCCCTCTGGCCATCTCTTCCACTGCGTTCGCTGTTTGTTCAGAACTTTCTGCACCAGTGACTGCCCTTTCAGCGGTCTGCTGGATCGTTTCAGCAACATGTTGAACGGAAGCGTTCGTTTGTTCTGTGCTTTCCTGTATCATTTGTGAGGTATGGCTTAGAAGCGATGATGTCTGATTAAGTTCTGTAACGACAGATTGTAATGAAATGGTCATTTGGTCAAAATCATTCGCCAATATGCCGAACTCATCTTTATTCTTAAGATCAACCCGTTCCGTCAAATTCCCTTCCCGAACACGACGGGTTGCCGTTCTTAATTTTTGCATAGGAACCATGAAGGATCTCAAAATAAAGAATATGATAATGCCAGCCAGCAATGTAGAAATGATAATTACGGTAAGACTCGTGACCAATATTGGTTTCGCTGCTGCAATGAAATCTTCATGCCCCATCAAAGCGATGACATTCCAGCCGGTTAACGCATTAACGCCGTTGTAAACCTCCAAATCATATTCCAGGTCCGTTCGGACAAATTGAGAGAATGCCATGGGTTCATCAGCACTAGATGCTGTATTCGGATGGACAGGTATCCCGTCAATAAGTGCCCCGCCAAGTTCTCCTCCTCCACCTTCAACAATAGCACCAGCCCAAGCTGCAATGGTTCGATTGGAGTCGACTATAATCAAACTTCCATTACCCCCAACATCCACGTAGGAGATCTCTTCTGCTAATGGTGCCAGATCAAGCTTTATGCTTGCTACACCTTGTCCACTTGAGAGAGCCTGGGATATCTCCACATAAATCTCCCCGGAATCGGAGTCTTTCATAATGTTAGAAAAATAGACCGATCCATTATTATTTTGACCATTGGTATACCATTCCGTACTGCGTGGATCATATGTTGTATCTCCGATCGCTGGAGAAGCAATAAAGCTGCCCTGATCGTTACCTACAGTAATTTCTAGAATATCAGGATATGTATCTGCTAACTGGTTTAATTCTGCTTGCACTGCTTCAATGTTCACCTGACTGGCATCAACATTTAACAATCGATCTATGTAACTTAACAGTTCTGCTTTTGTCCCTACTAGATTATTAATATGCTGCCCTGCCATGGTTAATATCGTATTCATCGGATCGGTCATGCTTTTTTGAACCTGTTCTTGTGCACTGTGATAAGAGAAATATCCGATAAGTGCTGTTGGAATGATAAGAACCGTTAGGAAAGCAGCTATAAGTCGGGTACTCATCAAACGTAATACAGATGCTAGTCTCGTGAATAATGACGCTTTTTTCTTTTTCTTCTTTTCGTTCAAATGGATCTCCCTCTCTTGTTAAATTATGAACAAAACTATATATCGGTATATCTAGTAAATAATTTAATTAATGGTATATATTTATTTTTATTAATAGCTAATAATTGCTCTGTAAAGGACTTCACTTCAGTGATGTAATTCCCGTAATTGTTGATGTATTACCGTATGTAAACGCAAAAAAACCCATATATATGTACACTCAAAGAAACGTTGAGCATACATATACACAGGTATTGCCTGATCAAAATCAGTAACAAGCCTTATCTGTTTTGTATTATAGCATAGATCGAACGGCTATGTTAACCATAATTTAGGTTGTCATCGACATATACTCGGATTACAATGTCCTGATCATGGTTACCGAACCCAGCTCCGTACAACGTCAATCCCCCGACATGATCCGCTTGTTCTTCAACCGCAAACCTGAGTGTCCAGAACGGTTCACCCAGCTTCACATCCTTTAGCGTCACATCTGACATCCACTCTCCATCTATTGTTGTTCCCGAAGCATCCACTCGAATCGTCTTTAATAATCCATATTGATTCACATTGCGATGCCACCATTCGGGTGTATATTTGCCTCGTGCCGCCCTGCCGAAATCCGCTGGACTTGTCCAGGTTCCAAGCTTAATACCATTGAAGGTGAAGGTAATATCTGATGGCCAATCATCTCTTAAACCAGGTGCTTCAGAAGCGATTTCCATGGAGATTTCTATAGCATCCGCATTGGGATTGGGATATAGATAGTTAGGCGTCTTATACTCCACATAACCTCTCCCAAACCATAGGATGGAAGCTTGAACCCGTTCAGGATCCAGGAAATAGCGAGGATCGTCCCATACCCCGATTTCCTTTTCCCTTGTACCCAGACCACAAGTGGGATGAATATCAAACGCAGTATAATGACCAACTGAAATGGTCTGTTCTCTCATATTCGTCACTCTGCTGGCTGCGGGCAGCTCGATTTCGATCTTTTTTTGTTTGAGAAAACACATTTTGTGTGTTCCTCCATTACGCCGGACTCTTCGGCTTCCGATTAGTTCAGCTTGTTCCAGTTTTCGAATATGCATCGTGACAATAGACGGGCTTAGTTTGATCTGTGCGGCAATATCCTTGACACTCTTCTCCTGCTCGGCGATCAACTCCATAATCCGCCAGCGAACTTCACTGGCCAGCGCATCGTATAAAGGCATAAACCGGGACTCCCCGTTCGATTGAATCATTTTTTCACACTCTCCTGCTCACTTCTATGAAATCACATTTATATAAATTTAAAGAATATAAATTGAAATTACAAGTCCCTTCTATTGAATTAGACCGTGGGTTGGTGTTTAATTTCAGTAGCTTCCTATTATCAGAATTCTTATTTTTATGAATTTATCATCGAGGTGAAAGAACGATGCAGTTTAACAATCCCGTCATCAAAGGTTTCTATCCAGATCCAAGCGTATGCAGGGTAGACGATACGTATTATCTGATATGCAGTTCATTTCAATACTTCCCCGGAGTACCCATATTCGAAAGCAAAGATCTGATTAACTGGGAACAGATTGGTCATTGTCTAACCAAAACGAGTCAGGTTCAGCTTGCACATGTGAACAGTTCAGGAGGCGTATTTGCTCCCACCCTTCGGCACCATAACGGGCGATTCTACATGACAACCACGAATGATACGACCCGCCAGAACTTCTATGTGTGGACAGACGATATTTATGGCGAGTGGTCTGAGCCCATATTCGTGGATCAGGGCGGAATCGATCCGGACTTGTATTTCGAAGACCACAAAACGTACTTTATGAGTAACGGTTCTGACGATTTCGGTGTCTCGGGGATCGTTCAATGTGAGATTGAGATTGAAACGGGCAAAAAGCTTACGCCGAGCCGAACAATATGGCAAGGTACGGGTGGACGTTACCTGGAAAGTCCTCATATGTATAAGATCAACGGCCTTTATTATCTTTTGGCTGCTGAAGGAGGCACCGAATACGGTCACATGGAAACGTACGCACGCGGATCCTCTGTCTCCGGACCGTTCGAAGCCTATCCTCACAATCCGGTGTTAACCAACCGTAACCTTGGCGGTTATGAGCTGCAGGGTGTTGGGCATGGCGATCTGGTTCAGGATGTTGAGGGTAATTGGTGGCTCTTCCATCTGGGATTCCGGCAAATTGGACAATGGCAGACGTTTCACCATCTTGGACGCGAAGTTTTTGTAGCACCTGTAACCTTCGATGAAGACGGCTGGTTTACAGCAGGTCACCATGGAACGACTATACTAACATTTGAAACAGATCGGATATCCGAATCTGTCGTTCAGGTGGAGAAGAAGTCATTTACTTTTGACAACACGGAATGGGACAAGGACTGGTGTTATCTCAGACATCCTCATTCAGAGAATTATATGCTGCAATCCAACAAACTAACGCTGAGAGGAACAGACGTCTCTCTGGATCAACCGGGCACGCCTACCTTCATTGGTATACGGCAAAAGGACTTCAATGCCATCATTTCTTGTGATGTTCATCTTACAGACGGAGAAGCAGGCATCACCCTGTATATGGATGAGCACCACCATTATGATCTGGCTATACAAAAAGACCCTGAAGGTTATAAGGTGATCGAGCGCCTGAATATCGGAGATATCAAATCGGTTGAAAAAGAAGTTGATCTCGGAAGTCTTAACCAAGCCACATTGAAGATCCGGGCAACCAATGATCGTTATACCTTTAGCTTGGATACCCATGGCCAGGAGATTGAATTAGGCAGCGCACATACGAAATACCTATCCTCTGAGGTAGCCGGCGGGTTTACAGGTGTCGTTATCGGTTTGTATGCCTATGGCGAAGGAGCTCAGGCAGAATTCTCTCAATTCAAGTGCGACTATATATAAAAGCAGATTTACTAGTTATAAATAGAAATTTACGTTTCTAACTTTTGACTAACTGTCAGTAAAAAAGCGAGGATGTCCTCAAAGTAAACACTTTGTAGACATCCTCGCAGTCATTTTACATGAAGCTTAGTTTTAATTCAGCACTTACATCGTGCTGGTATCAATAACGAATCTGTACTTCACATCCGAAGCAAGTACGCGTTGGTAAGCTTCGTCGATTTGATCAGCCGAGATCACTTCGATCTGAGGTGTGATGTCATGTTTCGCACAGAAGTCCATCATTTCCTGAGTCTCACGAATACCACCGATCATGGAACCTGCAAATGAACGACGATGACCGATGAGAGACATGACGTTAACTGCGAGCGGCTCACCAGGTGCACCTACGTTTACGAGTGTACCATCCAGCGTAAGCAATCCGAAATAAGCGTTAATGTCGATATTGGCACTTACCGTGTTAATGATCAGATCGAAGGAACCCGCAAGTTTCTCAAACGTTTCAGCTTCACTTGTGGCGTAATAATGGTTTGCACCAAACTGCAAACCATCTTCCTTTTTGTTCAGGGACTGAGACAGCACTGTTACCTCGGCACCCATGGCATGTGCGATTTTGACAGCCATATGACCGAGCCCGCCCATACCTACAATCGCTACTTTTTTGCCTGGAGCTGCTCCCCAATGACGGAGAGGCGAGTACGTCGTGATCCCTGCGCAGAGTAACGGTGCAGCTGCATCCAGCGCAATGTTATCCGGAATCCGGACAACGAAATTTTCCGTTACAACGATGTGAGTCGAATATCCACCTTGTGTAGGTTCACCGTATTTATCAACCCCAGCATACGTTTGAATATTGCCTTTAAGGCAGTACTGTTCTTCTCCGCGGCGGCAATTTTCGCATTCCCCACAGGAGTCCACCATACATCCGACGCCTACTCGGTCACCCACTTTATATTTTGAAACTTCAGGTCCTACTTCTGTGACAATTCCAGCAATTTCATGACCAGGAACCAGCGGATAGTTCACAGGGCCCCACTCACCGTGAGCCGTATGAATGTCAGAGTGACAAATGCCGGCATATTTGATTTCAATCAGGACATCATGTGTGTCCAGATCGCGTCGTTTAATTTCAGCTGACCGGAATGATTGATCCGGTCCGTCCACAGCACGTGCTTTAGCAGTTATCATGTTTGAAACCTCCTAAGATGTTCATTTTCCAAGAGAATACACTCATTCAGGGGCAAGAATCACGATTGATGCAATGACCAATCTTTCTTCTTGTTCTCTCGGCAAGAATCATCTTAATCCCTATAGTTAACTCTAGGTCAAATATCTTTTCTACTTTTTTTATTGAAATGGATTAAGATATTTCTAAGTCCCCTTATTATCATTGCTGACTTTGACATCCTGTATATACCGTGATAAGATTCCCCACAGAAACTAGAGTTAACTCGAAGTCTATGCCGTTAGAAAGGAAGATCCGTATGACATACTCGATCAGCGAAGTTGCCAAAGAATTGAATCTCACCGTATATACATTGCGTTATTATGATAAAGAAGGGCTTATGCCTTTCGTCGAACGTACCCCGAGCGGAGTGCGCAAGTTTAAAGAATCGGACATTGATTTTCTGAAAATTATTCAGTGCCTGAAACTCACTGGTATGCCGATTAAGGATATCAAGGATTTCATTGAATGGTGTTCCGAAGGTGACTCCACGCTGCAGGAGAGATACGACATGTTCATTGAACGTAAGGCCAGTGTGCAAGCACAAATGGAAGAACTGAGAAAGACCATGGAAGTCATTGAACACAAATGCGCCTATTATAAAACTGCCATCGCTGCCGGAACGGAAGATATCCATAAAAAAAATAAAATGGGTCAATCAGTGACCAATTAAAGAAACACCAAAAAACCTAGTATCCGTTTGGGAGCTAGGTTTTTTGGTCTTTCTTACTGAAAGGTTACGGATTCAATTTGATTGTTCCAGCTAATCACGAATTGAATGGGATCACTGTTCTTTTCAGAATCCGTAACCGTTCTAGACATATTAAAAGGTGTGGTATGCTCACTCAAAGCACTACCTTGCTGCGAGATGTTTGTTCCTGAAACATCATATTTGAAATCGCTAATTTTTGTCTCATCCCCTATATAGACAATTCCGTATGAACCTGTGGATCGCTGAAGCGAAACATCCCAATGATCCGTCTTGCTGTGTTTAATATCATCAGCTCCGCAAGCAAGCAACAAAAATAACATAACAACAACACAAACCATTAACGAACCTTTGAATGCTCTAATGCAAATCCCTCCTTCCATCTAACTATTACCCAGTAAGGATAATTACAAATTATTCTATCTATCAGGCATCAATTCTTTGTATTCAGTAGGGCTGTATCCTGTATACTCCTTGAACACCTTAGAGAAATAATGCTGATCACTGAAGGATAGAAGGTCAGATAATTCCTTAAACTTCATATCAGGCTGCTGTTCCATCAGCCTGCAAGCTTCCTGAATTCTCAGCCGGGTGTAATACTGAACAAACGTGGCTTGTGTTACATTTTTGATCACCCTGCTCACATAAGATGGACTGACGTGAAACTTCAAAGCAACGTCGTTGATGGATAAATGGGAATATTTATTAAGCTTGATATACTCGTCCATCTGCTCGAATAGGAGCTCCTTGCTTTTTCGGACTTGCGACTGCAGCATATCAAAACACTGTCCTGTCCATTCCTGTAGTTCCTGGCAGAAGTCTGCATATGTCGGCGCTTCCAAGAGCTGTTTGGCCCGATGGTCAAGACCGAGCCTGATCCCCGATCCTTGTTCTTCGTACAAATGAGCGAATGTATCCACTAATAACCCAATGAAACGTTCCACCTCTCTCACATGCGCATGCTCTCCCGCCCAACGATCCAGCAGCTCGGAGAGCTTCAGAGCGAACCGATCTTTCTGATAGGCTTGTATCATTTGCACAAATGTGGATTCCAAGGCGGAATCCAGACATCCTGATTCCAGCCTGGCCGTCGAAACCGGATTTCCGGTATCGAGTGCCAATCCCTGGTTCAACCGCTGCTGTGCGGACAATATCGACGTTATTTGATGATAGACTTCAGAGAGATGTCCCGAATCAGAGGACAGCAGCTGCCCTCCAATCATCGCATCCATATGATACGTAACCAAATGCCGACGAAGTGATTCCAGACATTCATGGATGGAGGAATATGCAGCAAGCGCTCTCTTGTTTACGAGAACGATATATTGATTCGGCGTTTGACTCTGTAACACACGACAAGGCTGCGGAGCAAAAAGTACCTCCACGGCGCCAAGAATCGTCTGCTGTGTCCATTGTTCCTTCCCGGGTGTAAATGGCTGCTTGCGCAAAATGATCATCATCTGAGAAAACAGCGATAAATCCTCTCCCATTTGAACTTCAGCATAACACTGAGGCTCGACAAGCTCTTGCAAGACATTCAAATTTCTGGATTTCTGCTGATCAAGCTGGTCAATCACCCGTCTCATGACCTCTTCTAACGCTTCTTGCTCCACCGGTTTCAGCAAATAGTCGAACACCTGCAGGTTGAGCGCTTTTCGAGTATATTCAAAGTCGCTATAGCCACTAATCAGAATCACTTTCAAGTCCGGATTCGCTTTCTTCGCCTGCTCAATCAACGATAACCCATCCATCTTCGGCATCCGAATATCGGTTAGCAGCAGATCAATGGGCTCAAGCTGAATTGCAGCCAGGGCATTCTCTCCATTCGTTGCCGTAGCCACCACATGAACAGGCAGGGTAAGCGCATCCAAAAGCATTTTTATATTACGCAATATTGGTTTGCTATCCTCTACAATCATGATGTTATACATCACATGTCTCCCCTTTGCCTAGTAAAAATCCTTTGTCAGCGAGCCGATGATTTGAATGGTGGCTCCGTTTTCGCCATGTGCGCGATTGTTGAAAATATTGAAAAAAAGCCGATTGCTATACATCAGTTTAAGCCGGTTGATACTATTGATCATCCCCATATTACCAAGGGATACTGGATGGTTGAGAAGATGGTTCTCTCCAGCAGCAGATTCCTGAACCTTTGCGAGGATCTCCTGCATTTTCTCAAGTGGGAAGCCCTCTCCGTTATCCTTAATCTCCAGAGCCCATAGTCCGTTATATTGTTTCACCGTAATTTGAATGCGCCAAGGCGGGGCCGTATTGGAAAAGGCATGTTCAATGCAATTCTCTACAAAAGGTTGAATGACCAGCCTCGGAAGACGTATTTCGCTCGCTAAGGCGTCGGCATGAATCTCCCACTCCAGATCTTCTTCATACTTCTGCTGTACAAGTGACAAGTAGTGTCTCGTATGCTCCAGCTCATCTGCCAAAGTCACATGTGCATAAGGAGAAGACACAATATAGCGCAGACTGTCCGAGAGATGTTTGCACATATCCGATACAACCTTGGTCTTTCCCTCCTGTGCTGCGATGCTGATGAGATACAGAACGTTGTGTATAAAATGAGGAGCAATCTGAGCTTGCAAAGCCGAATTGCGCGCCATAACTTCTTCATGTAATGCTGCCTTTTCCCGGTCTATCGATTGCTGCAACCGTTCCATCAAATCCTGAAAGGCTTCATTAAGCAGCAGCAAGTCATTGTTCTTCGGTCTCTCGTCGACCTTCAGATTCATGTTGCTGTAATTGATACGCCAGATCTGACTGCGAAGCTTGCGGATCGGAAGCAGCAAATTGCGTGTGGTCAAGAGGATGTATACAAAAGACACCAGCATCAAGGCTGTAATCAGTAGAATCGACATACTCTGTACCGAATGGATCGAGCCCAGTACTGACTGTTTCGGTGTAACGATATAGGTAATCCATCCCGTGCTGGGGGAGGTCGAATGCGTGACGTAGTTGTTCTGTTTGTCCACGTCCAATCCTTCGTCGGATATCGGCTTGGTCCATTTCGACAACGTGGTTCCCGATTCCGATCCGGTCATTTGCTTACCTTGCTGGTTCAGAATATACACCTCGCCTGCAGCAATTCCGTCAGTGAGTTTTTGGATATAAGCCTGATCCATTTGAATACTCAGGTAACCGTACACCTTCCCGTTCTGATCATTGATTGTGCGGACGAAGGAGATCGTATCCTCTTGGCGCACCAGAATGAATCCGTTCCCTTCCCACTCTCGTCCCTCGCCGCTGTTAGCCACCATGCTGCTGAGCATGGCGGGAAGATCTCCACTTCCCAGGTACGAGGTGAGCAGTACCCCTTCCTTGTCATAGATCGTCATGTCCTTCATATTCATGCTGGGTCCGATGGCCTGAAACATGATGTCTTTCAGCTTCCGGATCTGATTCAGCCTCTCGTAATTACTGTGAGCCGCGGAACTCTTCTCCATCGTTGCAAAGATATCCTTGCTGGCCAAAATTCGCTGGGACAACTGGTTCTGCTGCTCGACATAGAGATCAACCTGCTCTCTGACTTTAGTCGCTGTCACCAGCATATCCTGCTCTGTTTTTTGTTTGAGCGGGCGGATAACGATAACGTTTACATAAACGATAAAACAGCCCAGCACGAACATTAGCAGGGCCAGAAATGTCAAGAATACCTTCGTTTGCAAACTGAATTGTGTTGCCCGATGTATCAGCTTTATCATCCTTCTACATGCCCTCCTGTTCCCCCATCATGATGCGTCTCTCAATCATTTATGTCCTACTGTATCATGTGAACGTTTGAAATGATAGCGATTTCAAGTTCAGAATATTACACATGAACGTTCAAGCACAGACATGTACCAGGAACAGATAAAAATTTATAATCAAATTTGTAAACGGATTCATTAAACGTTTTAGAGGGGGATTTGCATTGAAGAATCATAAAAGAAAAAAAGCAGCATCCATCGTTTTGGCCAGTTTATTATCCATATCATTAACCGCATGCGGATCTGGAGGAAGTGATTCCGGAACAGCTGCTGGAGGAGACAGCAAAGGTTCCAAGGTCACATTGGAACTCGCCATTTCCAAAAGTTCGCAGGACTCTGCCTTTATTCAACAGGACATTCTGGATGAGTTTGAAAAACAGACAAACGTACGTGTGAATCTGCAGCTTATTCCAGCAGAACAGACCACGACTGTACTGCAAACCAAGCTGGCGGTTGATGAAACGCCCGATATCATTCAATACAACCTGGCGAGTGCTGTGACGGACCTGAACCTGGAACGTAATTTTGAAATTCTGGATAACGAGCCTTGGGCGAGCAGAATTGTGAACAAGGACGTCCTTTCTGCCGGCGGTCATCTCTACAGTTTCCATGTCAGCCAGGATACAGGCATGCAAGGGGTCGTATACAACAAACAGATCTTTGAAGACCTTGGTTTGTCCATTCCGACAAACTATGAAGAGTTTTTGGCTATATGCGAAAAGATTAAGGCGAGCGGCATCACTCCCGTATTTATGCCTTACAAAGATGCCTGGGCAGCCAACATCTGGCCAGCAGCAGCTTTTGCCGACTTCGCAGCCAAGAATGACCCTACGTTCTTTGATGACCTGAACAGCAATAAGAAAAAATGGTCCGATATTCCGGAGTTCAAAACCTTCCTGGAGCAGCAGTACGAAGTGTACACCAAAGGTTACACCAACACAGACGTGCTTAGCGACAGCTACGATATGGCCGTGGGTAAATTCCTGAACAAGGAAGTCGCCATGATGTTTATGGGTGACTGGCTGATTGAAGGTGTGGCCGAGCAGGACCCGAGCATGGAACTCGGCGTATTCCCTATTCCATCTACACAGGATGCGAGTCTGGGTGCGAGTCCACTCGGCGGTCAGCTGTTCATTCCGAAGAAATCCAAACATCTGGAAGAAGCCAAACAGTTCCTCGACTTTATTGCTTCGAAGGAAGTTGCTCAGAAGATCGTTGATTCAAAAGGTTATGTATCCAATTTCAGTGACGTAACAACACCTGAGCTGCCTGCCTATAAACAGGATATCGTAGACAATTACATTACGCCTAAGAAAACGGTACTAACGACTGATGCTTATATGCTCGTTGACCGCAGTGAACTGTACAGATTGCTGCAGGATCAATTTGCAGGCGGATTATCACCGGAAGAAGTACTGAAGGCTTGGGACGAGAAGTTCAGCCAGCTGATGCAGGACAAAGGTGTGGCCGGTTTCTAAGAAGATAAAAAAACCGGGCAGCATAGATTCTTGTTATCTATGCTGCCCGAGCTATAACGGAGTGTGAGACATGAAAAGGGCTAAAAATCTGTATTCGTACTACATGATCTATCCGGCATTGCTGATCTACTCCATCTTTTTCGTCATCCCAGCCATCGCAGGATTCTACTACTCATTTACGGATTGGCGGCTGGATCGACTGGAACTTCAGTTCATCGGCTGGGACAACTTCAAGAAGATTTTCTCTGACAAAACGCTGATCCTGGCACTGCAAAATACGGCGATCTTCGCAATCGTCACTGTCGTTGGCAAAAATGTCATCGGTCTATTGCTGGCCGTAGGACTTAACATGAGACTACGAACCAAAAATCTGCTGCGTGCCATTTTCTACTCCCCTTCCATTCTGAGCATTCTCGTCATCAGTATTTTGTTTACACCGATGCTGCGAACCGAAGGCACGATTAACAAATTGCTCGAAGCTGTAGGCTTGCACTCATTAAGCCAGGCTTGGCTGACCAATCCATCCATCGTCATCTGGACCATCGCCATCGTCTCCATATGGCAAAGCGCCGGATTTCAAATGGCCATCTATCTGGCCGGGCTGCAATCCATTTCTCAGGAATATTACGAAGCGGCAACCATTGACGGGGCTAGCTCATGGAAAAGCTTCTTTAAAATCACGCTGCCACTGCTGCTGCCAGCCATTAATATCAACCTGATGCTGACCCTAATCGGTGGACTCAAAGTATTTTCCGAAGTCTACGTCATGACCGGCGGGGGTCCGGGTAATGCTTCTCAGGTTGTGGGTACCATTATTCTGCGTTCCTTCGGTGAAGGCAACTGGGGACTCGGTACCGCAGTCAATACACTGCTGTTCGTCGTTGTCACCATTATCGCCATTCCGCTGCTGATTTTTATGCGTCGTAAGGAGGTTACCGAATAACATGGGCTATACTCGCAAACTTGCCATCCGCAATTACATTGTGGAAGGATTTCTAATTCTGGCCTCCCTGATTGTTCTTCTGCCGCTCGTGATTCTGATCTTCGGTTCATTCAAAACAAGCGCCGAGGTACTCAGCTTTTCGCTTAGTTTACCTGATACATGGCAGTTCTCGAACTACGTGCGGGTCTTCGAAGAAGGCGGTCTATCCAGGGCTTTTCTCAACAGTATCTGGATTACTGGCGTATCCTCGGTCATCAATATCGTGGCATCTTCGGCAGCATCATTCATTCTAGCTCGCAGAGAAACGAAAGTCTCCGGAGCGATCTATATGTATTTCTTCATGGGACTCATTGCTCCAATGTCAATCATTACAACGATTCGGGTTGTACAGGGCTTGGGCTTCTACGGAAGCATAACAAGCGTTATCCTGATCTATGCCGCTTTGAATACGGCGTTCAGTGTATTCTTGTACAGTGGTTTTATCAAAACCATTCCAAGAGCGCTCGACGAAGTTGCGTTTCTGGAAGGTGCAAGCGTGTTCGGCGTATTCTTTCGGATCGTCACGCCGCTCATTCTGCCGGTTAACGCGACAGTGGCCATCATGGTGTTCATGTCGGTATGGAATGATATTACGATTCCGGTTTACTTCCTGACAGACAGCTCCACGTGGACGATGCCGCTTTCAATTTACAATTTTTACGGCAAGTACAGCCGGGACTGGAATTTGATTTTTGCCAATCTTGTACTGACTTCGCTGCCTGTATTCATCCTGTACTTATTCGGTCAGAAATACATCGTAAGCGGCCTCACGGCTGGAGCCGTCAAAGGCTAAGCAGCTCTACAACCGAAGCTCATGATGTTTAATTAAACCCTAAGAAACCCACCTAACAAGGTGGGTTTTTGTCTTTTTAACTTTTGTCTTCAACTTAATGGGGAGCTACTATCCTGCACTAAGCTTCGCTTTTCTTTTTTACCCGCTTGGGCCGTGTCAATTCGTAACTGTGCTTAATCATTCCTTGCACATCTTCCACAGGCAGATTACCTTCCACGTTAACGGTGTTCCAGTGTTCCTTGTTCATATGGTAACCGGGAATAACCTCCGGGAATGCGTTTCGCAGGAAATCCGAACGTTCCGGATCACACTTCAGATTCACACTGACATGTCCGTTATAGTTGTGCAATATGAGTGCAAATAATTTTTGGTTTCCTTGGTGGCGTATCGCCGTCCAGCCTTCTCCAAATGGATGATCTTCATATGAACTGGGATACGACAAGCAGTATTCCGTTAATTCTTCCAATGTCATGATCTATTTCCTCCGTTTTCGTTCTCTGAGTTTAATCCATCCTCGCTGTAATGAACCAGGCCGTGTCGAACGACGCTCGTAGAGAGATCCTTCCCATCCCATTTTGGATGAACCGCTGGTTATATGCAAGGTTACTTCATCGTGAATGACAAAAAAGAACCGGCACTTCATGCCGATTCCCGTGCATTACTTAATATGAAGCTACTGCTGTACTATACCTCTTGTGCAACTTGCGGTAATTTATCCGGAGCTTTGTGGTTCATGATTGGAATCATGGCCAATGCGCCAATAAGAAACAAAAACCCTGCTCCGCTATAGATCGTGCTCAGTGAAAAGGCATCTTTTAACGGACCTGCGAAGGACATGGAAATGACCATCATGCCTACGAACATCGGATTCAAAACGCCATTTACGCGGCCAACTATCGAAGCCTCCGACCATTTCAGAATCATGGTGCTGATTCCTATATGAATGCAAGGGAACACCAATCCATTCAGAAATTGAACGGTCAGCGTGACGGGAACACTTGTTGAATAACCTACGATGGCTGTACATACCGCACCGGCTACCATTCCAATCGCCAGCAGAATTTGTGGTGGAACCTTCTTCGCAAATGTGGCTACTATTCCCCCACCAATTAGCATGGCTGCACCATTCACCATCAGAAGATATTGCAGGAATTCCTTTCTCCTGCCAAGCTGCTCGGTAACAATGAACAGGTTGAGCGCTTGAGCTACGCCAACGGAGAGACCCGCAAGTATAAACGCCAGCCCGAGCATTCGGAGCACCTGACTTTGCCAAACGTAACGAAACCCTTCGACGAATTCTTTTCGGAACTGCCCTTTAGCCCCAGCCGTTTGTGTCTGCATCTGATCCTCGGGCAGGCGAACGAGAACGAGTGCGGATAGCAGGAAAACGATGCCCATAACAGCGATGGATATTTCCAGGCCAAACGTGCTGTATACGAAGGTGCCAAGCATCGGGCCAAGCACCATAAAAATGGCCATCAGGGATTGGAACAGAGCCATGCCCTGCTGCAGCTGTTCTTCTGCAACATGATACTTAAACAACCGCATGCTTGAAGGCTGGGAGAACTGCGACAGAATTGCCGAAATAAATGCAACAAGGTAGACCGAATGCCATGAGCCGTAATGTATGGTCAGGAGAACTGCAAATACGGATACGGCAGATAATACATCACACCAAATCATCGTTCGTTTGGGCCGCCAGCGATCAGCAAAGGTACCTCCGATGAACGAAAACACAAAAATCGGGGCAAACTCGGCCACACTAATGAGTGAAATGGCGTATGGATCATTATTCGTTGTCTCTGCCACATACAGTAGAATTGCAAAATTCCGAACCCAGATGCCGATCTGTAGGAGAACGCTGGATAACAAGATTGTCTGAAGAAACCGATTGCGAAACAGGCTTGGTGCATTCGTGCCTTGGACTTGCCTATTCAATCCCCTCAACCTCCATTTGTCTTAAAGATGTCCATACTTTAATGATCTGACGTCTCCTCTCAAATCATAATTATACGGACATCATCTTCCCACGCCACCGACTAAAGACTGATTTTTCCAATTGGACGATTTCCTTGAATTTAACAATGAAGTCCAACTCAGTCCTTCGGACCATGCGAACGCAGCTGTTCATCCAGCCACATCAGAGCAGATTGCAGCCTATCTTCCGGTATGGTTTCATACCGGTCTCCCAGAGAAAGTTCAAATGAACAATGCCCGGTCTCGCTGTTTTCGTTTAGATATGAAGTAAACCCTATTCCAAACTGCTGCGTCATTCTGCTGAGAATGGGTTCAGCCTCAGCCGTGGTTCGTTCGATGTACACATGAAACATATTCGACACGGGTATTTCGGGCAGTGTGCGTACTCCGTAACACTGATTCAGCAAAGAAGCGAGCTGCTTCGCTTGTTCGTAATAGATTCCCATCTTATTGATGCGTTGATCATAATAAAATTGGGCACTTAGAATATATGGATATAGACCGATCAAATCCCCGCCAAACCGGCGTTTCCAAACTCGGGACTGCTTTATCATATCCGTATCTCCAGCCAGTATTGCTCCTGCAATTCCGCCAATGCCTTTGTAAAAAGATACATACACACTATCAAACAAGCTGCAGATCTCTGCGGCCGACTTCTGATAGTAAGGTGTGATCTCAAACAGTCTGGCTCCATCCAAATGCATTTTGATTCCCCGTTCACGGCAGTAAGCCGAGATGGCTTCGAGTTCTTCATATGCAGGCAGCTGGCCGCCAATCTCCCGCTGAGGCAATTCAAGCAGTAGACAGGCTATGTCGCCTTCGATCGCTTGTACATCTTCCAATCGTATCAACCGGTCCTTGTCACCAAGCAGAACCGCTTCAATCTGATGAAGCTCCTTCAACGTGTTTTCTTCATGAATTTCAATGTGACACAGGGGATGATAAGCTACACGCTTCAGTTCCTTTTGATCACAGTAAATCCGCAGCGCGATCTGCTGTGACATGGTACCACTTGGGAAAAAGATGGCTGCCTCCTTGCCCAGTACTTCAGCCATCCGCCGCTGGAAATGTTCAATGGTTTCTCCGCTCCCGTAATGATCGCTGTACATCTCACCGTCAATGTGCTGAAATGCTTCCTGGAGAACCTTGATTTTGCGACTGCCATGACCGCCAATGATATACTCAGCCTCCATGAACGCATCCATTAATGATGTATCCGGTGTATCGCTCAAGCCATACCCCGCAGTCTCTTCAGCAGATGTCTCTTCGATCTGATCTTTAGCTTGGTTACCCGTATGTTGCCCCATCTGGCTCACACCTTTCTATTTAACCTTTACATAATCATTGTCATTCGTGAAAAGCCGTTATATCATGCTTTGCTTTTACTTTCGCCAAAAAGTCGAGCAGTCTGCCTTGTCTGCAATATTGAAAGCAATAATTCTCTCCAGCAGAGAGAAATCCACGGGTTGTCTCCATTTGATTCGAATCAATTCCTTCGTGTGATCATAGCCAGCCTCCACAATCTCGTCTGAAAACTGAAGAATGCCTGCCTTCTCGGGAGCAATCGCCATATGCTGTTTGGCAACGCTGAATCCGATAATGAAGGTCTCATGATCCGTAAACATTGGCTGATTCCATGCAATCTTGGCCTTTAGGTTAGGAAATGTTGTAGCCACCCAATTCAGTACTTCTTCGGCTCGAGCACGCTGGTCAGGGTTATCCATCCGCGTCAGAAAATCTTCAAATTCTTTCAAGTAAACTCCTCCTATATGGAAATTAGTTAAGTTCGTTTGTTTATTGGTTAACTTACTCTTTTCCTCAAGTATACACGTTCATCTCAAGTCTCCAAATAAAAAATCGTTTGATTCGTGCTGTATCTCTCTGGAGCAGCTTAAAGTTCTTGCCGCTAAGCGGACAACTCCTTCCACTGAATAACATATCATATGGCAAATTGATAGATTGGAGGAATTGCTATGGTTCGTACACTTGACGCCCGTACGTCACTGGGATCAGCAGGAATTACCCCGCTCAACGTCATGCTTGGCGCAAATACTCCTACCCTGCTGGGGATTGTTGGACTCAATATTTTTAATCCGGGGCCGATCATTCGAACACAATTTAATGGGACCTATCGTATCTCGGTGTCCAATGTGTCTTCCTTGCCTTCGTCTATTCGTTTTGAAATATTCAGAGGGGCAACCTATACGGGGCAACCGATCTATGTAGTTTCCCAGCCTGTATTTCCTAACGACAGTACGATTCTGGCGAGCTTTGAAGGTTCGGATTATAATGTGCCTGCACCAGCCAACGGGCAGCTCATCTATTCCTGCTTTGCAACGTTCGTCCCTGTATCCGCATCAGAACAAGCCACCCGTCTTGGACCGGAATGCTTCAATGCTGTAGCTTACAGCGACGATTAACTCTACGTTTCGATTACTCCTCAGCTTCGAAGAAAGGAGGACTTCAATTGGTTAAGCTATTGGATGCAAGAACTTCTCAAGGATCTAAAGGTCAGGGCGTTCTCACTCCCAATTTCACAAACGGTGTTCCGTTATTGTTCGCTCAGGTTGGGCTGCAAGTAAGTAATCCGGGACCAATCATCCGCACACTTTTCTCAGGTATCGTAACGGTAACCGCCAATCAGTTATTTAACAACGGTTCTCTTGCCGTTGAGGTATATCGTGGTCTGGGAGCCTCGCAGCAGCTGGTGTACCGTGCAGAAAGGACTGTCCTCGGCAACCCTTTCTTCAGTCCGTGTGTGCTCAGTTTTACGGGCTCTGATTATAATGTCGCTCCCCCGGCAAATGGCCAGCTCGTCTACTCCGCCTATGCGACATTCTCTTATGGTCCGGATACCGGCGTAAGTAATGTCAGGCTCGGACCCGAAAGTTTTAATGCAACTGTGTATTCCGATGACTAAGAGCCCTGAAACAGATGAATTCAAACAAAAAAAGAGCATCCTTGTCAAGTTAGTGACATAAGGGTGCTCTTCGCTTGTTTACTTCACAGATGCTTAATTTACAATGTTCACTTCACTGAAAGCAAGCTGTCCGTAATAAATTTCAGTTGTCCTTCCAAAGTGATCGGATCATTATAAGTGTCCGACGTGTTATCCAGCTGGAAGACATGTCCTTCTTTAACAGCAGGCAGATTCTCCCACAGTGTATTGCTGTATACGACCTCGGCATCACTTGTATCGCCCGACCACGGGCTGGTAAAGATGATGTCACCTGCATATTCCGGCAGCACTTCCATGGAGATCGAAGCAAAGCCTGTTCCGCTGTCAATTGCTTCTGCCTGAGCCTTGGTCGGGGCTTTCAAGCCAAATTCACCATAGAGGATTTCACCGCCACGACCATAGTTATGGCCGAATACGTACAATCCCTTCGCGTATGGATTCAGAATGGAGACAGTGCGGTCACCGACTGCGGCTTCTACTTTGGGTTTCCATTCGCTAATCTGCGCTTCCCAGTTTGTAACCCAGGCTTTCGCTGCATCTTCCCTATTCGTTAGCTTGCCTAATTCAAGCATAAGATCTTTATAGTTGAGTTTGCCATATTGAATTTGAACCACAGGGGCAATTTGAGACAATTGATCAAGGCCCTCTGTGCCCGTATAAGCAATGATCAGATCTGGTTTGAGGCTTACCAGCTGTTCCGCTGTAGGCTGCTCACCCAGATCAGTCGTTCCTTCACTTATCAATTGATCCTTGATATACTTATTGCCCATTGCTCCAGACAGAGCTCCTACCACGGGAACATCCAGTGCTACAAAGTATCCTGTCGTAAACGCCGTCAAATCAATGACACGCTGCGGTGTTTTGGGTACCTCAACTTCTCCCGCATCCGATTGGTATGTAACGGTCTCCCCTTCGTCAGTTGTCGCTGGTTCAGCTGCTGATGCTGAGTCAGTTGTCTGCTCTGCCGTGTTTGCACTTGCATCCGTCGCTGTACTCGTCGTCTTGGTCTGACCGCATGCACTTAGTACCAGCAGCACGGTTAGTGCCAGTATAAGCAAGATCGAATTAGATCGCCTCAACAATGTAAACCCACCTTTTTAAATGATATTGATAATCGTTATCACTTTATCATGATGCAGTCTATTTGACAAGCTAATTCTAGTTCTCTTTGTAAAATGTAGTTATATTGAATGTTTCACCCCGCAGACAGCTTTCATTACAGGAACAAAAAAAAGCCGCCATGGGCGACTTTTAAGACAGATTGTTTAGTATTCGTGGAACCTTGTAATCTCCCATCCTTATCCTGTATTAGCTCTCTTTCAAGGTATTATGATCAACTACCATCCAATGGTTATCCCTATATTGCAACGTTATTCTTACAGAGATGGAACCTTCATTCGATCGATATTTACTGACCTCAAGTGTGGCCTCATTCTTCTCGTCCGCCAGCTCAACCTTTTCGATCCGCAGTAAAATTCCTCGGAGATTGCTTTCATTACCTTCATATAAACCTTGCTTAAGCAATTGTTCATAAGTAAGGTTATAAACGTCCACCTTATATTCCGTTTGTAAGAACTCCATTATATGTTGTCCATCAGAATCACTTAATGCAGGTGTCCGATCATAATCTATTGATATATACTCCATTGATCTATTAAGAGCTGAATCTATCATGATGACCTCTTCCAATGCTGCAACATATAGTTCGCTTAGACCGTTATCAGCATCTGCATTCGTGGACGTGCTTGCACAAGATGTTGTCAGACTAACCAGTGACAGAACATAAATGAAGTACAATAACTTCCTGGGAATGACCCTCACCTCCTGTGGATTCCTTAACTCCTTAACGGAAGTCTCATGGAACATGTTGCACATTAAAAAAAGCAGTCCTCAGCGGACTGCCCGTTCGTTTTTACATTTTCAGATCCAATTGAAATTGATCCAGCTCTTCTTCTGCTTCACGCATTAACTCCAATAGCTGATCAGCGTATTCTCCAAGCACAGCCCTGCTGGCCTCAAAATTCACCCATTGAATGGTTAGTGGTATTGAAATGAAGCCTGTAATGACATCCCATAACGCATCGAGATTCCGCCCGTAAGAGTCATCTAACCCCAGCTTCGCCTGAAGAATATCATGCAGCTCTTCTTTTCCATGAATATCATTTCCATCAATGATTACTGTCTTCATACCATCCTACCTTTGGTCATTTGATTTGTTCAAACGTGCGATAATGATCGGTTGTCTTGTATATTAAGCCATCACTGGAATAGAGGATTCGGTCACTCCCCCGGGTTCCACCCGAATAATTGATATCTGCCTCGTACCACGTTCTTCCCTTTTTCTTGGGTAACAGGCCTTCCCGATTCTGAAAAATAT
The DNA here is from genome assembly GCF_015143645.1 of Paenibacillus sp. P13VS. Lineage (NCBI taxonomy): Bacteria > Bacillati > Bacillota > Bacilli > Caryophanales > Paenibacillaceae > Paenibacillus > Paenibacillus sp. P13VS. The sequence continues at coordinate 56,167 of NZ_WYEV01000003.1, read as the reverse complement.
CACCGCCGATACTTTTGCCTGGGGCCACATCTTGCAGATTTCCTTCACTTGGTTCCCAGCCTAAAGCTCTGGCCTCCTTCTTGGTAATATAATTATCCGGAAGCTCCTGATGCTCGGCAAGATAATTGGCCACTTCGTCAAATTGGTTCAAGACAGCCTGAGTCTGGGTCGAATCATCTACAGTTAGCGATTCAAGTGAACAACCTGCGACCAGCATCGTCGCAAGAATAATGAGTACAGCACCTAGCCATTTTTTAATATACACTGCTTATAATCTCCTTTTAATCTTCTTAACTCAAAAAAGTATATACCAATCTGAACACAGTTCCAAGTATAGCTAAAGTTAAAAGGATTGATGTACATTTCAAAATGAAGTACTATCAAGGTAATATGGTCATATGTAACTGGCGAACACGGTGAACCGTGAGGGAGCATATGATGTCTAATCAAGCCGTACGCCTGGGCCGAGGTAAGGAAGTTTTATTTCCTTGCCTCTTTTTATTTGGAAAGGGCGATGATGAGCATGAGTACAGAGAAGCTAATGTTGAATTGACAAACGGTAGCGGACTTTATGAAGTAAGAGATGACTGCGAAGGTTGCCGGGTTGAAGGAGAAAGGAATTACACCTTGTCTAGCGACTATTTTGGTTGGTGATGATCCCTCATCAGAAACGTATGTACGAATGAAAGGCAATGCATGTGCCCGAATAGGGGTACATTCGATTAAAGTGGTTTTGCCTGCAGAGACTACAACGGAGCAATTAATTCAGGAAATAACCAAATTAAATGAAGACGTATCCGTTCATGGCATTCTGCTGCAGCACCCGGTACCGCATCATATCGATGAAAGAGCCGCTTTTGATGCTATAAGCATAGAGAAAGACGTGGATGGCGTTACCACCCTAGGATTTGCGTTAAATGCCTTTGGAATCGCCGCTTTCCCTTCCTGCACACCACAAGCAATTATCCGCATTCTGGATTTCTATAACGTACCCATCGAAGGCAAGCACGCTGTGGTCATAGGAAGAAGTCCAATTCTCGGTAAGCCCGTTTCAGCCATGCTGCTTAACCGAAATGCAACGGTAACTACCTGTCACTCCAAAACCGTCAATCTGGAAGAAATCGTGAAGTCAGGAGATATCGTGATTGCTGCCGTTGGCAAAGCCTGTTTTGTAAAAGGAAGCTGGATTAAACCTGGTGCAGTTGTCATTGATGCAGGTTACAATAAAGGCAATATCGGTGATGTGGACTTTTCATCCTGCTTGACTCCGTCATCTGCCATTACACCCGTCCCGGGTGGGGTTGGTCCCGTAACCATTGCTACGCTGATCGAACACACGATCAAATCAGCCTGCATGCAATCTGAAAAAACATCATAATATGTACGAAAGCACGCAAAGCTCACTCGTTTCATGAGGGCTTTGCGTGCTTCTTAGTGTATAGACATAAACCGTAATGAGCATTGAAAGTTCGTATATCTGCTAGTTCCATTTTCGTTACTCTACATATCTGTTCATGTTCTTTTTATTTCTTCGCATATTGTAAAATGGCCGTCGCCGCACGAATACGAAGTTCCTCGTCTTCACTCTGTAATGCCTTCCTTAGTACGTCGAGAGCTTCCTGCACTGTTCCGTCATCTACGCCAACCGAATGTTGAACTGCCGTTTCCGTTTCGGAAGTTCTTGAAATCCACGGCTCCAATTGAGCCTGTGAAAGTGGATACTCGAATGTTGAAATGATCGAAGCATTCGAAATCAGAGCACGTACCTTATCGTTTATCTCTGTCAGTGGAATTCGTCCCAACCACGTTACGCCTCGCCGATGACATATCGAATCTTCTTCAATGCTAACGGAGTCATCATAAAAGTAGTCACCGACATCTCCAACATATACCCACTCATCGTCATGAATTAAGACATGATCTCCATCCTGTATGATGTTTACAAATGCCTGTAGGGTACCTATTATCCCGCTCAGCTCCGATTCAGGTATGGCATAATGCTGCCCGATTTGCTCTTTCCATTCTTCAGTCGGCAGTTGTTCCAAATCCCCTGTAGCTGGCCAATCGATCCCGATAAAGTTATCTTCCAGGAAGGCTGCAGTTCGATCAGTTCCGTGTATGATGGATTGGATGTGAAAAAGGTTCATGCTGCACTTGTCCTCCTCTGATGCTACAACTTTATTTTACGTTCTACACATTATAGATGCTTTCATTTGGTTTGTCTTTCGCTTCAGCAGTTTATTAGATCAATCCAACAATCTCGCTTGAAGGTTATTTTTTCGTTTCCGAAATGCCGATGGTGTCTCGCCAAAGGCTTCACGGAATTTTCTTGTAAAATGTATACCGCAGTCGAATCCGACATCCGCAGCAATCTCTGCGATTTGCCGATTCGTTCCAGCGAGAAGCTGCGCTGCCTTCTCCAATCTGAACTTGTGAACTGTATTTAGAATCGTATCCCCTACCTGCTCCTTAAATAAATGAGAGAGGCGTGAGGTGGATAAACAGCATCGGTTCGCCAGTTCCGGTATGCTTATTTTCTGCGCAGGATACATCTGCAGATACCGCATGATCTCCGCAATTCGGGGATCCATCGTCGCCGGAACATCCGGTGGATAGGTGTGTTGAATATGAATCAACGTCTCCTCGAGGGCCAGCTCAGATAATCGGCGATATTGTTCCGAACGGCCATCCGAAAATCCATGACGCACCAATCTTTGAAGAGCATTTTGCAAATCATGCTGTACCTCTTCCGAAACTATCCGCTGGTAGATGAAACGAGCTGACGTTTCAGGTAGCTTCAACCAAGTACTCCAATGGGGATCGGGTATGAAGTGTACCCATATAAATTCCCAATGATCCTGCTTCGTTCGATAATGATGCGGAAGCCCTGGCATAAGAATCGCCACATCCCCCGCTATGCAGGTTATCGAATTTTTGCCATGCTGTATTTCCCCTTCACCCGAAAGCGTATACATTAATAACCAGTCGATGCTCCCCGTTGGTCGATGAATTTCATATCCGTTCAACTCCTTATAATGACCTGCGATCAATATTCCAAAGGGCCTGTGTCCAACTATAGCATAATCCGCATGTTTTTTAGCCATTATCACACTACCTCGCTATGATCTATTCCATATAAAATGTAGCTGTAACGATATTTCTTTTATTATTGAACACAGTAGAATTCATCGTAAAGAACATATCACAAGGAGGTTGTCCCAGCAATGAGCCACATCTCAAAATTATCTTTAATAGATGCAGACCGTAAGAACATCCATCCCGGAAAATTGGGTATGCTTGGTGGTGCCAATCCCAGAGGAGATGCCTTTGGATTCACCAATTATTATATGACTCGTAATGGCGAGCCCTTCATCCCTATTGTAGGTGAATTTCACTTCTCCAGGTTTTCATACTTGTACTGGGAAGAAGAACTGCTGAAAATGAAGGCCGGTGGAATTCACATCGTAGCCACCTATGTCTTTTGGAATTTTCATGAGGAAGAAGAAGGGGTCTTTGAATGGGGTGGGAATCGAAACCTGCGTCATTTCATCGATCTGTGTGCCAAGCTGGATCTGCCCCTTATCCTTCGTATCGGTCCATTCTGCCACGGCGAGGTTCGCAATGGAGGAATTCCGGATTGGGTAGTTTCCAAACCTATTGAGATTCGCTCGAATGATCCTGCATATCTGAAGCTTACACGCAGACTGTATCGGGAAATCGCTAGTCAAATGAAAGGCAGCCTGTATCAGGACGGAGGACCCGTGATAGCCGTACAGTTGGAAAATGAATTCATGCACGCCGGAGCACCGAATGATGCCTGGGGTTACAAAACCGGTAAGTTTCTGTCCTCGGGAACCGGAGGTACAACTCATCTGGCCGAGCTGCGCCGCATTGCCGAGGATGCAGGCATTCGTCCGCTGTTCTTCACGGCTACCGCTTGGGGCGGAGCTGCCGTTCCTGAGGAAGGCTTTTTGCCTATGCTTGCAGGTTATGCTTATACTTCTTGGCTGCCTGACCAGCCTCCAAGCAAGGAATTTGTGTATCGTGATCTTCATATTACTCCGGCGGAGCCCGTTCATTTTGACGCACCTGAATATCCCGTTGCGTATTGTGAAATGGCTGGCGGTATGCAGGTTAGTTATAATGTGAGGCCATATGTCCCGGCAAACAGCATTGAAGCCATGACCCTTGTCAAACTGGCCAGCGGCAGCAATCTGCTGGGTTATTACATGTATCACGGCGGCTCCAACCCCGTCGGCAAAAAGAGTTACCTCAATGAGCAATTCCTGCCGAAAATTACGTATGACTACCAGTCTCCCTTGGGTGAATTCGGCAGAGTTGGTGCATCCTATGACCGCATCCGCGCCATCTCTTTGTTCCTTGAGTCTTTCGGATCGATCCTTGCTCCGATGAGAACGGTTCTGCCTGAAGGTCAGTCTACCATCGAACCGACAGATACAGAGACATTACGCTGGTGTGTCAGACATCAAGACGGCTCAGGCTTTGTTTTCCTGAATAATTTTCAGGACCAGGTCGACCTGCCCCGCCGTAAATTACGCATCGAATTGGAAACATCCAAAGGCAGCGTTGCCTTCCCTGCTGAAGGTGAACTTGAGCTTCCTGAAGGAATCGGATTGATGCTGCCGTTTAATCTGGAACTTCATGGCGTGACCCTACTTAGCTCAACGGCTCCATTGCTCACCATGATCAATACAAATCAAGAAAAAACGATTTTCTTCTATGCACATGAAGGCATGACACCGGAATACGTCGTTTCCAAAACGAAACTAAAGGATCTACAGTCCAGCGGAAGTGTAATATTGGATCACGGATCTTGTTATGTGATTCAACCAAGCGTGGACAAAAATAAATCAGTTAACTTCCTAACCACGGATGGTGGTTCCGTACGTTTTGTTTTGCTTTCAAGAGAAGAAGCGCAAAAAGCATACACTTTTGAACTATGGGGACAACCAACACTGGTTCTCAGCGATTGTCCTGTAACGGTCAGTAATCATCAGCTTATCTGCACATCGACAGGATCTTCCCATATTGCTGTTTCGCTGTATCCCAATCCAGAGCAAGATTTGCATGCCCAAAATTCCAGCACTGTTCATTGTCAACACGGGGGTTCCACTCTTTTCACTACCTATACAATAGATATGCCTGAATATACACCAGAGGTGTTGATCGAGAAACCTGCGGAGAAATCGGCCTTGCTGCAATTTGCCGGAGAATGGCCGGCTCATGTTCATGATGTATGGCTTGAGGTGGATTATGAAGGTGATGTGGCTGAAGCGTTCCTGAATGGCCGACTATTTACGGATCATATTTCTTACGGCAAGACCTGGTCCATCGGTTTGAAGGAATTTTACACGCAGCTTGAGTTCTCTGAACTGCACTTATCCATAACGCCGCAGCGCAGAGGAACGGTCCATACCTTTGTCAATCAGGCACAAATTGAGCGCTTTGAGGGAGTCGAGATCGCCGAATTCCGCCGTATTGAAGCCATTCCGCAATATCAAGTCGCGTTGTATCCGGTTAAAACTGCTGCTGCGATTGGACAACTATCCGTCCCATTCTCCAACTAAGATCGCATAAAGCCCTGAATTCGTTCAAATCGAACAACTCAGGGCTTTTTCTCATATCGCTGTGTAGGTTAACTTCGTCATACGAAGGATTAAACATCCGTTCAGGTTCTTTTAAATATTCGGGTTGCACCTGCTTTTTTCCAATTCTTTCGTTTTAAATGCTCAGCTACGTGGTATCCTTGAGTAGAAAATACAGGAAATACACATACATATTTCTTTCAGTAGAAGCATGAGAAGTGAGGAGATTTTTTTAAGTAAACCAATCAGCTTTGGGATTATAGGATTTGGCTGGAGAGCCGAAGCTTATCTGCGGATCGCGAAGCAGCTCCCCCATGTATTCAAAATCAGCGGAATAGTTGTGCGTAATCCGTCCAAATATGTGGAGGCTGCCAAAAGTTGGGACGTCACCCTCTACGAGTCATCCTATGAGATGGCCCATCATATTATCTCTACAGACAGCCATTCCAGAGGATCGGCTTCACTGCACTCCTCCAACCAATAAGGAGATGTAATCATGAAATATACGCATATTCTTTTATCAAGTGCTATCCTGCTCAGTTCATTATCCATGTTGAGTGTCCCACAACAATCAGTCTCGAAGACTTCTGTTAAAAGTTCAGTTGAACACAAGGTCGTTGATTCGTCCATTTACCCAAGCGCCAACCAATTTAATAAGAAGGTCAGTGCGAATAAAATAGTTTGGACGGGAATGAATGTTATCTTAGAAGCAGACGTGGTGAATAAACCTGATCAGGCTTCATTCGAACAAAACGTGATTGAATCCATTAAGGTCGCCGTAGGAGAGCAAGCATACATCATAAATACGGGGAAATTCGATGATCAACTGTTGGATATTATCAGTATGGATGTTTCCCGGTCGAAGACTTGGATAGCCATTCATGCTGAGCGGAGTGCGGGCAAAACCCTTATTCTTGTGAATGTTAAAACCGGGAAGTTTATGGTGTTGAATGATCGTCTGCAGGAGGAAAGAAATCAAACCATTGAAACCATTGCCTCCTATCATTGGTCACCCAAAAGAGATGAGATCGCCATTTCATTTGGAAACACTGAAAAAAGCTCGTTAGCCATATATGATCCAACTAAAGACAGCTTCCGCTTTCTCCCGAGAACGACCAATTATATAAGTACTAATCTTGTTCTATGGCAGAAAAACGGGAACATTCTGGATTACATTAGTGAGTATCCCTCTGATCAACTGATTCTGTTTAGATATAATTCAAAGACTAATCAAGTTAAGCCCGTACAAAAAATCAACAAACAGGAATGGGCTCAATGGTATGAACTCATTCATTAGAAACCCAAAACGAACTTACTCCATGACAGGAATAAGTTCGTTTTGGGTTACTCATTTAGTATTTCGGACCAATTAGGATCTTTATATCGTTTATCGACCACTTCTCTCACTAGGCTAAGTTCTTCTGGAATATGATCTAACCCCTCAATACGGTATTCGAAAGGACTATCCATTGTACGATCTCCCATGCCAATGAATCCCTCTCCCCAATGGTTGGACAGAGTATCCATTAAGGTCGATGCTCCTCTCTTACTCACATTATACTGTTTACCTGCAGAATCATATGCTTTCCACTCATCATTACGAATTTCATTCTGCATTTCTCCGTAGAATAATACAGCTAGTTCATCTGCTTCGCCACCATTTTGTGATTTCTCCAACGAAGTCCCAATGATGTCCAATTTATCCTTCAAAACCTTAAAAGACTTAGGCTCTAATAACTCCGCAGGTTTAAAGGAAAACTTGCTACCATCCACTTCTGCAATAGAGTATCCATCCAATACAAAACGGTAAGGTTCATTCTCAGGGAGATACTTAAACGTATAGCTCCATCGCATTTTTCCTTTTTCAATTACGTTATAGTCAGATGTCATCAGGCTGTCCATGTAACCAGATTTCTATGGATTTACGGAGTGGATTTCTTCGTTTTCGAGATTTTCAAAGTGAAAGCTCAATGCTTGTTTTTCCCACAAATCACCGGGGGAGCTTGCCATGGCTGCATCATTCAGTTCGGTCTCCAATTCGAATCGTACTCCCTGTACCATTCATGTGATCCTTTTTAAATTGACGGTCATTCCATGTGGTGTTGTGTAAGTTCCAGAGAGTTCCTCAACTCGGGTCTTACTGTTCGCCTCTTTCATATCCAGGTCAAAGCTAAAATTCCAATTTCCTTCTATCGTACGTTGATTGCCAGTTCCAAGGTTATTAATATTTCCCTCAATCGTAATCTTGTCCGTTTGGAGCGGCTCACTAAAAAATTCGACCATATAATAAAAATCATTTGTATAACCCATATCGTACATACTGCCCACATTGTTTCCCTGTGCATCTTTAATCGTAATGGTGTTCTGCTCCCCTAGACTCAGCTTATATCGATCATGCTCTCCTTGTTTATCAAAAAGCTGAAGTGCAAGCGTGACTCGTGCAGGATCTGCTACAACTTCCTCAATGACAAGCGTATATCCTTTGTCCTTTACTTTAATATGTGGATTATGTACCAATCCCAGCTCTTGTGCGCGCAGGAGTCCGATATCGGGATTATCTTTGGCAAATAAAGATCTGATCATTTCAGCAAAGGTTGGAACGGTATAGATCATGACCGCCCCTAGAGCAAATAAGAGAGCTATAGACGCAGCAGCCCATCTCCAACGATTAAGGCGAGCGTTCTTTTTCGATCTTTGCTCAGGTAGTGAAGAAAGAGCATTCTCCACAGCCATTTGGACTGTATCGGGAAGGACGACGTCTTGTGATTTCGGTTTAAGAAATTGTTTAATTTCGTGATCAAACGGATCATGATAACTCATATTTATCTTCTCCTTCCCCTAGCATGAGCTCAGAAAGTAGCTTTCTAGCCCTGAACAGACGTGACTTTACCGTACCCTCAGAAATTTCAAGCACCCTGGCAATGTCCTTAATCGCCAAATCCTCGATATAAAAGAGCGTGACGATTGTTTGAAGCTGTTCATCCAGTTCATCAATCACCTCAAATAGCTCAACCTGTTCATACTCATCCTTGTATGAAGTCTTTCTCAAGTCGTAAGGGAGCAGAGATACTCGCTTCTTTTTTTGATTCATTTGATTGCACTCATTGATTAGTATCCGAATAATCCATGTTTTAAAATAAGCAGGTTCTCTTAATGTATGTATACTGGTAAATGCTTTGGTAATGGTCTCTTGCATCGCATCTGCACTATCTTCGTTGTTCTTTACGATTGATCTTGCTATAACATAGAGGCTCTGCTGAATCGTCCGTATTAATGCTACAAATGCTTGCTTATCCCCTTTTCGTGCAAGTTCTGCTTTCTCGGTCAAATCCACGAAGAATTCCCCTCCTCCTCAATACGATCTAATCATTAGATCACCAATGGCTTCATTTGGTTCACAAAAGGTTACTATTATTTTCGAATCATGATTAAATTCTTATTTTCTAACCAAAAACAGCCGAACATCATCGTTCGACTGCCTTCTGTATCTGCATCGTTATCAAGACTGCTCAATGGCGTCTTCGTCTTCATCCGCTCTATATTCCAATAGATCTCCGGGCTGACAATCCAGCGCTTTGCAAATTGCCTCCAAAGTGGACAAACGTATCGCTTTCGCCTTCCCGTTCTTCAATATGGAAATATTGGCGATCGTAATCTCAACTCTCTCCGCAAGTTCGGTAACTGTCATTTTCCGCTTAGCCAGCATCACGTCAATATTGATTATAATAGCCATGTCTTCACCTCAAACCACTAGGTCATTTTCGGATTTAATATCAATGGCTTCCTGTAACAGTCTTTGGAGAACAGCGGAAAACACTGCAATGACCAGCGAAGCAAAGATGGGAACCATTCCGACAATAATAAGCCCTGGCGCATCATCCTTATCTGCGACCAGAAAAACGAACGGCAGCATCACGAGATATAGGCTACTAATTACAATAGCACAATATTTTATGATTTTTAAAGATCTGACTGAGAATGAAGAAAAGGCTTCGTTCTTATCGATATAGCTCAGAAGACGGAATGACTGGAACAGCGCAATGATAAACGGTATGACGGAGATATACATCATGATCACAATAGGATATAGCGAACCGGCATAATTCGGATTCACCGGATGATTCGCTAACCAAGGTATGCCGAAGATGCACAACGCCAGAATGGGAAGCCCAATAAGCAGAACAGCGATTTTCAGAAAGAATGTTGAACCTCGTTTCACAAAAAGCACCTCACTTGTTTTAAGTGATTTGAATTTATCATATTATTTATCGTTTTACAATAAATTATTATTGAATTTTATTATTTTATTATTGTTAAGCAATCACTTGTGATATAATAACGACCAACGATAATGAATAAAAACGTTGAATAAGGCGGTCCTTACTCATGAAATTGGAACGATTAATCTCTATGATCTACAAGCTGCTGAACAACGAAGTTGTCTCTGCTTCCATGCTGGCCGAAGAGTTTCAGGTATCCCCAAGAACCATATATCGGGACATCGACGTGATCTGTGCCGCTGGCTTTCCTGTAGTTTCCTATCAGGGAATGAACGGCGGGTATGGCATGATGGACGGATACAAAATGGACAAAAGTCTGCTCGGTTCGTACGATGTTCACTCTCTGATTACGGTTCTGCGCAGTCTCTCCACTATATTTGAGGATGAGCGAGCACAGGGCACGATTGAACGTCTGCAAACGGTTGGGTCTGAGCAGGAGACACCCACCTTGACGGTGGACTTGGAGACCCATCGTACGGACCACCATGCGCTTCGTGAGCTACGGTCGGGGATCACGAAGCATATCGTTGTCCGTTTTGATTACATTAACAATCAGAATGAACGCACAAGCCGTGAGTTGGAACCGGTGATGCTTTATTTTAAATATCGAAATTGGTACGTATATGGTTTCTGCCGTGTACGCCAGGATTACCGGGAATTCCGTCTATCTCGTATAATGAATCTCTCGCTGACGCAAGCTTCTTTCCAACCGCATAGTGAGCTGCCAAAAGAGAGTTCTTGGCGAAATGAGGAATGGAAAAATCAGATAAGTGACGTTGTCTTTCGGGTTGCACCTGAAGCATTAGCAGAAGCACTTGACCATTTTCATCAGGCAGAGAAGCAATTTAACGAGGACGGAAGCATGACCATGCAAATTTCCGTTTACCAACCCCTACAGGCAAGATGGCTTCACTCATTTCTGCTGGGTTTGGGCAGTGGAGTTGAAGTGATTAAGCCGCGAGAACTTCGAGGGATTTTGAAAGAACAGCTGCAGCAAGCCATTTTGCTATACGAAGAAGTATGACACTCTGTTGTCATACTTCTTTTTTTATAATCACAACAGATTCAAAAACAAAAATCATCGTATTACAAAAGGAGATATTTTAAATGACAAATGTTTCAATGGAAATGCTGAGTTACCACACGTGGGCCAACCAAACGATCCTGGGCAGAATCAAGGAATTGCCCTCTTCTGTACTAAGTCAGGAATTGAACAGCTCTTTCCCCACCATCGCCCATGCCCTAAGCCATATCTACGCAGTAGATCAGATGTGGTATCTCGTTTTATCAGGTATGGCAATGGGTGAAGCACTGCAAGAGTGCATGCCATTGAACGGAAAAACATTCCTTACCGTCGAAGAGTACATGGACACCTACGCCGCATTGGCAGATCGATACCAGCAGTGGATACAGTCTCAAACCGATTTGGAGCAAACCATCATACTTGATAATCCATACGCTGGCATCTGCGAAACAACGTTGTCCAACATGCTGCTGCATGTGGTGAATCACGGTACCTATCACAGGGGAAATGTATCTACAATGCTGCGTCAATTGGGGCATGCATCCGTCATGAACGACTATTGTCTGTTTTGGTATCAGCAACCTGTGCAGTTCAATTAAATCAACAACGAAACAGGATCGTCAGGATTGGAGCAGTCGCACAATGGAAATTCAAAATTTACTCTCTATAAACTCAAGAGAAGACTTAAGATCGTGGCTGCAGACACGCTGCAGAACTGAAACTTCCTGCTGGGTTATTGTAAGCATGACTCCAAAGCCAGGTACGCTATTTTATTTGGACGTCGTGGAAGAATCCCTTTGCTTTGGTTGGATTGATGGGCTGAAGAAGAAAATTTCGAATACAGAGCTTGCACAGAGACTGTCACCCCGAAGCCACAACAGCTCCTGGACTGAATTGAACAAAGAACGGGTAAGGCGTCTTGAAAAGCTGGGATTCATGAGAGATGAAGGAAGACGCGTGCTGCCAAACATGGAAATTGAGTCTTTCCACATTCCAGAGGATATTGAGATCCGGCTCAAAGAGGATGCACAGACTTATGAGAATTTCATGGCTTTTCCCGCTTTATATACAAGAGTGCGCATCGACACTATTCAGAGCGTTAGGAATCAGCCCGCAGTGTTTAATCACAGATTGGATAAATTCATCACACACACAAGAGACAATAAAATGGTTGGTCAATGGCATGACGGTGGGCGACTTCTAAATTACTGAATGGTATTCCCCCGCCTATCATAGCGAAGTGATGTGGGACAGTCACCATTTTGCCTCTGGACGATATCCTATAGGTAAAAGGAGGACTGTTCATGTCGCTTTTGTATCAACATTCTGAACTGGAGAACGTCGATGCTCCTCTGGAAGCATGGAAAAAGGAGGCCTACCGCTTGTTTGCCTCCAAAATGAGTGATCGGGAAGCACGTTTCCCTTGTATTCCGGCGACGCAGGCTTTCGCCATGGGGCATCTCCGGTATGGTTTTGTTTCTGGCTCTGATCACCAGCCCGCAGATCGCAAACTCGCGGAGATCATTTCGGAATACGGGCGGGCCTCGCGTTCATTTGGTGAATATTCTTCATTGATTCTCTTTCTTGAATTAAGGGATAAAACAAGAACGGTTTTGGAGTATGAAGCGTTTTTTTGGGAATTGTTAAGCCAGGTCAGTGATTTGGATGTAAAGCCATGGCCGGAAGATATACCGGAGAACCCGGAGAATCCCTTATGGGAGTTCTGTTATGACGATGAGCGTTATTTCGTCTACTGCGGGACCCCTGCTCACACCAACAGGCAGAGCCGGAGTTTCCCATACTTTATGCTCGCTATGACACCTCGCTGGGTACTTGACCAGTGGAATGCTCACCCCAAGAAAGCTGCTGCCATCGGGCCCAAGATTCGTGAACGACTTGCCGAATACGATGCTGTACCCGCTCATCCTGAATTAAAACAGTATGGATCGCAGGGAAATCTCGAGTATAAGCAGTACTTTCTTAGAGATGATGATACCTCCCCTTCTCGGTGTCCTTTTCTTCGTGCTCTTCAAGCGGAGAAGATTCAGGAATAGAAGTTTACCCTTCCTTGTCCTAAAAGAGGCCTCCTCCGAATAAGCTGTACTCTGCAGATATTAGGAGGAGCGTCTCATTAACCGGATTCAGGAAAGGGAAATGATTATGGACATGGAACTGTATATTAAATATGTTCTGATTGGACTAGCTATCGCCATGCCAGTCGGAGCCATCACCGTAGAGATGACCAAACAGGGCTTGAAGAATGGCTTCATTCACGGCTGGGCGGTTGGTTTGGGTGGAATGACTCTGGATACAGCATTGATCCTTGCCATGTATTTTGGATTCGCCTCCATCCTCTCCCTGCCTTATGTGCAGATTCCTCTATGGCTTGTTGGAGCCGCTTTTCTTGCCTATCTTGGTTATGACTCGATCAGAAATGCAGACCAGGATATCACGCCAGCGGACGAGAAGGTAAGAAAATCATTTTGGAAAACGTACCGTAACGGCCTGCTTGTAGCCATCTCCCCAGGTAATCTGATCTTTTGGGTTTCCGTATTCGGAGCGGTTCTGTCTGATTCCTATCGTTCAGCCGGGAAGGAAAGCTTCGCTATAGCGGCTTGTGGGGTGCTGTGCGGTATTCTGATCCACGACCTGGGTCTGGTCTCTCTGGTTTCCATCACACGCAAAGTGATGAGCCGGCGAATGATCCATTGGGTTTCCATTGCAGCAGGCATCCTTCTGCTCGGGTTTTCGTTTTATTTTTTGTATGAATTCGTACTTTCTCTATGGACATATATTCAGTAATTGTCTTCGTTAATTGGACAACCCTATAATCTCCACAAAAAAAAGGGAACGGAATTTCATAATGCCTCCTCGGAGATTCCGATTCGTTACATTATTCCATCAGTTCCCAAATGAAGATACGTCAACCCTTGTTAACTTTACCTTGAGAGGGCATACGTCTGTGAAAAATGAATTATTTTAACAGATGAATAAAAAATCCCCCAACAACGGATCGATTCTGAAAGTTCAGCTGTTTACCGGTTAGGGTATCGTACCAGTCGGTTACTGGCACACGACTTGTTGTTTCATTCATGAATTGCCATAGTGGCAAAATCATTTGTTCAAACTGCTCTTGTGTTTCGCTCATGGAGGCACACCATACTAGCCAATCGGATTTGGTATACGTATCCCGGCTATCCAGTGGCGTTCCGTATCGATTTTGTTGACGTGCGTAATAATTGAGTTCTTTCACAGCAATTTCTTTTGGGAACAGATTGAAGCCTAACAGACGATCCCACACCAGATTGTACTTCAAACTCCATGATTCGTTGGAGCTGTCAAACGTCAGCTTATAGTGATCATCGGCATCCGCCATGGACACCCACTCCTTGGCCATCTTTGCAGCGGATTCTCGGTATACAGCTCCTTCTGTCTTCATCTCAAGCTGATCACACATATATGCGTAGGCAGCAATGCCCAATATCGCTTTGATCGAAAGATTGGCGTTATGTGCTAGATGGCCTGCGAAATCATCGGTGCACAGCTGATTGTCCGGATCCAGACCATGCTGTAGCAGATAAGACGCCCATTTCGTCAGAAGTTCCCAATACTCACGCGCAAATTCAGCATGCTTCTCATATTTGCTAACCGCCGCCGCCATCAGCAGCATGTTGCCACATTCTTCGATCGGCATCTGGTACTCCAGCTTGTTCTCCCCGTATACTTGCCCGTTCGCTTTGGGGTATGTCCCGACGTCATGGGGCGCAAAATCAAACGACCACTCACTGCTCTTGGCATATTTATAGATGGGACGCATCATGCCTTTGACCAATTCAGGATTATATTTCAGAAACAGCGGAATCGACGGGTAGCTTACATCCACCGTGGCAATGCAGCCATTACTGAAGTTTTCCTTGGAGAAAAATAAAACTTCGCCCGCTTCATCAACAACCAGCTTATGCGCAGCAATGGCTTGACGATAAGTGAGCGCCAGAATGTCTCGATAAGAAGCGCCGCCCGCCTCCTGACTTTCCTGCAGAAGTTCACGATTAAAGCTGTCGCATCTCTTCCTGATCTCTTCATACTGCTGTGCTGCCATCATCAGCATGTCATAAAAGGTCATTCCATCTTTTTTCCAATAGGCGTTCAATGGTTGATGAAAATATTCAATCGAGTGAATGTCATCATACGCTAACATCAGATAACCGGAAACCGTTTCTTCATGGACAAGACCCATATCCATCTCGGTTGCCATGACTGGCATATTATCTGATACTGTCCTTGGTTTATTCTCATCCTCTTCTACTTTCAACGCCCCTGTTCGTGCATATTGCTCACGACTTGATACAGATTGAACAACCGATTGGCTGTGGGGGGACAGGGGAACCGCCAGATACATATATCCCCAGTCTATTCTTGTATCATCGCCAGCAAGCTTCAATAGGGGCTGTTCAACGGTTCCCATAGTCAATGCATGCAATTGTTGGTCGATTACAGAAGAAGACCAGGTCACTTGCTGCTCTGGTGTGTTCACACACCATTCACCTGTTACATCAAAATAAATCTTCAAATGGTGTTCTAGGCCATCGATTGCACGAGCAAGGAATGTAACATACGTCACGGGTCTGGTTAACACCTCAAGATCATCCAGTAACAGCGGCGTGGTAAATTCAACCTGAAGCTCAATGCCTTCCCCTTCAAACGTGTAACGAGTCGTCACAGGTTCGACGGTCAGATTCGTCTGTACAAGTGTGGCATTTCCCCCCACATCCGCAGAATGATCAAGTGAATCCACTTTCCCCATAAATCTTCTGATTTTCCCATCAATCACTGCCATGCCTACCATGCCTTGAGTTTTGTTGGTCCAGTGCCGAGTGTGTTCTTCATAGAGATGATCGGCTGTGGACCATACGCTAAAATATGGGTCGACCGTTACCAGCGGCACCGCTGGGGGCCTGAAACTTGTTGTCATGATGTTACATCTCCTTCATATATAAATTTATTGGCTATTCAGCACTGAATATTAAAATGTATACGCACGTTAAACTTCTGCAGGTCGTCACTCTACTCATCCATTAGGGCTTTGTTTGCCTTTCTGGCAGGGCAATACAAAGCCCATGGATTCTCTCACGTTAGCTTTAAGTGTTAGCAAAATCAGTTCGGCATCTGGACGGTCACCACGTCTTTTCCTTTCAGATTTTCATTGGTAAACTGCATGGCTTGATCGTATCCGGTATTCCTCAATTGATCCCTCAACTCGTTAATAATGCTCATGGCAGCTTCATCCGATTTTGCAAAAACAGCTTCCTTCCAGGCATCTCCCATCCGGTCCATGGAAGGCTTCAACATTTCCCATTCAGGTGCGTTCGTGATGACATCCCCCGGATTATAAGCGGTAATAACCTGAATACCATTTGGACGAAGGATTTTACGAGCATTATCCATGGCATCCAGTCTGTCCTGGTCTGCCCAGATATCTCCGCCGGCATATGAGTTGATGCGATCAAGTCCGGTTAGGGATTCCAGACCAATGCCAATACCTACACTCTTGCGAACTTTACCGGATTGATCCGCTGCAAATTTTTCAAACCATTCCTGATTGGCTGCAGGTTTGCCATCCTTCATATCCCAGTGAACGCCTTGCACCCCATATCTGGCCAGCATAAAGCCTTCGTCAGAAGCCATGTAGTCCAGAAATTTAAGTGCGGCATCCACACATGCACCTTGGCAGCTTTTGGTGATAACTGTTACATTGTTGCCCTGAATGCCAAGGTCCACAGGGCGATTCGGATCCACATCAGCACGCTCTAACGGACCAACCGGAATGTAATCGCTTCCGGGATGAGAGGTGACATATTCCTTCGAAGCATCCAGGATGGCCGGATAATGTGCGGCGAGGATCGCAATACGGCCTTGATTAATCTTTTCTTTGGCGATGGGGTCTGTTTGGGTAAATACATCCGGATCGAGCAGGCCTTCTGCCAACAGTTTACGATAGAACAGCATGTATTCTTCATAACCTGGCGTGAAGAAGCTGTGCTCTAACGAACCATCGCCTTTGTCTACGTAACTTGCTCCAGAATAGAACATCGTATTGCCGATACCTACTGCCCAACCGTTACTGAATCCGCCCAGTGGAAATACAGGCTGCCCGTTTTCCTGCAGGTTGGCGTCTTTTATTTTTTTGAGAAAGGCATAAAAATCCTCTTTCGTTACCACCGACTGCGGGTCCACACCTACCTTTTCGGCAATGTCCTTGCGTACATAGAACCCGTAGAGCCAATCGATACCGTCTTCGTTTGTAGCGGGCTGATTCTGCAAAAGCAAATACTTTTTGCCTTCATATGCATTGATCGCTTTTTCATATAATGCTGGCGGCACGTTTTCTTCCGCGATCGACTTGGCGAGGTTGGGATAATTGTCCAACTTATCGGATAGGTCGACTAACTGACCTTCTTTGGCAGCTTTGATGATCCCATCAAGCTCCCCTCCCCAAGCCGGTCCGGTATAGATATCAGGTAAATCCTGCGTGGCAAAGATCTGATTCACCTTCTCGGTCTCACTGCCTTTGGTATATTCCCATTCCAGCGTCACTCCGGTCTTTTCCTTAATAACTTCCTCTATAGGGGTAATTCCATTATCCGATCCGCCAGAACCATTCCAATTATGCAATATTTTCAGCGTGTTTCCGCCACCCTCTCCGTCGCCTTCTCCGTTCCCTGATGAATTCATACAACCGCTCAGCAAACTTCCAGCCATAATGGATACGAGTAATACGGACATGCCTTTCGACCAAATCCTATTCACACCAATCGCCTCCTGGATATGGATATCAATGAATCAAGGTTAAGCCTGATAGCTAGAATCGTTAAATCGAAATGATTAACCTTTAACCGAACCGATCATGACCCCTTTGACAAAATAGCGTTGAAGAAACGGATAAATGCAGAGGATTGGAAAAACCGTAATAACAAGCAGTGCCATGCGCATGGATTCCGGTGTTGCTCCAGCTCCTCCGACTCCACCTACCGTCTGGCCACCTTGCTGCGCTGCCCGCTGCATGGAATTGGATAATGCTTCTGCTTCCGTGAGCATTTCTTGCAGCAAGGTCTGCACGGGGATCAGATTTTTGTTGGATACGTAGTAGGCACCAGAGAACCAGTCATTCCAATGCGCTACGCCGATAAATAGCGAAATGGTTGCGAGCACAGGCCCTGAAAGAGGCAGGATGATCCTCAAGAAGATCTGGAAATCGCCATAGCCGTCAATACGGGCAGACTCCTCCAATTCCTCCGGGATGCCTTGCAGAAACGTCCGAATAATGATGATGTGCATGAAATTGAATAACAGAGGCAAAACGTACACCCAAAAGGTATTGATCAGATGCAGTTTTTGAAGTGTAATGAAGAACGGAATGAAACCCGCACTGAAAATCGTGGGCAAAAAGATGTAAAAGGTAAAAAAGGAACGGCCAGGCAATGTTTTTTTGGAAAGCGCATAAGCCATAAGGGTACACAATATCACATGCAGGAACGTACCCAGCACGGTGCGCATCAGGGTAATTTGGTATGCCTTCCAGATGCGTGCATTATCAAATACCTCGGCATAGTTCTCCAACGTGAATTTTCGGGGTAAAAAATAAATTGCCCCCTGCATCGAGTCCTTACCTTCATTTAATGAGTAGGCCAAAATATAAATAAACGGGTAGATCATGGAGAAACCGACCAACGCAAGAAAAGTATAGTTGAACACTGAGAATACAGACCATTTTCGTTCCATATCGTCACCTCCTTAGAACAGGGATACATCACTGACTTTGCGGGCAATGCGATTGACGGTCAGTACCAGAATAAGTCCTATAACGCTTTGGAATAACCCAACAGCTGCGGCATAACTGAGGCGCCCTTCACGAATCCCGGAGTTAATGGCATGAACATCCAGTACGCTCCCAATGCTCGCGGTAGCAGGTCCATTCAGAAGAAGCAGCTGTTCGTATCCTGCACTCATCAAGCTGCCTACGGCAAGAATGAATAAGAGGATCGCCACACTGCGAATGCCTGGAAGTGTCACATGCCACATCTGTCTGAAACGTCCTGCACCATCAATCTTGGCAGCCTCATAGAGCTGCTGATCGATCCCTGCGATGGCTGCCATGAAGATAATGGAGTTCCAGCCGATGTTCTTCCAGATGTCCGATCCAACAATCAGTTGATAGAACCAGGTTGGATTGTTCAGAAACTGGATTGATTCTGCCCCCATCGTTCCCATGAGGTCATTGACTGGTCCGCCATAGGGTGTCAACAGCCTCTGCATCAGCGTGACCACAACGATCCAGGATACGAAATAAGGCAAGTAGGATAACGTCTGGACCGTCTTCTTAAATCGGATCATGCGGACTTCATTTAACAGGAGTGCAAGAATAATGGGCATCGGAAAACCGATCAGCAGCTTCATAAGACTGATGATGATCGTATTGCGGATGATGTCACCGGATTGATAGTAATTGAAGAACTGTTCAAAATACTTGAAACCCGCCCATGGGCTTCCGGTAAATCCACCCATAAAGTTGTAGTCCCGGAAAGCAACCTGGATTCCATACAACGGGACATAAGAGAACAGAAAAAACCAGACAATACCTGGCAGCATGAACAAATAAAAAAGTTTATGCTGCCAGATTCGCTTCATCAATCGATGGTTGGTTGCTCTTGACTTGATCACATTCCCACCTCTCCTTTCTCAACATGAAGGACATCCTCTACCTTTGTTGTACCTGTAACAACTTCAAACGCAGAGTAATGATCTCAAATGGAGTAAACGATAGCGAAATTTGGGATGGATCTGTCATCGGAATTGGCGATATGATGTTCTCCATCAGATCAGCTTCCCAGGCCTCAGCGATATCGAATCCAAGGTGAATAACCGTATGAGCATGTGTTCCAGACGTTTCATACAGCCGAACGATGACCTCGTCACCATCTTCAGCCTTTTTGATGGACTCCACCATGACGTGTGTATGGTCCGGTTGCAGAAATGATTTTGAGAAAGGCAGATTTCCATCCTGTTTATCCCCTACCGAGGGTAACGCCACAACACGCAAAGGGATGTTCAGTTCATTGCCTCTTCGATAGATCTCGGCTTGAACGTGATTCCCTTGATGCGGATATAACGAGTAAGTGAATTCGTGTTCAGCACGATCTGCTTCCGGATCCGGATACGAGCTGCTGCGCAGCAGGTTCAGGTCAAGCACGTTATCAAAGGCTCTGTGACCGTACTTGCAATCATTGAGTAAAGCCACACCGTAATCGGGCTCAGATATATCGATCCACTGATGTGCGCAGATCTCATCCTTCGCAAAATCCCACATGGTATTCCGGTGGGTCGGTCTGGACAGACTGCCAAACTGGATCTCACAATGCACCAGATCTGTGCGAACATTCACCGGGAAGGACGTACGCAGCATCTTGGCGTTTTCTCGCCAATCCACCTTGGTTGCAAAATCGATTCTCCGGCTGCCCTGAGTAAGAATAACGCTCTGAGTCAACTTGGATTCGCCATAGTTGTATTGGAAGATCAGTCCTATCCTGGGCCCTTCACGAAGTTCACGAATTTCATGCAATGTTAGCGGCACACCGGCCAACTCTGCATAATCATGGCTGAAATCCCATGCATCTCCTTCATCATGATACACACGGAGTTTATTTCCCTGTTGTCCTTGTGGAATGACTTCTCGTGCTTCTGCTTTATCCAGGATCGAGAGAATGGTACCATTCAGATCAAATTTCACGAAGAAGGAGTCGCTTTCGATGAAGCGTTCTTCCACATTTACATGTAACTCTGAATCCAGTATCCCTGATTCCTGTTCCATACAGGCTCCGGACTCATCTATACTGCTCTGGTTCGAATAATCAGGTACAACCGTGTACCCCATGGATGGAACCTGAACCTTCATCCACCGGCCTTCAATATCAAGCCATTCCTGTCGCTCCCAAGGTAATGAATTAAACACCACTGCAGCTGCGGATGGCAACTTCTCCCCTAGAGCCATCTGATCTGCCAAACGGCTGTAAGTATCTGCAATCATGTTCTCTGTTTGGTTGAACAGGTCTTCATACCTGATTAGTGATTCATCGTATACCCGCTTGATGGACGACCCTGGAAGGATATCGTGAAATTGGTACAACAAGACTTCCTTCCAGATGGTTTCAAACAGATCAGAGGGATACGAGTAACCTAACTGGGCTGCCGCCAGAACGGATGCAAATTCCAATTCACGCAGCGCTTTCTCCATTTTCCGGTTATACCGCTTGCTTCGCGCCTGACTCGTCAAGGTACCCTGATGCTTTTCCAGATACAGCTCCCCGCGCCACGTCTGGAATTTCTCTCGTTCTTCATTGAGCTTTTCAAAAAATGTCCATGAAGGCTCCTGTATAACGGGAGACAAGCCGAGCAGGTTCTTGGTCCGTTCGAGCCGTTCCAGATGCTCTTCACCCGGTCCTCCTCCCCCATCCCCTATTCCGAAGAGCATCAGCGCGTGTCCGGAAACATTTTTGTCCAGATATTCCTGCTCAGCTTTGACAATAGAACGGGGTGCTGCGGGGCTGTTGTACGTATCCTCCGGAGGCATATGTGTTAATACCGTTGATCCATCAATTCCTTCCCACATAAATGAATGATGGGGATGCCGATTGTACTCACTCCAGGAGAGTTTCTGGGTCATCATATAATCGACTCCGGATTTCTTCAATAATTGAGGCAAGCTTGCCGAATAACCAAATACGTCAGGCATCCAAAGGGATTTCATCTCCAACCCGAACTCTTGTTGAAAATAACGTTTACCATACAGAATCTGCCGTACAAGGGATTCTCCGCCCGGCACATTCGTATCCGATTCCACCCACATGGCTCCCTGCGGCTCCCATCTTCCTTCCCGCACTCGTTCCTTGATCTGCTCATATAACTTGGGATAATGCTGCTTCATCCAGTCGTACAGCTGGGGCTGACTCGCTCCAAACACATAGTCCGGATAACGTTCCATCATGCGAAGCGCGGTCGAGAACGTTCTAGCCCCTTTACGGATTGTTTCACGAATCGGCCATAACCAGGCCAAATCAATATGTGCATGACCTACAGCACTTAGGGTTAAGACCGGATCTCCCCCTTGAAGACTGAGCTGTTCATGCGTTTGTCTCTTCGCCAGTCGGATACGCTCTTCCGAGAATTCGGTCAGCTGCAAGGACACTTCATAGAGTGTCTGGTAGATCCTTTCCTTGCGGGCTGTTCCTTGTGGGAGATGTTCTGCCGTCTCCAATAGAACCTCGGTGTCGTAGTACAAACTGCGAATGTCTTCCCGGCAGACTGCGATAACAGCCTCTCTCAGAGAACCGCCCTGATACTTGCCAAACAAATCGTTATTGCCTGCTTCTGCCCATACTTCGATTTCATCTCCGCTGATACTTGCCTCACAGAGCTGAACGACTCGCTTGCCAGGCAAGCCCAAGGAGAAGTCAAATTCGGAGTTAATAGTCGTCAACCCCTGTACTGGCGTTCCTTCATGGTCGACAAGACATAGTTCGCCACTGACGTCCAACAAAAGAACGATGCTCTCATGACTGCTGAGTTTATGGGATGGGGTTTTGCCTGTGAAACGGAACCAGGCACAGTCCCATAGCTCTCCCCAGCGTTCTCCTGGATGGAGCGTAACTTCCGTTCCCGACATCCGTGATTCATAGGATACGGGCTCTGGCGTAACCCACGCCTTTACTTCCAACTCGGTAATCGGCTTATAAATTTCTTCTCGAAGTTTGTTTAACATCTGCCTTAATCGTTCCGGTCTGATCGGTTCGTATGGCATGTTCGTTGCTCCTCTCTGTTACGGTGATAGGGCTAAGAAATCAGGAAGACCATCTCACATGTACCTCTGCATGGTTTTCAATCCCATGCTCATATTGAACAAGCACGGTCAGTGAATCCGGGTCCCATTCCCAAGCTGCGGATACCGCTTGACCTTGAACAATGTAATGGACAGATACAGGCTTCACCTTGCAATACAGCCGTGCGGTTGCTTGCAGACGGGCAGGTCCTTTCGCCGAAAATTGAAAACCTGCACCCGATTCGGACAGTGATTCGATTCGGGAGGAAGCCGCGATAAAGGAAACCTCTCCATTCGTTGGACGTCCTGCCTCAACATCATAGAGCAGCGCCTGTTCTCCAGGTTTCAGAACCACCTGGCTTAGTACAGAGAGCTTCGAATCGAACAAATCCACCACCGGGCCGGGTATGACCAGGAATTCTTCGCTTACCGACTCATTCAAAGCAGATGCGATAATGTAAGGGCCCCGCCTGATTTTAAAATACGGTCTCGGTTGCCACTGGATCGCTGGTGGGTTAAGCTCGGCAATGATATCTTGAACCGATTGACGAAGGCGATCAGCTCCTGCCCTGGATCGTGTAAATTCGGCAGGGTGTTCGTTCAGCCAGACCATCCCTCCCTTGCCTATCCGGTGGACGCCGCCCACTTTCTCCTTCAGACCAATCTGCTCGAACAAATGCTCACGCGGGGAATGATACTTGGTTCCAGACCTTCCCTCTTCCTGATCCAGATTCCACCACGCGCGAATATCATGATAGGGGTCACTGTCATCGCCAACGTAAATCAGCGCCCCGCCATCCTGCACCCACTGTGCCAGCACATAATGAACATCCGGATACTGCGGCTTGATAAACTCATAGCTCAGGACAAGCACATCGTAGGGCGCAAGATAACCCGGATACCGCCGCACATTATCTAGTAAAAGGGGACGAACCGGCACGCCGTGTTTTAGCAGTGGAAGCGCAAGACCATAAAAAGGAGAGAAATCAAGCAGTTCGGTATCTCCCTCTTCTTGAAACCCTTCAGGATCTGTTCCATCATACTTTCCTGGATTAGGCGCCTCTGGGTCCGGCTTCATTCGCTGAAACATCGCTGAATCGGCAATAAGAACACCAACCTGCAGCGGATTCTTATCCGTTTCGGTCACATTCTGGTCCAGGTTACCCAGCGTATGCATGACCTGAAGCAGTGTTGTTGCATAGTCTGCGGGGATTCTCTCCTTGCCGGAACCTTCTTCCGTAGGGGAAGTCCCTTGAAAGATCCTTCGCGGCCATGGCGCGACTTCGTAATGGGCAACCCCGGGATGCAGAAGCGAGGCGACAACCGTCTTTAGATAGTTCTGTTTATAATCCGCCCAGGTGTAATTCGGATTATCCTCGATCGGATCATGCAGAAACCACATGCGTCTGTCGGTTCCGCGTACCAGTTCCTGCATCACGCCATATTCAAGGTAAGCGGTTTCAAATGTACGTTCCTTGCGAACCCCTTCATACACATTGGCTGTACGCGATGTCCCTGTCCAGATCTGTGCTATGTATCCATCAATGGAAGCCAGCTCAACAAGTTGGGATTGCGGACTGACGATTCGCCACTGCGTGTAATTGATGAGACTGTGTGTTGGAACGTAGAAGCGGAGGACACGGCCATATCGCTGCAGTGCATAATCCTTCATCTCGGCACATAACCGATCAAGGGCCCGGGTATATAAATAGGCTTTTAATTTGGACGCTCGATATTGGGCATCCGGCGATGCATGCGGCGGAATCCAGGATTCCTTGTAATACAATTGCCATTCCCTCTTAAAAGCTTCGGAATACCCACCATTCACCCAGAATTCAGGCTCTTCCAGATGGATAGCCTCAACACCAGCATCTACAGCAATTCGAATGCGCTCGGCGAGATAACGCCCGAACGAAATGGTCGGTACCATGTACGGAATAACCGGTTTATTCCCATGAAGAATCATCTGCTGGTGACGATCCGTCTGAGCCTCATCCCAGTGGGGTATACCATCTACCTCGCCATCAAGGTAATCGTTGTATTCTCCCCAGGCAACCCCGGTCATGAGATGCACAATATATCCTTTGTCTTTCCACTGCTTGATACGTTCCGGCATGGATTCGTCGATGCCATAAACCATTACAAAGTCAGTCTGCAAATCATAGTCGGGATGATACGGAGCTGATTCCTGAAATCCGGTGCGCTCTTCCTTTCGGTCTCGGGACACATTCTAACCCCCTTGTGAGATTGGTTTGGACTGTGTTGTATGATTATCCATCATTTTCTAGACTATAATATATGGATTGAATATATTCAATATGTTTTTTATAAAATAAAAAACCTTCCCGTCATTGACGGAGAAGGTTCTCATGTGCATCCATATCAGGTTTGAGGAGCTTTGCCAGTGGTCTGGCGTATCATAAGTTCAGGTTCAATCAGTATTTTACTATAACCTTTCGTTTCTTCATGCCCATGCAGCACTTCAAGTAATTTAACCGCAGCCTGGTATCCCATATCTCGTTCAAACTGATTCACATGGGTGAAAATGCTGAATTCCTCCACAATGGATGTGGGATCGTCGAAGCTTACGATGGATACATCTTCAGGTACCCGAAGCCCTGCTTGCTTCGCCATTTGATAAATCTGCACTCCAAGCCTTCCGTTGAGCGAAATGTATGCCGTGACCATGCGGTTCACAATATACCTGTACAAGGGGTGGGATTCCGCATCTTTTAGCACACTTAAAGGTTGGAAATCTGTAATCATATGGGCCGGATTAATTAACGAACCTTTGCCTTTCAATGCCTCAATATAACCTTCGATCCGCTCCTGAACCGTGACAGTTTGCAGTGGCGAATCCGAACAGATGGCGATATCGCGGTGCCCAAGCTCCCATAGATGCTCTACGGCCAGTTTTGTACCGCGTCGTCCATCCGCCGCAATATAGTTTGTCTCGACACCAGGCAAATAGCGGTCAATTAGTACAAAAGGAAAACCGGAAAGCTTCATGCCAAGGATCTCCTCGTTATAGTTTTCCTCATCGACAGGAAAAATTAACAGCCCTTCAGCGCCAAGTGCCTTCAGTTCCTTGATGGCATCCTTTTCTTTATCCAGCCTGCCTTGTGTAAACATGACCATGCTGCGATAACCTTTTTCGCCAAGGGCCTGTTCAATTCCCTCAACAAGTCTGATGGCAAAGTAATCATGGATTGAAGGCATAACTACACCGACCATCCCGGTGGCTAGTGAACCTTCTCTTCCCTTCGATGCAATCGTCGTTGCTCGCGGCGCAGCTGCGATATCGTTTTCTTCCGCCACAAAACTCCCCTTGCCAGGCACCCTGTCGATCAACTTTTCATTCGCTAATCCGGTCAAGGCATTGGCCACGGTGATTTTGCTGACCTGGAACTGATCCATCAGTTCCTTTTCTGTCGGTATGCGATCGCCGGGTTTCATCTTTTCTGTAGTAATAATATGTCTGACATAGTCCTGGATTTGCTGATACAACGGAATTCGTTCGTTTGTACTCATTCGGATCACATCACCAATTCATTCGTAATATTTGAGATATATAATATATCCTTTCATAAGCAAGCGCAATAAACAAGCTGAACTTAACCGCAGTATACTACAACTCTTCCAGGTAAAAATCAGGATTGGAATGTCGCTTCCCCTTAAAAAAAATAGGAAGTTTTGTCGAAACCCTTGCAATAACATATATGAATATATTTAATATATCTTGAAATGAAGTGTGTGTCTGGCTTTCGGCCGCAAAAGGAGGATGAGATAACTGAGGGATGCACATGCTCTTATTTCTGACTACAAACAAGGAGTGAGATCGCCATGGCTCGTAGATTCAAGATGGTCTGTTTAGCCTTTCTATGTGCTTTTTCCTTAACTGCTGGAGCGGCGTCTGCTTCGGAAACCGCGGTTCAAACCACAAAGCCTGTGGATTCCAAAGCAAACCGGGAACTACCCCGTTTCAAGAAGCCGAAACATCTGGATGCTGCTGATATCTATGATGCGCCAGGTGATATCAAATTGCTCTTTGCAACGCTGCAGGGGATCGTTAACAGGAAACAACCACGGATTTATCTGATCGAATCCCAGGAAGAAGGTAAAATGACCTGGCTCAATGATCTCAATGTGCCCTATACGCTTCATCAGGACTACTGGGAAGTATTCTCGGCATACCGCAACGATATCAAAGGCATGATTGTGTATGACCCGAAGTTGCCTGATTCAATTAATGTGGCCACCACGCTGGCTGGTCTGAAAGATGCAGTTGTTGCCAGTCCAGAGCTTGCTGCCCAATTATCCAAAGCCCCATATAAACTGAAAATCCTTGATGATCTGCAGGGGAAGTTCAGCAGCCGGCTTGATGCTTATACCTGGCAATATGAGAATCTGTGGAAGAAAACGACCCACCAGATGTTAGTCGGACTCGCTCCGGATACAGCGATTCGAATCCCATCCGGCCTCCCGGAGTCCTTTGTGACCATTGCTGAGGAAGAGCAGCCCGTACGTGATGCCAGCAACCGAGACACATACTCCCTTGACCTCTCTTCCCTACTTGGCAATTCCGAGGTATACCTTCGGTTTGATGACGCCATTACTCAGGATGGCTGGGGACCCGCCGTGCATGAAGTTACAGTTAAGGCAGATGGCAAAGTCATTGCAAACTTTGTTGCGGGAACCCCTGAAGAAGAAGCATTTCTGTATGACAGACAGAATTCCAAGGTTGCTGAGGGTCAAGGTGGCCACCGATTCGCCGATAATGGCAATTATTTTGTGTATGAATTCAGTCCTCCTGCCGGAACGAATGAACTCACGGCTGAAGTGGACATGTGGAACCAGTATAAGGTATCCGCTGGGAATATCCGTCCTCTCTCTGCAGAACAGCGTGAACCCTATGGTTATTTACGGGACTATGCGGTCGCCAACAAAGCGATGGTGTTTTGGCTTGACTCCAATGTACCTGAGCAAAAAGCTCTATTTGAAAAAATCATGTCTGATGTAAAATCGGGAACTCCCTACCTGGGCTGGTTCAGCAATGATGTGGAAGGTGAATTCAGCTCCGTTGAGATTGCCTCCCGTTACGGCGTTTACGTACTCGCTGCCGACTGGTTCAGTAATCTGACTGTGTTCTCGGGAACCGAGCCGAAGTTCAAGCCAGTCAAAAAAGCTCCACGTCCCCAGTTGGAGAACAAAATTTATGTAACTTATACCTTCACCGAAGGCGATAATTTTCAGTACAACCAGCATCGCATGCGAGTAATGTGGGATGATCCGGCGCGAGGCAAGGTTCCACTCAACTGGACGTCAAGCCCGCTTCTCTATGAGGGCGCACCAGCGATATTGAATCATTATGTAAATACGGCGACTGCCAATGATCTGCTGATTGCCGGACCATCCGGTGCGGGATATTTCTATCCAGGTGCATGGCCTGATTCGAGCTTCCGGCAATTTTTGCAACAAACCGAAAAATACCTCAAAAAGACTGGCATGACGATCTCGTATGTTTTAAACCGGGAAGACAGCGAAAATATCCCACTCACCCCATTTAAGGCAAACGCTTACGAGAAGGACTATCATTCGCCAGGTCTATTCATTAGTTATGAAGATAAGTATGGGGTTGAAATCGTTGGCAAGAGTCTGCCCGTATCTACGATTCGCGGGATAAGTACGGCACAGGATGGGTTACAGGTGCTCAATGAAGCAAAAGCGAACTGGGATGGAAAGTCGCCGTTGTTCGTTTCTCTTGGATTGCTTGCCTGGAGCATGACTCCATCGGATGCACTTGCAATCACCGAAGAGCTGGGAGAAGAATTTGAAGTGGTTCGAGCGGATGACTATTTCTCCCTCATTCGAGAAAGTAAGCAATTGCCTGCGATCAAATAGTCTCCATCCTGTGGCTTAGTACCCCAACGTTTAAAAGCATCGTAACCCTTAATAGGGCTACGATGCTTCTTTTCCGTTTTACGACCACCCGGACTGCTCATGGTCAAAAGGTCTAATCCAATCGCTTATTTTAACTGCTGCTATTTTTGAAGTTTTCCTGGCTTGGAACGTGTACCTTCCTCCAGCTTCGCAGCTGCCTCCAGCAGAAAAACGCCGCTTAGCTGAGCCGTAAGATGGAGCGGATTCTGGGCGGGTTGACCCCACGCCTGACCGAATAATCCATTGTTCCGGCTGCCCTTCCATAACGCATCTGCATTCCGGAAGATCGCTTTCTTCAGAGCTTTGTTATGCCCGGCATCATACAGCTCCACCATGTAACGGATCAATATGCCTTTGAACAAGGCACCATCTCCATCCCCATCCTCTAGGAAAATCCCCGTTTTCTCATTCGTCAAGGACTTCAGGGAGCCTGCTGCTGTCTTCTCTGCATCCTGCAAATACACCTGATCTCCCGTAATCCGGTAAAGCTCCACTCCAGCACCTATGAATGTGCCCTGGTTATAGGTGAAGATCCAAGCTTCATTCACATCAAGAGTACCGTCTTCACGCAGCACCAAGCCGTCTGCGACGAGTCCTGTTTGCGGATTAACGAGATAGTGTTTTTCCCATTCGTATATTTTTTGAGCCCATTCCAGATCCTGAGGATCGCCAAAACGCTCATACAGCCTGGCTGCCAGAATCGAAGCCGGACCACTTGAACACGCATTACGGTTGTATCGCTGGTCCTTCTTCCAAGCCATGCCTCCCAAATCATCCTCCCACCAGGCTGTCTTGATATCCGCCCAGAGCTCCAGCACGTAATCTTTCATTTCTTCACTGCCTGTGGCATCGTATAGACGGAGAGCAGCAAGAGCGAGCCATTCCATATCATCATAAAATTCATTATGAAGCGAACCATTGCGTTCAATAATACTCCGCACCAGTTCTTCCGCCCGTTCCGTATACGCCTTGTCTCCTGTTCGTTCGTATCCGTCTACCAGTGCATCAACCGCATGAGCCTTCCACCAATAATTCAGAGGCTCTTCACCTTCCGGTGTCGAAGGATAAGCGTTATTCATCATTTGTGCTTCATCGTTCCAGTAATATTCATCCAGTTTCTCTTGCGCCCACTGCGCTTGACTGGCATAGTGCTTTTTGCCTCCACCACTTGCACCCATCGTAGTGACTAAAATAATACTAAGGACCACAGTAAGACTTACGATTTTCTTCTTTCGCATTCGAATACCCTTCCTTTCTTAAAGTCATCAGATTATTCCTTCACTGCCCCGAGGACGATACCGTGAATCAAATAACGCTGTAGAAAAGGATAGATTAAAAGTATGGGAATCATGGAGACCAGAATTTTGGCAGAATTCAAAGTCGTGTTCGAAATTTTATTGTACTGCTGCAGCTGTTCAACAGAGAGATTCTGCATTTGGTCTCGCGTGAGACTAAGCCGCTGCAGGTAAGTCTGTAGTGGTATTTTGGAGCTGTCGTTTATGAGAATGATTCCGTCAAAGAAGTTATTCCAATGTCCAACGATGACAAATAACATAATGGTCGCGAGACTCGGCATGGAAATCGGGATGAAGATGTTAAGCAGAATTTTGATCGGACCCGCTCCGTCAATAAAGGCAGCTTCCTCAAGTTCCTTGGGTATGCCTTTGAAGAAGTTCATGAGAAGAATCACATTGAATACGGGTACCGCACCTGGTAAAACCAGCGCCCAGATGCTGTTAATCAGCCCTAGCTTGCTAATTACCATGTACCAAGGAACAATCCCTCCGCTGAATAACATTGTAAACACGATAATCCACATGTAAGTGTTCCGGGATCTGAACTGTGAAATACTGCGTGACAAGGGATAGGCCATCAGAATGGTCAAAATCATATTGATCGCACCGCCAAGCACCACTCGTTCAACCGAAATCAGAAACGCATTCCAGAACTTCGTATCTTTCAAAATCTGTGCGTAGGATGAGAAGTTCAGCTCCACCGGAAGAAAGTAAACCCGGCCTGCATTAACTGCCGTACTGCTGCTGATGGAAACCATAATCGTATTTACAATCGGGGCCAGGGACATGAAAGTAATCAGGATCAACGTGAACATAATCAATAGTCGGGATAGCCTGGAACCGAGTGTTTTGGATTGAATCATGCTAGCCCTCCTAGAAAATTCTGTACCCCGCATACTTGGAAGCCAGTTTATACGAAATGACAATCAGAACAAAGCTGATGACCGATTTCATCAAACCAATGGCTGTTGCGAACGAATACTGCATATTGATCAGACCCATACGGTACACAAAGGTATCAATAATATCACCCGTTTCATATACGAGCGGATTATACAGGTTAAACACCTGATCGAATCCGGCATTGAGTACGTTTCCAAGACTCAATGTACCCAGCAGGATAATGGTTGGGAACATGCCTGGCAGCGTAATGTGGAGCGTCTGCTTCCAACGATTCGCACCATCCATGGCAGCGGATTCATACAAGGCAGGGTTAATTGCCGTTAGTGCCGCCAGATAGACTATGGTTCCATAACCGAACTCCTTCCAGGTATCCGTTACAATCAGCAGCGGTCTGAACCAATCGTTGCTTGCCAGAAACATAATGCGTTCCAAACCGAGAAGCTCAAGGAAATTGTTAATCATGCCGTCAAAAGAAAATATCATGGTCAGCATCGTGCCCAAGACAACCCATGACATAAAATGCGGTAAGTACACAATCGTTTGAATCGAACTCTTGAACACTTTCAGACGAACCTCATTAAGCAGAAGGGCGAATACAATAGGGACAATTAATCCCAGCACAATTTTCCCGACCGCAATGACCAGCGTGTTGATAAAAATCTGCTTCGCGTCAGGCAGTTGAAACATATAGGTGAAGTTGCTAAGCCCCGCCCATTTGGAACCGAATATGCCTTTGGCAGGAATGAACTTCTGGAACGCCATGATTACGCCAAACATGGGCACAATCGAGAAAATAAACAGCATCACCATGCCGGGCAGCAGCATAAAATGATAAGTCATTTCGTCAAATCGCTTACGTTTCTTCTGAACTGAGCGCTTTTCCCTTACAGGTGGTATTGTCGTTTCTGCTTGCGCCATTGCCTTCTCACCTCCATCTTGCTCTATCTATAGACAGTTCATATGGCTAAAGGAAGGTGCGGAAGTCTGGTATCAGGCTTCCGCTATGCTGCGTTCCTGTTTCACACAGTCTGTATTACCTTTGAGCCATCTCGTTGACTTCCTCCGTAATCTCATCTCCGCCTGTGCGCTTCCATGTATCGACAAACGTATCAAATTCATCAATAGGCGCTTGCCCCATAATGATCTTGAGGATCGTCTCCTCTTCCAGCTTTTGCAGGTTCGCCCATTTCAGCTTCATCGTCTCTGTCGTCCCGTAAAAGCCTGCAGGAGTCACTTCCAGATTGGGATTATTCGCTTCTCGCTGTCCTTCAATTCGAGATAGATATTCGCCATAGGTGTTGACGTCAACGTCATTGCCTTTCTCTTTGAATTCCTGATAAGCCTTGAACGAGACAACCCGATCTTCCTGAACGGCAGAAGCATCTCCAGACTCATCGGCTTTTATGAGATCTTCGTAATAGCGCTTCAGCACATCGTCATAATCGACCTGCATTGGAATCTGAGTAGGATCGTTATTCCAGCGGCTCGCATCCGTCAACATCTCATCGGGATGTTCCTTCTTGTAGTTGATTGCATCTTCCGTTAAGGAATACAGGAAGTCCGTCGTCAGATTGACCGATTTCATTATGGCTTCAGGATGGGCAAAATTCTTGTTCACGACAACGATTCCTCCCCCTACAGGATCCTGACGAATCGTTCTGAACTTGCCGTTCTGATCAAGCGGTGCAGATACCGCGACCCATACGGCTTCGGGATTTTGCTTGATGGAATCCTTGTAATTGGTATAGCCGATCCACCATGGATTAAAGACCATTCCTGCCTGCCCGTTGATCACCAGTGCTTCCTTCTCTTCACTCGAGCGGACGGCAAATTGTTTATCAATCAAGCCTTCTTTGTACATGGAGCTAACCTCAGCGAGTGCCTGCTTCATCTCAGGCTGAACGGATCCGTATACCACCTGACCATCTTTCTCGATCCAATTCGTTGGAAATGCGCCATGCGTAGCGAACATCGGGCTAAAATTCATCGCATTCGAATCCATCACAATACCCACCGTCTTGCCTGTGCCAGATACGTCCTTTTCAACAAATGTTCTGGCGAGATTCCACACATCTTCGGCGGTTTCCGGCAGCTTGGCACCCACCTTATCTACCCAATCCTTCCGAATCCACAGCAATTGGTGCTGATTACCGATGTTTGTCATCGGAAGCCCCATAATTTTGCCATCGACTTTCACCTGATCGAGCAGCAAATCGCCGTAGGAAGCATAGATGTTCTTCACGCCTTCAGATGCTGTCTTCTCATAGACCTCTGTCATATCGGCGATCAGATCATTATCTACTAACTGATTAAATATCTCCCGGCTAACTAACATAACGTCAGGCAATTCACCCGTAGTCATGGACAAGGACAGCTTCTGATCCATGTCATCTGTTTCCCAAGCCACCTTCGCTTTGACATTCACCCGATCTTCTACATACCGAGTGGCCAAATTGTTCTCAATGGTGTCACCCGGAGGCAGGTTATTCACATGATTGGTATTACGGCCGATCGTGAACTCGACTGGCGTCTCATATTTGCCGTAAGGTTCGTAGTCCTGCTCGGATATCTGCGGCTGTGCGTTATCGCTGTTCCCCCCGCTGCAGCCACTGAATACAACCAGCACCATACAGGCCATCAGCAGTGAAGCGATCTTGCTGCGTTTGTGCATCCTGTCATCCCCTTTATGTGATTTACTTGAATAACCAAATTGTATGCGTTTTCATTTTTGGCGTATATGCAATTTTTTTCGGATATGTATCACTTTTTTCATGACCTCAACTATAGTGTTAAACAAGTAATTTCTAACTCATAAACCAAATAAGCGGCTGCCGCAGCAACCGCCTTTGTTTCTTAGCATTTTATTTGAAGCATTCCTGCTGCTTACGGTGAAGATGCCGGAATCACCATGGATACTTCTGTTCCGTAACCGGGTTCACTACGAATAACGAGCCCATAGTCCTGCCCGTAGTAGAGCTTCATTCGGTCATTAACATTGCGCACACCGCAGCCTCCATTTTCACTGGTTAACAGCTGTGTGATCTGCTGTGAGGTCATGCCTACGCCATTATCCGTAACAGCTAATCTAATGCCTTCACTCACTCGCCGAACGGTAATCTGAATGCCGTAATCCTTCGCTTCTGCCTCTACAAAACCATGCTTAATGGCATTTTCCACAATGGGCTGCAGTACAAAATGAATGATTTGTTCCAGCTGTACCGCTTCGTCAACATCGTAATCCACGTCAAACAGACCATCATTCATAATGAGCTGCAAGTCCAGATAAGCCTTAATATGCTGAATCTCAGCCTCAATCGTGGTCATATGCCTTCCTTGATTCAACGTCGTTCTGTAGAAACGTGCTAACGCAGATACCATATAGCTTGTTTCAATATCAGCCTTCTTCTCGGCCCTCCATCTGATAAATGAGAGTGTATTATACAGAAAATGAGGATTAATCTGACTAATCAGCCTGTTATATTCACTTTCCTTCTTGGCGATCTCGGCGCGATAGACCTGTGAGATCAGACTGTTGATCCTTCTGAGCATCTTCCCGATCCCATTCGTCAGCTCACCAAATTCATCACGGGAGGAGCTCTGAATGATTACATCCAGATTGTTTCGTTCCACCTTGTCGACTTTGGTCTTGAGGCGAAGAATTCGGCGTGTAAAGTTAGTGGAGATGATATATATAAGCAGAAAGGTAATGATCAGACTGAGGATGATGACGAATAGCGTGATTTGAAAAATGCTCATTGCATTCGCGTAGGCATTGGTATTCAGCAAATTGTAATAGATCGTCCAGCCATTGCTGGCAAGAGATCGACTTAAACTCAGGTCTGTTATTTCCCTTTTCTCCAAATCAACTGCACCAATCTGCTTTCTGTTGTCCTGAAAAATGATATGTTGTTCCGGATCTTCCATATGAACGGATACGTGCTCAGACAGATTATCCAGATCTCCAAAAATGCTGTCATGCTGTATGGATATGACCATAAAGTTGCTGTCTTTGGGATTGCTGATCAGTTCCTGAACCAGGTAGAGCTTCTCTCCGTCCACAATCCAGCGTCTACCCCGAAAACCATCGTACCACGTCTTGCTCCTTAGCTCCCCTATGGGCAAAATATTATTGCGAATTCCGAGCAGCTCTCCTGAGGTGTAGAAGGTGATCCCTTCAATATCATCATCCATCAATTTAATGTTCGAGATCAACGGCTCCATAATGTCACGAAAATCCAGGTACATCTGATAATAATTTTCATCATAGTCTTTGGTGAATATCTGAGAGAAATCCCGATTGAGTACGATAAACTCACTTAATGTATTGTAACGATTGATTTTGTAATCCATAATGCTGGCTACCTGCTCCAGGCTTGCTTCAGCTTCGCTTCGCAGCTCTCTCATCTGAATACGGTAGGATTGAATGAAGGAGAGCAGTCCCAGCAAAAGAATCGGAATGAGGGCAATGACCAGATGAGACAGCAATAATTTGTTACGGAACTTGATATCATTGAACCTGCTCTTGATCCATCCGATCATGAAGCACCCCGCACTCTCTGAACTGTAACGGACTAACGCCGAACTTGTTTTTGAACAGCTTGGCAAAATATGAATGGTTGTCGATGCCGACAGCCACTGCCACATCATTAATTTTCATATTGGAGTGAACAAGCAGATGGCTCGCACGGCTCAACCGGTAATCCGTGAGATATTTGGAGAAGTTCTCTCCGGTTTCTTTCTTAAACAGAATGCTTAAATATCCTGGGGACAGGTAGACGTCGTGGGCTGCTTCTGTTAGGGAGATATCTTTCTGATAATGATCCTTCACATAGTCCTTCACCTGCCGGATCACCTTCATTTCCATCGTTTCAGGCTCAGGCATCCCAGCGTAAGGACTCATTTTCGTAATATCCACCATCACCTGCAAAAACTCTTCCTTCATAAGTGGTTTGAGCAAATAATTGACGACACCGAGCCTTAGGGCACTGCGTGCGTATTCAAACTCATCGTATCCGCTGCATATAACGATATCGATATGTTGCTGTGTTTTGCGTGCGATCCTGCTAAGTTCAAGTCCGTCCATAAGCGGCATTTTGACATCGGTAATCAGAATATCAATTGCATTTTGTATCAATAGCTGCTCCGCTTTCTTACCGTTCTCTGCTTCCAGGATGTGAAAAGGAAATCCATACAGGGCGATCAAATCCTTGATTCCTTCTCTTTGAACACACTCATCATCCACAACAAGAACATTAAACATCCAGACATCTCCTTTGCGCGTGAAAGTGAGAGGATAACCAGCAGATATATTTCTTCGTTATTCATGGGTTGTCAGTTACAACGTAGTATATCACAGAATGAAGAAAGGGCTTTCATTTATATGTGCAATTTCTTATCCGTGTCTTATCCAATAAAAAAAGCCGCTATTTAGCGACTTCTCCTCTTATGATGATCCATAAATCATTCATTGTCTAACTCATCCTGTTGAACTGACCCGAAAGCTTCGTTTAGGATATCTGGATTACCTTTTCCATAACAAAATCATCCATCACAAATCCATTGCCGATATCCGCAACCTGTTCCCGGACAGTCCGGAACCCTTTTTTCTCATAGACAGCAATACTTGATTCGTTATGGCGATTGACCGTCAACCAGATCAGCTTAATGCCTCGTTCTATACATTGCTGCTCCAGAAAAGCGAACGCCAGGCTGGCGTAGCCTTGGCCTCTATGTTCCCTGCCGATGTAAAACTTACTCAGGAACATTTTGCCTTCCTCTACTCTTACAGACATATATCCGACAGGCGAATTATCACGCTGCATGAAATAATATTCATAGCCCTGCTTTTGAATTTGTTCTGTAACAGCTGATACCGATTGGTATTGTTGAATCATGTAATCAATCTGTTCAAGCGTAATGATGGATACGTAGTATTCCTGCCAAATCTCGGCGGCCAATCGGGACAACTCTGCGATCTCTTCGGGTGTGCTAACTTTCGGAAAGATAAGATTCATGGTCAGCCTGCCTTTCTTAGCTTTCTATCAAAATTCATTCAGACTCCCTACATCGTATCAAATATTCCGATAGAATGTTAGCCACACCTATGTTCGAATCTTTGCACCTTTACGTATTTAATATCGGTATCTCACTGAGCAGATCTCTCATATGAATCGCATCCCACGGCATATGCTCGGTTATCCCCAGACCTACGACCTCAGTTTCCTCAGACAGCTCCTTAAGCAAATGCAGAAGTTGAGGTAACTGCATGGTTCCAGCAGGTGAGAAAACATACGGTTCGTCAGGGTTAGCAAATAGTAGAGAGCGGAATTTTTGGGGGTCCAGCACATCCAGATCCACGTGAATGGCAAGATGTTTGATTCCACTTTCTCTAATCCATTTCTTAATCACTTCTGTGCTGCTCGAGAGCTCTTCTGTTCCGGCTGTTTTGATTCCCAGTCTTTGAATGACTTCTGTATCAGATTCCTCAGAATATACACCCATTCTTTCAAATGCTTCCGAAATCACTTCCATCTCTTGTTCTGTAGGAACTGCCAATCCCGCCATAAAGATATTTTCGGGCTTCAAAGGAACCTTCACATGTCTCGAGAACTCCTCGTCTCCCTCACCCAGAAGATTCCCGAGTGGCAGCGTATGTCCGTTATCATAGCCAACATATCGAACCAGATCACTGTGAGCATCGATCCAAATTAACCCAAGGTCCCCTCCATATCGTTCGTTAAGATAGGCAAAGGGTGCTTGTTCGACCAAACAGTCGCCGCCAAACATAACAATGCGATCCGGCTTGTGAGCCTGGATAATATGCTCAGCAGCCTCCAGCTGTTCCAGCAGTTGTGTTCTTCCATTCATTCCGTTTTCCTTCACAAGTGGTGTTCCATCATAAGCATGAACGGGTACCTTAATAAGCGGTTGATCATTATCTGGTGCCAACCAGGCTAGAAGTTCGGCTCCAAAAGAATAGTCAGGATTGTTGCCCCCCTGCCATTGCGGCATGAGCAAGCGTATCGTTTTTGTAGACATGTGATACTCTCCTTTACTTGAAAGTAAGGCTAGTATAAACTGAACGAAAATATAATCGTAGTACGCACTTTAATGATAGGTACTACCCGGAAGGATAGTGTACATATGAGCATGGCTGACTATAAAGGTAAAGTGAAGAACATTCAGGATACCCCTTTTGGTTATACGGTGTCTGTCATCGGAGGTAAATGGAAGATGGTGATCCTCTACCTTTTGGCTGAAGGTCAAACCGTTCGATTCAATGACTTGAAGAGGCAAATTGGAGCGATAACCTATAAAATGCTAAGTTCACAACTCAAAGAGTTGGAAGCCGATGGTCTGGTGAACCGGAAGGAGTACCCGCAAGTTCCACCCAAGGTCGAGTACAGTCTCACCGCCAAAGCAGAGAGCTTACTGCCAATTATGGAAGAGTTATGTGAATGGGGAGTTAGGAATCAACCATAACTCGTATGTAGCGATTCAATGATTCCCTTGTTTGCCATTCACTGTTGAACCTTCCGCACGTCCACTGGTTCAATCGGAACAAACAAAAACGGGTTTCCTTTTAAAAATTCTCTGATTAATGCTTGAGCATAGGGTTGTTCATCCATTAGATTTGACGTTTCTTCTGGATTAGAGGCGTGATGACAGTAGTTCTCTATCATGAACATAATGAAGAAACATTCCAAGTCTGGAAGATAATCTGTTCCCAGTTTTCTCACGTTTTCGTATCCTTGGATAAAAGTCATTCGTTCTCTGGGATAAAGTCCAATTAAGCTGCCTGCCAGATCATAGAGAAAATAACCAAAGCCACATCTTCCAAAATCGATTGGATACGGTAAACCATCCTTGAAAACGA
This sequence comes from Paenibacillus sp. P13VS, assembly GCF_015143645.1. Lineage (NCBI taxonomy): Bacteria > Bacillati > Bacillota > Bacilli > Caryophanales > Paenibacillaceae > Paenibacillus > Paenibacillus sp. P13VS. The sequence continues at coordinate 17,374 of NZ_WYEV01000003.1, read as the reverse complement.
TGTTATCGGCGTGCAAATCAGCATGAATCATTCCGTAGTTTTGTTCATTTTTGTTCATATCAGCAAGTCTACTTAATATTTTCTCGACAGCATGTTGATATTCCGTCCAGGCTTGATCGGACAAAAATCGGTTATAATAACGTTCTAGCTTCACCAGCTCACTTCGAAAAGAATCTGCTCCCCAGACCGGACGTACGAAGTTGGAAGGTAAGGTAAAGCCCGAAACAGCTTCATGAAGCTTTGCCATCATTTCTCCCATTCTCGTTACAATAGCTCCCGACAATTCACCCTTTACATGCTCCCCTTCCACCCATTTCATCACCGTAACATACGGTCGTCTATATCCCTCAATTGTATCCACCTCTACTACATAAGAGCCTGTAAGGGAAGAGATCCCCACTGGGACATGAATGTCATCCACTGCATCTAAGGACTGAAGAAATTGAAGTTCGGATTGTATTTCTTCCTTGCTCCAACGATCAGAATGAATTCGAAGCAAATAAGAATCGGGTGTACTTGTTTCAACTTTGTACGTGATTGTATCGGATAAATGTATATACTGAATGCGTTCCCACGCCAGATCATACTGCTGTAATGCAGTTAGTGCCACATTTCTTGCTCTAGCCAGCAGAGATTTCCTTTCTTCCATCGTGTCATAGCGAAAAATGTCTTTCATTTGTTTTCTTCACTCCTCTTGATTCGTTAAATTGGTCATGTTTCTCATATGATAATTATAGGTATCCTGTTGTTTGGGATATAGGTAACGTTTCATTAGAAATTGATTTTTACCTGTCAGGAGGATTCATATATTCCTCAAACCATGAGAAAAACCATGACATTAGGACTGTCATGGTTTTATCTTTCAGGCATATTAAAAAGATTGTCTTATACGATAAGATCTTATGTAACTTCATATCATCAGGCTATCTAGTAACCCCTATACGGTTATTTTTAAAGTCGTCAAAAGCATCTCTGTGCTGCTGGTTAAACAACTCCGGCATGAATTCAGGATGGAAAAATTTTAACTCAAGACTCTCTTCATTACAGGCAGCTAAATGTCCTCCGATCACTTTTCCATGATACATAAATGCAATGGTCTGAGCCTTATCTCCATTAGGATATTCATCAAAATACTTTGTATATACGCCAACGAGTTCCCCTATGGATATGAGTAGACCTGTTTCCTCTTTTATTTCTCTAACTGCTGTTTCTACCGCTGATTCTCCCAGTTCCATTGCGCCTCCGGGAAACCCCCACGCATTTCGATCCCGTCTTCTCTGAAGTAGAATCTCTTGTGCCTCATTCTCAATTATTGCGCCTGAAAAATTTAGAATAATCATATCATTTCCGACCTTGCTTCTGATCCATTTTATATAATCCATGGTCCCTCCGCTCTCTAGTGATTGAACTCAACCACAAACGGATCTTTATGATGAGTACAATACTCAATTTGTTCTTTAAAAGATCGCCAAGTAACCGATCTGTTTCTCCTATTAAGGAGATAACGAGTACAATAAATTTCAGAGTTCTAATACCGTTATAAGCTCACCGTGACACACTTCACCGTTCTCGTCGAAGCCTAAACTCTCATATAACTTCTTCGCAGCCAGGTTATCTGGGCTATAGGGAATCCAACAAAGTTTGGCAGGACCGGCCGGAAAAGTGCAAATGAATTCAATTACCTCCAGCATTGCCGCACGGCCATATCCTTGATTCTGGTGTTGCTTGTCGATCATGAGCCGTAATATGCAGTAGTTACTATGAGCGATGTTGGGGAGATCATAACCGGTAATTCCATACGTTATCATTACAAACCCAACAGGTTGTTCATCTGCGTAGATTGCAAATGGAAAAGGCGAGCCTCCATTGGTCGCTAAAACATAACACGAAGCTACACTTGAAAGATTGGATGCCACATATTTTTGCTGCTCTTCTGCAACCTCCAAGTTAAAGATCGTACGTCGGTTTATCTAATGTAATTTTTCTGAGCGTAATCACGATTGATTAGTCCCTCTCTTACGGATTGTCAGATCTTATTGAACTGAATACTACGTCAATGTCTGAAAGAATCTCCTTTTCACTTCTAACTTATTGTGCTCTGCCCATTGGTGAAGCTGCTGTAACCCTTCGCGTTCTTCATTCTTATCAAAAAAGAAACATAATTCCATTGGCACTAACCACCGGCCATGCAGTTTGAAACCAATTCTCTGGTTATTCATGTAGATACACTTGATTTGAGAAGCTTCGAATTTCTTTCCCTTCGAGGAAACAACGTAATCTGTTCCGAACGTAAACGTTAGTTTCGTAAATAACATTTTTAACAGCACAATGATATATATCATGATGTACATAATCAAAAACGCGTAAAAAATTTTAGACCACCGCTCATCGCTGATGTTGAGATTAAATACACAAAAAATCCCCAATAAGGTCATGGTTATCAAATTCCGTTTCACTCTTGAATAAACCGTATTAAATGTTCTTTCCACTTTCCCGTTCCTTTCCGCCTAAAATTCACACCGCGAGATTCAATCTTCTCAAATGATAACCCATATTACACCAATAAAGATATATTTTTATAAATGAAAAGATATAAGTAACCTACACAGCGCTGACATTTACGATTCCGAATTCGTGAAACGAAGTAATTTGGCCTGTATTCATTTCAAACTTCAAACTTCTATCCCTAAAACAAAGAAAGCCGCCATATCGGCGACTTCTTCTACAATCATATGCACAATAGATAATTCACATTCTACGTTGCTATGTTGTTTCTTTTCATATTATCGATATTCCCATATACTCTATTTCGCACCAGCCTGAAGCAGAATCTCCTCGATTTCCTTGAACCCCTTTTTCTTGGCATGATTTAAAGGCGATACACCATCACCATCCGCAAGATTCACATCTGCTCCATGGTCAATGAGCAGCTGGATCGTTTCCTGCTGCCGTGTATTCCCATCATTCAATAGGATCGCTTCAAGCAACGCCGTCCAGCCTAATCGATTCACATGATTCACATCTACTGAAGTTTGAGTCAGAAGCTCCCGTATCACATCCACATATCCGTGCTCTGCAGCGGGAATCAGCGCTGTTCCTCCATATCGATTCGTCATCGCTGGGTCGGCTCCCGCCTCTATCGTGAGCTTCAAAATATCCAAGTAGCCTTCAGCGCCAGCGTACAGAAACGGGTTATTCTTTATATCGTCCTGAATGTTAACATCTGCTCCAGCCTCAATCAGCAATTGAGCCATTGCCAGATCATTGTTGTAAGTCGCAATCATGGCAGCTGTTCTTCCGCTATCATCTTGAGCATTGATATCGGCACCCTCTTGAATTAGCCTTTCAATCCTCTCATGATCTGATTCCCCTGCTGCTTCTAGAAGCTGTTCATTCAGAGAAACTGCCTGCTCCTCCACCGTGGAGTTGTTATTTTCTGCTGGAGCACAGCCTTGGACGACGAACATTGTGCTGATAAGAATAGCGATCAGGATTGACTTACTCATAGTGCCTCCTTACTGTAGCGTAACGGTTATCTCTGAAGCGACACTCCAATCACCCACTGGGCCGATTTCATATGTCGTATCCGGATTCAACTTGCCATCGTTAACGAGGTCGAAAACTCCTGTTGCGCCTTTCCGGCTTGAATATTTGTAGGTTGCCGTCAGGGTGTCACCGCTCGGGGAGGTTAACGTTACGCTTCGGCCCGAAATCAGCTCATCCCCAGGATCTTGTGCAAGTGTAACTTCAATGGAGGTTTCACTCACAGCCTGTGCACTTGCAACTTGCAGCGCATCAAATGATTGTGCCGTGAATGTTGCCTTATCGATATTCGTCCAATCCGAAGATACGGTATATTGGACACCAGATTGCAGCGTTTGTCCTTCAGGCAATCTGAACTTCGGTTCTTGTTTGCCGTCTGTTGATTGCGTAAACGGAACGTATCTGGCAACGATCGGTTCTCCGCCTTCCGGCGTAATAATCACTTGTCTTGCCTGCATGGATGAGATAATCTGATACGTTTGTCCTCCAGCTTGTTCCTTGTCATCCAGCACGAATGCATTAGCTCCTCGGCCACCGCTGTAAGCCGAAATAATATAGCCATAATCAACGACTCCGTTTTCCCGCAATGCTTCAATCTCGAACGTATCGTTCGTGACTTGGCTAACCTTCGTCATGTTTAATTTTGTTCCACTGCCTTCGAAGGAACCCGCATCTTGCCCTTTATAAGTAAGGTTATACACCTCACCAGCTTTTTGAACAGACGTTGGAACGATGTAAGTTGCAATGGATCCTGTTTTCAGGCGAGGCATATTGGTTAACGTCAACCCGCCACTTAGCGCAAAATCCGTTTGTGCTTTGGCAAATACTTCATCTGCTGCTGTAAGTGGTTTATTAAAAGTCACGATTAACGTAATGGCATTCAGCGATCTGACACTCTCAATCTGAGCCTGCTCCGAAGGAATGGCTTGGCGGGCCGTGTTCAGCAGCACCGCTGTTTCGCCGCGAGTAGACGACCCGTTCTCGGCATAGAAAGTGCTCATCCAATGGTGAACGGATTTCACGTCACGCTGCATCGCTTTGGATACAACCTGCTCAAGTTCTGCATCGGAGACTTGGCTTTGTGGATTGAATTGACCGTCATTTGCCTCCATGATGCCCAGTTCAACGAGCTTTGTTGCATAAGGTGCATACCATGCAGCCGGATTAACGTCCGTTAGTTCTACGCTTTCTCCAGTCTTGTCTTCCAGACTGAAGGTTTTGTACACCAGTGAAGCTAGTTCTGCGCGGGTAATGGCTCTTTGTTCACCCATGGATTGATCGGCATATCCATTCATGATTCCCAAGCTGTTTAATTCCTTGATGGCCGCTTCGATCTGTTGACTGCTAAGCTGTGCCGTTGTTGCGGCAACGTTTGTAACGTATGTAGCTGCATGTACTTGGTTCGCAGCAAGCGGGAATACTGCTGTACCTAATGCAGATATGGTCAGAAATGCAGCGATTTTTCGGGTTGTCGGATTCATGGTTGAATTCCTCCTCTATAGGTTGTTCTTGCCTGTATCTATAGAATAGAGGACAAAAAGAAACTCCCAAGGTCAAAATGATTAACAAAATATAAACAGAAACTAATTTTTCCCGAAACTTAAACCGTAAACCGGTAGCCCGCACCCCATACGGTTTCAATGTAATCCGGATTTTTGGGATATGTTTCCAGTTTACCGCGCAGCTTGCGAATATGAACAGTAACTGTTGCTATATCTCCGCTGGAATCCATGCCCCAGATCCGCTCGAACAGATCGGATTTACTGAACACACGGTTCGGATGACTCGCCAAAAATACAAGGAGATCGAATTCCTTGGTTGTAATCGCGACCTCTTCCCCGTTCAAGAAAACGCGGCGTGATCCTTTGTCGATATGAAGTCCGCGAATGTGAATCTCATCCTGCTCAACCGGTTTGCTCATGCTCAGCAGTCTCTCGTAGCGGGTTAGATGAGCCTTAGCTCTAGCAACCAACTCGCTTGGGCTGAACGGTTTTGTAATAAAATCATCGACTCCCAAATTAAAGGTTCTGATCTTATCAATCTCCTCTTTTTTTGCGGAGACGACAAGAATCGGTACTTCCTTCACCTCACGAATGCGCCTGCAGCATTCGAAGCCGTCGAGCCCCGGAAGCATCAGATCAACAATGATCAAACTGTACTCTCCCTCCAGAGCCAGCTTCAAGCCTTCCTCTCCATTATGACAGAGCTCCACAGTGAATCCGTTAAGCTCAAAATAATCCCGTTCAAGTTCGGCAATGGTTGTTTCGTCCTCAATGATTAATATGCTTGTCACTCCCGCTACTCCCCCTGTTCCATAAGCCTTTTCAATTGAATATAAATCGTTGTACCTTCACCAGCCATACTGTCTGCCCAGATGAATCCTCCGTGTCCATCGATAATCTGACGAGCGATTGCAAGTCCTAGTCCGCTTCCCCCTGTCGAGGAATTGCGAGATTGCTCTGCCCGATAGAAACGCTCGAAGATGTGAGGCAACGCCTCTTCCGGTATCCCCTTGCCATTATCCTTAAACGCCATCGTAATCCATTCGTTATCTGCTTGAAGTGTAATGCCGAATCGTTTGTGTTCATTCTCCATATACTTCAGTGCATTATCGACTACATTAACGACAGTCCGTTTTAATTTATCGAGATCCACTGAAGCCATAACTGGACCTGACGACTGGTTATCCCAATCGAGTGCGACCCCGTTATCCTCCAGATCGTATCTAAGTTCTTCAATGCTGTCTTCAAGGAAATCAACAAGGTCAACGACCTTGAACAGGAAAGGCTCCTGATTTAAATCCAGCTTGGAATAGAGGAACAACTCGTCCACCAACTTATCCATGCTGACTGCCTTCGAATGAATGATATTAACGTAAGTCTCCATTTTCTCCGGTGTATTTGCCACTCCATCACGAATGCCCTCAATATAGCCTTTAATGTTGGTGATCGGTGTCCGGAGATCGTGCGAAATGTTGGAGATGAGCTCTTTGCGATTGGCTTCGTCCTGCTGCCTTAGTTCATTGGAACGCTGCAGTTGATTCCGCATGCTCTCAAACGCTTCGCTGAGCTGGCCAACCTCGTCATTGGAATGAAGCTGAAGCTTGAAGGAGAGATTCCCTTCCTTAATCTGCTCTGCAGAGTTCTTCAGCTGATTCAATGGTTTAATGAAGCTGCGAGTAATCCAGCGGAACAGCAGCAGATTGGCAATAATGAGCACCCCGATGAGCAGGAGTGACATCACGGGCAGCAGCTTACGGGTCAGTTCGGCAAAAGGACTCCGTTCACGAATGACGAAGATGCTTCCCCGTTCCCCGTCCGTATACTTAAAGTCAAATTTAGCATAGGCATAAAAGCGTTCACCAATATTAAACGTACTGCGTATCTGATAGTTGTTCAGATCATAGGCAGGCAGTGCCTGCTTCAGTTCAGGCTGGTTGAAGGTCAGCGATTCGAAGATCTGGCTGTTCTCGCGTCTGACATAGAGACCTGACTTCTCGGCTCGAAGTTTCATGTCATATTCACGCAGCAAATCTTTGTTTTGCAGTTCATCCGGTTCATTTTTGGCCATAAACTTCATCTCTTGAAAGATCGATTCTCCCTGTTCAGTCAGTGGATTGATCTGATAATGCACCTTATAAATATCACGAAAACTCTGCAGATCTCCTGTTGCCGCAATCGTGTACAGACTTGCCGTAAGCAGAATAAACAGCAGACTTATCACGAGCATGCCCGTGAAGGACAGCAGCATCTTTATTCGAATGGACATGGGTTCCCCTTTATAAGCATGGTATAGGATTAGTTAGTGCACATGTTAACACAAGATGGATTCAATTGCCCAGATGCAAAAAAGCCAATATGGAAGCTCTCCATATCGGCTTTAATTTAATTCTATCATCCCATCATGCAGATTTAGCTGTTTTTCACGAATCTCATACCAACAAGCTGTTACATAGATATGTGTTCTCAGCTTTTATTACAGCATAGGAGATTATTGCGAAACTTCAATGTTCTTGATCACCTTGGCTGGATTTCCTCCAACAACCACATTGTCTGGAACGTCCTTGGTTACCACAGCTCCGGATGCAATAACTACATTATTGCCAATGGTGACTCCAGGATTAATGATTGCTCGTCCGCCTACCCACACGTTGTCTCCGATTGTTACCGGCTTACCATATTCGGGGCCTTCATTTCTCTCCAAAGGATCAATCGGGTGTGTCGCCGTATAAATATGAACTCCAGGCCCAAACAAGCAGTGACTGCCGATTCTTACCTCACACACATCCAAGATGGTGCAATCGAAATTGGTGTAGAAGTGATCACCCACATGGATATTGTAGCCATAATCAAAACGGATGTTAGGCTCCATGCTTAAGTGCTCACCCGTTGATCCCAACAATTTTTTCAAGATATCTGTTCGAAGTTCCTCATCCGTTTCGGTACTCTGATTATACATACGAGTCATCCGTCTTGCGTACGCTCGATCACGCGTCAGTTCAGGGTCCCAAGCTTTATAGAGCTCTCCAGCGAGCATCTTCTGTTTTTCCGTTTTTGTATCCATATATCCAGCATCCCTCTCCGTATTGTAATAGTTCACGTTACCTCCGTTTTTCCACAAGCTGCAGCGAATATGAGAGGCTTTCCAGAGTCATTGATATTAATCCAAACATATAATTCTCATCTGGGTCATTCAATAGTCTCATCTGAGGCATATGCATCTCTGGTATGTACTTCAAGCATTCATTCCGAATAATCTCTACATCCTCCGGCTGTACCAACGTGCCAGTCAATGCAAGGGTCTCGGGGTTCATTACGGCTATCAGACTTGATACTGAACGTGCAGCAAGTGTATGGAACGTATCTCGATTATGGAGTAACATGAATTGCTCATCATGGGAAAGGCCAAGTGGCAAAAAGGCGATCTCTCCGGCAAACTGGGTGTTCCCCCTGTGAATATGCCCATCAATCATGATTCCTGCACCAGGTAAGGAGCCTTCAATGAAGGTCGCGACAATAATAGACTCCTCATCTTCGTATTCCTGTTTCTGATATAGACCGTACACCGTCAGGTTCATGTCGTTCTCTACAATAACCTCGACCCCATGTCTTTCTCGGATGGAATCGGCCAGTGGAACATTGACCAGGTTAGGGATATCCGACACATTGATTATGCCTCGATGAACAGCACCTGGAACACCGATACCCACAGCTCGGATCTGCGGATGGTTATCGATGAGGCGATCAATCAGCTGAACGATGATTGCTTCATTCATTTGATCTGTCTCCGTATGCAGCTCCCCTTTTTCCACAGTCTCCCCTGCCAGATTAACCACTCCATACGTGATGGAGTGATGGTTGACTCCTGCCTTCACGATGAGACAAACGATGTAGGCATAGTTTTCGTTGTACTTATAAATCTGAGCGGGCCTGCCCCCACTCGATTCCTCCATGTCCAGTTCCACAAGTTCACCTGCATTCATGAGGTCAATTAATATGCTGCGGCAGGTAGCGACACTCAACCCTGTTGCTTGTGCAACCATGGATTTGGTACCTTGTCTCATTGTCCTTAATGTTTGCCGCACCAATTCCTCATTCATCTTCTTCACTCGCATGGTGTTGTTCGTAATAGGTCCTTTGGTAATCCTTCTCACCTCTCACACTTATGGAAATACTTTCGTTAAGTATTAACATAATTGATTTTAACAACGCTGTCCACCAATTTCATCAAACATAATCTTAACAAAGAATAACTTCCTTTTGCGCAAAATTACACTTTGGGTAAAATTGCACAATGGGCAATGAATTGATATGATAGAACCATTCACAAATCCATTGAGGAACTGGAGGTGAGACTATTTGAAACAGAGTTTGCGCGCCATTAAAAAGGAAGCGACTGCAAGCGCCCTATCTGAAGCTGCATTCCAACTCGCATTAGAGCATGGAATGGACGGGTTTGTGGTTGAGGATGTTGTGCAGCGGGCAGGATACTCGCGAAGAACGTTCGCCAATCATTTTTCCTGTAAGGAAGAAGCCGTGGTCATGGCCGGTGAGCACTTTCACAGGATGGAGGAATACTTCGAAATGATCAGTCAGCTGCCTGAAGATACAACTCCGCTTGAGGTAATGTATCAGTTCATTAAGATGCAGTTGACTGAAGAAGTCCTTCGCCGAATTTATCAGATTTTGGAACTGTCAAAGACCTATCCAAGCTTAATGCCTCATACGCTTACCCTGCTGAATCGCTTGCAAAACGGTGCTAAATTGATGTTAAGTGAACTATTCGGAGATCGTTACCCGGCAGGGTATAATCACTTTCTTGCTGGTGCTGTTTGTGCGGCAATTATCCCGATGCTGGATGGGAGTGTACGCGTACAACTTCCCGGGCTTCCTTCAGGAGATGAGGAAGAATTGATTTCATTCGATGAGTACATCGATTCGATGTTTACGTATTTGCGAGATGGATTTTAGAAAAAGGCGAACATTAGAGATAGAAGGAGAGAAATCAATTCGATGTCAAAATTACTCTACAGGCTGGGGAAAACGGCTTACGATAAACCGTGGTATTTCATTATGGGTTGGATTTTGGTGCTCGGTATTGTCGGAACGGCGCTTGGCATAAACGGTGTGCACGTGTCTTCAGACATCAAACTTGAAGGAACCGCATCCCAGAACGTCTTGGACAAATTGGAGAAGGAGCTTCCTCAAGCCTCTGGTGGTCAGGGCAGCGTAATCTTTAATATCCCTGAAGGCGAGCGTTTGGATACGCCTGAGAATTTGGCGGCCATCAGTAAGGCCGTAAGTGAAGTTTACAAACTGGATTATGTTATTAACCCTGCTGAGCTCGCTGCTGCTAGTGGCGCGGATGCTTCAGCTATGCAGCAACAGGCCAGTCAAAGTGCTGCTGGAGCAGGCGAGCAAAGTGCGGATCCAAGCAACCTGCCTCCTTATGGACCACTCATGATTGAAGGAATGCCAGTACCTGGCGTGTTAATCTCAAATGCTGGAGATGTTGCGCTGTTCCAGTTCCAATTCACAGTGCAGCAAAACTCTCTGCCTAAAGGTGTCACGGATTCGGTTATAAATGCAGTAAGCGAAGCCGAACAAGATACAAACATCTCGGTTTTGCCAAGTGATTCCCTGAAAGAAGTGGGCATACCGATTGGAACCAACGAAATCTACGGATTGGTCATTGCGGCAATTGTGTTGTTCATGACACTGGGATCGGTTGTTGCCGCAGGTTTGCCGATTGTCATTGCCCTGTTTGGGGTCGCGGCTGGTGTTGGTGGAGCATTTGCAGTCTCCAACTTTGTCAGCATGACATCCTTTACGCCTGTACTCGCTCTCATGATCGGGCTTGCTGTTGGTATTGACTATGCATTATTCATTGTCAATCGTCAGCGTAGACTGATTTTCGACCAGAATCTGAATGCACGCGAAGCGGCCAGCAGAGCTGTAGGAACAGCAGGCAGTGCCGTGTTCTTTGCTGGATTAACGGTGATCATTGCACTTTGTGGAATGTTGGTTATCGGTATCACCTTCCTGAGCATGATGGCTATCGTCGCCTCGGTTACCGTACTATTCAGTGTGCTGATTGCCCTTACGCTTCTCCCGGCCTTGTTGGGTCTCCTGGGTGAGCGAATCTGTTCTCGTAAAGCAAGAGAGAAAAATCAGGCCAACGCACACAAAAAATCAAACGGGTTTGCAAATCGCTGGATCTCTGGTGTCGTTAAATTCCGCTGGCTTGTCATTGTAGCTGTTATTGTCGTTCTGGGTACGGCTGCAATCCCGGTTGCCAAAATGGAACTGGGGATGCCTTCTGGCGCTACCGCTAACCTGGATACGACTGCACGGCAAAGCTACGATGCTATCACAAAAGGTTTTGGCGAAGGATTCAACGGTCCCCTACTCATTGTTGCGGAACCTACGGACACTTCCCAAACCGTATCATTACAAACATTGGGCGCCATAGCCCAGGATCTGCAACAATTTGAACATGTCTCTGTCATTACACCAGCAGGTGTGAGTGAAGATGGCAAAATGGCCATCCTAAGTCTTATTCCAGATTCGGGTCCAACCGATGCGGCAACCAAACAGCTGGTTGAAGAATTGCGTTCGCCCGACTCTATCATTGCAACCAATTACGATATGAAGCTTGGCGTTACCGGACTTACAGCGGTCAATATTGATATGTCAGCCAAATTGGCTGAAGTCTTCCCGGTATATATCGGAATTATCGTTATCCTGTCTCTGGTCATCCTGCTTCTGGTCTTCCGCTCCATCCTGGTTCCGATCAAGGCAACGATTGGATTCCTGCTTAGTATTCTGGCTACATTCGGTCTGACCACTGCCGTATTCCAGTGGGGTTGGGCAAAAGCGTTGTTTGATTTTGACACGGGCGGTCCTCTGCTCAGTTTCATCCCAATCATGGTAACAGGAATTCTCTACGGTCTGGCCATGGATTATCAGGTCTTCCTTGTTTCTTCGATGAGAGAATCCTATGTACACGGAAATCGTGGTAACCAAAGCATTATGAATGGCTATCAGATGGCCAGCCGCGTTGTGGTTGCAGCTGCCATTATCATGGTTTCTGTATTTGCAGGCTTTATTTTCACACATGATATTATGATTAAGCAGATCGGATTCGCCTTGGCCTTGGGCATTCTGATTGATGCATTTGTTGTTCGGATGGCGCTGGTTCCTGCAGTCATGTCTCTCTTTGGTGATAAAGCCTGGTGGCTGCCAAAATGGCTGGATCGCTCGCTTCCCAACCTCGATGTTGAAGGTGACAAGCTCATTGCTGAACTGAATTCAAAAGAAAAACAGCAAGTCAAATAGGATAGGATTTCACCTGTCTATTGCGTCATTACTTGACTAATTAAGTACGTTATATTTACAACGTTTGTTTTGTTTATTATTCGTTTTCAAACTAAAATAAAGCACCTTCTTGGCCATCACTTGTCATGCGACAAGCTTAAAAAGGCCTTGAAGGTGCTTTATTTATGTGCATTTTTTTGTACTCGGATAAGCAATATTTATTCAATTCAATTATTTATAACGTGTTCACAGAGTATGTTTGTTCATTACTTCAACCATTTCAATTCACTCGCTGATGCACCAGGTCTTTCTGAAAAGCCAGAACTCTGTCCCAGTCTCCACTAAATATCGGAATGCTGTAATACCCTACCCTTTCATAAAGCGCTGCAGCTTCTGGCTGAAGTGGCCCTGTCTGAAGCTTCAGATTGGTATAACCAAATTCCGCAGCAAGGCGCTCGGCTTCCGCAAGTATGGCCTGAGCAACGCCTTTTCGACGATAACCGGGCCTGGTGTACATACGCTTCACCTCAACGGATTGATCATCCAGCGGCCTAATGGCTCCGCACCCTACCGGATACCCATCCAGTCTGGCTACAATAAAAGCAGCACGAGGCGCTTCGACATCCGATGGTTGAAAGCCTGCAGTTCCATCCCCGCCGTATAACAAGCCCAGCTCACTGCTTAATTCCCGGATTAACTGTACTGAATCCTCACTGCGTACGTCCTCAGCAGCCGCTTGTACAACCAACGACATATGCCAAATCCCCTTTACTCTATTGGTTTTATTGGTATTACGGATGTGTATAAAATAACACCTGTTGATCCCAGCGTCAATCATTCCATTGATAGATCTTTTGTATAAGCAAAAAATTATTTCAACCATACAAAAACTGCAATAATTACTACGATAACCACGCCTGTACCTATCCATCCCAGACTGCTGGCCAGTTCCCCCAGATTACCGAATTGAGCACGATCCAATCCGTTCTTGAACGTACCCGCAGCATGATCACGCTGCTCTTCTCGTTGTAGTCGCTCTCTGATCATCTCGGGAGTTTCTCGATCTTTATTCATCATTTCCCCTCCATTGGTTCAGATCGATGACATACTCTCATCAGAGTCAATGTTTGTGTATACATTTAGGCAATCATACCATATGGAGTAAACTTCCAATTTTTTTCCACCAATCTCCGCACGTCTGATATAGTTTCAAGCTATAGCTAGATATAATTTAATGGAATTACGTTATAACTTCACAACTGTGATAACTTTTCTGTAACACATTTGAAGAGGGGTTATGAAAATGACTAAAAGCAGTGTATTGGGTTACCCGCGAATTGGCGCTGATCGAGAATGGAAAAAAGCTCTGGAAGCCTTCTGGTCAGGCAAGCTGGATGAAGCCACGTTTCACACCCGTTTACAGGAGATTCGGTTAGACCATTTACGCAAGCTGCATGATCAAGGAATCGATCTCATTCCAGTCAACGACTTCAGTTATTATGATCACATTCTTGATACTGCGGTGATGTTCGGGATCGTTCCCAAACGATTTACATATGATGGCGGTGTCGTTCCTTTGTCCGTATATTATGGCATCGCACGAGGCACCAAGGATGCTGCAGCCAGCGAAATGACGAAATGGTTCAACACCAACTATCATTATATTGTCCCGGAGCTGAATGATGTAACTCCCGTACTTACCGAAAATAAACCTCTTATCGCTTATCGCGAAGCCAAAGAGAAGCTCGGGATTGAAGGCAAGCCGGTGATCGTCGGACCTTTAACCTTCCTGAAGCTCTCCAAGGGTTACGACAAATCCGAGACGGAGACCTGGCTGGAACGTTTGCTTCCACTCTACACGCAGGTGCTTCAGGAACTTGCAGAAGAAGGTGTACAGTGGGTTCAGATGGACGAACCTGTTCTGGTTACGGAATTAAGCAAGGATGACTTACAGCTTTTGCAAAATATCTATACGACGTTTGCAGCCGCAGTCCCTAACTTGAACATTTTATTACAGACTTACTTTGAATCGATGGAGAATTATAGCGACATTATTACCCTTCCGGTACAAGGAATTGGACTGGATTTCGTCCATGGGCTCTCGGGCAACCTGCAATCCATTAAGACCAATGGCTTCCCTGCTGACAAGGTTTTGGGCGCAGGCATTATTGATGGTCGCGGAATCTGGAAGGCTTCACTTCAAGAGAAACTGTCCCTGCTTGATGTGCTGATTGAACAGGTCGCACCTGAACGTCTCATTGTGCAATCGTCCTGCAGTCTGCTGCATGTGCCTGTTACGACAGAACGCGAGTCGAACCTCCACCCTGCGCTCAAGAGCTCGCTCGCCTTTGCAGATGAGAAGCTGAAGGAAGTTGCTCTTCTGACAAAAGCATGCACATCAAGACAAGCCGACATTCTGGAGGCGATTGATCATGCAGATCAGGCGCTGCTGCCTCTTAAGCAGTCTCAAGAACGTAATCGCATTGACGTGCAGCAGGCTGTTGCAGAACTGCGTATACAAGAGCCAGTGCGCTCTCTCCCGTTCGCTAAACGTCATATTGCTCAGCAGGAAAAATGGAAGCTGCCTCTTTTACCGACAACCACGATCGGCAGTTTTCCTCAATCGGCAGAGGTACGCAAGATCCGGCAGCTATGGCGCAAGAGTGAGTTGAGCAACGAGCAATATATCCAATTTATTCGCGAGCAAATTGATGCCTGGATTCAAATTCAGGAAGAGATCGGACTGGACGTCCTCGTTCACGGAGAATTTGAGCGTACAGATATGGTGGAATTTTTCGGTGAGAAACTCGCAGGATTTGCCTTCACCCAGTATGGCTGGGTCCAATCCTACGGTTCCCGTTGTGTAAAACCACCAATCATTTTCGGTGATGTTGCGTTTGTTCAGGCAATGACGGTTGAAGAAACCAAGTATGCTCAGTCGCAGACCCAGCGACCGGTAAAAGGCATGCTGACTGGACCCATAACCATTATGAACTGGTCCTTTGTCCGGGATGATATTCCGCGCGAGCACATTGCTTATCAGCTGGCCTATGCGCTCAGACAGGAAGTGGAGGCTCTCGAACAGGCGGGTATTGGCATGATCCAGGTGGATGAACCTGCTGTTCGTGAAGGCCTTCCACTTAAGCCAAATGAGCAAGCCGATTATCTGGCCTGGGCGGTCAAAGCTTTCCGCATCTCCACATGTACGGTACATGAAACAACGCAAATTCATACCCATATGTGTTACTGTGAATTCCATGACATGATCGATTCCATTGAAGCCATGGATGCTGATGTTATCTCCATAGAAACATCACGAAGTCACGGCGAGCTCATTCACAGCTTTGAATTAAATACGTACAAACTCGGCATTGGCCTGGGTGTGTACGATATCCATAGTCCTCGTATCCCGAGCGTGGAAGAAATGACAACCATGATTGAGCGCGCCCTGCGTGTGCTGGATCCCAAGCTGTTCTGGATTAATCCCGATTGCGGCCTGAAAACCCGTGGACATGAAGAAACAGTTGCTTCCTTGCGCAACATGGTTCAGGCGACCCAAATCGCTCGTGAACAACATCATGTCAGCAAAGCGGTATAAATTGAAAAAGCAGGACGCCCCTCCTTCATATGGGGTGTCCTGCTCTTTTTTATTTCGTGCTTTTTTCAGAAGCCTTCAGTCCAGTTAACCTTAGCCCTGTAAAAAATCAATCAATGCAGCATTAAATTGTTCAGGGTGAGTCGCATTAAATCCGTGTGGTCCACCTTCTACAACCACCAGACGGCTGCCAGGGATCGATTCATGGGTGCGTTGTCCACTCACTTCCAATGGAACGATGGCATCGGAATCACCATGGATAACCAGTGTCGGAATATTGAATTTTTCCAGATCCTGACGGAAATCGGTAAGAGCAAACGCAGCAATACAATCCAATGTTCCTTTAGGGGAAGCCAGAGCTGCGATATCCCGGTTATAGATGCGGAATGGTTCGCTCACGAGGTCCTTACGGTCTCCTGCAGTGAAAAAGTTAGTTGTGAAACCATCCAGGAATGCGAGGCGATCCCCTTTTACGCCATTTTGGAATTCTGCAATCGTTGCATCATCCAATCCACCTTGAGGATTGTCTTCGGTTATATAGAGATAAGGAGGAACTGCTCCCGCAAATACAGCTTTGGAAATACGTTCAGTTCCATAAGTTCCGACATAGCGAGCTACCTCGCCGCCTCCCATGGAGAACCCGACCAGTGTAACATCGTGCAGATCAAGGTGCAAAATCAATTTATGTAAATCCGAAGCAAAGGTATCATATTCATAACCATCCCAAGGCTGGGAAGACTGACCAAAGCCGCGACGGTCATAAGTAATAACCCGGTAGCCTGCTTCGATCAGGGCAGGTACTTGCTTCTCCCAGGATCGTCCGCTCAAAGGCCATCCATGAATAAGGATGATGGGTTTTCCCGCGCCATGATCTTCATAGTACAGTTCGATTGGTTGTGCATTCTCTTCGCCTACATTTACTTTAGCCAAGGAAAATCCCTCCGTTAGTTATTATATTTTTGTTTGTTACTATTTAATTGTTACATATGCAAATGTGAATTGTCAATCGTACCCAAGTATTAGATGGAGTATGCCATTTGAACTGAATGCAGCGAAAAACCTTCGAAATGACACCTGTCATTTCAGCAAAAAAGCCGCCTGCTTGGTCATAACCCTGTCAAGTAGACAGTACAAAAAAAGACAAGATTTAAGCTGCGGCCGTTTCCCGGTATTCTACCGGGGAGCGGTCGTTTAGTTTTTTCTGAAATCGGTTTTGGTTGTAAAACAATATGTATTCACTCACTTGCTGTTCAACCTCTGCTTTGTTTGCTGCCTTATTCAAATAAATTTTCTCCGTCTTTAAATGAGAGAAAAAAGATTCAATACAGGCATTATCTAAGCAATTTCCACGCCTGGAGTGACTGCCTAGCATGCCGAGCTGGTTTAGTTTACGGTTAAATGGCTTCGACGTATATTGAAA